>NZ_CP130738.1:1279000-1918500 GCF_030553095.1 Zobellia laminariae | reverse complement strand
AGAGCTTACAATCGCTTATAAATCAAACCCAAGATTAACCCCTAATTTCTTAGCAATCAATTTGTTAATACGTGTTTTTAATTCAGGTATACGTACACTTTCTAAAACGTTATTAGCAAAAGCGTACATTAACAAAGCACGAGCTTCTTTTTTAGGAATCCCACGAGATTGTAGGTAAAACAAAGCATCTTCATCTAACTGACCAATAGTACAACCGTGAGAACATTTTACATCATCTGCAAAAATCTCTAACTGAGGTTTTGAATTGATGCTTGCTTTATCACTAATCAGAATATTATTATTCTTTTGGAAAGCATTTGTCTTTTGAGCAATTTTATCTACGATAATTTTGCCATTAAAAACACCTATAGAGCTATCGCCATAAATTCCCTTATAATCTTGATGACTTTCACAATTCGGTTGCATATGATGCACTAATGTGTAATGATCCACATGCTGTTTTTCCCCTAGAATAGTAACACCATTCATAGTAGAGTCTATATACTCTCCGTTTTGATAAAAGTTAAGATTGTTACGTGTCAATTTCCCTCCAAAAGAGAAAGTATGAACGTTAACAACACTTTTATCTTTTTGGTCAACGTATGTGTTATCAATCAATGAAGCTGTAGCCGCATCGTTCTGAATTTTATAAAAATCAACAATAGCACTTTTTGCAGCGAATATTTCGGTTACTGCATTAGTAAGTGTGTCGTTTGATGTTAAACTCTGGTGACGCTCAATAATTTGAACCTCAGCATTTTCTTCTACAACAACCAAACTTCTTGGCTGCAACAAGATTGATGCTTCATTACCCGTAGCGAAATGTATAATTTCGATAGGCTTTTTAGGCATTTTGTTTTTAGGAATGTAAATATACGCTCCTTCTCTACTGAATGCCGTATTCAATGTGGTAAGTGACTCATCTTTTGACGCCACTTTGTTGAAGTAGACATCTATAACAGGCTTATACATTGGTTTTGTAAGCGCCGCGCTCATTAAACATATATCAACACCATCATGAGTGGTTTCCGAAAGATACGAGCTATAAATACCGTCTACAAAAACAATTTTATATGAGTCTATCTCGTGTAAAAAATATTTTTTGACATCTTTATACTCAAGGGTATTTTCTTCCCTAGGAAAAATGCTGAAATCTATTTTTTGTAAACTATTTAACGAAGTATATTTCCAAGCTTCTTCCTTTTTAGAAGGAAATCCTTTTTCCTCAAAGTTTTTTATAGCTGCCATACGAACGTCGTGTACCGGATGTTCAACATCCACGTTGTTCTCAAACGCCATAAAAGAGGAAATCAATTTATCTTTTAAATCCATATATATTTAGTATTAAGTAGTTAGTACAAAGTATTAAGTACTTTTTACTAACTACTACGTACTCTGTACTATTTTTAAACCGCTGTTTCTTGCTTTAACCAGTCGTATCCTTTTTCTTCAAGCTCTAGAGCAAGTTCTTTACCACCAGATTTTACAATTTTACCGTTATGTAAAACGTGAACAAAATCAGGCACGATATACTCCAATAAACGTTGGTAGTGTGTAATTAAGATAACTGCGTTATCCTTACTTTTTAGTTTGTTAACTCCGCTAGCAACAATACGTAAAGCATCGATATCTAATCCAGAATCGGTTTCATCTAATATGGCAACCTTTGGCTCTAACATTGCCATTTGAAAAATCTCGTTTCTCTTTTTCTCACCACCAGAAAAACCTTCGTTCAATGATCTTGACAAAAATTTACGGTCAATTTCTAATAACTCAGATTTTTCACGAATCAACTTCAACATATCCTTTGCAGGCATATCTTCAAGACCTTTAGCCTTACGAGATTCGTTAATAGCCGTTTTCATAAAGTTGGTTACAGAAACACCCGGAATCTCAACTGGATACTGAAAAGAAAGAAAAACACCTTTATGTGCTCTTTCTTCTGGAGAAACTTCTTCTAAATCTTCGCCACTTAATTCAATTGAACCTTGAGTAACCTCAAAACGCTCGTTTCCGGCAATTACAGAAGCTAATGTACTTTTACCAGAACCGTTAGGTCCCATAATAGCATGTACTTCACCTGCTTTAACCTCTAGGTTTATTCCTCTTAATATCTCCTTATCATCTACGCTAGCATGTAGATCTTTAATTTTCAACATAATATGTTACTTTAAATATTGTCTCGCCAATGGCGTTTTACTAAAACCTTAATTACTTTTTATCCTACAGAACCTTCTAAACTAATTTCCAATAATTTTTGTGCTTCTACTGCAAATTCCATTGGTAGTTTATTTAATACTTCTTTACTGAAACCGTTTACAATTAATGCAATTGCTTTCTCTGTTGGTATACCTCTTTGGTTACAATAGAAAATTTGGTCTTCACCAATTTTACTAGTCGTAGCCTCATGCTCTATCATTGCCGTTTTATTCTTTGCTTCGATATAAGGGAAGGTATGTGCACCACATTCGTTACCCATTAACAAAGAATCGCATTGAGAGAAGTTACGCGCACCATCAGCACGGCTACTCACTTGTACAAGTCCTCTATAGCTATTCTGTGATTTACCAGCAGAAATACCTTTTGAAATGATAGTACTACGGGTATTTTTACCCAAATGTATCATTTTGGTACCTGTATCTGCTTGCTGATAATTGTTAGTAACTGCAATAGAGTAAAATTCTCCAATTGAATTATCTCCTTTAAGTATACATGAAGGGTATTTCCAAGTAACGGCAGAACCTGTTTCTACCTGTGTCCAAGAAATTTTTGCATTTTTCTCACACAAACCTCTTTTGGTTACGAAATTGTAAACACCACCTTTACCCTCTTTATTCCCAGGAACCAATTTTGTACCGTTGAGTATTTTATCTCAGCACCATCTAAAGCAATTAGCTCAACTACGGCAGCGTGTAATTGATTTTCATCTCTTGATGGAGCAGTACAGCCTTCTAAGTAACTTACATAGCTATCTTCATCTGCAATAAGCAACGTACGCTCAAATTGACCTGTACCTGCTTGATTAATTCTAAAATACGTAGAAAGCTCCATTGGGCATCTTACACCTTTTGGGATATAACAAAAAGAACCGTCAGTAAAAACAGCAGAATTTAATGCAGCGTAAAAATTATCAGTTTTTGGCACTACTGTACCCATATACTTTTTCACTAATTCCGGATGCTCTTTTATCGCTTCTGAAATAGGCATAAAAATAATACCCTTTTCTGCTAGTGTCTTTTTGAAAGTTGTTGCTACAGAAACAGAATCGACAACAATATCAACAGCTACATTTTGTAATTTCTTTTGTTCATCAACAGAAATACCAAGCTTACGATACATTTCTAACAAATCTGGATCTACATCATCTAACGTTTTGTTAGGATCAGCAGATTTTGGCGCAGAATAATAACTGATTTTCTGAAAATCTGGTTTTTCATAATGCACATTTGCCCATTTAGGCTCCTCCATCTCTTTCCAAATTTTAAAAGCTTCCAAACGCCAAAGCGTCATCCACTCTGGTTCCTCCTTCTTTTTAGAAATAGCGATGACGATTTCCTCATTCAAGCCAATTGGAAAAGTATCAGATTCAATATCTGTATAGAAACCGTACTCGTACTCTTTAGTTTCGAGTTCCTTTTTTAGTTCTTCTTCTGTGTATGCCATTTTTTCCTTTTATACCAATTACACTAGGGTAACTGAATAATTAGTTCTTTTACTATTCTCCGTTTATAACGAAAAACTTTCCCCACACCCACAGGTGCGTTGCGCATTAGGATTATTGAAAACAAAACCCTTTCCGTTTAGTCCACCAGAATACTCCAGTGTTGTACCAACTAAGTATAGAAAACTCTTTTTATCTACAATAATACGCACATCATTATCTTCAAAAACCTTATCGGCTTCGTCTTTTTCTTTGTCAAAATCGAGTTTATACGATAAGCCGCTACACCCACCACTCTCAACACCTACGCGAACATAGTCCGTAGAGGCATCAAAACCCCTTCGGTCATTAAGTCTATGACTTTCTTTTTCGCAGTTTCAGATACTTGAATCATAAGCATTTGGATTTATTCTAAATAGTTCACAAATATATGGCATTAGTAGGGTTTTACCATAAGAACTAACATTATTATAACGTATATTCCAATAAGCTTTTTCTATGACCAAACGGTATATTATGCTTGACCAAAGCAAGAGCTTGTAATCTAATAGCAATCTTTTTGTTCAAGCGATGTTACTATCTATTTTTAGAAATGATTTGTTTTGATGGAACGAGATAATTTAAAAAATGCTAAGTTGTAGCTTTAGCCCAAAATTTTAATAGTTTTGGAAATAAATCAAAGTCGATTTTCTTATGAAGGTAACCGGTTTTTCTTTCGTTAAAAATGCCGTTCGTTTCGAGTATCCAGTGATAGAATCCATTCATTCTATTTTACCTCTCTGTGACGAGTTTGTTATAGCCATTGGCAAATGCGATGATGGTACACTAGAATTGATTCAGAGTATCAATGATAAAAAAATAAAAATTATTGAAACGGAATGGGACGATAATTTAAGAGAAGGCGGAAAAGTCTTAGCTGCAGAAACTAATAAAGCCTTAGAACATATATCGGATGATACAGATTGGGCTTTTTACATTCAGGCCGATGAAGTTATTCATGAAAAGGATTTGAAAACCATTAAAAATGCCATGTTAAAGTATAAAGATAACAAGCAAATAGATGGACTTCTATTCAAGTACTTACATTTTTATGGTTCTTTTGATTATATCGGAGCATCTTCAAATTGGTACTGTAACGAAATCAGAGTAATTAAAAACAATGCCAACATTTACTCTTATAAGGACGCACAAGGCTTTCGTAAAAATGAAGACGAGAAACTTAATGTGAAAGCAATTGATGCTTACGTTTACCACTACGGATGGGTTCGAGAACCTGAGGCGATGCAAAGGAAACAATCAAATTTTGGCTCACTCTACAGAGGTAAAGAAGAGCTCGAAAAAGCCAAGACCAAACCAAAGAAATATTGTTATGAAGACAGTATTCACAAAATAGCACCATTTACGGGAGACCACCCTCAGGTTATTATTCCAAGAATAAAGAAGAAGAACTGGGTGTTTGATTATGACATCTCTATGAGTCGGATAAGTCTAAAAGATCGAACTAAAAAAGTTCTAAAAAATCACTTTGGCGTGGACTTGTCGTACAGAAATTACAAAATCACTAAATAACAACCTTCCAATTAGTCAAAGCAAATACCCTAGAAAGCAAACCTCGTTTTTCAAGATTATCTTTCTCTCAAATAAAGAACCAACCCCAAATCCGCTTAAAGCTTAATTACATTAATATTGAACGCTATTAGCAGAAAACTAGGGCTATAAATTTATACTTCTTACTTTTGCAAAATGTTAGAAGATAAAAACCAAGAACGTACGTCTCTGGAAAAATTGGGCGAGTTTGGACTCATAGACCATTTGACTAAAAATTTTAAAATAAATCACAAATCCACCTTAAAAGGTATTGGTGATGACGCAGCTGTATTTGACCATACAGAAAAGACGGTACTGACCACAGATTTATTAATAGAAGGTGTACACTTTGACCTCAGCTATATGCCCTTAAAACATTTGGGTTACAAGGCAGTAATGGTAAACCTTTCTGATGTATATGCTATGAATGCAACCGCTACATCAATCACGGTTTCATTGGCTGTTTCCAACCGTTTTCCTTTAGAAGCGTTAGAAGAACTTTATGCCGGAATAGCTCTAGCAGCAAAAGTTTTTAATGTGGATCTTATTGGTGGCGACACCACTTCATCTACTTCAGGAATGCTTATTAGTATTACAGCAATTGGCGAAGCAAAAGAAGAAGAAATTACGTATCGTAGTGGTGCTAAGCCAAACGACCTGCTTGTTGTAAGTGGTGATTTAGGTGCGGCGTATATGGGCTTGCAGGTTTTAGACCGAGAAAAAGAAGTTTTTAAGGTGAACCCAAATAATCAGCCCGACCTTTCTCCATATTCTTATATTGTTGAAAGACAGTTGAAGCCGGAGGCAAGAAAAGATATTATTGAACTTTTAAAAGAGATGGAAGTCCTGCCTACTTCTATGATAGATATCAGTGACGGACTTTCTTCGGAAATTCTTCACCTATGTAAAAGCAGTAAGGTAGGGTGCAATTTATTTGAGGAGAAAATTCCTTTGGATCCAACAGTAATTTCGGCTTGTGAGGAGTTTAATGTAGACAGTACTATGGTAGCCCTTAGCGGTGGGGAAGATTACGAGCTTCTTTTTACCATTTCACAAAACGATTTTGATAAAATAAAAGGAAACCCTAGCTTAACCGTAATAGGTCATATGACAGACGAAAGAGAAGGTGCCTATTTGGTTACAAGAGGTAATACCAAAATAGAACTAACCGCTCAAGGTTGGAACTCTTTCAATTCGGACAACTAGTTTTTTTTGATATGAAAAAGCATAAAAAAGGGAGAAAAGTAGCTTTACGATTATCAGTTTTTGCTATAATTTCTCTTCTCTTTTATGCTTGTGCATCGACACCAAAACTATCCGATAAAACAGAATTACTTATCAAAACGGTAATGCACGAGCCCGTACCCGAGATGGTAACGGGGAAAACCGGATTTGCCATTTCCAATGGCTGGAAAGTTTGGTATGAGCGTATTCCACCTAAAACATCTAAAAGAGGTACTATTGTTTTAGTAATGGGAGCTGCCAATGATGCCCTGAGTTGGCCACCAAATTTCATTTCAAAATTTACGGATGCCGGTTACGAAGTAATACGGTACGATCACAGAGGCACGGGTTTGACCCAACGTCTTAAAAAGAAGGATAAAGCGTATTCGCTTGCCGATATGGCGAATGACCCTATTGCAATTCTTGACAATTTAAATATTAAGAAAGCCCACATCATAGGGGTTTCTATGGGGGGCATGATTTCACAGCTTGCAACAATTGAACATGAAGAGCGATTTGAAAGCCTTACTTCCATTATGTCTTCGGCAGATATTTTTGATTCTTCTTTACCAATCCCTTCGCCGGAAGTTTTACCACAAATGATAAGTGCAGTAATTAAATACGGGATTTTTGGAGGTAAGAAAAGTCAAATTAAACTACAGTTTGTCCACAAGAGAATTCTAATGGGAGAAGCCACGGGAGATATTGCCAGCAAACCTCTTGCAGAAGCAGCTCTATACAACTTGAAAAAACGAGATGGGTATCATTTTATAGCTGGTAGACAACACCAAAAAGCTATGGAATTGGCTAAACCTAGATATGAGTCACTATCAAAACTGAAAATACCAGTATTGGTAATTCACGGAAAACAAGATCCTGTTATACCTTTTGAACATGGTATAAAAATGGCGTCGGTTATTCCGAATGCAGATAGTTTATGGGTAGATAATATGGGGCATGATTTACCCGATGCAGAACTAGACCTTATAAGTGCTAAAATTCTGAGAAAAATTGAAGAAAATAATATTCAATAGACTGAACTACAAGTACTTAAATTAGTTTTTCGAAAATAGAAAAACAAAAAATTCCCGAAAACAAAGGACATACCTAACTAATACTGTTGTGGGGCGAACGACAGTGGAGAACGAGGTTGTTTCCTAAATTTCCGGAAATAAGTTTAAAATTCCAAGACCTTTAACGGCTCAGAATTTCGGTGCCAAAGCATAGTTAGGCGGCATGCTCTGCTGCCCTATGTCTCTTCTGAAATATATTTTCTAGTGTTTTATTTATATCCTGCAGTTCTGGAGTCAACGTTGAAAGGTTTCCACTTACATCTGTTGTCACTTGTTTTTGACAATGAATACATTTATACTCTTTGATGTGGAGGGTAACTTTTTTAGATACTGTGTAGTGATGTCCGAATAAACTGCAAAAAAACTTCTTCATGGTTGTAGGTTTAAAACGCATCATCGGCCTTTGGGAAAACCGCTTACTGCAAAAATTTTGGGTCTGATCTTTAGAATGTTTTTATTCACTCTTTTACTTGAACGCCATCGTATCTTTGTTTATTGGATGCCCTTCTATCATTGTACCGTTTTTTCGATGAAATACATTTTATTCGATGAACAACACATTTAAATCGGTCTTTCCTATCATTTGTTATCAATTGAATTTACGGTATCTTGTCGCGGTTTTCTCTCAATAAGAATAACATGTGCATTTTTGGGTTGCCGTTCATCGATCTGGATGAATAACCTCCCTTTTTTTTCGATGAAGTACAGAAACAATATAGATAGGTAGAACTAATTTCCACTAATATTTTTAATCCATGTTTATCCTAAAAAAGGAAACCAGAGAAGTCTTAGTTACTGCTTTTGCCCTGTTCTCGTTATTTTTTGGAGCAGGTAATCTTATACTACCTCCATTACTAGGCAACAAGTCTGGTGATATGTGGTGGCTCGTTACATTGGGCTTCTGCGCATCGGCCGTACTTATACCTATAATGGGTATTATGGCACACGCCAAACTCCAGGGTACCATATTCGATTTTGGAAAAAAAGTTTCACCCACCTTTAGCCTTGTCTATTCTTTACTTATTTATACCATCTCTATAAGTCTACCTTCTCCAAGGACAGCAGCGGTTACTCATGAAATGGCAATCCAACCATTTTTTGATTCGCCTCCTCTACTCACTAGTATTATATATTTCTCCCTGGTATTTGTATTCGTCGTCAATCGTTCGCAGATTCTAAATATCCTAGGAAAGCTTTTGACTCCTGCCATTATTCTTATTTTGTTCCTTATAATAGGTACGGCACTATTTTCTTATGATTTTACTTTTAGCGAAACTGTATTTCACAATCCGTTATCGGAAGGTATTCTTGAAGGCTATCAGACTTTTGACGCCATTGGTGCTGTTGTAGTAGGTGGAGTAATTATTATTTCGATTAATCTGAAAAAAGGAAGCTTCGTACGAAGAAAAAAAGATTTTGATACGGCGCTCCGGTTGGTTGGCAGGCCTTAGCCTCTTCCTTATTTATGCCGGACTTATAGTTACCGGTGCAATTATGCATGGTGAGTTTACTGCAGACATTTCACGAACTGCCTTACTGAGCGGTATTAGTACAAAAACCTTGGGAGGAACGGCCAACCTATTCTTAAGTATTTTGGTGAGTCTTGCGTGTTTTACTACCGCTGTTGGTATAGTAACCGGTACGGCAGATTTTATAAAATATAGATTTCACGATTCCCAACCTGTATATTTAACTACAGCTATATTGGGTTGTATTTTAGGGATTGTGATGGGACAATTTAATGTGGCTTACATTATTGCTGTGGCCCTGCCCGCTCTAATGTTTATTTACCCGATTACGATAGTACTTATTCTTTTGAATATCGTGCCGGATAAGTATGCTTCTGAAAAAGTGTTCAGAGCTGTGGTGATTGCCACCATTGTTTTTAGCATACCTGATTTCTTAGGAAGTATCGGTTTTAGCGAGGCTCTATCAGATATACAAGGATTTATACCTTTAAGTCTTTATAGTTTAGGATGGGTATTGCCGGCAGTGGTGGTTTTTGTAATCACGAATTTGCTTCATAAAAATAAATCCTAAAACTACCTCTGCCAGCTATTCCATTTAAAATATTATTCTACTATTTCTGGAGATAATGCTTTGTATACAAGCCCTGCTAAAACAGCTCCTGCAATTGGTGCTGCCCAAAACAACCATAGTTCTCCCAATGCCCAATCGCCAACAAATAAAGCCTGACTAGTACTACGAGCTGGATTAACAGAAGTGTTTGTTACCGGAATACTGATTAAGTGTATTAAAGTTAAACAAAGACCTATGGCCACACCAGCAAAACCTCCTGGTGCTTTAGTGTATGTAGACCCAAGAATTACAAACAAAAAGATAAAGGTCATAACTAATTCACAAACCAATGCCGCCATCATCACTATAGCCGCCTTGGAGTGTTCGCCATAACCGTTAGCTGCGAAGCCTCCTAGTTCAAATCCTGGTGACCAGAAGCAATGACATACAAAATACCTGCACCGGCTATACCTCCTAAAACTTGAGCTATAATATAAGGAACCAATTCCTTGCCATCAAAACGGCCACCAACCCAAAGACCAATGGATACTGCGGGGTTTAAATGACAACCAGAAATATGACCAATGGCATAGGCCATAGTAATAACTGTTAGACCAAATGCGAGGGCCACACCTACGAAGCCAATTCCTAATTCAGGAATACCCGCAGCTAAGACTGCACTTCCACATCCCCCCAAGACTAGCCAGAGGGTACCGATAAATTCTGCTACTAATTTCTTCATTTTGTAATATTTAGTTAATGGTTATACAAATGTATATCCGTAAGATAGCAAAATTTTAAGGTTTATTTTGTAAGCAACCACCTACTTACTCATTAGCTGCTCTATTTCTTCAACTTCTATTGGGATATTTGCCATCAAATTAAACGGTTCTCCTTTTGCCTGAATAACCACATCATCTTCTATACGAATGCCCATTTTTTCTTCCGGAATATAGATTCCCGGTTCAACTGTAAAAACCATATTAGCCTCCATTGGTTTCTTCAATTCTCCGTAATCGTGGGTATTTAATCCTATATGGTGACTAGTACCATGCATGAAGTATTTTTTATAGGCTGGCCAATCTTTTCTTTCGTTTTGCACATCGGCTTTATCCAACAAGCCCAAACCTAATAATTCCGAAGTCATTAGCTTTCCACATTCTACGTGATAGTCTGCCCAAATTGTTCCGGGTACTAGCATTTTAGTCGCTTCATTTTTCACGCGAAGAACAGCTTCGTAAACTTCTTTTTGTCTAGGAGTAAATTTTCCGTTTACGGGAATAGTCCTAGTTAAGTCAGATGAATAATTTGCGTATTCCGCAGCGGTATCCATTAAAATTAAATCACCGCTTTTACATTGCTGGTTGTTTTCAACATAATGCAGAACATTGGCGTTGTTACCGGATGCAATAATTGGTGAGTACGCAAAACCTTTAGAGCGGTTGCGAATAAACTCGTGCAATAACTCGGCTTCTATTTCATACTCCCAAACACCGGGTTTTGTAAAACTTAGTACACGACGGAATCCCTTATCCGTAATATCACAAGCCGTTTGCATTAACTCTATCTCTTCGGGCTCTTTTACACCTCGTATCTTTTGTAAAATTGGATTGCTCTTGGCTACTTTATGTGCAGGGAATTTATGCTTACAATCTATTATAAAGCGGTCTTCACGCGTTTGTGTTTCAACAGCCTGTCTATAGTGTTCATTTGTATTGAAATAGATAGTTTCGGCCTCCGTCATCAAATCGAAAAATATCTTATCAAAATCCTGTAACCAGTAGATGGTCTCAATTCCTGAAACTTCAGTTGCTTTCTCTTTGGTTAATTTTTCTCCTTCCCAAATTGCAATATGGTCATTGGTTTCCCTTACGAATAATATTTCGCGATGTTTTTTTGCTAACGCATCCGGAAATAATATGAGAATAGTTTCCTCCTGATCGGCACCACTTAAATAGAATAAGTCCCTATGTTGTTCAAAAGGTAACGTACTGTCTGCCCCTATTGGGTAAATATCATTAGAATTGAAGACCGCAATGCTTTTAGGCTGCATCGCTGCCATAAATTTCTTTCTATTTTTTATAAATAGACTGCTCTTGATTTGCTCGTACTTCATATCAATCTTGAATTTCATCAAAATTAATGATTTACAACAACCCACAAATGGTAAGACCCCAAAGGTTTGTTAAAACCTTTGGGGTCTCTAATTAAAGTTGGTTATGTTACTTGTAAAGTGTTCGAACCTTTTTAAAATTGTGAACGAACAATGTCTTTTTAGTACAACATCTTAGTTTATAAAGATGCTTTATAGTTTTTCATATAAATAAATTAACAAATTTTTAAGTTAAGACACAATATAATCCGCCATTATTAACTTTTTTGACGGCAACTGTTGGCATATCAACTACAAACCGTAAGTATAATGGTTAATTTCTGCACACTATGTTACCATTACAATTCAGTTTTGCTAACTTTCATTTACAAAGAAAACCGGTTTTCATGAAATCTTTTATCCTTCCTTATCTTTTGCTTTTTTGTTTTTTTGGCTTTGGTCAAATAGAATCTACATCCAAAGAGGACATTCAAAAGGCGCTTCAACTTAAAGAACAGATGGCCGCCAAATCATTGGTGCAGCATCTGAAATTGAAAAACATTGGTCCCTCGGTAATGAGCGGAAGAGTTGTAGATTTAGATGTCAACCCAGATAACCCAATTGAGTTTTATGTAGCCTATGCCAGTGGAGGATTGTGGTACACCAATAACAACGGAACCTCATTCACTCCAATTATGGATAGTTCAGAAACGCAGAATATTGGAGATATAGCTGTGCATTGGAAAACGGGTACTATTTGGGTTGGTACCGGAGAAAATAATGCCTCTAGATCTTCATATGCAGGCATCGGTATTTTGAAATCTACCGACCAGGGCAAAACTTGGCAGAATATGGGATTACAAGATTCACACCATATTGGTCGCATCCTTATAAACAATGATAATTACAATGAAGTGGTAATAGGTGTAACAGGACATCTATATTCTGCAAATACTGAACGAGGCATCTACAAAACAATAGATGGTGGAAAAACTTGGAAAAAAACCTTGTTCATTAGCGATACCGCGGGAATAATTGATGTTGCTCAAGCTCCTGAAAACTTTAATATACTATATGCTGCGGCTTGGGAGAAGGACAGAAAAGCATGGGATTTTCTAGGCAATGGGAATGACTCTGGCATCTATAAGAGTACGGATGGTGGGGGTTCTTGGATAAAATTATCCAATGACGCAAGTGGTTTCCCTACTGGCTACGGTGTAGGCAGAATTGGTTTAGCTGTCTTTAATGAGAATACCGTTTACGCCCTTCTTGATAATCAAGACCACCGTGAGAAAACTGAAGATTCAGAAGAGAAGTCCGATGAATTATCAAAAGAAGATTTTAAAGCGATGTCCGAAGCTGATTTTCTTAAACTTGATGACAAGAAGCTCAATGCTTTTCTCAAAACCAATAATTTTCAAGAAAAATATCGTGCCGAAAATATAAAGCAAATGATACGCAGTGGTGTAGCCAAACCTATTGATATTACCAAATATCTAGAGAATGCAAATACCTCATTATTCAACACTCCGGTTATTGGAGCCGAAGTTTACCGAAGTAATGATGGTGGCAAAACATGGCAAAAACAAAACGAAGATTATATTGATGGTTTGCTCTATAGTTATGGTTATTATTTTGGCGAAATACGAGTAGACCCCAATGATGTAAATAAAATATACTTGGGTGGTGTACCTATTATTAAATCCTCAGATAGTGGGAAAAACTATACTTCCATAAATGAAGACAATGTTCATGCCGACCATCATGCGTTATGGGTAAATCCAAAAATGCAAGGTCATTTAATAAATGGAAACGACGGTGGGGTTAACATCTCCTATGACGACGGTGCCAACTGGACTAAAAATAACTCGCCTACCGTTGGTCAGTTTTATGCTATAAATGTAGATAACCAAGAGCCGTATCATGTCTATGGAGGTCTTCAAGACAATGGCGTTTGGGAAGGACCTCATAATGCCGAAGAAAATAGTAAATGGCACCAAACTGGCGATTACCCATGGAAATCACTAATGGGCGGTGACGGAATGCAAATAGAAATAGACAATCGCAATCATAATACCGTCTATACAGGGTATCAATTTGGAAACTATTATCGCATTGACAAAAATACGGGGAAGCGACATTACATTCAGCCCAAACATGAGTTAGGGGAAGATCCGTATAGATTCAATTGGCAGACACCTATTCTATTGTCCCCGCATAACCAAGATATTCTGTATTTAGGTGGTAATAAACTACACCGTTCCATGAACCAAGGTGATGATTGGGAAGTCATTTCTCCAGACCTAACTTATGGCGGGCAAAAAGGCAACGTAGCTTACGGAACACTAACAACCCTATCAGAATCTCCATTTACCTTTGGTTTATTATATACAGGTAGTGATGACGGCCTCGTAAATATTTCCAAAGATGGTGGGGCTCATTGGGAAAACATTTCTAAGAATATTGATCTGTCTCAATTTGAAAATCTTAAGAAAGTTCAAAAAGAGGCGAATCTTTGGGTGAGTAGAATTGTAGCTTCCAAACACAAAAAAGAACGCGTTTATCTTGCTTTGAACGGTTACCGTTGGGATGATTTTACACCTTATATTTTTAAGAGCGAGGATTATGGTAAAACCTGGACAACCATTTCTACAGGCATTCCTGCATCGCCTGTCAATGTAATTATTGAGGACCCTGAAAACGAAAATCTCCTTTTTGCCGGAACAGATAATGGTCTTTACACCTCTTTTGACCAAGGAGTTTCTTGGGAAAGTTTTCAAAACGGAATGCCAAATGTGGCCGTTCATGATTTGGTTATTCAACCTGAAGCCAAACACCTTTTAGTGGGCACCCATGGAAGAAGCATTTACAAAGCTGACATTTCCGTTCTGCAAAAGATGATTCCTGAACTTCTCAAAAAGGAATTAGTTGTTTTTGAGCTAGATGATATAAAACATTCCAAAAATTGGGGCAACCCACCGGGTACTTGGGCAAAGGCCAATACACCTTATCTCTTGATATCACTTTTTATAGTGCCGAAACAAATTCTTATGAGGCCGTAATTAAATCTGATGAAGGTATTATAATAAGTGAGACCGAACTCATAGCCGATAAAGGTTTAAATGTACTTTCATATGACCTAACCTTTACAGATAGTGGAAAAGCTACTTATGAAAAAAAGAATAAAACTGATTTAAAATCAGCAAAAAATGGGAAGACCTATTTGCCCAAAGGGAAGTACACGATTCAATTGAAAGGCAAAGGAAAACAATCTGAAGTATCTTTTGCTATTGACTAATTAAGAAAATAGAAAACAAAAAGAAAGCCACTAATTGGGGCTTTCTTTTTAAGTAGGTTTTTTTGATTTTCCGGTGGGGACCGGTGTGTTTTTGTAAGCTTCTGTAGGTTAAGTAGCGGACTTGGGATTCGTTACTTGTTTTGGTTAAGTTCTAGAGTAGATTTGGGGTCAAGACTATTACTTAATTACACTGTAAACTTACGGCTGTTTTCCCTTCTGTCTAAAATATTGTTGTGAACCCACCCAACTCTGTTGTGAAAAATATGAGCGGTTCATTTCATCGATAAAATGCCAATCTAAAATTAATTTGCTTGGATTTTTTTCGCAACTCATATCCCGTTATACTTCTTCCAGATTAACCTTAAATGCAATTTTAACATTTGTAAAGCGTTCAAATATTTCTAAACCATAAACCAACCAACATGAAAATTATTTTTAGAAACGCTTTGTTCGCAGCATTATTAATAGCGGCCTCTTGCGGAAAAGACACTGTAGAAAATTCCGTTGAGAAATTAGAGCAAGAACAAATAGAGCAAGAACAGGAAGAATTACAACAAGCTGAGCAAACCTCTTTAGATGCCAATACGGTTTCCACCAATGTTATTATTGATGGCGGAACAAAAAACGATGGGATGCCGCCTACTCCTAATGAAGCTATCGCGGTTGATTTATCAGAAACCTCTAAATCTGCATTTTTAGGTGAAGGATTTAATATTTCTCTTAACTCAGAAGCCGAAATTGTCGGTGCCTATATTCAATTCAAAACCTCAGATGGTACCCACGCCGATGGATATTATGATGTAAACATAAACGAGAATGATTCTAGCGGAAAGAAAGTTAGCAAATCAAAAAAGAAATCTCTGTTTTCCAATACTTTTAAAACAGAAACCGATAAAACTATAGATGTGAATTTTAACACAGAAATAGAACCAAGGCACATTCTGTTATGAAATTTGCGTCTATGATGCCGCAGAAAACATAAGTGCTCCTACCGAAGTCTGCATAACAGTTGAAAGTTGGGGAGGTTCTAGTGAGGCTATTGGCGAATGGACATTGGTAAAAGAAGAGATTTACGAAGAAGATGGCAGTTTTAGAACTGCTTTACCAGAAGAGGAAAGCTGTGATCAAGTTGATTCTATTTCCTGCGATAATGGTAATACACTTCAAGCAGCTGGAAACTGTATAACCATAAACCATAAAACTTAACCATAAGTGCAGACGGAACTTATATCTATGAATATGATGATGATTATAAATATTTAATTACTACTGATTCTAAAGCCAACTGTGAAGCTATTTTTAGCGAAAATTCGTTGAATCTTATTAGCAAAGGCAAATGGGCAACGAGGACCGAAGATAACAGTTTAGTTTTTATAGAGTTTGAATATTCAGAGGGAGATGAATTGGAAGTATATGAAGAGGGTTATACCGATAGGCTTTTTGACGATGGAGCACTACTTGATGGAAATAGTCTTATTGGTAGCATGGAAAAATATAAAATTTTCTTAGAAAAATAAAATCTACTTAAATTCTTAAAAACAACCCTCTATATAGATTAGAGGGTTTTTTATTTGTAAAATTTGCCGAATAAATTTCTCTTAAGGATAAATGCTTAGTAAGTGTATAATAAAAAAAGAGCCCCGAATCGGGGCTCTTTTTTTAAGTAGGTTTTTGATTTTCCGGTGGGGACCGGAGTGTTTTTGTAAGCTTCCGTAGGTTAAGTAGCGGACTTGGGATTCGTTACTTGTTTTAGTTAAGTTCTAGAGTAGATTTGGGGTCAAGACTATTACTTAATTACACTGTAAACTTACGGCCGTTTACTCTCCTATCTAAAATATTGTTGTGAACCCGCTCAACTCTGTTGTGAAAAATACGAGCGGTTAATTTCATCGATAAAATGCGATGTTTTTAAAATAAAAAAGCCCTCGCAAACTGCAAGGGCTTTAAATTAATCTCTATGTATTCCGTGCAATGTATTTTACGCGTGCTGCTCTTCGTGCTTACCTTCTTTGATTTCTTCAATCAATTTAGAATTAAAAGCCGGTAAGTCATCCGGATTTCTACTTGTTACAAAACCTTGGTCTACTACCACTTCTTCATCTACCCAGTTTGCTCCGGCATTTACCAAATCATCCTTAATAGAATTAAAACTAGTCATTTTACGGCCTTTTACAACATCTGCACTAATAAGCGTCCATGATGCATGACATATTGCCGCTACCGGCTTCTCTTGCTTAAAAAAGTCCCTTACAAAGGTTAATACTTTTTCTTCTCTTCTTAGTTTATCAGGATTGATGACACCACCCGGTAACATTAGTGCATTATAGTCTTCTGCAGTTACTTGATCTATGGTTTTATCCACTTTGTATGAGTTAGACCAATTACCATCGGCCCATCCTTTTATTTCTCCTGATTCTAGACTTACGATATCTACTTTAAAGCCTTCATTTTCCATGGCTTCCTTTGGAGATTTTAATTCGCTTTCTTCAAATCCATTTGTAGCTAAAATTGCTATCCTCTTCATATGTTTAATTTTTAATGATTATTAAATTACTATACTGCAAGATACCAGCTATACCCAGCTTAGGTTGACGGAAAACAAATAGATATTTGCTCTATTGATAGGATTCTAAATGTTGGATGACTTCTGCCAGACACCTATCTAATTCTTTATTTATTTCGGTCTCCCAAAATCGGAATACTTTATACTCCAAAAGGTCTAGCTCTCTATTTACTTCTTGATCACGCTGTATGTTTCTTTCTATTTTAGCTATCCAGAATTCTCGGTTCGTCTTTACTTTAGGCTTACGTTCTTCCCAATTATAGCCATGCCAATATTCCCCATCTATAAATATGACTGTCTTATACTTTTTTAAGACAATATCTGGTTTGCCTATAAGTTTCTTATAATCTATGCGATAACGGTAACCCGCTGCGTAGAGAGCCTTTCTAAAAGCAAGTTCTGGCTTCGTATTCTTCCCCTTAATTTTGCTCATAATCTTAGAGCGTTGGGGAGTAGTGTAGAAACCCGATTCTTCATTGAACCGAGGTACTTTTATACGTTCTATGGAATAGTCCTTGGGCATACCTTAAAATAACAAAAAATCCCAAACTCCATAAAAAGGAGTTTGGGATTTTTAATATCTATAGAGTGCACTATGCACTCGTATGCTTATTATCCTTTTGTAGTCGCGCTTAAATACTCACGGTTCAAACGAGCAATGTTCTCTAAAGAAATTCCTTTAGGACATTCTACTTCACATGCTCCAGTGTTGGTACAGTTTCCAAATCCTTCCAAATCCATTTGGCGTACCATATTTTGAACACGATCTACCGCTTCTACTTGCCCTTGAGGCAATAAAGCAAACTGAGAAACCTTTGCCGACGTAAACAACATAGCACTTGCATTTTTACAAGCAGCTACACATGCTCCACAGCCAATACAGGTAGCGGCATCCATAGCTTCATCTGCATCGTGTTTGTTAATAGGAATAGCATTGGCATCTACTGTATTACCAGAAGTGTTTACAGAGATATAACCACCTGCTTGCTGAATTCTATCAAAAGAAGTTCTATCAACAATCAAATCTGTTATTACCGGAAACGCCGTAGCACGGAACGGTTCAATAACGATAGTATCACCATCATTAAACTTACGCATGTGCAATTGGCACGTGGTTACCAAACGGTCAGGCCCATGAGGCTCACCATTGATCTGCAGTGAACAAGCACCACAAATACCTTCACGGCAATCATGATCAAATTGTACAGGCTCTTCTCCTTTGTTGATCAATTCTTCGTTAAGAACGTCCATCATTTCAAGAAAAGACATATCGCCTTCAATACCCTTAATAGGATAGTCTACGATCTGACCTTGGGACTTAGCATCTTTTTGACGCCATATTTTTAGATTAAGCTTCATAGTTACTTATTTATAACTTCTTGTCTTCAACTCAATATTCTCGTACTTCAACTCCTCCTTATGCAAAACTGCATCTTTAGGCTCACCTTTATATTCCCAAGCGGAAACAAACTTAAAGTTCTCATCATCACGTAAAGCTTCACCTTCAGGAGTCTGATACTCCTCACGGAAGTGACCTCCACAAGATTCGTTTCTTGTAAGTGCATCTTTAGCGAACAGTTCGCCAAGCTCTAAGAAATCGGCCACACGACCTGCTTTTTCCAACTCTTGGTTCATACCGTCTGCTTTTATGGAATTTTTACATTCGCCCAGAAGTCAGCTCGTAAAGCAGAAATCTCATCGATTGCATCTTGCAAATCTTTAGCATTTCTAGCCATACCACATTTGTCCCACATGATTTTACCCAATTTCTTATGGTAAAAATCAACTGAATGTTGACCGCTACCGGCCATTAACTTGTCCAACCTATCTTGAACGGCAGTTTCAGCAGCATCAAATTCTGGTAAATCTGTTGGGATAGCACCGGTTCTAATATCTTTAGAAAGGTAGTCACCTATAGTATAAGGCAACACAAAATAACCATCTGCCAAACCTTGCATCAATGCAGAAGCACCTAAACGGTTAGCACCGTGATCACTAAAGTTAGCTTCACCCGCACAGTAACACCCTTCTATAGTTGTCTGTAGGTTATAATCAACCCAAAGACCACCCATAGTATAGTGTACCGCAGGATATATCATCATTGGCGTTTCATACGGATTCTCATCTACGATTTTCTCGTACATCTGAAAAAGGTTACCGTATTTAGCTTCTATGACTTTCTTACCTAAACGTGTTATTTCTTTATCATCGGCATTTTTAATACCGTGCGTGAGCGCTTCTTCTTCTCCGTAACGTTGAATTGCCGAAGCAAAATCTAAATAAACGGCCTCACCAGTTTTATTTACACCAAAACCAGCATCACAACGTTCTTTAGCCGCACGTGATGCAACATCACGAGGTACCAAGTTTCCAAATGCAGGATATCTTCTTTCCAAGTAATAATCACGATCTTCTTCTTTAAGCTGAATAGGTTTCAACTTACCTTCTCTAATCGCAATAGCATCATCCATACGTTTTGGAACCCAAATACGCCCATCATTACGAAGGGACTCTGACATTAATGTCAGTTTAGATTGGTGATCCCCAGAAACTGGAATACAAGTAGGGTGAATTTGTGTAAAACATGGGTTAGCAAAGAAAGCTCCTCTACGGTGTGCTCTCCAAGCTGCCATTACGTTACTACCCATTGCATTGGTAGATAAGAAAAATACGTTTCCGTAACCACCAGTTGCCAAAACAACAGCGTGAGCAGAGTGACGTTCAATTTTACCCGTAACCAAGTCACGTGCAATGATTCCTCTTGCTTTTCCATCAACAAGAACCATATCCATCATTTCATGACGGTTGAACGATTGGATTTTTCCACGGTTAATTTGTCTGTTCATGGCAGAATAAGCACCTAATAAAAGCTGCTGTCCTGTTTGACCTTTAGCGTAGAAGGTACGTGAAACTAAAACTCCACCAAAAGAACGGTTGTCTAACATTCCGCCATATTCTCTTGCAAAAGGAACCCCTTGAGCAACACACTGGTCAATAATATTAGCCGATTCTTCTGCCAAACGATAAACGTTTGCTTCACGGGAACGGTAATCGCCCCCTTTTATAGTATCATAAAAAAGGCGGTAGGCACTATCACCATCACCTTGATAATTCTTTGCTGCGTTAATTCCACCTTGAGCAGCAATAGAGTGCGCTCTACGTGGAGAATCTTGGTAGCAAAATGTTTTTACGTTATAGCCTAACTCCGCTAAAGTAGCAGCGGCAGAACCACCTGCAAGTCCAGTACCAACAACGATAATATCAATATTACGTTTGTTAGCAGGGTTTACAAGGTTAATGTCGTTTTTATGTTGAGTCCATTTAGCGGCCAATGGCCCTTTTGGAACTTTTGAATCCAATATGCCCATAATTAATGTGTTATTGGGTTAAAATGATGGTAAAGAGCGATGAATATAAATCCTAAAGGAATGGCTATAGAATATATTTTTGTGAACGTTTGAATGCCCGCAGAGTACTTGTTGTTTACACCAACCGTCTGAAAAGACGAAGCGAAACCATGCCATAAATGCAATGCTAACAAAACAAAAGAGATCATATAAATAATTGTACGCCAGAAAGGCTCAAATTTATGAACTGTTTCCTCAAGATAACGCGTTGGGTCTTCTGGGTTCATTGCAATGTACTTATAGGATATTTCTTGTATCCAAAAATCATACATGTGCAGACCAAGAAAAGCAAGAACTACCAAACCGGTAATAATCATGTTCCTAGACATCCAAGAAGCGTTGGCGCCGCCGTTATACTGTTTGTACTTTACTGCTCGTGCTTTATTGTTCTTTAGCTCAAGTGCAATACCCATAGCAAAGTGAACGATTACACCAGCTATAAGTATAGGCTGCAAGAGATATTGCACCAAAACGTTATAGCCCATAAAATGCGACCACTCATTAAAAGTATCGGGTGCAATTACAGATGTAATGTTAATCACAAAGTGCTGCCCAAGGAAAAAGACCAAAAAAAGACCCGATAGGGCCATGACCACTTTTCGGGCAATCGAAGATTTTATCAATCCGCTCATTTTATAATACGTTGGAGTTAATTAAAAAACTTCTACGAAATTAGGGCATAAGCTTGGCTTTAACAAACTTTGTGACGGTTTAGTAAAGTATTTAGAAACGTTTTAAGCAAGCGCTAAAACTTCCGGGTACTAAATATTCGTTCTTTAATTTTTTTAACCAAAGAATTAGATGCTTCAATTTTTCAATTCCAGTTTCGACATCTGCATTTTTTGACCGATATTCAAGTCGTAAACAACCTCAAATTTATACTCTTATAATGAATATTGGACTTCTTTCCGTAAGCATGAATGTCTATTCAACCCAAAGAATAGCCAATGAAGCCAAAAAATTAGGACATGATATAGAATGGATAGACCATACCCAATGTTCTATTAAAATAGGCACTAACCAACCTGAAGTAATCTTTAAACAAGAAAACATCCTAGATGTATTTGATGCTATCATACCACGTATTGGCACTAAAGTAACGCGCCATGGCGCTTCTGTTGTCAAACAATTTGAAATGAACCAAGGTCTTTAGCACTGCTAAATCCGGTAGTATTTCTAAGGCTAGAAACAAAGCAAAAACCCTTCAACTCATGTCAAACTGGGGAATTCCAATTCCGGAAACCTTATTTTCTATAGACCCAGATGATATTGAGCAACAAATAGATTTATTAGGCGGTGCACCCCTGATTATTAAAATTCAAGAAGGCACGCATGGACTGGGCGTTATTCTTGCCGAAACCAAAAAATCTGCTAAATCTATAATCGATACTTTTTATAAAATGGACACCAATATTCTTATGCAAGAGTTCATTGAGGAAAGCAATGGCGAAGATATTCGTGTATTTGTAATTGGTGATAAGGTGGTAGCGAGTATGAAACGTACCAGCGGAAATGACGAGTTTCGTTCAAATGTGCACCGAGGAGGAAGAACCGAAGCTGTAAAATTAACTTCTAAAGAGGAATTTATGGCAATAAATGCGGCAAAACACATTGGATTAGGAGTAGCTGGCGTAGATTTGATCCGTTCAAAAAAAGGCCCTTTGTTGATAGAGATAAATGCATCTCCAGGACTTCAAGGAATTGAGGCAGCTACTGGTGTAAACGTAGCCAAGAAAATAATACAGTTTGTAGAACGGAACTGCAGAAAAAAATAAAATAACCCTTTATTAAAAGGGAAAAGAGAACATCCAAGTAGTATATGGAAAACAATAAAACCATCACCATAGAAGGTGAAACTGTAAAAATAGGAGAGTCTAAACTATTAAATATTAGTATTGATAGACTTCCTACAGGAACACTAATTGATATTCCCGTATATGTTTTTAACTCCAAAAACCCTGGGCCCACCCTTTTAGTGCAAGCTGGTCTGCATGGTGACGAAATAAACGGCATTGAAATGGTACGCCGTATGATGACCGAAAAACGCTTTAACGTTACCAGTGGCGCCGTGATTGCAGTTCCTATTTTAAATATCTTCGGGTTTATACATTATTCTAGAGATGTTCCTGACGGAAAAGATGTTAATCGTAGTTTTCCCGGTTCAAAAACAGGTTCTATGGCAGGCCGTATTGCCTATCACTATACCTCAGCAATTCTTTCGCAAGTAGATTATGGAATAGACCTACATACTGGCGGAGGACAAAGGCACAACTTTCCGCAAATTAGATATACTGATAATGATGAACGAAGTGAACAACTGGCCAAAGTATTTAATGCACCTATTTCCTTTTCTTCAAAACTAATAAAAGGGTCTTTTAGAAATGCTGCTCATCAAATGAAAATACCCACGGTGGTTTTTGAAGCAGGCGAAAGCATGCGTTTTGATGATTACTCTATTATAGAAGGTATGCAAGGCGTGTTAAATGTAATGAAGCACTTTGGTATGATCGAAACAATAGAGCCAAAATACATTGACCGGAACAACACGGTACACCTCAAAGACCGAAAATGGCTCCGTGCACCTACTGCCGGCATGTTCATCCCTAAAATAGAAAATGGTAGCGAAATTAAAAAAGGTCAGGTTATAGGTATCGTATCCGGTCCTTACGCTAAACGAAGTAAAACTGTTAAAGCTCCTTTTGACGGATTGGTCTTTTGTATTAATCACCAAGCGGTGGTAAATAGAGGCGATGCACTTTTTCATATTGGCGTGCCTACCAACAAAGGTGTAATACAAGCGGATAGATAAGAATGATTTCATCTGATATCCGTTTAGTTTTACCGAGTAAAGAAAAAAGCTTCAGCCTTAAACTTCCAAAAAGAGATTTCACTTAACCGACTAAGTGGTTTGTAAGTTCTTGTATTTTTAGGTTCATATCATATAATGATGCAGTTCATCGACGATTGACATACGAAAAACGGAGGCTTACCAAGAGGACATCTAAATGCTATATGACCACAACAAACTGCATAGTCTGTTTTCTGAATTTAAGTGTTTAGGTCTAAAAAATTAGTTTTCCATATCCTCTAGCTGAATTTCAAGTGCTTTAGTAGACAATTGAACCTCTACTAATGACAACATTAAAGAAACCATAAGTGCCAAAAGGCTAACGCCAAAAACGAGATTGGCCCAAAAACTAAATTCAACATAAATTAAAGTCATCGTAATCACCGCTAACAAGAAACTAAAAATAGCCGATGCCTGCATGTTCTTGATAATGGTTAAACGCTTACGCAACTTTTTAACCTGCAAAGCAATGGCGGGCGATGATGTTTCTTCATACTTCTGATGAAGTTGCCTAATCAATGCTGCAATAGCCAAGTATCTTGCATTATAGGCTAACATGGTCAATGAAATAGCAGGGAAAAGTAGGGCAGGTATACTTAAGGTCAGCTCCATCTACTTTTTAAACTTTCTTGAGCTTGTTTCATCTGCTGTTGGAAAATCGTCCGGTATCGTTTGAGTTACCTTTCCAGTTGCAGCCCATTCCGCTCCTCTAAGCATACTGGTCATAAAACCAACACACTCAACTGAATAATCTACATGCCCCATAATATTATGAAAAATACGGCCTTGTCCATACTCTAAAGCCATAAGCGCTGGCTCATGTCTACCAGAACCTTTGTTTTCAGGGTCTGAGTATGCAGTAGCCAAAACCACCATATTTTCTGCAGGACCACGAAGGCTGTTATAAAGTTCATCTTTGGTATGCAACCATACTTCCGGCATTCCTTTGGTAATTGGATGCTCTTCTCTTATTTGAATTTGATACTCGCTTTGTGGACCGTGAGCACCTGCGTTACCGGCAGAATTATCCCTGATCAACTCACCAGCATCATTATAATAAACATATGGACCATCTTTTTCCGTACGGTCTCCCCAACCACCCAAACCAATCATTTGGTTGTAAGCTTCCCATTCAGGGAACGAATTATCGGCTGCATGAAAAACGACTAATCCACCTCCTTTTTTGATATACTTTTCAAATTTTTTCTGTGTTTCTTCTGGCCATGGAGCCGCATTCCATCCAAAGTTACAAATGACCAAATCATACTTTGAAAAATTCGGACTGTAATTTGGATCCGCTTGTGGCTTTTCCTTTGCCTCTGTTTTTGGAAGATTTTCTATAGGAAATTCAGAAATGAACTTATCTCCTTTCCAGGTAAATGCAGAACGCGCCACCTCAACTGTAAACAAACCCGTGTTTTCCATATCGGTTTTCAACATATACGTAATCTTCGGCCATTCATCATGATTGTTTTGACCATCAACAATAAGTGTTTTAATTTTTTTAGATGGAGAGGCTTGAGAGAAAAGACCATTTGAGACAAAAGTCATGGAAAGCACTAAAATTAAAGTTCGGAAACTACGCATATCAAATATTTAGGATGTATAAATATAAGTGATTGCAGCTAATTTTATTAAAAAAACAAAAAGTATATGCCCTATAAAGTTGTAAATTGAAATCTTAACAGAATACTACAAATGGCATCTTCTAACATAAAATTTGCTTCCAAACTTCCAAATGCAAAAACTACAATTTTTACAACGGTAGGCAATTTAGCTCGCAAGCACAATGCTGTAGATCTATCTCAGGGCTTTCCGAATTTTAAAGTGGATGAGAAACTAAAAAATTTGGTTTCAACTGCCATGCAAAACGGACATAACCAATATGCTGCCATGCAGGGTTATTATGGCTTACGAGAAATAATTTCACAAAAAATTGAAAAACTCCATAATAGAGCTTATAATCCCGAAACTGAAATTACAGTTACCGTAGGAGCAACACAGGCTATTTTTACAGCCATTACCGCGTTCGTCAACAAAGGTGACGAAGTTATTGTACTGAAACCTGCCTATGACTGCTACGAACCGGCCATTTCGCTTAACGGAGGAATTTCTATATATATACAGTTAGATGCCGATGGTTACCAAGTGGATTGGGAAATCTTCAAAAGCAAAATTTCCGAGAAGACCCGAATGGTTATCATAAACACACCTCATAACCCAAGCGGTCGTATTTTTTCCAAAGAAGATATGCTTCAGTTACAAGAAATTCTAAAGCCTACTAACTGTATTGTTTTAAGTGATGAAGTATACGAACACATTATTTTTGATGGCAACGAGCACCAAAGTGCTTCCCGATTTAAAGATTTAGCACAACGTAGTTTTGTATGTGCTTCTTTTGGAAAAACCTTTCATGTTACCGGATGGAAAATGGGCTATTGCGCCGCACCTGCAGAGTTAATGCAAGAATTTAGAAAGACCCACCAGTTTGCTGTGTTCTGTGTAGACCATCCTGTACAAAGAGCTATGGCGGCCTATCTTAAGAATGAGGAAAACTATCTGAGCTTACCTTCATTCTATCAAGAAAAAAGAGATTTGTTTTTGGAGGGATTAAAAGATTCTAGATTTAAATTTAAACCTTCAGAAGGAACCTATTTTCAGCTTTTAGACTATACCGAAATCGCAAAAGAAAATGATGAAGATTTTGCTAAACGCTTGATTGTTGATTACAAGTTGGCAAGTATACCTATATCTTCCTTTAATGAGCACAATAGGCAAGATGGAGTTTTACGGTTTTGTTTTGCAAAGAAGCGGGAAACGATTGAGAAAGCCATCCAAATTTTGAACTCTATTCCTTAAAATCAAAACGCATCATCCAATCTGTTTGCTTGTCATTACCTACATTATAAGGATGTGTTCCAAACTTTGAGAATCCGTGAGTTTGATAAAATTTAATAGCTTTAGTATTTTCTTCCCAAACCCCTAGCCAAAGAAATTTTTTACGTTTGTTGTTGCCCTTTTTCTTAACCTCGTTAAGCATCCATTTTCCAATACCCAGGTTTTGAAAATTTCCAAGTAAATAAATGCGCTCTAATTCTATAGCTTCCTTTAATTTCACATCTGTTTGTGCCTCGTTTTCATTCAGTTTAAAATAACCAACAAGGTCTGTTCCCCTATAAACGAAATAAAACGAGCTATCCGGGTTATTGATTTGGTCAAGAAGCGTATTCTTGGAAAAGGCTAAATCTGTATAACTTTTAAAATCTATGGGGTTATTGTCCTTTGCGAAAGCATCCGAAAAAGTCTGTGTAGAAATTTTAGAGAGTAACTCTAAGTCTGAGGTTTTACACTTTTGAAGTCTTAATTGCATATAGGCACGTACAAATACCTAATGTACTAAAATAAAAAAAAGCGGCCTTTGGGTGAGCCACTTTCTTTTAATTTCTTTTTCAAAGAATTTTAAAGCATAAATAATTTTCTAGTCAGCATTACTATTCCGCTGAAAAAATCATTTTTGTACACTTGAATTTCTTCTGATGATTGGTTAATTTGGGCTTCCATAGGTTTTAGTTTTGGAAAAAATCGAATTTGGGACGCGACTTTCAATTAATAATACTATAAAAATAGTACCTAATCCTTAACTAAAAAAAATCTTGTTGTGAAGCAGCATTAACCTGTTGTGAAGAACCATATTGATGATTTTCGCACAAAAATTACACTTAAATTATATGTGGATTTTACTTACAAAGCCATTTCGGGGACCTCACCGTCAACTATCAATGTACCCTCTGTAGCTTCCTTAATTTCATCTACAGAAACTCCTGGCGCACGCTCAAGAAGTTTAAAGCCTTTTGAAGTTACTTCTATTACTGCAAGATTAGTAACTATTTTGGTTACACAACCCACTCCTGTAAGGGGTAAACTACATTTTTTCAAAAGCTTGGATTCACCAGCGCGATTGGTATGCATCATGGCCACAATTATGTTCTCGGCAGAAGCAACTAAATCCATTGCACCACCCATACCTTTAACCATTTTGCTTAAGAATTTTCCAATTAGCAATATCGCCGGTCTGAGAAACTTCCATTGCTCCCAAAATAGTAAGGTCTACGTGTTTCCCTCGGATCATTCCAAAACTCGTTGCCGAATCAAAGAAAGAAGCTCCATTAAGCGTAGTTATGGTTTGCTTTCCCGCATTAATAATATCGGCATCTTCCTCTCCTTCAAACGGAAATGGCCCCATGCCCAATACTCCGTTTTCACTCTGAAATTCTACATTTATATCATCTCTTACAAAGTTGGCTACCAAAGTTGGTATACCAATGCCTAGGTTAACATAATAACCATCTTTGACCTCTTTTGCAATTCGCTTTGCGATTCCATTTTTATCTAACATAAACAAACTCTATGATTGGATTAATTACGCGGTCTAACCGTTCGTTGTTCAATACGTTTTTCATAGTTCTCTCCTTGAAAAATGCGCTGTACGAATATTCCATAATATGAATTTGATTTGGGTCTAATTCTCCCGCCGGAACAAGTTCTTCTACCTCAGCAACGGTAATTGTCGCTGCCCCACACATACATGGATTAAAATTTCTTGCCGTACCCTTAAAAATTAGGTTCCCCGCTTCATCTCCTTTCCAGGCTTTTACGAAAGCAAAATCAGCTTTGAATGCCTCTTCCAGCACATACATTTTTCCGTTGAATTCTCTAGTCTCCTTACCTTCTGCAACTTCGGTTCCGTAACCTGCAGGCGTATAAAAAGCTGGAAAACCCGCTTGTGCAGCACGACATTTTTCTGCCAAAGTTCCCTGAGGAGTTAATTCTACCTCAAGCTCACCGCTTAGCATCTGTCGTTCAAACTCTTCGTTCTCACCTACGTAAGAAGATATCATTTTTTTTATCTGATGTTTATGAAGTAAAAGTCCCAGACCAAAATCATCTACTCCTGCATTATTAGAAATACAGGTAATATCTTTAATATTGGAGGCAACCAGTTCCGTGATGGCATTTTCCGGTATTCCACAAAGGCCAAAACCACCTAACATAAAGGTCATTCCGTCTTGAATGCCTTTCATGGCTTCTTTTACATCAGCTACTTTCTTAGAGATCATACTATAAAGGAATAAAAGATTTCTGTTGCAGTCAAGTTACAATTTTTAAACGAAATTGCCCGTGACTTTCAATGAAAGTCACGGGCAATTTAACAAGCTGTAATCTGCTTTTATGTATTAGAAATTTAGATCATCTATATCATCATCCAAACCATCTTCTTCATCATTGTTCTCTACAACTCTGTCACAATCTATATTAATAGAAAGGTTTGAAGGTTTTTCAAACTCACTATCAGAAATTCCTAAACTTTTATTCTCATAGTTCTTTTTCATGTACAGACCCCAAATAGGTAAAGCCATAGATGCACCCTGACCATACTTAATAGATTCAAAGTGAATAGATCTATCATCACCACCAACCCAAACACCGGTAACTAGGTTAGGAACAATCCCCATAAACCAACCGTCACTATTGTTCTGTGTTGTCCCTGTTTTACCTGCAATAGCGTTTTTGAAACCATATGGGTAACCAGTAATAATTTCTTTATAAACTGTGGTATTTTGCATACCCCTATGTCTAAGTCTTGTTCCGGAACCACCATGTGTAACACCCTCCATTAGGTTTAACATAGCGTAAGAAACATCTTTGCTCAGCACATCTTTTGTCTCAGGCACGTATTCATATAAAACCGTTCCGTTCTTATCTTCTATACGTGTTACCATTACCGGCTTAACATATACCCCTTGGTTTGCAAAAGTACCGTAGGCACCTACCATTTCATAAACATTAGTGTCATGAGTACCCAATGCTATAGAAGGTACTTCAGGAATATTTCCAGTAATTCCCAAGTTTTTAGCAATAGAAACTACTGATCCCGGACCAACTTTATCAATTAATTGTGCCGTTACCGTATTTACCGAGTTTGCTAGTGCATCTTTAAGTGAATACATTTTTCCTGAGTATTGACCTACAGCATTCTTAGGACACCAAGCCTCTGTGTTCCCATGTTTCCCTGCCTCTATACAATATTGCGTATCCGGTAAAGAATCACAAGGTGATAGTCTCAACTGATCAATAGCCGCCGCATATACGAAAGGCTTAAACGTTGATCCTGCTTACTGGCGTGAGCCTTGAATAACATTGTCATATTGGAAGTGTCTATAATCAATACCTCCAACCCAAGCCTTTACGTGGCCTGTCTGTGGCTCCATAGACATCATTGCAGCTCTTAAGAACGTTTTATAATATCTGATAGAATCCATTGGCGTCATTATGGTATCGCGTTCACGACCCTCACTGTTCCAATCAAAAACGGTCATCTCTCTTTTCTTGCTGAATGACTCACGGATAACCTTTTCAGATTTACCTTCATCGGCCATACTTCGCCATCTAGAAGAGTTTTTCATTTCTCTTTCTAGAATCTTCTTTATTTCAAACTTCTCTAAATCTAAAAACGGAGCAGTAGGATTTCTCTTTGGTGTATTTTGATGAAAGAATTCATTTTGAAGATTAGCCATATGCTTACGTACAGCATCCTCTGCATTGGCCTGCATACGAGAATCTATAGTCGTATAAATTTTTAATCCATCTAGGTACAGGTTCCATTTATCTCTACCACCTTCCAAAGCTGGTTTGGGGTTTTTAGATATCCAATCGTTCATGAACCCTTGTAGGTACATTCTAAAATAGGTAGCCAAACCTTCCTTGTGAGATTCTGGATTAAAATTAATATCCATCTCCATGGCCTGTAAGGAATCTTTCTCCTGCTCAGTAATAAACTCATATTTGGCCATCTGTCCCAATACCGTATTTCTACGATTGGTCACTAATTCCGGTCTTCTAATTGGATTGAAATAAGACGAGTTCTTAAGCATACCAACCAAAACTGCCGACTCCTCTGTCTTAAGTTGTTGCGGTTCTTTGCCAAAATAGATTTTTGAAGCAGAACGTATACCATCTGCGTTATTAAGAAAATCATATTGATTGAAATACATAGCAATAATCTCTTGCTTTGTATATTGAGTTTCCAATCGGGTAGCGAGCACCCATTCCATGGCTTTTTGCTTGATGGTCTCAAGTTTATTTTTAGACCGCACCCCCACAAAAAGTTGTCTTGCCAACTGTTGTGTTATAGTACTGGCACCACCATTTTTCCCCAATTTTGCAACGGCTCTTAAAACTCCATACGCATCAATTCCTGAATGATCATAAAAACGTACATCTTCTGTGGCAATAAGTGCGTTTACTAAATTTTGCGGAAGACTATCATAAGGTACAGGAGTTCGGTTATCGTCCAAATAGAACTTACCCAATGTTTTGGCGTCCGAAGAAATAATCTCAGTAGCTAAGTTAGTCTGCGGATTCTCCAGATACTCATATTCCGGCATATCGCCTAACAGTCCCCAAGACGCGGACAAAAACAACAATACAACTAATAAAATACCTGAAACAAACAGAATCCAAAACCACTTGATGTATTTAAAATACCCATTGGTTTTTTTCTTTTTAACAACCTTGGCCATACGTTACTCGTTACTTTTTTCTATTTCAAAACCGACGTCGGTTATGCCTTTTAAATTTTCAACACCGTTTACACTGCCATTTTTACGCATGGCATGCCAAACACGTAAATTATATACGCCAGAAGAAGGAAAAACGATGTTTTCCTTAAACCATAATTTATTTTCTTTAATACTGCCGTATCCTTTCCCTAACCAAGTACCATCTGGCAAAGCCATTTCATACTCTAAGGTATCTTTTACGGTCTCCCCCGAAGGATATTCCAATTCTGCAATTAGAAATAAGTTATTATACGGGAAAGTGGCATCATTACGTACAGTAATAAACATATTGTGCCTTTGTGTAGTATCTATTTCCGAGAACGAGAAAAGAATATTATCCGTCTTGTTCCACACCCCTCCTTTTGTTGCCTGAAATTCAGATTTCACTAAATCATCATTACACGCAAAGCACAATACCAAAACAGCAAAAACCAGTAAAATCCTAGCCATTGTCTTGCTGTTTTTTAGGGTTGTTTCTCCTTCTTTTGTTTTTAGAAGTATTTGCATTACCCGTTTTATTCCTGTTATTGTTATTATTAGTATTACCGGTATTCTTCTTAGTATTATTGGCGTTACCACTATTGCTTTTAGCCTTATTCCTCTTACGGTTATTTCTATTTCTAGATTGTTTAGGTCTATCAAAACGTGTAAGGCTATCCTGCCCAACAACATTCTCAAACACCTTTTCTTCCTTAACGAAATTATCTACCGTATATTCCTCTAAACTGGCAACTTTTTCTTTCTTTTTATTTTTTTCTAAAATTTCCTGAACCTGTTCTTTAGTCAGCGTATGCCAATTTGCTGGGTCGTCTCTATACGAAAACCAAAGCATACCCTTAAAAATATCGGTCTTTTGACAGAACGCAAGTCCTTTTTCAGTAAACAGTTTGGTATCTTGAGAAGGAAAGTCTTTTAATGCATCCAAGTACATATCTAGCTCATAGTTCAAACAACATTTAAGCTTTCCACATTGTCCAGCTAACTTTTGTGGGTTTAAAGATAACTGCTGATAACGAGCGGCAGACGTGCTTACAGACCTGAAATCTGTTAACCAAGTAGAGCAGCATAATTCACGACCACAAGAACCAATACCGCCTAAACGTTGGGCTTCTTGACGATAACCAATTTGTCGCATTTCGATACGGATACCAAAAGCTTTGGCCATATCTTTTATTAGCTGTCTAAAGTCAACTCGGTCTTCGGCTGTGTAATAAAACGTGGCTTTTGAACCATCACCTTGAAACTCAACATCAGAAATCTTCATTTGAAGTTTCAAAATAATCGCTATTTCTCGCGCACGCTTTTTGATTTCTTCTTCTCGATCACGGCATTTCTGCCATTTATCGATATCATTTTGCGACGCTTTGCGATGAACTTTAGGAAGGTTTTCGTCTTTATAATCAACTTTTTTGCGCTTCATCTGCACTTTCACCAACTCACCTACAAGGGTAACCATACCAATGTCATGACCTGATGATGCTTGTGTTGCCACAATATCACCTATTGAAATAGATAGATTTTCGCTATTTCTGAAGAATTCTTTTCTACTATTCTTAAATCGAACTTCAACGCAATCAAACGGTTTTTCACCGTTAGGAAGCGACATGTTGGAAAGCCAATCAAAGACGGTTAATTTATTACAACCATCGGTACCACAAGTTCCATTATTCTTGCAACCAGAAGGTTGTCCGTCCTTACCGGTCGAACAACTGCTACAGCCCATATATTATATCTTGGTTTGGCCTAAACGGGGGTTTTTGGCCAAATAGGGTTCTTACTAATTTTATATGTAAAGGTACTAAATTTTTAATGTGATAGAAAGTTATCTCAACTTACACAGGTTCTTCGTTCCTTTGCGCCAAATTTGGCTCTGTTTTAAAAAATTGATGCTGCATTACATGGAAAAACAAAAAACACTTAGCAATACCGTTCTCTACCTCATGAGCCTCTCAGCAGGGTTGGTCGCAGCAAATCTCTACTACAACCAGCCTTTATTGCACATGATTTCTGTGAGTTTTGGTGTTACCGAATCTGCAGTGAGCAATGTTGCTTTGGCCACACAATTGGGTTATGCGTTTGGTTTATTATTTGTAATTCCGCTAGGGGATATGGTTTCCAATCAAAAAATATTGAAAATTGATTTTCTATTCATGCTTCTCTCATTACTGGCCGCTGCTTTCTCTACCTCCTTATGGCTTCTTGTTGTTTCTAGCTTTTTTATAGGGTGTACATCTGCCTTACCGCAGTTATTTGTTCCTATGGCAGCACAATTGTCTAATGCTGAAAACAGGGGCCGTGCCATAGGAATTGTTATGAGCGGTTTGCTTATTGGTATTTTGGGAAGCAGAGCTATTAGTGGTTTTGTTGGTGAACAGTTTGGATGGCGTACCATGTATTTTGTAGCAACGGCTATGATGTTTGTTTTATTTATTGTTCTGAAATTTAAACTGCCCAGGGTTGAGCCAGTCTACAAAGGCCGGTATATGGATTTGATGAAATCATTAATTCACTTCTTCAGAACCGAGCAGCCTTTGCGACTTGCCGCAATACGAGGTGGACTTTCATTTGCCGGTTTAAGTGCTTTTTGGACCACTCTAGTTTTTCTTATGGAAGATAACTTTGGTTATGGGAGTGGCATCACCGGAACTTTTGGGCTTATTGGCATTGTAGGAGCTTTGGCAGCTACCGTTGTTGGAAAACTAAGCGACCGAATGAGTAAAAACCGAATCATTATTTCATCAACTTTTATTCTGATTCTTTCCTGGTCCGTATTCTTATTTTCCCATCATTCCATTATAGGCATTGTCATTGGAGTTATTTTGGTAGACCTTGGACAACAATCGCTTCATATTGCCAATCAGAACATTATATTTTCTAGAAACGAAAATGCTAGAAACCGGATAAACACCGTGTACATGGTTATCTTTTTTCTAGGAGGTGCTCTAGGAACAATTTTAGGTGCCTTTGCATGGCAACATTACCAATGGGTAGGTGTATCGATTTTAGGACTTATCCTTTCTGTAACAACACTGGTAGCCCATTTATTATATGGCGATAAGAATATATAAAACTTAGTTTTTAAACTTAAGCACTTCTGACCTTCCTTTTTTGAAGATTTTGTTACTGGCCCCTTTGCCCTTGCGTAACTTTTTTTGTTCTTCATAAGGTAATTCATGTACTTTTTTACATGAGTCCGAACAGCAGTCGTGCATTTTTTTTGCACAGTCTTCACATTGAATAAACAAAAGATGACAAGCTTCATTGGCACAGTTAACATGGTTATCACAAGGATTTCCACACTGGTGGCAATTCGCAATAACATCATCTGTAATACGCTCACTACGGCGGTGATCAAAGACAAAGTTTTTACCCAGAAATTTATTTTCAAGCTTTTTATTCTCTACTTGACGGGTATAATCAATAATACCACCTTCTAATTGGTAAACTTGTTTAAAACCTTTGTGCTTGTAATAGGCACTTGCTTTTTCGCAACGTATTCCCCCAGTGCAGTACATAACCAGTTTTTTATCTTCCTTATGGTCTGCGAGGTCTTTTTCTATAATATCTAGTGAATCTCTAAACGTATCTACATCTGGAGTTATAGCATTCTTAAAATGACCAATCTCACTCTCATAATGATTACGCATATCTACCAAAATGGTATCTGGATCCTCAATAAGTTCATTAAATTTTTCAGCACCTACGTGAATTCCTTTATTTGTAACATCAAAAGTTTCATCTACCATACCATCTGCAACAATTTTTTTTCTAACCTTAACCTTCAGTTTCAAAAAGGAAAGATTATCCTGCTCTATGGCAATATTCAATCGTACATTTTCTAAAAAGGTGATACTATCCAAATGAGCCTTAAACAGTTCAAAATTCTCCGCAGGAATAGATAATTGGGCGTTTATACCTTCATTAGCTACATAGATGCGCCCAAGAACGTCTAATTCGTTCCAATTAATGAAAAGGTGATTTCTAAATAGTTCAGGATTGCCAATCTGTGCATATTTGTAGAAAGAGATGGTCAAACGTTCTTGCCCGGCTTCTTCAATAAGAGCCGCTCTTTCTTTTGCACTTAAGTTATTGTATAGTTGCATGCTATACTAATGTTTTAAGTTTATAAAGAATTTTCTAAGGCTGCAAAGATAAGAAATATTGATAATTCTTTTCTATTGATAGAATTTAGACTGCCTAACCAAAATCAATAGTAAAAATAAAAAAAGAGCCCCGGTAAATTACCAAAGCTCTTAATTGACCGTTCCCATTTTTCTTTTTCATAGCATCTTTCAAAAAACACATAAAAAAGGAACTGGTCGCCATTGCTCCCTAACACTAAAAAGGGAAGCTTATTTTGAGTTAGTTTCCGATTGTTAAACCGAAACAATATTTTAAATAAGATACAACGCCATCATATAGGGTTGCGTTAGAGAAACAACTTTTAATAAACACTTTTCTTTAGACGTGTAACAATCGAATGCCTTACAGCTACCATCTTCAATTCTGAAAACTTTAACGTATTGAGAATAAGTGAAAAACTAGATGCCTATTTTCAGAAAATGAACCGCAGAACTGGCATTATGATAAAAGAAATGGTAATTTAGCATCCCTTAAAAAAAAGAAAATATGAGCTCGGAAAAAGAAGCAAAACTCAAGGCCCTTAAATTAACCTTAGATAAATTAGACAAGACTTACGGAAAAGGTGCCGTAATGAAAATGGGAGATAGTGTGGTTCAAGATGTTGAAGTCATTCCTTCTGGTTCATTAGGTCTTGATATAGCGTTAGGGGTTGGCGGTTACCCGCGTGGTAGAGTAATTGAAATCTATGGTCCAGAATCATCAGGTAAGACCACTTTAACACTACACGCTATGGCCGAAGCTCAAAAAAACGGAGGTATTGCTGCGTTTATTGATGCAGAACATGCTTTTGACCGTTTTTACGCTCAAAAACTAGGTGTAGATATAGACAACCTTATTATTTCTCAACCAGATAACGGTGAACAAGCTTTAGAAATAGCCGACAACCTTATCCGCTCAGGAGCTATTGATATTGTTGTTATTGACTCCGTTGCAGCTTTAACTCCAAAAAGTGAGATTGAAGGCGAGATGGGAGACTCTAAGATGGGACTTCATGCAAGGTTAATGTCACAAGCACTTCGTAAACTTACAGGGTCTATAAGCAAAACTAACTGTACGGTTATTTTCATTAACCAGTTACGTGAGAAAATTGGTGTAATGTTTGGAAATCCTGAAACTACAACTGGTGGTAATGCATTAAAATTTTATGCCTCAGTACGACTTGATATTCGTAGATCAACACAGATTAAGGATACAGACGGTAATGTTCAGGGTAACAAAACCCGCGTAAAAGTTGTGAAGAACAAAGTAGCTCCACCATTCAGAACTACAGAGTTTGACATTGTTTATGGCGAAGGAATATCTAAAGTTGGTGAAGTCATTGATCTTGGCGTAGAGTATGAAATAGTCAAGAAAAGTGGTTCATGGTTCAGTTATGGTGACACTAAACTAGGACAAGGTCGTGATGCCGTTAAATCTTTGTTATTGGATAATCCAGAACTTTTTGAAGAACTAGACGGAAAAATTAGAGCTGCCATAAAAGCTCTTAAGGAATAGTATATATTCTTTATTAAGTATTTTACGCCGTAAACAAACAACCATGACCTGTTGTTTGTTTACGGCGTAACTTTATATTTACAGCTTAAATGCTACTTCACGCAACCCTTGCACTTATTTTTCATCTAGTAAGAAAAATTGAAGTACAATGAGGAAATCATACCTTAAGATTTTAGGCTTAGCATCCTTGCTAACTATCGCGTCCTGTAGTTTAGATGACGACCGCGTAAACTTTCAATACACACCTCTTCATATAACCAATGCCAGTTTACCTGATACATTTGAATTAGGTCGGGTGTATACCGTAGATGTAAATATTCTTAGACCAGATGATTGTACACTACTAGACCAGTTTGATGTACGGCGTTCTTTTACGGATAGTACACAAATTAGAACCGTATCTGCAGTAGGCATTACACTTGACAAAGAAGATTGCACTGAAGTCAATGACGAACTACAAGACGGATTTCAATTTGAAGTGCTCTATACCAAACCGTATATTTTTAGATTCTATACCGGTGATGATACTGAAGGTGAACCTGAATTTTTAGAAATAGAAGTGCCAGTAAAAGAATAATTATCTTTAACCTAAGCCATTCAACTTTCTAATACATTCTTTCAAAGCCTGTAAACCACAAGCTTTTAAAAACACCACACCACTTTGGGTCTAGAAGAACTCATAAATAATTGTAAAAAAGGTAACAGACAGGCACAAGAACAATTGTACCGGGATTACTCCCGCACATTGTTTGGTATCTGCCTTAAATATTCGCGCAACCGTACGGAGGCCGAAGACAACCTACACGACAGTTTTATGGTCATCTACAAGAAAGTTGATCAGTTTAAGTTTAAAGGTTCTTTTGAAGGATGGCTTAAACGTATTACGGTAAATACGGTTCTTCAAAAGTATCGCAAAGAAGAGCCCTTAAGTTTGGTAACAGAAAACACCGAAGAGGTGGAACCAGAAGTGGAAGGGGATTATGAAAGTATAAGTTTAGATGCCATATTAAAACATATTCAGGAACTACCGGACAAATATCGTCTAACATTCAATCTTTATGTTCTTGACGGATATACCCATAAAGAAATTAGTGAACTTTTAGGCACTAGCCAAGGCACATCAAAAAGCAACCTAGCCCGTGCTCGAAAACTTTTAAGAGAAAAAATAGAGATTACAAAGAATAAAGCCATCATTGGTCTACTCATCTTCTTTTTATTAGGATTTTGCGTTTAGCCTTTGAAAAATAGTACATCAAAAAAAACAAAATACCGAGTACCTAAGAATTGAAGGATGAGTAAAAAAAATATAGATAATTTGTTCCAAGAAAAGTTTCGCGACTTCGAGGAAATTCCGGATAAAAAAGTCTGGAATGCCATTGAGGCTTCTTTGGACAAAAAGAAAAAGAAAAGGGTCATTCCTATCTGGTGGACATTAGGTGGCGCAGCGGCAGCTTTGGTTATTGCTCTTGTTGCATTCTACCCTTCTTACATAAATGACGTAGCTCCAAATATCATATCTGATACCGAAAAAGTTAATAACACTAAGGATGATGCGATTAAAAATACCAATGAGTTTATTACAGAGCCAACTAAAAATATAAATAAAACGATTGTAGTTAGTTCTAACACAGACGCTGATGTCAATACGGTTACTGACTCCTATAAAGAGAAAAAAGAAGACAAGAATTCTAATGCTCTAAATACGGAGGCACCCAAAAAGGATACTATAAACAAAAGTGATCATACCCAAATTTTTGATACGTCTCAAGACACTGAGCTTACTCAAATTGATAAAACTGAAGATGTGGTAAACGCAGAAATCGAAACTAAAAATTCAGATAAAGTCGATTATTCTTTTGAGACTGAAAAAAATCAAGAAATGGTTACCTCATCAGCTAATCCTCGGTCTAATGATGATTTTAATTCATCTAAAAATAATTTAACAGAAGCAACAGGTGTTGCTTCAACAGAGAACAGCTCTAATACTCTAAAATTAAACACGAAGAACCCTGAAAATTCGACTAACAAAACCATTGTAGTTGATAGTATTAACAGGTCAACAGATGAATTAGGTATCACAGAAAACACCATAGAAGAAGAAATAGAGGCAGAAAAGAAATCTATTTTTGACGAAATTGAAACTGAGGAAGAAGTCGTAAACACGGATAAAAATGGGCGATGGTCTGCAGGACCTAATATTGCTCCAGTTTACTACAACGCCCTTGGTGAAGGATCACCGGTTAATTCAATCTTTAACGAAAACTCAAAATCCGGTAACACCAACCTCAGCTACGGTCTTACCGTTGCTTATGCAATAAACAAAAAGTTAAGTATCCGGTCAGGGCTGAATAAAGTAGATTACGGTTACGACACTAATGGCGTCGCGTTTTCATCAACCCTACAAGAAGCGTCTACCGAAAAAATTCAAAACATAGACTATTCTAGTACCGCCAAAAATATAGTGGTTACTAGCCAAAGCGGTAATTTCAGTAGTTCGCCAACCTCTGATTCTATGTTTGCTTTTGAAATATCCAACGCTACCAGTTCCCAACGAGACGGAACAATGGCGCAGCAATTTGGATATCTAGAAGTGCCATTAGAGCTAGATTATGCTTTAATAGACCGCAAGTTTGGATTAAATATCCTTGGCGGAATTAGTTCGCTCTTCTTAATAGACAATTCTGTAACTCTAACTTCTGGCGAACTAACTACCGAAATAGGCGAAGCAAACAACGTAAACTCGGTTAACTTCAGTACAAATATTGGTTTTGGGGTTAATTATAAATTTACACCCAAGATTCGCTTTAACGTAGAGCCCGTTTTTAAATATCAATTAAATACCTTTTCGGATGTATCGGGAGATTTTAGGCCATTTTCAATTGGAGTATATAGTGGTCTGAATTTCAAATTCTAAAATTTCCTTCAATCATTTTAAACCATCTCATTTATTGATTCCCCTTAATTATGCATAGGTTTACCAAATAATTATCTGATTATTTAAGTTGATGAAACAGAAACTTCAAATTTTTAAAGCGGTAGCATTCCACTCTAGCTTTACAAAGGCGGCCGAACAGTTATTTATATCTCAACCTGCCGTTTCTAAGGCCATCCGTAGTATTGAAGATGAATATAAAACTACATTTTTTCTTCGCAAACGTAATTCCATTGAACTTACAGAAGACGGCAAAGCATTCTTAGTATATACCAATAGAATATTAGAAATCCATGCAGAAATAGAGAATCAATTTCTACATCAAAAAGAACATATTCCAAATTCAATCCATTTTGGGGCCAGTACCACTTTAGTCAATCATATAGTTCCAAAGATTATTGCCAAGTTCAGAACGCAACATCCGCATACCAATTTTGATATTAAAAGTGGTAATTCAGAGGAAATAGAGGAGTCTATATTGAACCAACAATTAGACTTTGGTATTACCGAAGGAAGCAATACCAACCGCAAACTGCATTTTAAAAAGTTTATAAAGGACGAAATTGTATTGGTTACAAACGTTAAGAACCATGCGTTCAAACAAAGTACCATAAGCACAGAAACTCTTCAAAAACTACCCATGATCGAGAGAGAAATGGGTTCGGGAACCAGAGAAATTATATATGAGCTCCTAAAAGAACATCAGATTAAAAAACTGAACAATATAGTAACCCTGAACAGCACGGAGGCCATTAAAAACTACCTTAACCATTCAGATACTTTTGCTTTGCTTTCAATTCACGCCATTAATGAAGACCTAGTTGCCAACAAATTGAAAATTATAGATATTAAAAATGTAACCATTGAACGTTGGTTCTATTTTGTATCCCGAACTGGTTATCAGTCCAATGTAATGGACTACTTTGAAAAATTCGCCAAGAACAACTATAACTTTTAGTTATTTCATATAACATTTTAAATTGCTTAAAAGTAATTTAACGCCCTTACTTTTGTATTATCAAATCAGGGTGATATGAAAGATAGAATGGCAAAATTGGTGTTTTTAAGTATTGCACTTATCGTTTTCAGTGGATGGGTCAATAGTCCTACTGCTTTGCTACTTGGTTTTGGATTTACTTTATTCTTTGACAATCCTTTTAAAGCCTATTGTCATAAAGCTATTCATTCATTTCTTAAAATAGCAGTAGTGGGTCTTGGTTTTGGTATGTTCTTAAAAGAAACGTTAGAAACCAGTAAAGAGGGCTTCACCTTAACTTTTCTCTCCATAATATTGACTGTAAGCCTTGGGTTTTTACTAACTAGATTTTTAAAATTAGACACTAAGTTAGGGCATCTTATTACTTCCGGAACTTCGGTTTGTGGTGGTAGTGCTATTGCAGCTATTTCGCCTGTAATAAATGCTAAGAGTCGGGTCATTAGCATTGCATTGGCCGTTGTTTTTCTTCTAAACTCCGTAGCCTTGTTTGTTTTTCCTGCAGTTGGGCATTACCTCAACTTAACTCAACATCAATTTGGTCTTTGGTGTGCGGTTGCTATTCATGATACAAGTTCTGTAGTTGGTGCGGCAATTGGTTATGGCGATGAAGCTTTGCGGATTGCAACAACCGTAAAACTATCTAGAATGCTATGGATAATACCTTTATCCCTACTTTCTATGTTTGTTTTTAAAACGAAAGGCGAAAAAGTAAAAATGCCTTATTTCATTCTTCTTTTTATAGGGGCCATTATCATAAACAGCTATCATCTCATACCAGCCCCAGCAACTAGTTTTTTAGTATCTAGCTCTAAGCACTTGTTGATACTTACCTTGTTTCTGGTAGGTTCTACTATCTCCATAAGAGATTTAAAGAAAACCGGAATAAAACCTATGGTATTAGCATTACTGCTTTGGATATTTATTTCTGTCCTTTCCCTAGCATATATTCTATACTAGTTGTAGAATAACTCTAATTATCTTGTTGAAGTTCTTTTAAAATAACAGCTCTGACGTTTTCTCTTAGGTTTACTTTATCTGGTTCAGAAAGGCTTTCTGTCTTAAAAAATTTATGCACTTTAGCCCTAATGCGGCCTGGACCACCACTAAAAAAAGAAAAAGAGAATCGCTTTTTATTATCATAAAACGTAATTGGAACGACCGGTATTTTATGAGCTATAGCCATTCTGAAAGCGCCATCTTTAAAAGAATCTAGAACAATACTTTCATCATCAGGTACGCCACCTTCTGGAAAAATACAGATACTAAGACCTTGACTTAATCTTTTTTGAGCGCGTCTGTAAACTGCCATTCTGCTCTTGGCATCACTACGATCAACCATAATACAGACCCGTTTAAAGAAAAACCCAAAAAGAGGAATCTTAGCTAATTCTTTCTTGCCCACAAAAACAAAAGGGTTCTTACTAACATAGAACATTAGCATAATATCTAACATACTGGTATGATTCGCTACGAGCATATAGCTCTTTCCCTTTTCAATATTCTGTTCCCCAAACACTTTTGGCGGGCAGCCCATACCATATATAATAGGTATGGCCCAAAAGTTTCTGGCCATCCAAAAAAATTGGGAATACCACTTTTCAGATAAAGTGCTAATCAACAAAAACGGAAAAAATAAAAGTATGGGTAAGGCTACCAAAATATAGAACCAAATGCGGTACAAGGTGTAGCCAATTTTTTTAAGTAGTCTGGGCATAAAATCAAAAGTAACAATTTTACGAGGTATAATCCATTTCTTTTATCTTTGGGCTTCTTTGAAAATAAGCAAATGGCAAGAATCTTAACAGGAATACAAAGTACAGGCACTCCGCACCTAGGAAATATCTTAGGCGCAATCATGCCTGCAATAGAAATGGCGGATGACCCAAAGAACGAATCGTTTTTGTTCATTGCGGATATGCATTCGCTCACACAGATTAAAAATGCGGAAGAATTACGCAGAAACACCTATGCCATAGCTTCTACGTGGCTTGCTTTTGGATTAGATATTGAAAAGACCGTTTTTTACCGTCAAAGTGATGTTCCACAGGCTACTGAACTTTCTTGGTACTTGAGCTGTTTTTTTCCTTTTCAGAGATTGACATTAGCTCACGGATTTAAAGATAAAGCAGACCGTCTTGATGATGTGAATGCAGGATTATTTACATATCCCATGTTGATGGCCGCGGATATTCTTTTATACGATGCCAACATCGTTCCCGTAGGAAAAGACCAGATGCAACACTTGGAAATGACTAGGGATGTAGCTTCTCGTTTTCATGCCCAAATGGGAGAAACGTTTGTGCTTCCAAAAGGTAAAGTACAAGAGAGCACCATGTACGTTATGGAACCGATGGTGAAAAAATGAGCAAGAGTAGAGGCAACTTGATTAATCTTTTTCAGACCGATAAAAAACTGAGAAAACAAATCATGGGCATACAAACCGATAGTACGCCAATGGAAGAGCCAAAAGACCCAACTAACGATAACGTTTTTGCTCTTTACAAAATACTAGCGGCACAAGAACAGATTGAGGAAATGAGTGCCAATTACCTTGCGGGAAATTATGGTTATGGCCATGCGAAACAAGCACTTTACGAAGTCATAGTAAACAAGTTTGGTGACGCCCGAGAGAAGTATGATTATTACATGAACAACACTCAAGAAGTAGATGAAGCTTTGGCAATAGGTGCAGAAAAAGCACGTAAAGTTGCCAACGGTGTACTTGAAAGAGTACGAACAAAACTGGGATATTAAAATTTAACAAAACCGACCATATGGTCGGTTTTGTTTTTATGAAGTGTTTTGTGAATCTAAAATTGCTCCGTTTTTAGGAGGTTTTTAATCGATAAACCCCCATTAAAGCGATTGTTTGTTCTTTGAAACTAAATTTACAAACCAATCAGTCGGTTGTTCTAACGGTTTATTTTCAGGTTTTGTTAAATAGCTTCATACAGTTTTCCCGGTAGGGGACGTATGACACCCTTCATTTCCATATTCAAAAGAGTAGAAGAAACTTTAAAGACGGGCAGCTTGCATTCCAAGGCCACACTATCCAACAATTGCTTTCCATTTTTCTGCAAGTAATCATAAATAGATTGCTCTGTAGGTTCAAGTTCTACGAAGAGTTGTTTTTGGACTGTCTTGATTTCTTTCTCGGCAACATCCCATCCTAACAAATAGATCAAATCTCCTGCGGAAGTAAGCATTTGCGCCTTTTGCTGTTTGATGAGATTATTACACCCTGAGCTGTACTTATCCTGCGCCCTTCCCGGCACGGCAAACACATCTCGGTTATAACTATTTGCAATATCTGCAGTAACCAAACTACCTCCTTTTTCAGCAGATTCGATAACCACGGTAGCTTCACTCATACCTGCAATAATCCTGTTCCGTTTTAAAAAATTAGCCCGGTCAGGATTACTCGTACTTCTAAACTCGGTATAAAATCCACCATTCTTTTCTACATCCTGAACATACTTGCCGTGCACCTTAGGATATATCTGATTGAGCCCATGCGCCAAACAACCAATAGTTTGCAAATCATGCTTAACAGCTGCCCTTTGCGCCGTAATATCTACACCATAAGCAAAACCACTTACAATAATGGGGTTTAATGGCGCTATGTCTTCTATAAACTTCTCAACGAAAGCAGTGCCATAACTGGTTATATTACGCGTACCAACTATACTTATGATTTTACGGCCTTCTAAATTAATATTACCCCTTTTATAAAGTAACACCGGACTATCAATACAATGTTTCAAATACGCTGGATAATCGGCATCCATAAAATAAGAGAAACCAATGTCATTCTTTTTTATGTACTCGTACTCCTTCTCGGCAGATTCTTGATGTTCTCCATCATATAAACCTCTTAAAGCATGCGTTCCTATGCCGTCAATTTTTAATAAGTTTTGTCTTTTTTCTTCTTCAAAGACAGCACTTGCACTTCCACAATGTGAAATAAGTTTTTTAATTGTAACATCGCCAATTTTTGGAGCACCTTGCAATCGTAAAACTGCAAGCAATTCATCTGTAGTCATTTATAGAAGCATCAAAGTTATCCACAAAATACACAAATTATAATGTTAATAAAAAGTTATGTTGCCTCTGGTCTGACCCTATAATTTTTTCCATATTTGTGTTCTATGGGACTAGAACGCTATATCTCTGAATTAATGTACCGCTACAACTGTGTAGTTGTACCAAGGTTTCGGAGCTTTTTTAACGGAACAGAAATCGGCTGTTATACACGAAAGTACTAACACTTTTTATCCTCCGGCAAAGACCGTTTCATTCAACCAACAGTTGTTGTCAAACGACGGACTATTGGTTTCATATGCCGCTGAAGCTCAAAATATTTCTTTTGAAGAAATGTTGAAGGAGGTAAGTGACATTGTAGCTGAATGGAAAGCTGACCTCAAAAAAGGCAGTCAATTACAGTTATCCGATATAGGAACACTTTGGTATAGTTCAGAAGATAAAATTCAATTTCAACCTTCAGGTAACGTTAACTACCTGACAGCTTCTTTTGGAATGTCTTCTTTTGTTTCTGCGCCGGTAACCCGCGAAGTCTTAAAAGAAGAAGTAGCAAAACTAGAAGAAAAAGTTCCGTTTGCTTTTACACCTGAAAAACGTGAAGCACTCACTCTTCGTCCTTATTTAAAATATGCGGCAGTTGCCCTTATTGCTTTGACGTTGGGCGTAACAGGTTTTCAGTTCTATAAATCTAACGAGAACAACCAACAATTGGCTCGACAAGATGCCGAACAACAAGTGTCACAACGCATTCAAGAAGCTACCTTTTTTGATGCGCAACCACTAGAATTACCAACCATTACACTTAAGACTTCTAAAAAATCAGAAGCCAGTATAGCAGAAGCACGCATGCACCATATTATTGCAGGCGCCTTTAGATACCGGACCAATGCTGATAAGAAGATAGAGCAGTTGAAACTCAAAGGCTTTAACCCTTCTTATATTGGCACAAATCCTTTCGGTCTATATTTGGTTGCTTACGACAGTTTTACTGATTCTAACAAAGCTTTAGAAGCGCTTCGTGAAATTAAGCGTACGCAGAAAGATGCTTGGTTAAAATCAGGTCACTAATACTCCATTTTCTTTACAAATTTCTACAGAAAAGCTAAGTTATCAGTTTTTCGATTTCAGCCTTTGCTACAAGCAAAAGGTTATACCATGATGCTCATTAAAAAAGGTATCTTTGCCCAAAAATTGATTTATGCAGGCTAAAAATCCACGTGATTCTAGAACTATATTGACCGATATGGTACTCCCTAGTGAGACCAACCCTCTTAATAATCTATTTGGTGGCGAACTTTTGGCCCGAATGGATCGTGCCGCAAGTATTGCTGCACGTCGTCATAGTAGACGTATTACCGTTACCGCTTCGGTAAACCATGTAGCCTTTAATCAATCTGTACCTGTAGGAAGTGTTCTTACTGTAGAAGCAGCCGTTTCACGCGCTTTTAGAACCTCTATGGAAGTATATATTGATGTTTGGATGGAAGATCGTTTCACCGGCGAAAAATCAAAAGCCAACGAAGCTATTTACACTTTTGTAGCTGTTGACGATACTGGAAGACCTACAGTAGTACCACCGTTACAACCGGAGACCGAACTTGAACAAGAACGTTTTGAAGGCGCTTTGCGCAGAAAGCAATTAAGCCTTGTTCTAGCTGGCAAAATGAAACCTCATGATGCCACAGAACTAAAGGCTCTATTTATGGACTAATAGTCTATTAGAAATCAAAATTATCAGGGTCAGGTCCTGTGCGTTCTCCCTTGTCCAACCTATCTAAATAAGATATATCGGCTTCTGAAAGTTCAAAGTCGAAAATATCGGCATTTGACTTGATCCTATCCACATTCACAGATTTTGGAATAACCACAATTCCTTTCTGCAAATTATATCGTAAAACAATCTGCGCGATTGACTTTTTGTATTTATCAGTCAAATCAGAAAACACCTCCGATTTTCCATCAAAAAGTTTTCCGTGCATAAAAGGCGACCACGATTCGTACTGAATCCCTTTAGAATTACAAAAGTCGATTAAATCTTGTTGAACCAAATATGGATGAAACTCCATTTGATTGACCATCGGCACTACTTCAGCAGTTTCCAATAAATCCTCTAAATGGTGCTGTAAAAAATTACTTACCCCAATAGCTCTAATTTTCTTTTCACGATACAATTTCTCCATGGCGCGCCAAGTATCCTTATATTTTCCGGCCACGGGCCAATGAATTAAATAAAGATCTAGATAATCAACTCCTAAACGCTCCAAACTCTCTTCAAAAGCTTTTAAAGTGCTTTCGTAGCCTTGGTCTGCATTCCATAGCTTTGAAACCAAAAACACCTCTTCACGAGCTATATTGCTTTCTCGAATACCCATGCCTACTCCTTCTTCATTCTTATAAGCCGCAGCCGTATCTATATGTCTATAACCAGCATTCAAAGAATTCTTTACGGCATCAATAACTTCTTGGTCATTGTCTGCCAAATAGGTTCCCAATCCAAAATAAGGCATTTCTACACCGTTGTTTAACCTAAACGAGCCTTGCAAGTCTGTTATCTTTTTCATAGTGTTCTTATAATTGGTACACCCACTCCTCAGGGTTTAACTTAGAAGTGTTTTGGTGTAAGTAAAACTTCAGTTTTGTCTGTCCGTTAGACCGATTGGTATAAATCTCGCCGAGCTCTTCCTTAGCTTCTACACTATCCCCTTTCTTTACATACAGTATAGAGAGATTATAGTAGGTACTGATAAAGTTACCGTGCTTTAATTGCACAGCTTTGTTACCTCCGGGAATCGAAAGAATAGCAATTACTTCACCCCTAAATATAGCACGAGCTTTAGCACCTTGATCCGTAGTAATAACCACACCATTACTTTGGTGTTTTATACCTATAGTAGATAGCATCTGCGTACACCCCAAACCCTTGGCTTTTAAAACCTTTTTCAACCGGCCATATTAATCTACCCTTGTTAGCGGTAAAACTATTGGCTACTATAGCAGCTTCTGGCGTTAATAAAAACTTGCTAGGGTCGTCACTTTTCTTTCCTGCCTCTTTGTTTGATGCAGCAATGGCTTCACGAATCAATCTTTCAATCTGGCGGTCAATCTCTTTGGCTTGATTCTGCTTATCCCTAATCTGCGCCGCAAACTTTGTTTCGCTTTTACGAATCGTCCCTAAAAGTGCTTGATGATCTTCCTTCTCCTGAGTCATCGCTTTTTTAGCCTTCCGGTTTTCTGCAACTAGGCGGTCTTTTTCTTTTTGCTGTACACTAAGACCAATATTCAATTTACTTAACTCTTCCGTCTTAACGACTATCTGCTCTCCTTGCTTTCGTCTAAATTCCGTGTATTGCTTTATATATTGCATTCGTTTAAATGCTTGATAAAAATCATCGGAAGACAGCAAGAACATTAGTTTGCTCTGTTGAATTTTACTTTGATATCCCTTTTGGATCATCATCGCATAATCATCCTTGAGCTTATCCAACTCATTTTTTAAACCAGAAATGACTTTGATATTGGCATTAATTCTACGGTTGAGAAGGTTGGATTGCTTATTGGTGACATCTATGAGTTCTTGCCTCACCTTGATTTTATTATCCAAGGCTTCCATCTGATCAATTACGTTACCCTTCTTTTTCTTCTGATCAAAAAGCAAGTAATTAATCTGTTCAATCTCTTTTTGCAATTTTTCACGCTTCGCCTCAAGGGCTTCCTGATCACCGTTTTGAGCAAATACAGAGCTCAATCCAAACAAACAGAAACAAAGAAAAACAACGATATGGTGTTTGTTACCGTGCATCGTCAGTTAATGAAATTTCTTTAAAACCTTTCGGTATTTTATATGGAAAGTTTATAGGTTGATCAAATTCAATATTCTTATATTCTATATCAACAGTCTTACGCTCTTCACCCTCAATAGCAGCAACAGCAATACGTTGCGGAAGAATGTACCTACCAATCTTCTGATAATCTGTATAGTTTACCTGCAACAATCTTTTCTTTAAAGGTTGAGAAAGTTGCTGAGAAGCCATTTTAAAGTTTTTAGGTTCTATTTGAAACATCACTTTAAAAAGGTCCATTGCTTTTTTTGGCTTCAATTGATAATCGCCGTTAACGACGGATGCATCATACTTTGCTTCCCTAAGATTAAAAAGCGCTTTACCCATTAGCATGTTTTGCACCTGCTTAAAATCCAGTTCCGTACCCAAAAACTTACTCAGGTACTCAAAATTGCCATCAAAATATTCGTTCTGTAATTTATTGTAAAAAGTAACCCTACCTGGAGTAATGTACACTTTGACCATACCTAACGGAGCACTCATCCAAATAGCTTTATCCTTTTCCATACGCAAGCTTACAGAAACACCTTGAGACGATTCTCCATCAGAGTAATCAATCCGCATTTTACCGGTTAACGTATTAAAATTGGTGGTGTTTGCATAGTGATTTTTCACAATGGTTTTCGCCGAAATATTATCATCGACCTTTCCGTCGGCCAATACTTTTGTTGATTTACAGGATAGAAAAAAGGAAAGTGAAACCAGCGCCATTAAGCGCAAAGCAGTTCGTAAGGGTAACGCCATAATCTTTGTAAAATTTAAAACCCGGGTATAATCTTACGAAGATACATATTTGCCTTGACTGAATTGTTAATGGAATTATAAGCATCCGCCAGTTCTTGGTAAAATTTGTTGGCCAAAGAAACATCACCAACCAAATAATCTAGTCCTGTTTCCAGCGCTTCAATAGCATCGCGCGGTTTTGCTTTTTTATTAAAAGCATAACCTTGGGCATAATAAAAGTAAGGTTGTGATGGGTAACTCTCCAATGCCTCTCCCGCAATTTTATCTAAAGCTAAATAGTTATTGGTGCGGAGCAAGCCATCAATTTGCGCCTTATATTGTTGAAAAGAACCTGATTCTGATCTATTTTGATTTGTAACCGTAAATGAACTGCTCTTGATTGCATCTTCTTGCGCCTCTATCAAATCTTCTACTTTTACGGAGAGCTGCTGTGTGAAACTAGATTTTGGTGTCTCTTTTAAAATAGACTGCGCAGCTTTTGCCCGCCCTTTTCTATAATAGACCAATGCCAGATTTTCCTTGAATTTAGCATTATTAAAAGGTAATTGTGCCTTATATCCTTCAACGGACTTTTGCTGCTTTTGCAATATCTCCATATAAGTATTTGTGTACCACAAATTCTCTGGCTCGGCCAATAACGCAGTTAAAGCGTACGGTTCTGCAACAGGATATTGCTTCTCTTTTAAATACAGTTGGGCAAGCTCATGGTCTACCACGTAATTATTAGCATCCAACTGTTTGCATCCCAACATGAGGTTGATAGCCCTATCGTAATTTTCAATGCCCTTTTGTTTTAAAGCATCAAAGAATTTCTCTTGAAAATCATCTGAATAGTCTTCTAGAAAAACATCCGCACTTTCTTCAATATTAATATCCGGGGTTACTTCTTGGGCATAGGTAGCTAAAGAGATAAATAAAAATCCCCCGAAAAAAGTCGATATAATTGGACTTATCTTCATTCTACAACGCATGTCTTTTTACTCTTGAAAATCTAGTTACTTTACACCTGTACTTCCAAAGCCGCCTTCACCTCTTGAGGTTCCGGACAATTCATTAACCTCTTTCCATTCAGCACGTTCATGCTTGGCAATTACTAATTGAGCAATACGCTCTCCGTTTTCTATTGCAAAACTTTCGTTAGATAGGTTGACCAAAATCACACCTATCTCACCTCTATAATCCGCATCTATCGTACCAGGTGCATTAAGCACTGTAATTCCTTTTTTAGCAGCAAGCCCGCTTCTTGGTCTAACTTGAGCCTCAAAACCTACTGGAAGCTCTATAAATAGCCCCGTTTTAATAATGGCACGACCCAAAGGTTGTAACGTAACTGTTTCTGATATATTGGCTCTGATATCCATTCCTGCCGATGCTTCAGTTTCGTAATGTGGCAGGATATGTTCCGATTTATTAATAATTTTTATTTTCATAGTATTTTTTAAATTGTAAAATATCAATTTGATTTTATTCCGAGTACTATTTTAGACTGCTTTAGCTAAAACTGACTTAACCTTTCTGCCTTAGAAATATCTGTTTCAACTTATCATTTTCTAGTTTATACACCAAACCTAGGTAACACAAAAGTAAGACACTACCAATAATTAAATTCCGATCAAAAACATAAAAGGAGAGTGCAGAAAAGAGAATTGAAACGCCTAAGTAGAAAAGAATTTTTCTAAAATTATATGGAACTGGGTAGCGTGATTTTCCTAGATAGTACGAAAGCACCATCATACTACCATACGCCATAACCGTTGCGATAGCACTAGCCATATAGCCAATGTGAGGGATAAAGAAATAATTTATACCGATGGTTATAAACGCTCCAAACACTGATATAAAAGCGCCATAACGTGTTTTATCAGTCACTTTATACCACACTGAAAGATTATGATAGATACCCAAGAAAAAACTAGCCAACAATATAATAGGCACAACGGACATTGCCTCCCAATACGCAGGGTTCTTAACAAAAAGAACTTTTAGAACATCTGCAAACACAACAACCCCTAAAAGAATAACGCTGCCCAACACCACAAAATAATTGGTTATCTGCGCATAGGCTCTCTGTGGATTCTCGGTACCTGCATGACTAAAAAAGAAAGGTTCAATACCCATACGAAATGCCGTAGAAAACAACGTCATGAACAAAGCTAGTTTAACACAGGCATTGTACATACCAACTTCTTTATTTGCAATATCTTCAGGTAATAGGGCTTCTAACATGACCCTGTCAAAAACTTCGTTAATGGTAAATGCTACTCCAGCAATCAAAACGGGAATGGCATATTTCATCATTTCTTCCCAAAGTTTCTTATCAAAAGTATACTTGCTAATCAAATATGGCTTCAACATTAATAAGAGCGTTACACCACTAGCAACCAAGTTGGCTATGATTATATATGTAATCTGAAAATTGGGCTTATATAGACCCGCTAAAGAGCTTTCAGGATTGCTTTCTGCTATATTGGGTAATAATAAAAGGAAAAACAGCGTGAGGCTAAAATTAATTACCACATTTAAAATCTTGACCACAGCATACCGTAGCGGTCGCTCATTAGCCCGCAACCATGCAAAAGGTATGATTACCAGAGCATCCAGCGAAAGAATGAAAATAACGTACTTGATGTACTTTGGATCAATATTTAGTAAACTTGCCATTCCGTTTTGAAAAATCAACGAGAATACCAGAAAAACCATGGTTGACACTAAAATAGAAGTTAAGGAGGTGGAAATTACCGTTTCTTTATCCTCAGATTTGGTATAAAATCTAAAAAAAGCAGTTTCCATACCATAGGCCAACACCACGTTAAACATAGCAAAATAGGCGAATATTACGGCTAGTTCACCATAAATCTCTGGAGGCATAGCATCTGTATGCACCCTTACCAAAAAGAAAGAAATCATTCTGGGCAACACAGTGGCGAGACCGTAGATAGCCGTTTGTTTGAACAATTTTTTAAGCGGATTCAATAGTGCTGCATTTTAACCCAAAAGTACCTATTTAAAGGGATGTAGCAAAGTGAAGTTAAACAGCCGTGCTTTTCTTTTTTCTAACGACTATTTTTTTCCCTTAAGCTAGAATAAGAAACCGGAAGATTTTGTTGAATTCCGTTTATGCGATAATATTTAACTTTCTCTTTGTGCACATAACTAATTACTGCCTGTGTATCGGTCAAATCAAAAGGAAACTCTTCTGGACTTTCAACCGCTTCACCAAACTCAACTATACCCATAATACCCTTGTCCGTCAATTCAATTGTAATTGGAGCCATTTTACCTTTATGATATACGTTTTTAAGATCTGCCTTATCATTCTCCAAACTTAGGACAGCAACTACTAACTCATAGCCCTTGGCACTTGTTGTCTCGTCTATAGACCAACTTTGTCCGTAAGCCTCCCCTAAACTGAAAGGCGCAAGAGTTTCCAAATTCTTTTTTGATCCACAACCCATAAGTATGAATAAGCTTAACCCTAAAATATAAATGTGTGTTTTCATAATAGTTATCCTGAATATAATTAGGAATACATACGAGAAAAGAAGGTTGTGAGACTATCGTCAAAAAAGAAACCCCACATTCCTGTGGGGTTTACTATTCTATAATTAACATACTTTGACTTAGTCAAAGTAAGTAATTTAATTAATTGTTCAATGCTTCTGAAGTTGTGGAATTTGGCTCCGCTATCGCTATACCTAATTGTTCAATGCTTCTGCTGTTGTGGAATTTGGCTCCGCTATCGCTACACCTAATTGTTCAATGCTTCTGCACCACCAACAATTTCCAAGATTTCGTTGGTAATAGCAGCTTGTCTTGCTTGGTTATAAGACAACTTCAATTGATCTCTCAAATCTGTTGCATTATCCGTTGCTTTATGCATTGCAGTCATACGTGCTCCGTGCTCACTAGCAAAAGAATCACGAATACCTTTGTACAATTGTGTTTTTAAAGACTTAGGAATTAAGTGCTCTATGATTTCTATTTTTGAAGGTTCAAAAACATAATCACTGCTCAAGTTCTCCGCTCCTTCAATGGGAACAATAGGTAAAAACTGCTCGGTCATTATAATCTGAGTAGCAGCGTTCTTGAACTTGTTATAAACAATATCAATACGATCATAATTACCTAAAGTAAATTGCTCCATTAAATCCTCAGCAATAGCTGAAACATTATCAAAAGTCAAATCATCATAAATACCACTATGATTGGCAATTACATTAGATTTTTTAACCAAGAAATCATTAGCCTTTTTACCAACGGCAACAAAATCTACCTGTTTACCAGCATACTTTTCGTTAAGTAAAATCGTGCACTGCTTTATGATGTTAGAGTTAAAGGCACCTGCTAAACCTCTGTTTGAGGTTATGGCCACAACCAAAACTTTATTCACCTCTCTATTTTCAGCATATACACTACCGGAATCAGAATCTAAGCTTGCACTTAGGCCCTGTAACAACTCAGTAAGCTTATCGGCATAAGGTCGCATTGCAGTAATTGCATCCTGTGCTTTCTTCAACTTTGCAGCAGATACCATTTTCATGGCACTGGTAATCTGCATGGTTGATGATACCGATGCTATTCTGTTTCGTATTTCCTTTAAGTTCGCCATTTGTTCAAGTTATAAGTTTCGAGCACAAAACAGCACAATTAACTTGCTTCTGTGTTGTGCCCCAAACCTGATATGCAATACTTTTATTAGCTTCTATATTTACCTGAAAGGTCTTTTGCTACAGCAGTCAAAACATCTGTTACCTCATCGGTAAGTTTACCTGACTTTAATGTATCCAATACATCTCTGTGCTTAGCGTTCAAGAACTCTAAATAATCTCTTTCAAATTCCTTTACCTTTTCAACAGGAACGTCACGTAACAAGTTTTTAGAACCTGCATAGATAATCGCAACCTGATCTTCAACAGTATAAGGATCATTTTGAGCTTGCTTCAAAATCTCTACATTACGACGTCCTTTTTCAATAACGTTTAATGTAGCAGCATCTAAATCAGAACCGAACTTAGCAAAAGCTTCTAGTTCACGGAACTGAGCTTGATCCAATTTTAAAGTACCTGCTACTTTTTTCATGGATTTTATCTGCGCGTTACCACCCACACGAGATACAGAAATACCTACGTTAATAGCTGGTCTCACACCTTGGTTGAATAAATCTTGCTCCAAGAAAATCTGTCCGTCTGTAATAGAAATTACATTCGTAGGGATATATGCAGAAACGTCACCTGCTTGAGTTTCAATAATAGGAAGTGCAGTTAAAGAACCACCACCTTTTACCATTGGCTTTAACACGTCTGGTAAATCGTTCATATTCTGTGCAATCTTATCATCGTTGATAACCTTTGCTGCACGCTCTAATAATCTAGAGTGAAGGAAGAAAACATCAACAGGATATGCTTCACGTCCCGGTGGTCTTCTTAAAAGAAGAGATACCTCACGATAAGCAACAGCTTGTTTTGACAAATCATCATAGATAATTAAAGCTGGACGACCTGTATCACGGAAATACTCACCGATAGATGCACCTGTAAAAGGAGCATAAACCTGCATTGCTGCAGGATCAGAAGCATTTGCTGCTACAATAGTCGTATACGCCATAGCACCTTTATCTTCTAAAGTCTGCGCAATTGCAGCTACAGTAGAAGCTTTTTGTCCAATAGCAACATATATACAATATACTGGCTTACCAGCATCGTAAAATTCTTTTTGATTCAAAATGGTATCGATACAAACAGTTGTCTTACCAGTTTGACGGTCACCAATAACAAGTTCCCTTTGACCACGGCCAACTGGAATCATTGCATCAATTGCCTTAATACCTGATTGCATTGGCTCAGTTACCGGCTCTCTAAAGATAACACCATAAGGCGCTTTACGCTCTAAAGGCATCTCATAAGTTTCACCAGAAATAGGTCCTTTACCATCAATAGGGTTACCTAAAGTATCTACCACACGACCAACAATGCCTTCACCTACTTTAACGGAAGCAATTCGTTCGGTACGTTTTACTGTAGCACCCTCTCCAATAGTCTTGGAATGTCCTAAAAGAACCACACCAACGTTATCGTCTTCAAGGTTAAGAACGATACCTTCAAGGCCGCCATCGAATTCTACTAATTCTCCGTACTGGACATTAGATAGACCGTAGACTCTGGCGATACCATCACCAACCTGCAGTACTGTTCCCACCTCATCCAATGTAGCGGTGGCTTCAAATCCTGATAATTGTTTCTTTAAAATTGCTGATACCTCAGCGGCTTTTACTCCTGCCATTTTGATAGATATAAGACATCGAACTTAAGAAATATACCTTAAGCCCTAGTTATTATTATAAACTACTTGTAAATTCTCTTTTAATAGTATTCAATTTATTTGAAATGCTGGAATCATATTGTAAATCGCCAACACGTAAAATAAATCCGCCAATAATGCTTTCATCAATTTTATTTTCGATGGTTACCGCATTACCGGTAATCTGTGCTATTTGCTTAAGAACTTTCTTCTCAAGGTCTGCACTTAAAGGTACAGCGGTAGTAACGTAAGCTACACCCTCACCTTTTAAATCTTCATTAAGAATGATATATTTTAAAGCAACCTCGTTTAAAATAGATATTCTTTTGTTAGCAACAAGTGTTTTGATCAAACCTAAGGTTATCTGGTCGCTACCTTCAAATACGGCGGCTAAAGCTTTCTTCTTGGTTTCCCCGTTTACTACAGGACTAGCCAACATTGCTCTCAACTCCTTACTATCGGCAATAGTTGCCACAATAGAACGCATGTCTTTTTCGACTGCACTCGTAGCCTTGTTTTGTACCGCTAGGTCCAAAACCGCTTTTGCGTAACGTATTGCTGCTCTAGAATCGCTCATTTTTTATCTTGTTTTATTGTCCTGCTATCCGAATTTAACCGACATAACAAAAAGCAATATAGCTACTTAATTCAATTTAACATCACCCAACATACTTTCAACCAACTTTAATTGCTGGTCTTTGTTGGATAGTTGCTCTTTTAAAACTTTCTCTGCAATCTCAACAGAAAGTTCGGCTACCTGATTTTTAATATCAGCAACAGCGGCTTTCTTTTCGCTTTCTATAGCAGCTTGAGCTTGCTTTAACATTTTATCGCCTTCAACTTTAGCCTGCTCTTTAGAATCTGTGATCATCTTATCTTTGATCTCACGAGCTTCTTTTAACATAGCTTCACGCTCAGCACGAGCTTCTTTTAACAATTTCTCGTTATCAGCCTGAAGGTTTTGCATATCTGCGCGAGCTTTATCTGCTGCTGCCAATGCATCATGAATACCTGATTCACGTTCGTTTAATGAAGTCAATATTGGTTTCCATGCAAACTTCACCAATAAAAAAATCAAACCTAATAACAATATGGTCTGAACTACGAAAAGGCCTTATGAAAAATCGTTTATTAAAATTTCCATATAAATACTACTTTAAAATTCTAAACTTGATTAAAAACATTTCCTGCAACCAACCGTTGCAGGAGAATGTCTTTTGGTTTTGTAGTTCTTATTTTCCTAAGAACAAGGCACCGAATGCCAAACCTTCTAAAAGTGCAGCAATGATAATCATCGCAGTTTGGATTTTTCCTGTTGCTTCTGGCTGACGAGCAATACCTTCCATTGCTTTACCACCAATTTGACCAAGACCGATACCTGCTCCGATTACGATTAAACCAGCTCCAATTAAGTTGTACATAGTAATTGATTTATATAATTAAATTAAAAAACTCTCTTTTAGATGAAATCCCCTCTAACGTCTTCCGCGTCTGGAACTTCATGTCCGTTTGCATCGTGCTCATGTTCGTGGTCGTGCTCCGCAACGGCCATACCAATAAACAATGCTGATAACATAGTAAAAATATAAGCCTGTAAAAAAGCCACTAAAACTTCAATAAGCGTAATAAAAAAGGATAGCACCAATGACAATCCTGTTGCTCCAACTACACCTAAGCTTTTCTTAAGTGTAAACATAATAGCAATTAAACTCATTACCACAATGTGGCCCGCAGATATATTCGCAAACAAACGTACCAACAATGAAAATGGCTTGATTATAAAAGCACCTGCTAATTCTATAATTGCAAGAACAGGTCTTATCAATACAGGAACCCCTTAAGATCCATAACATATGCATCCAGTAATCTTTGTTTCCACTAAACGTATAAATAATCAAAGTGAAAATTGCCAAAGCAGCGGTAACTGCTAATTGCCCTGTTACATTGAAACCTAACGGAGTTAATCCTAAAAGGTTCAAAATCCAAATAAAGAAAAATACCGTTAAAAGGTAACCCGTAAATTGTCTGTATTTTTTCTCGCCGATATTTGGCTTAGCAATCTCATCTCTAACATATATTACTAGTGGCTCCAACACTCTACCGAATCCGGTAGGCACTTTTTTGTTAACATATTGTTTTGCCAATGAAGAGAATGCCCAAAGCATAAAAAGACCCACTAACAAAATTCCAAAGACACTTTTAGTAATGGAAAAATCCAAAACCTTAGCAGCATTTTCTGCATGATGATGTTCATCAAATTGAACTTCGGAAGCACCAGCGTTCAACTCATAAATCTTACCGTGAAGCTTTACGAATTTAGATCCACCTTTTTCTACGATAACCTTTCCGGCATCATCATGGTGAAATTCAGAAGACATGAAAGCTGCCAACCCATTGCTAGACCATAGGATAACCGGTAACGGAAAACCTACATGCTTACGTTCGCCATTGTCTCCAGTATATGAAAACAAATGAAAATCATGAGCGTCTTTAATGTGGTGTGCAATATATGCATCCACCTCATCTTTTGTATCAACGGCTCCTTGATCACCTCCCTCAGAGATCGCAAAACCTTGAAGAGAAATGCAAAGTGTACAAAGTAATACTAGTGTTCTGATCATTTTTGAAACTTCCTTCATTATTTTTATCAAAAAATTATGCTCCTGAAATTTTGCGCAAAAATAGGTAATCTTGTCATAATACAAAGCATTTTTGTTCCATAAAATTTTGAAACTATCTACGTTGTATAATTTTTGAAACAAAAAATACTTCCAAGGCTAAAAAAACAAACACAGGAATTAAAAGTGAAGCCCTATAAAATCTCGGTAAATACTGGTCTCCCATTAGTTGCGGATAGCACATGGCCGTATAAGCAGCAATTTTAAAAACCAAAGTCCCCATATAAATGAAACCCAGTTGAGTAAAAGCTTTTTCGTTTTTTGAGAGCAGTTGAAAGGTAATAATTACCGCTAAAGAGAAAATGAAATGGAAAATATAGGCTTCTTTAAGTAGTGTATTGAAGCTTAAATTATCATCTGCCAGTAGAAATTGATGAAGAAAAAAGAAGTCGTGCCCACCAAAATGAACACGACTATATATTGTACTATTTGTTTGATCAATGCTATTTATTTAAGGTCATCACTTTTTTGATAACGATATACATTGACAAAAATACGGCAAGTAAAGTAATTGTATCCTCTAAAAATGTTTTTTCAAATTTTACATCTAACCAAGCCCCCAAAAGATTGCCTAAATAGATAGTAGCACCCATTTGCAAAGCAATACCCGAAAAACTAGCCGCGGTACGTATTAAATTAGAATTATCACGAGGCTTTTGCTGGCTCATTGTTTCTATTAGAACTACTTAGAGATGATTTAAAACTGCTAGAAGAACTATTCTGAGAACCGCCCTTTCCTTTCATGGTACATGAAGCGTTGAACGTAGCACCTACTGGCTCTACTGCCAGTTTAGTTACGGAAACAGTACCTTCAATTACAGCCGAAGACTTCAGAGATAGTAGGTCAGATACCAAAAGTTCACCATTGAAGCTACCTTCAATATCTGCATTTACACATTCTACTTTGCCATGAATATAGCCGTCTTTACCAATAACTACTTTACCAGTAGTCTTTACGTTACCGTCTAATTTTCCGTCGATTCTAAAATCAGCTTCAGATTCAATATCGCCTTTAATTTTCGTGTGCTTGGAAATTCTGTTAGGTTGTGCGCCAATTTCGTTCATAGTTCGTGGTTTTTTGTTGTCAGAAAACATTGTTTAAGGTTTTGGGGTTAAAATTTGATTTTTATAAGATTGTAGGTTTTTATGTACCTGAATAATTTTATAGTTGGTAGATAAAATAACAAAATTCTCATTCTCAATGCGGTAATCTTTGTTAAACTTTATAAGCTCTGCAAAGCCAAGTGCATAATCCTTAGACTTAAAGCCGTGCACTACCACAAATTGGTCTTCTAAGGTATAAATATCTTTTGAAACTATATTCTTATATCTTAAATCTACAATAGCATCTTCTAGTGCTTTTTTTACTCTTTTGGCAATTTCATCATTGCTTCTTCTAAAGGGAAAAACAACCTTCCAATTGCCGGTACCGGATGAACCAAGCTCCGTAGAAAATTCTTTGACCGCTAGTTTAGGAAGTTGCTCGGCAACCATTTGCTCTGCCTTCTTGCCTTCTGGATTGTTGGGGTAAGTTAAGGCAACGTAATTCAGAGCTTCCTCAAAAGGAATAAACCCATTTAGTCTTCCAATGGCATTTGCCTTCAACATTTCAAATTTAGGAACAATAGGATCGCCTGTGTATTTCTCTATATTTTCTTCGGCACCTGTAATAGTTTCTAAAAATGCCTGCTGCTTGTATTTACGGTATAAGGCCGCATAACGTGCATCTGGACTATCGGCATCATCTTCTAGAACAGCTCTAGGGTTCAATATAATTTCAGCATAACGAGAATCAGCATGATTCGAAAGGATATTGTCTTTCATAGACGCTAAAAGCGGACTGCCTTCTTCTTCGTAAATCTTGTACAGATTGTATTTAGAGGGAAGAATCAATCGCTCTTCTGGTTCTGAATCCAATACATTTTCCAATTTTCCAGCTGCCAAAAGGTTTTCTTTAAACTTCTCTTTATAAATCAATCCTAATTGGTAATTGGCAAAATTTCGCTCGTCCTTCAAACTATCTATAACAGCTACATCCGTAGGCACTCGATCTAAATAATAATCCACAGAAAATTTTTCTTCTTCACCAACTACAGTTGGTACTGTATCATTTGCCGCAAGGGCATCATCTGTATTCTCTTGTGGTAAGACTCTTTTTTTATTGCTCCATCTCCAATCATCCTCCAACTGTCTTTTACCCCACCTTTGAACAAAATCATTCTTACCGTAACCTAAGCTGGTTAGATTATAAAAATAGAATTTGCCTTTATTCTCTTTACCTCCCTTACTTTTTGCAAATTCTGCAAAACCAGAGGCTATCCTTCTTTCTTCTTTTTTAGCAGCTGCAGCTTTTGCGGCTTTTAAGTCAGCAATGTAATCTTCAAAAAAGGCGGTACGCTCAGCTAACGGCTTATTATACAGTGTAATAATACTATCCGTATGATGGGCTATGTCTTCATATTTGACAACATCTTCTAGATTATCTAATTTCTTCTTGGTAGACCTGTATTTCTTTGTATTCTCATCTAGGTTGGTTATCACACTATCATAATACGCTCCTGATAGTTTATACTCGTTACGGTCAAAATTATAGACAGCCAAGTTCTCATAATTGAGTGCATTTAGCTTAGGCTCATTCTGTGTAGCCCGAAGAGATTTATTGAAATAGGCCAAAGCCAAACTGTCATTCTCTTGCTCCAAATGATATTCTGCAACTTGACGGTAAATTTTATCTAAAAAAGGGCGGTTCTCACGGTTCTCTTCCAAGTCTGTAAGGAACTCCAACATTTCTTCGCTATTCTCCGAAGTAATCTTAGTGTTACGGATTTTCTGAATCTCCGCATTGATCATATATACTCTGGGAGATTTCCTGTTAAGATCAATTACTTTGGTAAAAGCGTAGTTGGCACTATCCTTTTGATCCATTTGGTTGTACAACTGCCCAATAATGTATAGATAGCGTCCTCTTTCTTCGTTTTTCTTGGTATAGTGAGATGCTACTTTGAGGTGTTGTACCGCAGTATCAATCACCTTTTCATTAATATAAGCTTGTGCTATCATGGCACGGGCGTCTGCATATTCCTGATCCGTTAGGCGTTCAAATTTTAAAAGTCGCTTCAGATTCTTAATCGCTAACTCATCATTTTCTAATCTAATATTTACTTTCTCTCGCCAAATGTGTGCTTCGTTCAGCTTATCACTATAATCATATTTTTTTATGATGTAATTGAAAGCTTCAAGAGCAGGCATGTAGCGCTGATCAAAGTAACGAGCCTTGCCTAAAAGTAAAAAGGCTTCGTCCGTCTGCGGATTACGCTCTTCATCTTTTATTTCCATACTATGCTTTTGTATGGCTTTAGTGGCTTTTTCTTCGGCAATAATAAAGTTGGGGTTGTTATCTTCAGAGTCTAGCTTAATATCTTCCGTAACTTCCAAACGCTCTATAGGCAGAACTTCCCAATAGTCATCTTTGTAATTTAACTTAAGTTCTTCGCGACCTTCTTCAAAAGCGATATTACCATTGTACAAGGTGTTGTACTTGGTATTGAGCGCATGCCAATTACGATTGACAAATGCGTCTTTTTTGGTTGAACATGCGTTAAAAGCGATGCCCCCAAGAATTGAAAATAAGATAAGTTTATAGTGCGACTTCAAAATTGTATATCTACGTACTTTACATTAACTAAAAAAGAACGGTATTATTATGCAGTTGGTCGATAAAAAGTTTAAGGTTCGGGGTTTACGAACGTAACCGAAAGTATGATTATAATGACAATTTCTTTTTTCTTTGATGCCAACTCTTTGACAAACCTCTATACTCTTGCCACATGTTAATGCCGAATAGGCTTTTCATTTAGACCAACTTTCCTTTTCACAAAGTTCGTGAAGTTTGCATAAAATAGAAATAGAAGATTTCAATTTTAACCGACTAACCGGTTTGCGACTGCTCCCGTTCACCGATTAACAGTCAGTTTTATTACCGTTTAATAGATGATAATGGCAGGTTATCGACAAAAATTCTTAGCGAGATGAAGGTTTAAGAAAGAGGTATGGACCATAAGGTAGTCGGTTTTAACAAAATGACTTACGAAACCGATACATCTTCCTGAGACTCTTCTTTTCCGCTGAAAAACAGTTCCAATTCTTTTAAAGTAGCTTCTGAAGTTTCAATATCTTTTACAATTTCACCTTTGTTCAATACTACTATTCGTTCACAAACTTCGGTTACATGAATAAGGTCGTGGCTAGAGACCAATACCGTAACCCCCTGTTTGGATGCCAAGTCTTTAATAATGCTTTTTAACCGTATTTGAGTTGTAGGATCTAAATTAGCAAAAGGTTCATCTAAAATGACCACTTCTGGGTTACCAATAAATGAAGCCACAATGCCCGCTTTCTTTTGATTTCCTTTTGAAAGGTCTCTCAAGTATTTTTTCTGATTCAATATCTCGCCATGAAAGAAATCCTCAAAATTTGAGAGTAATGCATCTACATCTGCTTTGTTCTGGTTACGCAATTCTCCAATGAAATAGAAGTACTCCTCTGGTGTTAGATATCCTATAAGAAAAGTTTCATCAATAAAGGAAGAGGTATTTGTCTTCCAAGCTTCACTTTGATCTACCTGCACTTCATTATTAATAATATGCCCCGTAGTAGGCTGGATCAAATCTAATAGAAGACTAAAAAAAGTAGTTTTACCCGCTCCGTTATTTCCAACAAGACCAAAACTTTGTCCTTTTGGTATTTCTAACTGCTTTATGTTCAAAACAGTTTTGCCAACGTATTTTTTAGTAAGATTTTCTACTGTTATCATAATTTTCAATAAAGTTCACGTTTCAATTTTTAACTCTAAAACAAGGACATTTCTAACTGTTCTGCTCTTTAAAACCTGCAATCATACCGTATTTCTTATTTCGATATGCATTCGTAATGAAGTCCAATAACTTATCTCTAAGGGCAAAACCAACAACGCCTAACACACATAGTGCGATTAGAGCAACTTCAGAAGAAACGAAAAAGGCCAATGGACCATAAATTAACATAGGTAATCCAAAAAGGGGCAACGCTACTAAAAACTGGGTAGCGCTTGTACCCTGCATGTTACCCAAAGCGCTCTTGTTTAAATCAATACGCTTTTTATTTTTTGAACCGAAGAAAAGAATAAGTGGAACATTTACTCCTAGGTTATACAAAGCGCAACTAAAATTGATAGCAAGGGAATCCCATCCGAAATAGACATACGGCACAGAAAGTAAAAACATCACCCCAATACTAACATAAATAAGTGCCGCCTTAGCTTCAAGGTATTTCTTTAAGGGTATGTTCTGTGACATCATCATGCTATAATAAGAACTATCCCAAGCGGGGATAAACTGCCCAAAGTTCATTAAGAAAACACCTGTCATTAGAATACCTACCAAAACGAACATACCGGACCCCATACCCATGTCCTCCATACCATAAACGAATAAACCGTAAAAAGCGAAGGCTAAGGATACAAATACTTGAGTTTTAGTTCTTTTATTTCTCCAAATTAGCTTTAAATCCAACTGCAAAAAAGGAGCAATAGCACCAAAACGCTTTGTCCACGATAAATCGGAAGAAGTGGCTTCAGTAGCTTTCTTCTTTAGAGAAGCGTCTAAAAAAATCCTATTCCGTATAAATGAATAATTAAAATAATATGATAAACCGGCTATGGCCAAGGGTATGATCGCATAAAGCGGGTATTCATAAAGGGCATAAAATGTATTGCCCGCATATTCCTTTATAGGAAGAATCTCAAAATATTCTAAGCCGTAACAGGCTACCAAAAGACTAGCAATGCTGATTAAAGCTTTGTCACTCTTGTTTACTATGAAGTTGATATAATTAATACTCAATACGATGCCTATCATAGCCAATAACCAAAAAGACACATTTAAAAAAGCATAGCCCTTTATAAGCAGTACAATTGCAAAGGGTATAAAGAAAAATAAAGCCAAGAAATTATAAAAAGAAACTGCAGAACGCCCTAAAATATAATGGGAGATACTGCTTTTTTTGATAGGAAGGGTCAAAAACGGCTTGATGTCCATTACCGGAAGCTTTTGCATAAAATATCTTATAAACAGCTCTGCAAGCACCCAATACAACAAATACTGACTTAAAATAGCTAAAGGATCCGTATTAGGGATTGCTTTTTCCAAAACAAAGAACAATGATGAGCCAACAAAGGCCAACATTCCCAAAAAATACAATGCAAAGAAGCCCATTACGATTTTTATACCAATGCTTTTACCCATTGATGAAGACCGAAAGAAAGATTTCCATTGCAGCTTACTAAAGCTTTTAAACATAAGAAATAGATTACTAGTACGGTAAGTTAGTGTTTGGGAAGGTAAGATTTGTTACAATAAAACTGCACATTTTTTATTTCAAATTCATTTTAATGAAAAATTACACCCGTTTTTGAGGACATGAACTTCAACAATATAACAAGTAGCCACCAATCCAAAAGGACCATCAATTAAAAACAAAATTTAAGTCCTTTTTTTATCGTTTCCGTTCCAAATGGCTGTGTCAATGCTTATTTTTGCGGACACATTAGATCAAAAAATTAGATAATGGTGCACTTTCATAACTTGACCGTAAAACATATTAAACCGCTTACACCTAGTTCGGTTGCTATAACTTTTTCCATACCTAAAGACCTTATACAAACCTTTGATTTTGTTCCTGGGCAATACATAACCATTAAAATGGAGCTTAAAGGAAAAGAAATAAGAAGGGCTTACTCTATCTGTTCTTCTCCAAAAAGCGACTGCTTCACCATTGGTGTCAAGAAAGTGGACAAAGGCGGGTTTTCAGATTACGCACACTCCACATTAAAAGCAGGTGACGTATTAGAAGTTATGCCTCCTGAAGGTAGATTTACCTTTCAACCAACTGGGAAAGTTAAAAACATTGCCGCTTTTGCCGCAGGTAGTGGTATTACGCCTATCATGAGCATTGCTAAATCAGTTTTAGCAGATAATCCAAAAAGTAAATTTGTTCTTATCTACGGAAACAAATCCCATAAGGAAACGATGTTTTATACGGATTTAACGAAATTGGAATTGGATTACGCAGGTAGATTCAAGGCCTACTTTGTAACTAGTCAAGCTCAGGAAGACGATTCACTTTTTGGTCGTATTGATGTTTCTACCGTTAATTATGCTATAAAGAACAAACATAAAGATGTAGATTTTGATGGATATTACCTATGTGGACCTGAGGCAATGATTCATTTGGTTTCCGATACGTTAAAAGAAAACGATGTCCCAAAAGACAAAATACACTTTGAGCTTTTTACGACTACTGAAATTTTAGATGAGATGCCCGAGCAGCCGGAAGGTAAAACTCAGGTTTCTATCGTGGTAGATGATGAGGAGTTTACTTTAACGATGGATAAGAAGGAAATTGTTCTTGATGCTGTCTTAAAACAAAATATTGATGCGCCTTACTCTTGCCAAGGTGGTGTTTGTAGTAGTTGTATTGCCAGAGTGACCGAGGGTAAAGCAGAAATGGTAAAAAACCAGATTCTTACCGATGGCGAAATTGCAGACGGTTTAATTCTTACCTGTCAAGCACACCCAACTACACCAACGTTAAAAATTGATTATGATGATGTCTAAATAATACGTCGATTAGAAAATAAAGGAAGTCGCAATTGTAACTTACAGTTGTGGCTTTTTTAGTAATTCTTCTAGCCTACGTGATGTATTTTCATATCCTACGAGGTATGCTTTTTCGATACCTTTTCGGTCTAGAACACCAATATTTTCCAGTTCCTTAAACTCCATTAACAAATCACAGGCATTAAGCTTTGTACGGTTAATGGCGTAAATCATAAGTCCCGTTACTCTTCCGGCCAGTTGTAATGAGTTTTTAAGGGCGTTCTTATTGAGTTCACCTACCACTGATACATTGCTACCAATTATATAATCGGCCTTACCCATGACTGGTTCTAAAGGGAAATTATTCATTATACCACCATCTGCATAAAGCTCGCCGTTCATCTCAACAGGACTGAAAACGGGAGGTATCGCGGCAGATGCCAATAAAGGACGAATGAGTTCGCCTTCCGAAAAATATTCAAGATCACCTTTTTGAAGATTCGTTGCCGCTACGTGTAATTTCTTTTGAAGTGAATCAAAAGTATTTTCAGGAAAGTAAGCCTTAAAAACTTCAAAATACCTATCGGTATCTAAAAATCCAGGTTTAACAATGGTCAAGAAGTTATACTTAAACAATGGTGTTTCCTTGAAGAAATCCATCATATCCAAAACAGAATTACCATTTGCATATAACGCGCCAACCAATGCTCCTACACTACTACCACCAACTACATCTGCCGATAGGCCAAATTCATTCATTGCTTGTATTACCCCAATGTGAGCCATACCGCGTACGCCGCCGCCAGAAAGCACAAGCCCAATAGATTTTGTCTGTATATCACTCATTGTAGAAAAAAGTCTGAATCTTAGACCACGAAGGTATCTATTTCAATAGACTATCCATTAACTTCTTATGGTAATCGGGAACAACGTCATAACAGTACTTAACAGGAAAACCTGCTTCTTTATCGCACAATAGGTAAGATTTAAAAACCTGCTTATCGTTTTCTTTAACCGTATCGTCTGGGTGAATCTCCAGTCGTGCGTTCAATTCTTCCGATATGATATCTTCTGGCGAAATAATATAATGACTTGCTAAAACATCAAACGGATTAAAACCATCTGCACCTTGGTCTACCCATTGCTGTAACCATGCTCGTGAAGCCTCCGCCAACCATTGGTTGCCTTTATCTCCTTTTGCCAAAGCATCCAAATCCGTTGCCTTAACCCAAACCTTGTTGGAAATCTCAAACGGACATAATGTTACCGGAACACCATGTTCAAACATTAATCGAAACGCATCATTGTCCAGATCAAAATTGAGGTCTTGTGCGTGGCTGCCTTTATTACCGATTTTAAAGTAATCCTGAGCAGTTCTACGACCTGCAACGAGAACCACTTCCTGTATTTTATTCTTTAGCTCAGGGTATTTTAAAAGCAACAGACCAACATTGGTTGCGGGACCAATGGCCATAATAATTATAGGTTGCTTCCGGAGGGCTTCAGCCAAAGCTTCAACCGCTTCATTACCCTTCACCTCTCTTAAGTTTAGAGCTTCTCCTGCTCCTCTAAAAACAGGTATTTCATCCATGGCGAACTCTTTGCTCATTTCTTGACTGAGCGGGTATGAATTTTCTATAATGGTATTCCCGAAGACAGCGCTGATCCCGCATATTTCAATATTGTCCGCTTTCATCAATTGCAAGACGGCATAGCCATCATCAACATCACAGTAGCCATCGCGCTTATGTCTTGTCATCCCAACCGAAAGATCGGTGTCTATCCATACCTTTTTCTTCATCATTCTCTATGAATTATTTTTTCCTTCTTTTTATTACTTCAATCCGCCCCAGAATTCAATTTCACTTTGAACGCCAGTTTGCGGGTCCTGAATAAAATCTTTCTTATCCTCGTACACTTTCAAAACTCCATCTTGCATAAAACCAATTTGATTGCCCATCAGTACCGCTTCTTTTAAATCATGGGTTACGAAAAGTGATGTAATATCAAATTCTTCAGTCAACTTTTTAAATAGCTCTTGCATCCGTTGTCTTGTGCCCGTATCTAAACTTCCAAAAGGTTCATCCAATAAAAGCAGTGAAGGATTCGTACTTATGGCACGACCAAACGACACCCGTTGTCTTTGCCCTCCAGAAAGCTGGGTTGGCATTTTGTCCGCCTGTCCTTCCAATTCAAGGCTATGTAGCATGTGCTGGACCTTTTCCTTTATTAAACCTTCCGGTATTTTTTTAATCCTCAACCCAAAAGCAATATTTTCAAAAGCATTTAAATGCGGAAATAATAGGTCTTCTTGATAGAGATATACGATATTTCGTTTCTCTGGTTTGGTTGCTGTGATATCAACACCGTTCAAAAGTACCTTACCAGAATCGGGTGCAATTAGTCCTCCAATAGTTTTAAGCATAGTGGTCTTGCCACAACCAGATTTCCCCAAAATACTCAAAGTCTGTTTTGCTTGCAGCGAAAAACTCAGGTCTTTGACTACCTTTTCGGCCCCAAAACTTTTTATAATATGTTGTACCTCAAGAAACATCAAACCAATTTTTTAAATACATAACGCTTATTAAAATACAACAAAACTACGGGTGGGAAAATCAATAAACAACAACTTAGAGCTCCATAATAATAGTTAGCCTCCTTAATGAACAAGAACACCTTAATAGTTAGTGTCTGTACCTTTCCGATACCAATAATAGACGTTAGTCCATATTCGAACCAAGAAATTAGAAAGGTTTGAAAAAAGCAGATAAGTAAAAGCCCTTTTGCTAACGGCAACAATACCTTTGTATAGGTCTGCCATTTATTTCCGCCCAAAGTGGCCACTAAATCCTCATAGCTCTTTACTTTTTCGTTCCAAAAGCTACTGAAAAATAGCAGTGCATAGGGAAAAGCAATAATGAATTGAGCCACAACAACTCCAGTCATGTTTCCAAAAAGACCCATTTTCAAAAAGAAAAAACTAAGACAAGCTGCAAATACTACAGGGGCCAATATGTATGGAAAATAAGCCAACAAGGTTAAGGTTCTTTTCTTTGGGTGATAAAAAACCGCTTTACTGATTAAGAATCCTGAGGTAGTAGAAAATATGGCCACCGACAGTGATATTAATAACGATGAGAAAAAACTTTGCAACAGTCCCGTTTCTGAACCAAAAACGGTAACCCAGTTTTTAAAGCCAATATAAGACGGCAAAACATCTGGAAAACGCCATTCCGATGCCAATGACAAAAATACGAGGTACACGAACGGAAATAGAATTAACAGCACCGCGAGACTCAAGACAAAGGGTTTCCAGTTAATTCGCATAAGCTCTTTTCTTTTTTGGAAGAAATAGTACAATTGCAGCAATTGAAACAATTAGCGTGTATAGTACGGCAACTACGTATCCCTCCGAAATTTTATCCAAATCATATTGTTTTATTTCTTGTATGATGAGTACCGATAGCATTTGCGGCGATTCCTGACCCAAAATTAATGGTACTTCATATGCTCCTAGCAAAAAAATAAAATAGAGTACAATTAGCACCCAGGTCTTTTTGATGAGAATAGGTAAAAAAACCCGTTGTGTAACCTGATTGGCACTTGCTCCAAGGGACTGTGCCAATATTGAGAGTTCTTCAACTCGCTCGTTTTTATAAACATTTAAAAACAGTAGCACAAAAAAGGGCATAATCATGGTAATAAAAGAGAATATAATACCAATTGCCAAACCATCGTTTACTAAATCCGGGAATTGTGAAGCTTCTGTAATGAAACCTAATTTATGACTGATACGAGCAAAAAAGCCTCCTTTAGAAAATAATTGAAATGTAAAAAACCCGGTAACAATGCCCGGTATTGCCAATGGTAAATAGATTATAAAAGACAGAAACCTCTTTTCCAGTTGTTCCCTAAATTTTAATGTAATCCACAGTGCCCCTCCAACAGATATAGCCACAGCTACTAGTGCTATCAAAAAACTGTACCCAAAAGATTTAAAAAATGTTCCAGAGGTTATAACAGACTCCCAGAATTTCAGCGTGAAGCCATCATTGGCAATCCCAATTATTCCAAAACTATATAGCAAGGCATAGACAAATGCTGCGGCAAAAGGCACTACACCTACCAACACGAACAACAGAATTCCAATGTTTGTTTTTTTAATTTTCAATTACTTTTTTTCTAAAGTCTTCATACAAGCGTATCATATACTCGGGAGCGGGCTCGGCAATGGCATTAACTTCCAACTGCTTTAGTGTTGGACCATATTTGCGTTTTCTTGCTTCTAAGAATTTATCTTTCCATTCCAAGTCTAACTTATCCATGGCTAAAACCGTATTGGAATCCATTCCGTTGGCATCCGCTTTTTTTAGTTGCGCCTCTGGAGATAGCAAAAAGTTAATAACCTGCATGGCTCCCGATTTTTGAGGTGAATTATGGAGGATTCCTAAGTAATTTGAGTTTCTTATGGTACCATTTTCCCATGCATAGCCCTTGGTTGTTTTAGGATAAAGACCGTTCAGTACTTTATCTTCAATACCCCCTTCACTAAAACCATAGGCAATAAGTAATTCTCCATTGGCATAAAGCTGATTCATCTTGGACTGTTCCTTAGGAAAAGTGCGTCCTTCTTTCCAAAAATACTGTTTGTTTTTGTTTATAAAACTCCAAAGTTTTTCAGATAGTTGATTGTACTTTTTTTCATTGAAAGGGCCATCCAAAATATTAGGTCCACCACCTAATTCCGCCAATAAACTTTTCAAAAGGGTCATACCGGTAAAATCATTTGAAATGGTAAAGGTTCCTGGATGCTGTTTAATGAAATTTTCAAGTTCGGGGATACTTTTAGGAGGGCTGGGAACTTTTTCATAATCGTATACGATTGCAAATTGATTAATGCTCCACGGGGCTTCCATACCATTTACTGCTTGCTGAAAATCGATATTGATGAATGCATCCTCAAAATCGATTAGAGAGGCATTAGGAAGTTGTTCTACAAACGGACCCCATAGTCCGTCAACCTTTCTCAATTGAAAGAACGTCTCCCCATTTATCCAAACCATGTCTACTTGTCCTTCATCGATATTTGCCTGCTTCTCCCCCATAACCAATTGGACGATTTCAGGTCCCTGACCACCACTAATCTGCAAATCGATATTGTACTTTTTCTTTACACTGGGTACTACGTAATTATTGATGTAATCATTAATGGCCGTGCTACCTTGCCACATCATAAAATTAACGGTAGTGCCATTAGCTTTGCCTTCTACTTCCTCCCATGGTGCACTCTTTAGCTTTTCATCATCTTGCTTAGATTTCTCGCCGCAAGAAAGTACTACTAAACTCAATAAAAAACCGAAAAGTATAAATTTAATTCTCTTCATTGATTATGCTTCTATTTGCTTTGTGGTTCCCTTGGTCGTTTAAAATGTTGTGACCTTTATAAAATCTCGTTATAATACTTACTTATTCTTTTTCCCACCACCCTTTACTATTAATATTATCTCCACCAATTCGCTCTGCAGCGATTTTATAATTGGAGCTATTAGTTGCTTGCTCAGATTCAGGATATAAATACCGAACGGGATATTTATCGTCGTTCAAGTTATCAGGCCCTGGTTTTAAGCTGGGAATACCCGTTCTACGTACATTAAACCAAGCTTCGTGTCCATTTGAAATCAAGCTGAACCACTTCTGGGTTAAAATCTTGTTGAGATTATCCGTTCCGTTAAGGGCAATCGCTTCTTGAACAAGGTATCCTGCAGGAACATCAACACCGTAATATTCAAAACTAGCTCTAACACCCGCTTCATAATAGGATTGAACACTGCCCGTAATATAACCTCTTTCCGCAGCTTCTGCCAATGCAAATTGTACCTCTGAGTATTGCATAAACTGCGCATCAACCCCATCAGGCACATCCCTAAAAATAGCTCCGAACAAAGAAACGTCATTTAAATCAATTCCCTTTTCCGCAATGGTCTCTCGGTCCTGACCATTCATTAAACCCTTAAATTCCGGTGTTCCTGAATTAACACTTACTTGAGTAGGTTTGTACAGAATGTTCGCCCTTGGGTCGTTCCATAACGTTAATACAGAATCTACCGTAGTAGTCATACGGTGTTCCTGATACAATCCCAATGACGACAAAGTCATAGGGTATTGGTTGGGTGCAGACGTTAAATAAGGCAAGACAGCGTTATCTTCATTTGATTGCATTAATTTGCCAGATAAAGCCAACGCTTGAATCTCCGAATAATCCGTTAACCGTTTACTAATGCGCATAAGGTATCGTAGACGTAGAGAATTGGCAAAACGCATCCACTTATTAAGGTTTCCGTTAAAAAGTACATCTCCGTTAATCGTGGCATTGGAATTTTCCAATGTTGCTGCAGCGCGTTCTAAAACGGCCAAAATACCGGTATCAGGATCCGTGTAAATACTTTCCTGCGTGTCATAAGCCGGTGTAAATTGTCCGTCTAGTGCATTTACGGCTTCGGTATAAGGAACATCACCCCACATATCCGTAAGTTGAGAGAACAGAAAACTCTGCATAACATCACCTACTGCGTTATAAGCTTCATTGGAACCTTGTAATTCCCGCATCGATTTGATATCGCTCAATAACTGAAAAATAGTATTCCAGTACTCGCTATTTGTACCCATCTCGTAACGGTCAATCCTTTCAAATTCTACACTAGCTGCAAATTGCTGAATGTAATTTGCCAAGCGAAACCCTTGGTAAAAGGCATTTTGGTCTGCTTCCACCGAAATAACGTTCGCCAATAAAAATTGTGGATCTACAGCTTCAGGCGAATTGGGGTTTTCGTTGAGTTCATCAAACTCGTCTGTACAACTGCCCAAAAACAAGACAAAACTCGTGAGACCTAATATATATAGTTTATTCATTGTTCTAATTTTTTGTATTCCTATCATGATTCCTTCGTCTTAAAAATCGGTTTTAATGTTAAATCCGAAACTTCGGGTAGAAGGATATGAAAAGTCTTCCACACCATACACGATACGCTGTCCCTGCAAGGCATTCAGCTCTGGGTCAAAATGAGGATTTTCGGTAAACAATAATAAATTGCTACCAATCAATCCCAACTTAATATTTTGAAAACCTATAGACTTTGATAATTTTTTAGGGAAGTTATAGTACAACCCTACTTGACGCAGCTTTACATAAGACGCACTGTACAAAGCGCTATCTTCATTACCACGGTCAAAGAAATTGTTGTAAAACTGACTTGCAGGTACCGAGGTGGTATTGGCTACATATTGCGGACTTTCCGCCGTACCAACATTCACTACACCGTCACCAATAACACCGTCTTCACGACCAACCAAGGTTTCTTGCAAAACACCGGAAGTACTTCCCAAAGCCTTAATTCTAGAAACAATAGTGCCACCTTTTCGCCAATCGAAAAGAATAGTCATGTCAATGTTTTTATAGGAGAACTTGTTATTGAAGCCTACCGTAAAATCTGGATTATAATTCCCTAAAAGTCGTAGGTTTCCGTCTTGCACAGGCAGACCATTTGCTCCAAAGACCGTTTGGCCATCTACTTCTAGAAAACCAGTACCGTACATATCGCCAACGCGACCATTTTCCCTTGCGATATAAAAAACGGTATTAGAACCACCACCACCCGAAAAAATATCGGCAGTACCCGTTACAAACTGATCTACACCATCCGGCAATTTGGTTACCTCACTTCTGTACGTAGAATAATTTACGGATGATTCCCAACTGAAGTCTTCCAAACGAACCACTTCTGCACTTATTAAGGCCTCAAAACCTCTTGTTCGTACCTCACCACCATTAACATTAAAGTTTGAAAAACCACTGGTCTGCGATATAGGTCTTGAAATGATCTGGTCAATACTGGTATTCTGATATCCTGCAAGATCTAATTGAAATCTTCCGTTAAAAAACCATGCTTCCAAACCAGCTTCAAGCGCATTCAAACGTTCTGGTCTTAAATTAGCGTTCTTTAAAACCGTTTCATTGGTTACCCGAAAACTGGACCCGTAATTCTGATTAAAAACAAAGTTTTGTACATTTTGGTATGGGTCTGTATCGTTACCAACACTAGCCGCACTAAACCTAAGATTCAGGTACGAAACAGCTTCGGGCAACGTAAACATATTGCTCACCACATAGCTAAGCCCTGCCGAATAATAGCCAAAAGAATTACTATCACTAGGTAATGTACTACTCCAATCATTTCTAAAAGTAGCATCAAAATAAAGTGAATTTTTATAGGAAAGGTTCCCACTTGCGTATACACTATTAATACGCTTATTAAATTTCTGACTATCTCCTTTTAGCGGCGTTCTTGAATTGGCCAAAGTATAAATACCATAAATTGCCAATTGAGAGGCTTCCGAATATTTGTATTGAATGTCCTGATCAAAACGGTTGGCACCTGCCGATACGTTGTATTTCCAATCCGCATTGAATTTATCCGAATAGGAAAGCAAAACATCCGTATTAAGTTCCCTAAAACGAACATCGTCCTCTCGATACGTACCTAACGGATTCTGATTGGTACTTACTGCACGACGGAATTCCCTTTTATCATCATAGGTATCTATACCGGCACGAACACTTAAACTTAACTTGTCCGTTATATCATAGGTGGCCGAAGCATTCCCTAAAATTCGGTTTTTATTAAAGCTATTGGTGTTTTCATAAACCGTTAGATAGGGGTTGGTCAGCCATAGGTAATTAAAATCATAATGCTGAATACCTTCTTGACCTGCTTGCCAGTAGTTTTTTAACGATTCTACATTGGTGTTTCTACCCGTCCAGTTAAACCCGTAAAGTGGATTTTCATAACCATACCCTAAATTGGGACGGTTACCACTGCGGGTATTGATATAGTTCAAGAAAGCTGTGACTTTAAACTTTTCATGTACATTTTGGTCTATACTAAGAGCCAACCCGTTTCTTTTTAAGTCCGTATTGGGTACAATACCGTCGTTCTTTAAATTGCTATAAGACAATCGTGCACTTCCTTTTTCTCCGCCTGTGCTAATGGATATGTTGTTTTGATAGGTTACGCCCGTTTCAAAGAAATTACGAACGTTGTCCGGTCTGGACACCCAAGGTGTAGCCGTTATATCCGTAAACGAACCATCAGGTCTGGTACGAGAAATGACATCACCCGCACGAACTGGGTTTCCATCAATATCTACGGAAGGACTATCAAACTGAGCTATAAATTGACCTTGGTCCAAACGTGGTCCATAACTACTAATTCCGCCGTCGTTAATACCTGCACCTATTCCGTTTTGAAAAGCATACGCACCATTAGAACCTCCACCGTACTCATTTTGATAATCAGGTAAGGTCAATAAGCTCTCTACCGTTAATGTACTATTGATGCTGATACCAAGTCCCTTTTTCTTTCCACCTCTCTTTGTGGTAATAACTACCACTCCATTTGCTGCCCGTGCACCGTACAAGGCTGCCGAACCCGCTCCTTTAAGAATTGAGATAGAAGCAATATCATCAGAACTAATATCAGCTCCGCCATTACCAAAATCCACTTCTTGGAGCGCGCCATCATTTACAAGGTTACTCGTGATTTGCTCATTACTTACAGGAACCCCGTCAACCACAAACAAAGGTTGGTTGCTTCCCCCTAAGGAGTTCTCTCCTCTAATAACGATACGAGATGAAGACCCTACTCCTGATGAGCCGTTCGTAATCTGAACACCCGCCACACGTCCGGCAAGACTGTTTACCATATTGGTAAGGGGTACTTCCGTTAGTTGTTCTGCCTTTATGGTTGTTACGGCAGAAACTAATGATTGCTTTTCCCGCTCAATTCCTAATGCGGTAACAACAATTTCATCTAGTTGTTCAGAAGACATTTCCATTACGATTACTTCGGGCAGGGTTCCGTTGACCGTCGCAATTTCTTTCGTTATATATCCAATAGATGCAATACTGACCGTAAAATTTGTTGCTTCGGTCTGTAGCGTAAAAAATCCTAATTCATCTGATACTACATAATTATTGGAGCCTAACTCGTTCACCGTGGCATAAGGCACAGGTTGGTTATCAGTATCCATTATTTTTGCAGTGTATGAATTGGTTTGGCCATATGCCAATACTGTACATAGCTGCATAAGCGCTATTATAGCTATTTTCATCAAAATTCAATAAAGGGTTGTTATTTGTTTTATGAAAAGGAGAATGCCATACTATTACGATGCTCCTTTTCTAGCCCAAGTAAGACTTAGACTATGCTGCAAAAAGAATTGCAGGCGGACCTCTTAATTGAAACGAAGATGAATAGGTATCTGAAAAGAAAAATGTTCTTGACTGAAAGGCACGATTTGTGAAGACCGTTAAATGCTTCAAGATGAAGTCTATTAAAATAACATCATTAGAACTATATAAAAATTGATGTAAGGCATGAGTGGTATCAATATCCGAAAGTTCATCAAAGTAATAGGCTTTCCCTTTTTTCCAGAAAACGTCGTTTACTAGCGTATTGAACAAAGTATCTTGCAGCCAAGGCAGTGCCTTAAATTCATTTAAGTTGAAGAATTCACGATGCATCCCCAACAAATAAACCCCTCCGTCTGTTGAAGGGCCAATAACCAAATCATTATTCTGTATACGGTCAACTGCCTGCTCAAGCACACTGGCAGTCAAATCCGGCGTATCATTACCAATAGATAATACTTTGGTGTACCCTTGGTCAAAAAGCTCTTGAAAAGCGTTGGCATAACGTTCTCCAAATGATGTTCCTTTCTGTAAACTTTCGTCTATTACAAAAACATCTGCCTTTGTGGAGGTTGCAATTTCATGGGTGCGGTTGATAAGGATATCAAAAAACCCTTTAGAAGATTTTTTGTTGCGTTTGCCAAAAAGCGACTTCCGTTCTGCTTCCAGCTGTGCCGAAAGCGAGAATATTAATATCGCCGTATCCTTAAGTGTTTGCCCCATTTACCAAGTTTCGTCGTAATAGTTTTTCAACCTTACTCAACTTTTTGAGTGCAAGATACTAAAGAAGTGATATTCAATTCACGCACCCGTGTATATTTTCTTACATCATTTTGGTGTGTTTACAATATGTAAAGCGGACAAGAATGTGATTATTCTAATGACATACGACCAATTTTTGCTCGGTAATCGACACTATTTACCGACCACGTGGTTTGTGGGTCACTCGTTGAATGACCACAAATTAGCCGATTTTACCCTTTTATCGAAAAATTTGGTCGGATGACCCCTCTTTTCGAACATAGCATTCATTCCCAAGGTTCTTTGTATGAGACCCAACGGTCTGTTTAACCCAAATTTTATATTATGACCAAGAGCTTAAAGCGCATGGCAACCATGCAAAGAATGCAAGTAACAGGATTAGACTTTTTTTATAAAAACGGATATTACAACACCAGTATTGATGATATATTAAAAGAGTTGTCTTTGTCCAAAGGTGCTTTCTATTATCACTTTGAATCTAAAGAGGATTTCTTTATTCAAATCATAGAAAATCTGCTGGTAAGAAAAATGTACAGTCAGCTTATAGAACCTATTGAAGGTCATGACAATACATTAGATCTTATTACACAGTGTTTTGAAGAGGCTTTAGAAACTGCAGTTCATAATGAATTCGACTTTGGTTTTGTATTGAGTAACTTCATAAACGAGTTTAACGGCAAGAACGAAACTATAATGAAGCACCTAAACGATATTCTTCGTATTTGGGAAGTGAATTTAGTTTCTGCCGTACAACGTGGTAAATTTAATGGTCATATTGATAGACATGTAGATAGTGAAGGTGTTGCCGTTTATCTTATGAGCTCTTATATTGGTGTAAGAACCTTAATGGTGGAAACAGCCCCAAGTGCACGTAAATACAGATTTATGTCTCAATTGCGTCAGTATTTCAAATCTTTAGAGCCTAAGACAGCAACAGTGTAAAACCGACTTATACTTTATTTAAAACCAGTTGCAGTTTGTTTACAATGGTTTCAGGTAGAATAGTACGCATTGCCATTTCATAACCCTCTGGCATTTTATTACCATATACCGATGTTGGAATGAGCGGGAATTTTTCCCGATCGGCACAAAGAGCATTACTCATATCCTGACCAAACGGATAGAACCCAGCATACGGGTGAGTAACTCCCCAAATTGTAATTACGGGAATACCGTACATAGCAGCCAAATGCGCGTTACCGCTATCCATAGACAACATGATGTCTAAATTTGATATAAGCGCCAGTTCATCACTAAATGATAGTTTACCAACCATACTTATACAGTTATTAAACCTGCTATCTAAAATTTCTAACTTCTGTTCTTGAATAGGACCACCGCCAAAAAGAAATATTTTATACTTATCAGTATCGTTTAGAGATTTAATAACCTCTTCCATTAATTTCAAAGGATACGTTTTCCCCTCAAACGCTGCAAAAGGGGCTATTCCAATCCATTTTTTTGCATCTGAACCAATTATTTTAAGCTCATTCTCCGACAGGGTTTCTTTAGGTAACACCGAGTCTTTTGATAGATCGATAGAAAAACCTAGTTCCTGAAATACATCTATGTAACGTTGATGAGTTGTTTTTAAAAGTTTGAAAACTTTAGAAGTACTTTTAGTCAGTGCTTTTTTTTCAGCTCTACCTTTATCAATCTGCTCAACCGGAATTTTACCATACTTAAAATACCGTTTCAAGACTTTGCTTCGCAGGACATTATGCAAATCTGCTACAGCATCAATTTTTAGTTTTCTAAGCTCTCTATATAGCTTCCATAATCCAAATGCACCCTTATGCCTTCCTTTTACATCGGCTTCATAAACGTCAACATTTGGTAGTGTATTAAACATTGGACTGAAAAATTTACGCGTAAGCACAGTAATTTTCAGTTCGGGGTATTGTTTTGTTAAAGCAATAAGCACGGGTACAGTCATTGCAACATCGCCCATGGCCGAAAGCCTTATTACTAATACGTGATGTGGTTTATTTTTGTCCACGGAGAACAGGGTTCATCTCATCATCGTTATACATCTTCATCTGTTTGTAAACTTTCATATACTTATCGCCAGCCTCAATATCTGCTAACAGTTGATCTATTGCGGAAGATAGGTCTTTAAGTTGTTCAAGTAATACATTCAGTTTCTGAGTACATTTTTCAATATGCTCAGCAGAGGCATCCGTTCTGTCAACCTCTTCTTGCATATGATAGATTTTCAATGATAAAATTGAAAGCCTATCTATAGCCCAAGCAGGGCTTTCTGTATTTATAGTAGCACCATCCTTAACCTCAATGTCTTTATACTTATCGAAAAAATAACCATCGATAAACTCTACTAAGTCCGTTCTGTCTTGATTGCTTGCGTCAATTTTTCTTTTTAAAACTAGCGCGTCAGCAGGTAAAATTGCAGGATCACGAATAATATCTTCATAATGCCATTGAACCGTGTCTATCCAGTTTTTACGATAGAGGAGATGAGCAATATCATCTTTAGGGTAGGGATTTGTAAAAGACTGATAAACATCATCCTTAACATGGTATTTCTGAATACTTTCCGTGAAAACGGTATAGGCGAACTTGCTGAACATCTTTTATTGCTTTAGCGCAAAGTTATTCATAATTATTTTATCGCAATGGCAGTCATCAATACCAAAAATGGAATAATTACTGCAGCCATGAGTATAATTTCACGAATATTGGCTTTCCGTAACGACTCAATATACTTGGTCATAAAAACAACCGCTGGAAAGAAAGTAATCATAATAGGATATACATTATCTGATAGCAGCAGTATATTTAAAACTAGACCTATAACAAAAGAAAGAGCTATTAGGCGCATGGTAATTACTCTTCCGAACCCTGCTTTTCCCAATTTTAGAAAAGCCAAAAGGCCAGCTACAAAAGTGGTCAATGCAAATAGAACAAGTTTTGTGCTATGGCCCCAATACGAGAAGTAAGTGATATTGAGTGAAACCGTAAATTTATAATGTTCGGCAAAAAAGTCTTGTGTACCAGATAGAACCAGAACACATTCTGTAATCATAAGCACTGTAAAAACAGCGGCAAGCGGTACCAACCAGTTTCTAATATTCTTTGGTTCATAAAAATATATAGCGGCCAACACTAAAATTAGAAACAACAAGGCCCAATCATAAAAGAGACTTGAAACTAAAACCCAAATGGTTGCATCAAAAATTTTGAACTTAATCTCTTTTAAAGACCTAATACTAATTAGCCTTCTAGTGGCCAACAATAGGAAAAAGCTACAAAAAATAGCATTAGAATCTAGCAATGTTTCTGGAAACACAACCATTAACAGTCCGTAAAAAAGTATGGAAAAAGAGTTTGCGCCCGTTACTTTATTGCGCTTCACAATAAAATTTACAATGAAAATGCTGAAAAATAAAACTGCCAAAATAAACATCTGCCAAAATGTTTGACTCATGGAGTAGATTCTATCGAACATAGAAAAGTGCACGAACCAATAGAAAACGAAGAGAAACGAAAGAATTATTATGTAGTTAATTGGCTTTGTCTTGCCAAAAATGATTGATATCATTTGAAAAATTATCTAAATTTTCACCGGTCGGTATTCTATTTTCATCACTTCAAAGGCTGAAACCAAAATTAGCAAAAGAACCTGTAGCATTTGCCCCTAATGTTTCTTTGTTCGTGCATTCAAATCAACAAACTAAATCATCAAAATTAAAATTTAGAAAGTTCCTAAGCTTTTTATACTTTTGCAAGTGTAAATATAGCTAAGATGACATCATTTTTTGAAGGAATAGGAGATTTGTTCGTTAACCATTTATTTTGGCCATTGGATCAGTTGCGTCATATGCACAGCTGGTGGGGTGCGAATTTCATAAACTGGACTCTTGCAGCAATTGGTTTTGCCGCTTTTATTTATTGGATGCTACAGCTTAAAAAATTTAGCGACAATGACGAAGAAGATAAATCTGTCTCTTCTCACTCTTACCTATAAACCTTTTCAGGTTTTTTTTAAATAATTTACATTAAAGATATTGGATTCTTTCTTTTATAGATCGAATCCAATATCTTTTCTATAGTTCATGTCTTGGAACTTGATTTTCTCTATGTTCTTGTAAGATGTTGCCAATGCTTCTTTAAAATTATTTCCAAAAGAAGTAACTGCCATTACCCTACCGCCACTAGTTACAACCTTACCCTCTTTTAATTGGGTACCGGCATGAAATACCAATGAATCTTCTACAGAATCAAATCCAGTAATTTCTTTACCCTTTTCATAAGCCTCAGGATAACCTCCCGAAACCAACATAACCGTTGATGCCGTTCTTGGGTCAAGCTCCAAGTTTATATCATCTAAAGTGCCGTCGGCAACAGCCTCAAAAACCTCTACCAAATCATTTTTTATTCTAGGGACAACCACTTCCGTCTCCGGATCACCTAAACGTACATTGTATTCTATAACCTTAGGTTCTTCGCCAACCTTAATCAGACCGATGAATATAAAACCTTTATAGGGTAGATTATCTTTTTTAAGCCCCTCTACGGTAGGCTTAACAATGCGCTGGTGTATCTTATCCATTAAAACCTCATCAGCGAAAGGAACCGGTGAAATAGCGCCCATTCCTCCTGTATTAAGTCCAGCATCACCTTCACCTATACGTTTATAATCTTTTGCAGTTGGCAAAACCTTATAACCACTACCATCCGTCAAAACAAAAACGCTTAATTCAATACCAGCCAAAAACTCTTCGATAACCACAGTAGCACTGGCATTACCAAATTTGGCATCTACCAACATGGTTTTCAACTCCTCTTTGGCCTCTGCTATATCTTCCAGGATAACAACCCCTTTACCAGCTGCTAGTCCGTCTGCTTTTAATACGTAAGGAGGTTGCAGCGTTTCAAGGAAATCAAATCCTTCCTGAAGTGTCTCCGCAGTAAAACTTTCATAAGCTGCGGTAGGTATATTGTGTCTAATCATGAACTTTTTGGCAAACTCTTTACTGCCTTCTAGTTCAGCTCCTGCTTTTTGCGGTCCTATTACGGGTATATTCTTTAATTCCGAGTCGTTGAGGAAGAAATCATGAACACCATTTACCAATGGGTCTTCTGGACCAACTATGACAATATTTACGTCATTCTCTAGAACTGCCTTCTTTATCCCTTCAAAATCGTTTACACCAACTGGTATATTAGTAGCGATTTTAGAAGTACCTGCATTACCATAAGGTGCTACGTAAAGGTTCTTTAATTTTGGACTTTGGCTAAGCTTCCAAGCAAGAGTGTGCTCGCGACCGCCAGCACCTAAAATAAGAATATTCATGTTCTAAGGTTTGCGCAAAAATACGTTTTGAAGTGGAATTTTAGGTATTGAAAATATATTATTGACGGAAAAGTTCTCAAAGACCTCATTCTAGATAAAAACTTAATTACTGAAAACTGTAGAGAACAGCATTTATAAAACTTGAATTAACAAATCTTATTCTTCAATATTATCTTCTTTATCCCCCGGTTTTTGACGGTCTTTTTTTCTTTTAGAAAGATTAGACTCTTCTACTTTAGATTTTATTCGATCAACCTTTCTCTTTATAAGTATCTTTTGCTTTAAGGTCGCAAAATTATAATTGTACTTAAAGAAGATATAACCCAAAGCAATAACCACAGAAACCAACATGATTACCATACCTAAGTTCTTTGCCGTGCTACCTAGTACAATAAACAGCATTACAAAGAGTAAATTAAAACAACCAATAATAAAACTAGCCTGCTTATGGGAAAGTCCCCAATAATCAATTAGGACATGATGCGTATGATTACGATCAGGTGAAAAAGGACCTTTCTTATTTGCTATTCGAATAGTAAATACTCTAGCCGTATCAAAAAGTGGAACAATTAAAATACTTATAGCAATTAACGGAGCATTTTCAAGAAGAAATGGTAACTCTGTATATGATGTTGGTCTTAACGCCAAAAATTTTAAAGTTAGTATACTAATAATCAAACCAACCATTAGTGACCCCGTATCTCCCATAAAAATCTTTTTATCCGAAGACAAATTGAAGCCCAAAAATGCCATAAGGCTAGCATTCATAGTGATACTAATCAATGCAAAAAAATACTCGCCGGTCAAATAAAATATGGTAGTATAAATTACCATTATAACTATGCCCACAACGGATGCCAACCCGTCTATACCGTCAATAAGATTGTATGAGTTAATAATCGTTAACATCATAAACCCAGCAATAATCAAGTATAAATAGTATGGTATTTCATTTATATTCAAAAATCCATTTAAAGAGTGTATAGTAAAACTAGGGTTAATCAGAATAAAAATGATAGCAAACACTTGTGCCAAAAGTTTGGCTCCTGGAGAAATCACCACTAAATCATCTTTTAGCCCAATTATGAAGAGTACAGTAAGCGCAGGTATCATATACATTGCCTCATCGAACAAATCTCGGTCCCTAATAACAAAAAGAGCTAATATGAGTACGTAAAAAAATGCAACGCCACCTAATGTTGGAGTTCTAGAAGAGTGAGAACTACGTTGATTGGGGTCATCCATCAACCTTTTGTGTTCAACTACCTTAATAATTTTTGGTATAGTTAAATACGTAAGAAGAAAAGCTCCTATAAATAATGATATGGCAGTTTCTAGAAAAAACAAGAGTTTATATTTTTGTCAAAAGTAATGAAGTTATCCTTTGTTGACTTATATCGCTTAGGTAAAAATACATAAACCTAAAAAACACAAGATTTATTTAATCCTCTTTAAGGAATTCAAGCATTTTTTTTGCCAAATCAACACGGTCAAAATCAGCCACGAGACGTGAAAATTCCCATCTATCCAAATCACTATTTTTTAACCGTTCAATAGCCCTCAAAAACTCAGTTTCATTTTCAGGATCAAAACTTAAACCTACATTGTACTGTTCAACAAGTTCTTTTGCTTCTCCTTCAACACCAAGTAATATTGGTTTATGCATTGCTGCAAGTTCAAAAATTTTAGAAGGTAAGACAGATTTAAACGTATCTGATTTTCTTAGGTTAACTAAGCCAACATCAATAATTGAGAGATACTCCTTTACTTGTTTTTTTTGAACAGAAGGTAAAAGACTCACATTTTTCAGTCCAAGGTTTTCTTTTAACTTTAAAAGATTATCCTTCTCAGCTCCTGCTCCCACAAAAAGAAAATGAACACTTTCATCTTTTACCTTATCTGCACATTGAAGGATGAAATCTAACTTATGTGCCATTCCATGAGTACCGATGTAACCAATAATGAATTTATTCTCTAAACCAAGCTCTTTTATAAGTGAAGTGCTTTTAGTTATAGGTGAAAACATACTTGTGTTAATACCATTTTTCACAACTGCAATTCTACTAGATGGGATATTGTGGTCAGCTATTATATACCTTTTAAAAGAATCTGTTACACTGACTATTTTATAGGCATTTTTGTACATTCTATGTTCTAGATATTCAAAAAACCGAATAGCTATGTTTCTGTCCATAGCACCTACTGCTTTTATAGATTCTGGCCATAAATCCCGAACCTCCATAACCCATTTCTTCCTTTTCCAAAATGCAAGCCATCTACCTGCTACCGCAGTGAAAAATTGCGGTGAAGTGGCTATAATTAAATCTGTCTTGACAAATAGCCCCGCTATAAATGCGCTTATCATAAAACTAATAAAATCAATTATGCGCTTAAGAAACCCTTTGTTTGCGGCGATAAAAGTCCACACTCGAATGACTTTTATACCATCTACATACTCTATGCTATAAATTTTATTACTATAACCTTTATATACTTTACCATGAGGAAAATTTGGTGCTCCGGTAATAACAGTAACTTCAACACCCTGCTCAACCCATGTTTTACAATGTTCATAAGTACGAGTAGCTGGGGCATTAGATTCCGGGGGAAATTGTCCGTAAGAAAGAGTATTTTCATTAATTATATTTAAACTATAAAAATTTGCCTTGACTTTTCAGTTCAAAATAGCGTTTTTCATCTCTCATTGAGAAAACTTTAGCAGGGTGTCCACCAGCAATTGCACATTTTGGGACATCGGCCACCACAACACTTTCGGCTTGTATTATACATCCTTCACCTAAAGTTACTCCGCCCATTATAGTAACATTCATGCCTAGCCAGACGTTATCTTCAATAGTAACAGGTTTGGTAATTAAAGTGTGGTCATATGGAACAGCATTACCTTGATAATTGTGATAAGATGTTAGAACTTTACATCCTTGACCAGAATGAAAATTATCTCCAATATTACACTTTCCTGCTCCATATAATATAAAGCCATTAAAATTAACGTTCTTACCTAACCGAGTATTTTTTGTCAGTTTTGTAAAACCGTTTGCCTTTAGGCTAACATTCTTTTGTCCAAGAGTTCTTTTAGCTATGTAAGTAAAACAAATAGATTTAATTTTTTTGAGAAGCCTGAGCATAATTTCTTCTTTATTTTAATGCCCATGGCATTTTATAAGCCTTTTTACTTAAGAAAAAGACCACAATGAATAATATAAAAAATGTAATGGTAGTTGCCTGTGCAGCACCCACTAAACCATTAATATTAATTAAAATATAATTCAGACCTAAATTTAACACAGCCGAACCAAGAGTTGCAAACGCAATCCAATTTGTTTTTTTTAAAAAAAACAAATAGTTCACGACCATTTTATACATTCCGTTAAAAGCATAGCCCATTAAAATCCATAAAACAACTTCTGCTCCCGAAGTAAAAGCATCGCCTATAAAGTATTGGTATATTATGGGAGTCGCAAAATAAAATATGATTACCATAATTACAAGCAGCACAAAGTATCCATAAGTAATCTTAACAATATTAAGCTTTTCTGCCTCATTATCATTCTTCAACTTTTCAAAAAAGAAGGGAACCCATGCCTGATTGAACGAGTTTTGTAGTAAAGCTATTACCATACCTATTTGATATGCTACGGAATAAATCCCGACATTATCTAGGCCAAGTATAAATAATATAAAGAAACGGTCAGAAAAGCCTATAATATGTCCTCCTAAAGAATGAAAAATTAATGGTAAACTAAACGATAATATTTTTCCTTTATAATTCTTGTTATACCCATTTTTTATAAGATATCCTTTTTTATAAATAATTACAATAGCAATCATCCCAAAAAGAACAGCCATTGCAAGTTGTGGCAAAATTCTTCCCTCCCAGCCCATATTAAAGCTTACAATTAAAAGAATAGATAACCCTAAATCTGCCAATGTTTTGGCAATTCTAAAAAACCCAAATTTAGCCGTACTATAGGAGACCCGCCATAATGTTAGTAAAATTTCCGCCAATTGGGTAAACAAGGTGTAAACCATGGCAAAAACTATTATTAAGGGAGGAATATTATATGATAGAAAAAAATCTTGCCATGCTAAAGAAATAAAAATGGAAGCAAACAAAACTAGTGAACCAAAGCTTGTTAGAATTAAAAAAACAGTTGTTACAAATTTAGATAAATCTACCTCCTCAAAATAATATCTACTAATAGACTGCACGACGCTTAAACCTATTAATGGAGTAGCTATCATTGAGATATTATAAAAAATATCGACCACCCCATAGTCTTCGGGACTAAGATAAGTGGTAAGTAAAGGTAAAAGCAAAAAAGGTATAGCGGAGTTAATAACATTAAAAAACGTGAAGAGCGAAATGTTTTTAACTAGTTTTTTATTCTTCATTATCAGCTTTTAAAATCTCATTTTTTAATACCATATGAACATTAGAATAAAAATCTCTCTCAAAGAAGGTCCTTGATTCTTTGATAATCTTTTCCGAACTGTAAAACTTGTGAGTTCTCAGTTTATTTACGAAATCTTCAGCTGTATTACAATAAATAGTAATACCACTGTCATTTAAAACTTTACCATAATAATCCGAAGACCAAGACTTGTAATCAAATAATATATTAGGCACACCAAAACAAGGTGCCTCTATAGCGCAAGTTGAGTTTATAGTTGCATGAACATCTGCCTTCTTAAGGCATTCATAAACACTAAAATTACGCTCAATAACAATATTTTCAATTTTTGAAACCTGATTATATAGTTTGTTGGTATCTCTTGGCACTATAACATAAAGAACTTTTTTATCAAGAGAAGCCGCTTCAATTATAAAACTGAACATATACTCCTCAAATGGTTCCTGTAGACTAAACATGACCAAAGCATCAAATTGTTCACCTTTTCCAGAAACTAAATACTCCGTAGGAGTATTAATGGTTCTATCCAGAAAATCATATCCAACAGGAAAAACATTATTGGTGTCTATAAAATAATTGCCTTTAATAAATACTTCTTTTTCCTGATGCCCAAAAGTCAATAGATAATCTGGAAATAATTTATATCCATATTCCTTGTTTACATTATATGCATTATGAAATTTGTTTATAACTCCGTGCTGTATCTCTATAACAGGAATTTTGTGTTTTTTAAGTCCTTTAATAAAGCCCATAGATGAAGCGGCATAGATAAAAAATACAGCTCTAGGTTTGACGAAAAACAACAAAAATCTAATAAAATTATACTGTGCAATATGATTACGAATTAATTGAACATAATCAATTTGAATGTTATTTTCCCTAAGGATGTCTATTATAACTTCTTCTCCTTGTATCTTTATTTTATTACCAACAAATATTTGAAACAATCTTGTTCCCGCAAAAAAAATAGTCTGACTAAAAATGTTTTTTGTTTCTACTTCCCGTCTAGGATAGTGCTTACCTTTAGGATATGGGTTTTCAATCACTACTGATTGTTTACAGTCCTTAACCAAGGAACCTATAATTCTATCAACATATATATCCCCTATTTTTTTCTTCGATCAGAGGATGAAAAATACCAAAAGTTAAATTTACCCAATCTCAATAAATTAGACACTCCGTAAAACAAGGTAACAAACAACCTCAAAACCGTGGATTTATCTAAATTAACAGTCCTGGATTTAAGGCCGCTTTTTTTTCTTATTTCTTCATTTATCTTTAATCTTAATACAGGCCATATACAATCTCCATCAACCTTGATTGATTGGGTATTGTACATAAGCTCTATGTCTTGCAGACTATTACTATTGCAGTTATCGCTCATTAAAACTTTTTATGAATTGTTTTTTTTGTGTAATTGAAAGCATCACAACAAAAATTGAAAAAAACAAAACTCCTCTTTCCCGTTGTAATAGACTTTCAAAAAAGAAATTAAATATCATAAAGGTTAGAAAAAGAACAGAGAGAATATCTCTGTTTTTAATTGCGCGTATTAGACCAATCGCCAATGCAGAAATAAATAGAATTAACACCAACAAACCATTGGATAATAAAAAATTTAAGTATTCATTATGGCTATTTTTATTTCTAAGACCTTCGCAGGTAGAAAAACTGTAAAAGTGAATACAATTTTCATTTAAGGCTTTAAATACACTACCCGTACCATATCCAAATGCTAACTTTTCTTGTGCAGTTACTAGTGAAAGATACCAAAGATTGAGTCGTATTCCGGTTGACTCTTTAACTTCATCTCCTCCAATAACAACTTTATTCATAGAAGATACCATCTGTTGCGTCCGGGTAACTAACACAGGGTTCATAAATAACATTACACTCCCTCCCATTAATAATATGACCAAAAAATAAATGTAATTTCTATGTTTAGTAATAACCGCCTGATAAATTAAATAACCCGTTATAATCAAAAGAAACGAAAATATACCCGCTTTACTTGAGGTAAAAAACAATCCCACAAACAAAAAAATGGAAAGCCCTATTCTGCTAAATTTGGAAAAGTGATTTTTACTATTTTTTGTAAAAATCAAAAAGAATAGCGCCAAGGATAAGTATAAAGAGAAATAGGTTGGGTGTAAATCCAGAAATTTAGAAAATTCATCATAAAAAAATATACTATGCTTTCTAGATAATTCATCCACAATATAGGTGGTCCCGCTTTGGTAAAACCTGTAAGCCGCATTCAAAAATGCCAACCCTAAAGTAATCAGAGTACCGTACACAAAACTGCTCATAAAGTCGTCCCGGTCTTTCCTAGAAAACACACTACTACCCAAAAAAATTGGAAAGATAAATAAGGAAACTTGAGTCTGGATTTTTGAAAGACCAGTGTCTACGTCAATGCTATATAATAAACCTATTAGCAGAAATACGTAAATTATTATATAAATAGAGAAGTCTCTATATCCTTTAATTACCCTGAAATCTATTTTTCTAATTTCCCATAAACATAGCAGAATAAAGAGTATGGTTAGTAGAGTTGAAACTTTAGGAGCCAACGGGATTGAAAAAAAAAGTGCTAAAAGAATATACTTCTTTGCCCTTTTCAAATTGAGATTATTGAGTCTATCTAACATTTTCTTTAAAAAAATCTAATGCATAGAACAAGATAAGAAGATAGAAATAGTTTGACCAAGCACCTGATAATAATGTGATTGAAATAAGGCAGCTAATAAAGAAAAGAAAGACCATAGGTTATCATCATATATGCTTTCTTCTGCGGCCTTCACTATTTTCATTATAAATAATGCAATAATACCTATTCCGAATAGTCCCATCTCGGTTATAATTTGCAACGTAAAATTGTGCATACTAAGGGCTGTATATTTTTCAGTTCCCGGGACTACAATTTCCTTCATCATTGGTAATGAATTGCCTGGACCTATTCCCAGACAATAAGAGTCTAAAAACTCTTTTATTCCTAAAATTACGGCATTTGATCTGGCATTAAAAGTACCAATATGTAAGAGTGGCTCCCTAAGCCATATATGTTCTGTTAATCGAGAGATAAAATATTCAATTGTATACTCGCCTTGAATGCTATAACTTTTCAATAAAAAAAGAACTACAATACCTATTATGGCTAAAAGAATAAAGCCTAAATACTTTACTTTTAATAGTTTGTTCTTTAAAACAAACATTCCAGCAAAGAAAACTATTAAAGAGAAAACTGCCAATTTAGCATCATTATAAATCATTAAATAAGTTGCTACAGCAATCCAAAGATACTTTGCATATCCCTTTTCTCTTAAAAAAAACAATGGTGCAAAAATTGCTAGTACAGAAGAATACTCATTCTCATTCCAAAAAAAAATATTAACTGCTGGCAACCTATCCTGTGTATTAAAATATACTCCCCCAAAAAAGAGCTGTATTAAACCAAGTATTATGATTGTTTTAAAGAAGCCCGAAAGAAATTTGTACATGGGTATTGCCCCACAAATTTTCAAAACCTCCTTGTAGTAATAGAAAAAGAAGAAGACAGTTATGTAATATAAATTGAAAATTAAATCGAAATTATGAAATCTAGAAAGATATGATACTATTAGCGAATAGAGTAGGAACAGTACAATAATTATAGAGAGTTCAATTCCCTTTTTTACATTTACTATAAATAACCACAAAAACAAAAATGGGAGTAATACTCTAAATAGGGTAATATTACTTTCCAAGGAAGGTCTTAGAATTGTGCTCATCCCTGCTATCAACAAAACTACAAAGTGGGTGATGACCGTAACCCTGTGTTTTTTAATACTAAGACCTTCAATAAACGTCATAATGAAAATCTATTGTGCTATTAAGTCACTTTGCAACGGAGTGCCCTTCTCTGCGGACTCGGAGAACTTTTTACCAAGAATGTCCTTATAGTATTTGGGATGCATACCTATGCCCGGTCTAACAGACCTAACATTATCTTCTGTAATTATATCTCCTTTAACAACATCTTCTATAATAAAAAGAGATCTTGAAAAATACCTACTTTTCTTTTTCTTTTCCGTTAGGTCGTAATCTACTTTCCCCATCATTTTTTCGGCCATTCTTACAGCCTCAACCATTTTTTTGAATTCCATTTCATCAAGTGAAAAATGTGCATCAGCACCCCCTATTGATTTGTTTAAAATAAAATGCTTTTCTATTACTTTTGCCCCCAAAGATACAGCCACTACAGGAGCTTCTATGCCTAATGTATGATCAGAAAGCCCTGAGTTAACCTTAAATCTTTTTATTATGTCTGGTATTGTAATTAGATTTGCGTCTTCCGGATCTGCCGGATATGCAGAAGTACATTTTAGAATGGTAATATCATTATTACCTTTCCTTTTACAGGCTTCTATCGCTAATTCTATATCTTCTAATGTAGCTATCCCTGTTGATATAATCATAGGTTTTCCTTTGGAAGCCACATATTCAATCAATGGAATATCTGTTATTTCAAAAGATGCAATTTTATAGATAGGAGCGTCCAATTTTTCTAGAAAGTCTACAGCCGTTCTATCAAAAGGAGATGAAAAACATATTAATCCTTCTTCCTTTGCAACCGCAAATAGCTCTTCGTGCCATTCCCAAGGAAGTGAAGCTCCCTTATAAAGGTCATAAAAGTATTGCCCATCCCAGGCTGTGCCTTGATTAATTTTGAAATTATCGTTCCTAACGTTCAATGTTATAGTGTCCGCCGTGTAGGTTTGTAATTTTATGGCATCAGCACCAGCTCGTTTTGCCGCTCTAACCGTCTCTTTGGCAATACCTAAATCGCCCCCGTGGTTAGCTGACAATTCGGCGATAATAAAACAATTTTCAAATTCCATGATTAGCGTCTAATTTGTAAACAAAACTTATTTCATTCATGATTAATTTCTCTTCAACTAAATAGTAACCTGCTTTTTCAAATGCTTTAACTGAAGCGGTATTTTTCTTCTTAATATAAGCAAATATAGGTTTGTCATAATTAGAAAAATAAAGTTCCGCAGATTTGAGCAAAAAATCAGTAGCTAGTCCTTGCCCTCTAAATTCTTTTTGAATAGAAACACCTACAATACTCATTTGATTTTCTACTTCATACCGTACTACACCAGCGGGAATATCATTGACCTCAGCAATTAAAAATAAACTGTTTTTATCAACCATTTTCTTTTCAAACCAAGCGCTATGGCCGGTAAATGAGATTTGTTCAGAATTAAAAGAATTTTTTCTAACCAATTCATCATTTGACCATTCGTAAGTTAATTCTAAGTCTGTTCTAACTGCCTCTCTAAAAGAAATGTTTAAAGAATTAATTAACCCTAAAATCCTTATATCACTTTTACCATCAAAAAGATTTTTTTGATTTTGTATAGACTCTAATAGATTTGGTTCACTAAGTAACCCATTCAACTTATCTTCAAAATCCCTAATGGTATATTTTGTAAAATCTCCTGCCTTATATAATACGTTTTTAGAACTCATACTATTATAAATTCCTTCTTGATTCTTTACATAATACCCACCAAGAATCGGCATTTTAATAGCACACAATTCATAAAATATTGTGCTTGTTGGTGCAACGGCAAAGTTACAAAGATTCATTACAGCAACTAGGTCAGTTTCGGATAGACCGTTATAAAGGTTGAGTTTTTTGGAATGCTTTTCTTTGAAATCATAAATTTCCTGTTTGTCATAGGCCCCTCCTAAAACAATGTGTATTTCTCTAATCTGATCTATATTAACTGCTGCTATGGCTACTTTTAAGGACAAATCATATTTATCCGCTCCGCCAAAACAAATAAACAAGGAGTCTAGGGTACCAGCTTTTATACTTTTTTTTGCTTGGGTCAAAAAGCTTTGCCGTAATAGAGCGTATTTCGTACCAAGACCAAATTTTGTATAAGTTTCACTTAGAAAAGCTTCTGCTTCTATATCAGGCGCATGATTAATTACTATATCGGCATACATGTGGGATTCAACTAAATCATCAATATATACTAGTTTAAATTCTAATTGTTTTATCTGTCTTTGGTAAGAACTATTAAACTGATAACCATCTGCTATCATTACATATGTAGATGCATCAAAATTTTCAGCCAACCACTCTGCTTCATTACTAATTGAAACATTATTAGGAATTAGGCTTACATTAAAATTTGATGGAATTGCCTCCACCGTAGAGTCGTTTCTAGTTACAAAAACAAACGTATAATGGTCTTTAAGCATATCTACGACAGCAAATAAACGGTATAAATGACCTAGTCCCGTTATAGAATTTCCATCTGCCCTAAAAAGGATTTTTCTTATCATTCTTTTTTTTATAAGCGAAGTTTATAAAGCAGATAATGAAAGTTAACAAGCTCTACTTCTATAGCTTGTTAGGGTTTTTGCTTTTCAAGGATAGATGCAGATGTATGCAATTCATATTTTTGCAAAATCTGAATTGCAAAATCAACCTCCATCTTAGCGTCTTTAAACTGCCTCTTTTGTATATTGTTTTTATTGGCCTCAAACAGGTAGGGGGCCTTAGTATAAACTGCTTGAACCAATTCTAACCCCCTTAGTTGATGTTTTTGACCAAATTGTAGTAATGATGAGGTAACTAATAAATCAGAGGCGTAATCAACAGTTAAACGCAAGGTTTTAAAAAAGCTGCTTACAGTTGGGTTAAACACTCCTTTCTTATATTTCTTATTATTTCTAATAAATAGCGTAACATGTTCTCTATCACTCAATGTGAGTGCTTGATTCGTTATTTCAAGTAAAGACTGAGCCTTAACAACCTCAAAATTCATTCCTGTAGGTAAGGTATCAGTATTGGTATAATCATTTCCTTGGGCCTGATGATAGCTTATTGTTTTATCTAAGGTGTTAATGTCAACAATTGGGTTATCAGCTGTTAGCCTAACTACAGTATTATAATAAACATCTTTAAGTATTGAAGTAAACCTGCTCAATACATCATCCTCTTCTCCTCTAAAACAAGCTATACTATTTTTTGAACAAAAATCTTCCAGTAAGTCGTTTTCCTTATTTTTTGAGGTTGCTAAAACAATTTTCCCAAAGTGTTTTGATTTCCGCAATTCTTCAATAACCCACATAAGTAATGGCTTATCTCCCCATAACGGCAGTGGAATTAAAACTTTACCCGGAAGCCGGCTAGATTGCATTCTTGCCTGAATAATAAATATAGCTTTCTTACTTTGATGTCCATCCTCCATCCACTACAAAATTTTGACCTGTTATATAGTCTGCCGCGTTTGATGCTAAAAAAACAAAACAACCCGCCAAATCTTCAGGTAAGCCTACACGGCCTAAACAAGTTTTTTCTGCCAAAGCTTTAACAAACCCTTTATCCTCCTTCACTTTATCTGAGGGAAAAGGACCGGGAGTTACTGTATTCACTTTTATATTATATTTTCCTAAATAGCTAGCATAATACTTTGTTATCTGAATAACGCCTGCTTTTGCTGCCCCATAATGTGGAGGATTCAAGAACTGCGGATATTCATCGTAAACATCGAACTGCGGAGCTACCACTCCATACATAGAAGATACATTTATAATCTTTCCGCCTTTGTTTTTCTTAAAATAAGGTATTACCTCCCTAATGGCTCTAAATACACTATTCAAAGAGCCATCAACTCCATAAGACCAATCCTCATCGGACATTTTTTCAGGAGATTGACCTTTACTATAAAACGCATTATTAATTAAAACATCTATTTTACCTTCTTTTTCATCAATACTTTCAAAAGCCTGTTTAATTGATTCAGTTGAGGAAACGTCGCAGACAAAAAAATTAATACTGGAATTTATTAAACCATTCTCGTCATTAAAGGCCTCCTTAAATTTTTTCTCACTTCTCCCTAAGACATACACCTTGGCACCATGGTGAGAAAGGCTTAATGTAATAGCACGGCCAAGAAAACCATACCCTCCAGAGATTAAAATGACTTTACTATTAAGATCGAATGTTTTTATCATAATTATCTGTCTTTAGGCCACAAAGAGGGCACTAAAATCTTTTCCTGAACCTTAGGTATATGTGTTTTTATGGGCTCTGTAAAACTTACATTTTCAATATTTTGGATAAGTTGATTTACATTTTCGACTCCCACAACAACAACGTCTATAAATTCTTTATCCAATACATAATTTAAAAGTCCACCAGACAAGTTCTTTCCAAACTCATCTTGTAAATCACTTATTACATCTTTCACAGATTCAAAATACAAAGGCAAATTTTTAGGTTCGATAAAAAAGAGACCTTGTAAGAAAGTAGACCGCGTATGTATTTCACAACCATTATTCTTTAATTCTACGATATGACTTTCGAATCTTCTATCAAATAAATTATAAGGCACCTTATGGACTAAATCTGGCACCATATCTTTTTGTAATAATAAGTCTAACTCCTCAAGACTATTCAAAGAATATCCTATTTTTTCAACTTTGCCTAGGTCTTTCAGTTCTTCAAGTTCAAACCATTGTTTGGTTTTTTTTAAAAGCTCCTCTGGTCGGTGTGCTAAATAAGCATAAACATTTTTCAAACCAAGGTCTTTCAAACTATCCTCTAGTTCATCTTTAATAGAACTATTGTTTGGAGGCATAAACTTTGAAATTACTCGAAAGGAAGACAAATCAAACGAGCCCAACACCTTCTCTGCATTCCCATATGCAGAAGCCGTATCTATGTAGGAGATACCATTGTTTTTGGCATAACCCAAAATCTTTTCTATCTCTACACTGCTAGTCTTTCCATTAGTGTTAGAAATTCCATAATCAATACCAAACTGTACTGTGCCTAACCCTAATTTATTATACGCCCTTTTCATAAAATTCAAATACCTGCGATATTACATATTGCTGCTCTTTTGATTCTAGGGTAGGATACATGGGTAGACTTATGCATTTTTTGTAATAGCTTTCAGCTTGTGGCAAGTCTCCTTCTTTCCATTTTTGATCTCTATAATATGGCATTAAATGACATGGAATGTAATGTATTTGCGCATATATCTTGTGCTCTCTCAAGTAGTTATACAATCCTGTTCTGTCATCTACTTCAATAACGTACAAGTGATATGCATGCCCATTTATAACACCCGATTGACCTTTTACATATTTTTTGTCACGGAAAGCATTCTGATATACCTTGGCAAGTTCTCTTCTACGTTCTATACCTTCTTCCGCTCTGGAAAGTTGAGAAAGTCCTAAGGCAGATTGAAAATCCGTCAAACGATAATTATATCCTAAAGTTTGCATTTCCATATACCATCCATGATACTCTGAAAAACCCGATTGTCCAGCAGCAAAGTCGATGCTGTTTTTAAAGGTTTCACTATCCTTGGTTATTCCATGCGTTCTTAACATAAGTAATGACTTATACAATTCCTCGTCATTAGTAGTAATCATACCTCCTTCACCTGCTGCAATATGTTTTACAGGATGGAAAGAAAAAATAGCCAAATCTGCAAATTTACCATTACCACACTTTTGTTGCACACCTTTACTATCTTTAAAAAAACCTCCTTATGCATGACATGAATCTTCTATAATCCATAGACCGTGTTCCTTAGCTAGTAACGAGAAAGCTTCCATATCAACGCTTCTACCAGCAAAATCAACAGGAATTATTCCCTTATACGTGCCTTTAGGAGACGCCAACAACAACTCTTCTACTTTATTTATATCCAGTAGATAAGTTTCTGGATCAATATCAGCAAATACGACCTCTCCACCACAATACCTCACACAATTGGCAGATGCTGCAAAAGTAATTGGTGTTGTAATTACTTTATCTCCCTTTTGCACTTCTAATGCAAGCGCGCAAAGGTGCAGAGCAGCTGTGCCATTTGCTACGGCAACCGCATATTTACTGCCAACGTAATTTGCAAAAGCATTTTCGAATTCTAATATCTTAGGACCCTGTGTTAAGTAATCTGATTTTAACGTAGCTACTACCGCATCAATATCTTCCTGAGAAATATGTTGACGGCCATATGGGATTGGTTTCATCATAGTGTAAAAGTTGAATCTACATGTTCCTTAATAAGTTCTCTTAAGCCCTGTACACTTTCCCATTCGGTGTTTTCACCGGAATTATAGCTAAATCCTTGTGGAACTTTTTTAGCTTGAAATTTTTCTAAGTAGTCTTCCAATTTCCATTGATGCGTTACCGGTAGAATTGCATAATAATGCCCTAAATCATATGTGTAAAATGAATCTGACGGCGTTATCATTTCTTCATGAATTTTCTCCCCTGGACGTATTCCAACCACAGGTTTCTCACAATCCGGACCAATTGCCTCGGCAACGTCTGTAATACGATAAGAAGGTATTTTTGGCACGAATAATTCTCCGCCCCAAGCCTCTTTTAATGCATACATAACCATATCTACTCCACCTTGCAAAGAAATATTAAACCGCGTCATATTTGGGTCCGTGATTGGTAAAATACCCCATTTTTTTTTTAGAAATGAAAAATGGAATTACAGAACCATTTGAGCCCATTACATTTCCATATCTAACTACAGAAAATCTAATTGGACTGTCTCCTTTAATATTGTTTGCAGCAACAAATAATTTATCAGAAGTTAATTTCGTAGCACCATATAGATTAATTGGAGCACAAGCCTTGTCTGTAGAAAGTGCCACTACCCGTTCTACATTTGTTTCCAAACAAGCATCAACAACGTTCTGAGCTCCACCGATGTTGGTTTTTATGCATTCTTCGGGGTTGTATTCCGCAAGATGAACATGCTTCATAGCAGCAGCATGAATTACGTAATCTACACCCTTAAATGCTCTTATTAAACGGTCTCTATCTCTTACATCTCCTATGAAATAGCGAATTTGCGGATATTCACTTTCTGAAAATTCTTGAGCCATTTGAAATTGCTTTTGCTCATCCCTAGAAAAGATTATCAACCTCCTTATTTCAGGATATTTTGATAGGATATGCTGCGTAAGAGCCTTCCCTAATGATCCGGTACCGCCCGTAATCAATAGGGACTTGTTTTTCATTTCAAATTTCATTTGTGCAGATATTAATTTAAAATTTTACGTTCTGTAAAACGATTTCTTGACTTTTCAGTTTTGTCTTATACTCAAACAAAGAAATAGTAATAGCCCGTGCAAACTTCAGTTTAGTTTTTATTTTTCTAGCAATCATTAAATCGTTTACCTCGTTCTTACCAATCTTAGCAGAATACGATTCAAACTTATATTTTAACCGGTCGGGGCTTAGCAACTGAATTTCATTATCTCGTGGATAGATAGCCACAACTATATAATAGTTTTTATAGTCGTTTATATTTTTTCCGTGGAAATCTGTATTTATTTTTAAACTAAATTCATTGGCATCTATTTTTTTTAAATAGATATTTCTAAAAATAAGTGATAAACTATCTTTTCTAAAACTCTCCTCTTTAACTTTGAATCTTAGTAAATCAGTGCTTTCATATTCAATAATCTCTTTATTTTGCTTTTCTCTTTTCTTGCTAAATGATTCACAGCCAAAATTAAAAAAAATAAAAGCAACAATTATTGAGAGGTAACCCAATTTACAAATTCCTTGAGTTCTAAGATTTTTATACAATGTTTATGAATTCAGATATGTTCAAAACTCTTCTCCTTAATAAAATGATATATGTCTAATTTATTTAAGTATGCATTGCTAAAACACTATACGCAGGCCTTTTGGCAAAAGTACGATAATTCTTCGCTTTCTCAAGTTTGACTTTGTCGGACAAATTGTTTTCCCTTAGAATTTTTTTAGCAAAACCATACCAACTTAGACTTTCCTCATCGGTGAAATGATGTATTCCATAACTCTTATTCTCTCCAGTGATTAAATCTAACACATGTTTCGCCAAATTTCCAGCATGGGTTGGACAACCTATTTGGTCATCCGTCACACTTAGGTTGGCTCCTTCTCTGGCTTTTTGAAGAATGATTTTATAAAAGTTTTTTCCAAATTCTGAGTACAACCAAGACGTTCTAATAATAAAATATGCATCCATTATTTCCTCTATATGCCGTTCTCCCATCAGTTTGGATGCCCCGTACACATTAATAGGGTTAGTGGGGTCACTAACTTCATATGGAGTACCTTTCTCTCCGTCAAAAACATAATCTGTAGAGATATGTATCAAAACCGTTTCTTGCTCTTTACAAACTAATGCTAGGTTGTTGACTCCTTCCGAATTAACTTTAAAGGCCTTTTCAGGTTCTTTTTCAGAGTTTTCTACATCTGTATAGGCCGCGCAGTTAATACAGTACTTAAACGCTCTGTTTGAAAGCCTTTTTTCAATTGAGTCAATATCAGTAATATCTAAATCTATTGAACTTACAAAAACAAAATTCAATTGAGGATAATCAGAGGCCAATTTCTGAATACTTTGTCCTAACTGACCGTTAGCTCCGGTTACGAGTACAGATTTCATTTAAAAAATTCTTTAAAAGTAGGAAGTTGATAATCCTTTTCAGAAATGATTGGAGTTGCGATAGGGCATTGCCAGTCAATCTGTAAATCTAAATCATTATAAATTATACCGCTTTCCGAAGCAGAATCATAAAATGCATCACATTTATACATAAATGTAGCTTCATCACTCAAAGTGACAAAACCATGAGCCATACCTTTTGGTATAAAAATAGATGTTCTGTTGTTACCGGATAGATTAAGTTTATAATGCTGGCCAAAAGTTTCGCTATCTTTTCTTAAATCTACAATAACATCTAAAACCTCTCCATGAACAACTTGCACTAATTTAGATTGAGCATGAACGCCTTTCTGAAGATGGAGACCCCTAATCACACCTTTTTTGGATACCGAGATATTGTCCTGAACAAAATTAATCTGCCCACCTATGGCTTCTTCAAATTTTTTCTGTTGATATGATTCAAAGAAAACTCCCCTATCATCTTCAAACAGTCTCGGTTGTATTATAAAACAACCTTTTAAACTGGTTTCCGTTATTTTCATGCTATTGTTTTCAGCAATTTATAGCTCTAATAAATAGTTTCCGTAACCACTTTTAACAAGAGGTTTGGCAAGTTTGTGCAATTGTTCTCTAGAAATATACCCCATGGTATATGCTACTTCTTCAATAGAACCTACTTTTAGACCTTGACGCTCTTCAATGACCTCAACAAATTGTGATGCTTGCATCAAAGAACTAAATGTACCCGTATCCAACCAAGCAGTACCCCGGTCTAAAATACTTACCGTCAGTTTTTTATCCTCTAAATAGACTTTGTTAATGTCCGTTATTTCGAGTTCCCCTCTAGGACTTGGCTTAATTTTTTTTGCAATTTCCACTACTTGGTTATCATAAAAGTAGATGCTATAAACCGCATAATTAGATTTTGGTTTATCTGGTTTTTCCTCAATTGAAATTGCCTTACCATTTTCATCAAACTCAACAACACCATATCGTTTTGGATCTTGTACGTGATAGCCATATATAATTCCTCCATCAGGATTATTATTGGCTTGAAGCAATTTTGCTAGACCAGAACCGTAAAATATGTTATCGCCCAAAATAAGAGCAACTTTATCTTTTCCTATAAAATCTTCCCCAATAATAAAGGCTTCTGCTAACCCATTCGGGTTCTCTTGTACAGCATATTGAAAATTGCATCCCAATTGATTACCGTTACCCAATAATTTTTTAAAAAGCGGGATATCTTGCGGTGTGGTAATAATTAATATTTGCTGAATACCTGCAGATAGAAGAGTGGCCAATGGATAGTAAATCATCGGCTTGTCATAAATAGGCATTAATTGCTTACTAACAGCCAAAGTAAGCGGATGTAAGCGAGTTCCTGAGCCTCCAGCTAAGATGATTCCTTTCATATTTTTAACTCTTCTGATATTTGCTAATATATGATGAGACCGTTTTCTTCAATCCTGAATCAAAATTGAACTGTGGTTCCCACCCCAATTCAGTTTTTATTTTATGTGCATCTATAGCATATCTAAAATCATGTCCTAACCGATCTTTCACGAACGTTATTAACTCAGTATAGCTTCCGCTTTCTCTGGGATGTACCTTATCTAAAATAGCGCATATTGTACTAGCAATTGAGATATTATTATGCTCGTTGTCCCCTCCTATAACATATGTTTCACCAGCTTTACCCTTGGAAAAAGCAACATCTATTCCTGTACAGTGGTCAAGGACATATAACCAATCCCTAACGTTCTTTCCATCTCCATAAATAGGAATCTCTTCTCCTGCTAATGCCTTTCTAATGATGGTTGGGATAAGCTTCTCATCATGTTGCTTGGGGCCATAGTTGTTAGAACAATTACTTGTAACTACATCTAATCCATAGGTATGATAATAACTTCTCACTAAAAAATCAGAAGCAGCCTTTGATGCGCTATATGGACTATTAGGTGCGTACGATGTATCCTCATTAAAAAAACCCGATTCCCCTAAACTACCATATACCTCATCTGTAGAAATATGATGAAAACGCGATGTTTCAAATCCCTTTTTTCGATTATTTGCTTCACTAAGCCAATGTTTTCGTGCTGTTTCAATTAACGTAAACGTACCGTTAATGTTCGTTTTAATAAATGCCTCTGGCCCCTCAATTGAATTATCTACATGAGACTCTGCCGCAAAATGAATTACATCTGAAATTTGATAATCAGTAAAAATAGAATTTACCAAGTCTGAATTGCATATATCTCCTTTTACAAACTTATATCGCTCGTTATCTTCTACTTCCTTTAAATTACTTAAGTTACCTGCATATGTAAGCTTGTCCAAGTTTACAACAGTAACTTCCTGATATTTCTTAAGGAAAAATGGAATGAAATTACTACCAATAAAGCCGGCCCCACCTGTAATAAGAATTGTTCTACTGGCCATATAAAAATTTCTATAATTGTAGCTCGCGAGCTTTTCTGTTTAAGAACCTAATAAAAGATATTATGAAAAACAAAATAACTAAAGCCATAGGTACCAAGAAAAATTTATTATTTAAAAAGGGCTTCTTAAAAACCTGAGTTTTACCCATATTAATAACACTAAGAATTTCGGTCTGCTCTGTAAGCTCTGACTTCTTTTCTTCAATTTCTTTTAGAAATCTATTTTTTAAACTGAGTAAGCTACCCATATTAAGAGCACTCTCGTTCTCCATATATACTGATCCCTGAGCTCTCTCTTTATTATCAGGTAAAAGCGTTTTCGTATAGTTATCTATAAGATTGTCAATTTGCGAAATAAGTAAGGTGTTCTTATCTATTCGAAATTGGGCGTTGTCCCTGTAAGTCTTTATTAGGTTGCTATAGTATTTATTATTATTAATATAATTTAGAAGTTTTTGCGCAACTAGATTGCCCTTTTTTGCATTGATATAAATGAAAGTAATTCGATGGGCGATAATACTCTTTTTAGTAAGTTCTGAGCGTACAATATCAACTACAAAACTTTCTTCTTTAAAATCCTGAAGTAACTTTAAGTATTGCAATTCTTGATCTGCCTCTTCCTTTGTTTCTTCTGGGTCAGAAATAGGCTGAATTTCAATTCGAAACCCCTTTAAGTCTTCAATAGAAATCCCAATCTCTGTAAAGAAAGTAGTGTCTTTACTACTAATATTAGATTGAATCTCATTTACAGCATCGTAAATATATTCCGTACTATCAAAATTCGGCCTAACAATGGTCTCAGTTTTTAACTTCTTGCTACTTAGGGTTCCTAAAACAAAGCTAATAACTATACCAATGACAAGAAGACCTATGAGTATAAGGGCATTCTTCTTGAGATATAGAAAAACACGTAAAAAAGCTACACCTAAGCGATTAAAACCATTTGATATCATCTTAAACAACTGCCCCAAATCAATTTCATCGGGGGTAGAGCTATTATTTGGCTTGTTATCTGTCATTTAACTATGAATTAAAAATCTGTTCTAATATTTTTTCGGTAATAAGGTAAGTAGGCTTTACTCCTGTTGTACCTAAACCGCCTGATGCCAAAGTGCTACCTGTTTCTAATGGATTATCAGAGGCATAATATGCATATCGCACCTTTATATCTTCCCGGACACTCTTACGTATCTTAGAAGCAGACTGTACTGCTTTTTGATAATGAACGCCCTCCATTTCAAGACCTACAACATTCCAAGTAGATTGGTGAAAGAACTTTAATACATCTTTGTTTTGCAATGATGTTCCTAAAACAGTAACCATAGTTCCTTCAAAAACTTTTAGGCCATGGCCCTCAAAATCTTGTGCGCACAATTCATTCTTGAACGGATAATTATCTGCGGTACCCTCAAAAATATGTGCAGAAGGTATCATTAAATCGCCTTTACCGCCTTCTAGTATACCTGCTTTCCCCATAATAGAAATGGAGGCTACATCTAGGAAAATAGATTCATCTCCCGTTCCTTTATATGGTTTTAGCAGTTCATCTATCGTTTCATAAGCTTGTTCACCACCAAAAGCGTAATCCATAACAAAAATTACAGGCTTATCCTTATCCTCTAGACCTTTGGGCAATTTATAACAACAAACATCCGAACCCATTTTTGCCGTGTCAAATAATTGTACGTCAATATTTGTTCCTGAAAGATCATCAATTGCTATCATTCCATTCTTGGTGGCAACCTTAGTTACTTTTGAGCGTAATTCTTCATTCGAAGACGAGCTTAAAGCCTCATATATTTTTAAGGATTCTTTATTGGAAAACTCTTTCTTCAGTGCATTTTTGGCAAAAAGGGTGTTCATAACACTGTGCATATTTGCACTAATAATGTGTATTGGACGGTGTATTAGACCATTTTTCTGTAAAGTTTCCTTTACTATGTCGGCCCAACGCTCTCCATGAATGTGATGACCAAGTCGTTCTCTAAGCAAAGCACTAAAAGTAATTGCCCTTTTCTCACCTGTTATTTCTTCCTCAATAGACAATTTACCCAACCAATACACTATTTCTAAAAAACGATCAGGCTGTTCTTTAGTTGAAAAATGTTTGTGAACAGCCATAATTTCGATAAAAGAACGACCCAAAATATTAGCTGTATGAATAACGGCTACCTCTCTCTCAGCTAAAGTTAATTCATCTTTTTGAATAGCATTTTCCAATTTAGCCCAGTCTCGAATAGTCTTATCGGTATCTTCAATTAAAACTCTTTTACAGATTTTTTCAGATTCAATAAACAGAAAGGTTAAGTGTGTAAGAATGTCATAGATATCCGAACGACCTCGAGTAATTTCGATGTTCATCTGCTCATCATCTATCCGATAACAGTTTCTACGACGTTTAGGAGGTATTATTGGCTTGAAATGTGATTTACCATATCCCTCATCTGAAGTCAGGTTAATAAAACGGCATTGTTCAATACCTTTTGGCAGACGTTCTAAAACGTATATCAGTCCGCTAAGCTCTGCTTTTTCTTCAGCAATGGAGCCGTAAATCTCTGGCCGCAATTGCAACAAAGCATTTTTTAAAGCTTCACCGGATACACCCGTTGGTTTATAAAAACCACGATTGAACAGATGTCTCATTGTTATATAAAGTCGCTCAATAGCACTAGTAGATTCTTGAGCGCGCGTAGTTGTAGTTGTATTGCTCATAAACAAATTTCAACCAAAATTACGATAATTTTTTCAGTAGTAGCGAATGAGATTTTTCTTGCCATTTTAATAATATCCTGCAGAAACAAGCAGAAACAAAAAAGACCTCTACAGAGGCCTATTTAAGTAAATACATTTTAAAGCAGTTTCATATACCTTTCTCCTAAATACTAGAGAACTACCTTATACTCGGATACCGACTTATTTTTTATGTATAGTAAACTAAACTGCAAGAGGGGATTGACAGCGTTTCTTAAAAATCGTTCAATTGAGTTTGAATGACGCCTAAAAAGGATACTCCAAAAAATTACTTAGTTTATAAACTGAATAATCTTATCAACCATCTTTGAAGCACTACTACCTTGACCATATAAGTTGATGTTGTAACTATGAGGTTGCTTCTCTAATTCATCATTAATCTTCGATAAATCTTGAAAAAGAAGAATATTTGCATGGTCCACTAGCGTCTCTTTCCACTCTGTTTCTTTGCGTATAGTTATACACTTCCTTTTGAGCCAATATGCTTCTTTCTGCATACCGCCACTATCCGTTATAAGACCTTCAGAATTTTGAAGATAAGCCAAATTAGAAAAGTAAGATTGTGGTTCTATAAAACAAATATTCATATAATCTTTAAGATTCAAACCATAACTAGACGCAAGGTTTTTTGTCCTAGGATGTAGAGAGAAGATGACCTTTTTATCAAGTTGTTCAAGTGTTTCTAAAACGTACGTTAACCTCTCTTTATCATCGGTATTATAGGGTCTATGTATAGTAGCGTAATAAAAGTTTTTTTCTTTTGGAGAGTGATCTCTTAATAAATCGTTTCCTGTAACATATTGAACCAAATCCTTCATTATATCACCTACCTCATAAACACCTTGCTCTACGCCCTCGTCTTTAAGGTTTTGCACAGCAATACCACTAGGAACAAATAATAGGTCAGAAATATGATCGGTAAGTACACGATTTACCTCTTCTGGCATTTTTTTATTAAAACTTCGTAAGCCAGCTTCAATATGAAATAAGGGTATGTGTAATTTTGATGCAACCAATGCGCCAGCTAAAGTTGAGTTAGTATCACCATAAACCACAACACCATCAGGTTTTGTATCTTCTATGATTTTTTCTATTTCAATCATCATTTTACCTGTTTGTTCGCCATGGGATCCACTTCCCACGTGAAGTGTAAAACTTGGTGGACTCATATTGAGCTGAGTGAAAAATATCTCGCTCATGTTCTCATCATAATGTTGCCCAGTGTGCACAGTTATAAGGTCTACTTTGCCCTTACATGCTAATTCAAATGGGAAATGCTTAATAAATTGCGGTCTAGCCCCTATTATAGCTACTATTTTCATGGAATGGTTTTTCTATTTTAATAGTGGGTGATAATCTCCTTTCACCCCAATAGGTTTTGAATTTCTAATATCATGGACAATTTCAATTGCAGTTCTTGCATCATCCAGCCCGTAACCCTTTCCAGCAAGAATATCCTTGTATACCATTGTATGTAAGTCTGAAAAACCTCCACTAAACTCTAACTCTTCATCATTAATCTTAATAGATCTAAAAGTAGTCTGCCCGGCGTCCTTTATTTCTTTTGGCAAATACTTGGAATTGATTGAGAGAAACCATTTTACCCTTGCATGCTCAAACTCTAAATAGCCAGCAGCATGGTCATTTTCATGAACATGTACTCTATTTTCCTGTACATCACCAAAAATCCATGACAGCATATCATAAAAGTGAACTCCAATATTGGTAGCTATTCCTCCCGACTTTTCCGCATTACCTTTCCATGAGGTTTGATACCAATGCCCTCTCGAAGTCAAATACGTAAGGTCTACTTCAAACTTAGTATCTTTCTTTGCTTGCTTTACTTTTTCACGAAGGGCTATTATACTAGGATGAACTCTTAACTGCAAGACATTATATATTCTTTTACCTGTCTTTTCCTCAACATGTTGCAACTTATCTACGTTCCACGGATTGAGCACCAATGGTTTTTCGCAAATGGCGTCCGCGCCACTTCGTAGCGCAAACCTAATGTGCGCATCATGTAAATAATTTGGTGAGCATATACTCACAAAATCAAGATAGGTGTCTGTCTCATATTTTAGTTTTTCAATATGGCGGTCAAAACGCTCAAATTCCACGAAAAAATCCGTGTCCGGAAAGTAAGAATCAATTATACCTACACTATCCCCTTTATCAAAAGCGGCAATTAAATTGTTACCTGTGGCTTTTATAGCCTTCATATGTCTAGGCGCGATATAACCTGCTGCGCCAATGAGTGCGAAGTTTTTCATCTAAACTGTTTATAGTTTTCGAAACTATATATTCTTTTGATTTTTATCACATGTATTTCGTCGATCCCCCTGATAAAATAGGTAAGACGTCTTTTTGGACAGTGAATCTTCTAATTTATTATTCAGAAATACAATATCTTTTTAAGATTTAGGAAGTTTATATCTAAGGCAGAAAAGTGTTGTAAATCGTAATTTATCTCTAATCCGGTTAAAAGAAGGATGCACTATTTTAAACGCTCAACAATATCATCCTTAAGCTCATACTCTTGACCACTTTCTGGACATAATGCGTAATTTTTTTCATTGAACTCCAAACGATGTCCATACTCACCGACCCAACCTATTTGTTTGCCTGGATTCCCTACAATAAGAGCATAATCCGGAACTTCTTTAGTAACCACAGCTCCCGCTCCTATTAGACAAAATTTACCCAAGGTGTTACCACAAATAATAGTCGCATTTGCCCCAACGGAAGCTCCTTTTTTCACAAGTGTTTTTTGGTAGCTGTCACGCCGAATAATCGCACTTCTAGGGTTGACAATATTTGTAAAAACCATTGAAGGACCAAGAAAAACATCATCCTCACAGATAACACCTGTATAAATAGAAACATTATTCTGAACCTTGACATTGTTTCCTAACACAACTTTTGGTGATACCACTACATTTTGACCAATGTTGCAGTTGTTTCCAATTTTACAATTAGACATTATATGCGAAAAATGCCATATTTTGGAGTCTTTTCCTATCACGCAATCATCATCTATTACAGCGCTTTCATGCGCAAAAAAATTATCGGAAGACATATGGTAAAGCTTTAGTATATTATTCTTAAAATTAGGATTAACGGAAACTGTAAAAGAAATCTTCTAAATACCAATAAGTATAAATTATTTCTGAAAAGAAGATAGCCCATCGGCTACTTTACGATCATTAGCCAACCTTTGAACTTTATTCTGTCCTCCCAATTTACCAATAGATTTCATATATGCATTAAAGCCTCCTTCTGCGATGCTAGTTACTTTTAATGTCTGAAGAACTTTTCCGTCAATCAAATCAAAATAATAACTGTTTTGCTTTTGAAGTGAATTATCAAGAAGATTTATAAAACTATCCATATCTGATGGTTCCTTTTCAAACTCTACAAACCATTCGTGATAAGGTAGTTCATTACCTTCAGGTGTAATCTGTGGTGCTACCGTAAACTCATTTATACTTGCGCCAGTTTCTTTTACGGCCAATTGCATAGCCTCCTCCACTTCCTTGGCAATTACATGTTCCCCAAAAGCAGAAATAAAATGTTTAATGCGCCCAGAAACAATGACTTTATAGGGCTTTAAAGAAATAAACTGAACGGTATCTCCTAAATTATATGCCCATAGACCCGCATCAGTAGAGATAATCATTACATAGTTTACATTAAGCTCTACGTCCTTAATTGTTAAGCGTTTTGGGTTTTCCTCAAAAAACTCATCCGCTTTTACAAACTCATAAAATATTCCCGAATTTAACAAAAGAAGCATTCCTTTATCTGTCTGGGAATCTTGATAAGCGAAGAACCCTTCACTTGCGGGAAACAGCTCTATACTATCTACTTTACGACCAATTAATCCTTCAAATTTGGCTCGGTAAGGTTCATAATTGACACCTCCGTAGATAAAAAGTTGAAAATTTTTGAATAGGTCTCCAACCTTCTTACCTGATTTATTTTCTAACTTTTCAAAATACATTTGTACCCAAGAAGGTATGCCTGCGATAACGGTCATGTCCTCATTCATAGTCTCATCAACTATGGTGTTGACCTTGGTCTCCCAATCGTCAATACAATTGGTCTCCCAGCTTGGCAATCGATTTTTTTGCAAATAATTAGGCACATAATGAGCAGATATTCCTGAAAGCCGACCTAATTTCACACCATTCTTTTCTGTTAATTCAGGGCTTCCCTGCAGAAAAATCATTCTTCCGGTAACAAAATCCGCATTACCAGTTTCATCAATATAATTAAGAATGGCATTCCTTGAAGCATTTACTTGATGCTTTATAGAGGTATTCGTGATTGGAATATACTTTGCACCAGAAGTAGTTCCTGAAGTTTTTGCAAAATACACTGGTTTTCCTACCAAAGAATATCTTCCTTACCAGCAACAACCTGTTCTACATAGGGTTTTAAAGCCTCATAGTCACGTATGGGAACTTTATTTACAAAGTCTTCGTGCGATTTTATATTGTCAAAACCATGGTCAACACCAAATTTTGTGGTACTGGCCTTTACAAGTAATTGACGAAACACTTTTTCTTGTGTAACTATAGGGTTATCCCGCCATTTTGCTGTTTGCTTAGCAATACGTTTCGCAAATATTTTGGCTCCTAGTGATTTTATTGACATAGAAAAATCAGGTATCAGTTAAAGTGCAAGTGCGCTTTTTTTCTTTTGAAAGTTAATTGGTTTAAAAGTGCACCAATTAAAAATCTATGTAATCTAAAGGGTTAACGGCATTACCATTACTCCATAATTCAAAGTGAAGGTGAGGTCCAGTTGTATATTCACCCGTATTTCCTACGGATGCAATTACTTCACCTGCCCTAACAACTTCACCTTGTTTTTTGTTCAACGAACCATTGTGTTTGTAAACGCTCAAAAGTCCGTCTTTATGCTCTAAAATAATAACATAACCGGTATCTGCCGTCCATTCAGAAAAAATTACGGTGCCATTTGCAACTGCTTTAATGGGTGTATCCTTGGGTGCGGTAACGTCTACTGCATAATGGCGTTTTTCAGGATTATAATTATTGGATATTTCTCCGCTCAAAGGTGGAAATAATTCAATTTCAGTTGCTGTTGCACTACGCTCAAAAAGATTGTATTTATCCTCTAAAGCAACTTCTGCCCTTAGAAGAGAATCTTCCTTTATAGGCGTTAAATCCACACTAGACGGGTCTATCTTAAATTGTTCTCTTAGCGAATCAAGGTTAATTTCCTGAGAAGCAACATCACCACGCAATACCATACGAATACTCTCTAAATACTTATTGGTATTATTTAATGAGGCAACCAAAGAATCTGTTTTATAAGTAAGATCTGTTGCTTGCTTTTTAAGCTTTGTACTTGAGTATCCCGGAATATATTCCCGTAACGGGGTAAAAGCAATAAGTAACGTGGTTAAGGCTATTAGGCCAATAATACAAAGTGAGCCTGTAACGAAGACGTTAAGACGACTTAACTTAAAAGAGATTTTCTCTTCAAAAGTAGATTCATTCAGAATAACCAAACGATACTTGTGAAGCAGTTTGCGTTTAATTTCTTTTCTCTTTTTGACTTTTTTCGCCATGAAGCAAATATAAAGGATGGAATCGGATTCTTATACCGTTGCTCTAAATTAATGATTCTTCCAAATACCATGGCAATCCATTCATCACATTTAAGAAAACCTGCCAAATTCTGTTAAAATAATCTGCAAGACTTTACATTTAAGCTTAACCAAGTGACTTTTTTAGTATCTTTGAATCTGTTCAAAAAATGAAAATATGACAAGTTTACAAATATTTTTAGCGATTGGCCCATGGCAAATAGGAATCGTTGTTTTAGTGGTTCTTTTATTGTTCGGAGGAAAAAAGATTCCGGAATTAATGCGTGGACTTGGTAGTGGTATCAAAGAATTTAAAGATGCATCTAAAGAAGACGATGCACTAGAAGAGAAAAAAGAATAGGTTTATACCTGATTTTTATAATCTATAACCCCTTGATTTACATCAAGGGGTTTTTGTTTTCTATGCTAATACCTTACGGTATATTTAATTTGTCAGATTTATCACACAGTTCATTCCTTGGTGAAGATTAAAAAATTCTTTACTTCATCATCCAAACATCACCCTAACAGGCATTCACTTCTATAAACTAGGGTTTCACAACAAAAAGCAGGAGATACGTAACCTTCACCCGAAATTTACGTTATCAAAAGATAGTATTAAGGTATAATACATAGCTATTACTCCTTCATACAAGTCCATTTTCTATAAAAAACCACAAGCCAAATTTTAAAAATCTATTGATTTTTTAAACACCCCAATCATGAAAAAACTAATAACCGCCTTTATTTTTCTTCTGTCCTATGGCACTTTTGCCCAAGACTTTGATAATTTAGAATCAGAAGAAATTGTAATTACTACCGAAACAGAACCGGTAAGTTTTTCTCCTGTTGCTGCAGAAACCTTCTCCATAAACGAAACTTTTGAAGAAGCTGCTGATAGACATGAAATTCCACATAGAACCTTTAGCGGTCTTTCTGGAACTGAGAATGGTTATTACATAATATCAGGGGTTTTCAGTAAAGAAAAAACACTTAATAAAACACTTAAGAAACTTCTTAAGAAGGGATTTGATTCGGCAGGATATATTGTGAATCCAGAAAATGATCTTAACTATGTTTATCTAGCATACTATCCTTTTGGGCTTGAAGCCGTAGATGCTTGGGCGTCTAACTTAGATGACACTTACACAGATGACAAGTGGATTCTTGAAATAGAAAATAGTGTTGCCATAGGAGGAGAGGAAGTTGATTTAAATGAAGAGGCTGAGTCTATTGAAAATGGTATTGCACCATTAGAGGCCATTACTGAAACTTCTGATTTATCAGAACTAGAGAAAATAGGGGAGGTTAAGGAGTTAGAAGAAATCCAAACGGAAGCGACTATTGCCAACGTTACTAATGCTGTTCCTGTAACAGAAACAGAATTACAAACAGAAATTGAAGAAGAAATAGAACTAGAAACAAAAGCACCAATAAATACCATTGCAGAAACAGCTGACAAGACCAAGCTTTTACAACGGGCAGATCACTACTTTGATAAAATGTGGTACACTGAGGCCGCTGATCTTTATGAGCAGGCTTTAGAAAAAGGCGGAAAAAATCGTTCTAAAGATGTTATCCAAAAGACAGCAGACTCGTATTACTTTAACACCAATATGGAGAAAGCGTACGAATGGTACAATGTACTTTATGAAAACTATGGCAAGGAGATGTCATCTGAAAACATTTTTAAGTACGCACATTCTTTAAAAGGTACCGGGAAATATGCTAGATCCAAACGTCTTATGCGTCTTTACAATAAGAAAATGAAAGATGCACCTGCTAGTGAATTGGCTAATAATGTTCAGGAAAACGAAACTGCATTAGACAACATCTTGAATTCTAAAAAAGATTTTGAAATCAAAAACTTAGCGGTCAATACAGAATATTCAGATTTCTCTCCAATGTTCTTAGATTCTAATCAAGTTGTATTTTCTTCTGCTAAGGATTCATCATTTTTTAATACCAGACGGTATAAGTGGAATGATCAACCTTACTTAGATTTATATGTTGCAAAAGTAAATGAAGAATCTAACGACCTTAAAAATGCACTTAAATTTTCTAAAAAGATAAACACAAAATATCATGAAGCTTCGGTAACTTTTTCTCCGGATAATAGCACCATGTATTTTACACGTAATAATTATGGTAAAAAATTAAAGAGAGATGATAAAGGTATCAATCACCTTAAAATTTATAAATCTACCAAAGTAGATAATGAGTGGACGGAAGCTGTAGAAGTATCTTTTAATAGCGATGATTATTCTACCGGCCATCCAGCATTAAGCCCTGATGGAAAACAACTTTATTTTGTTTCCGATATGCCTTAGTAGTTTAGGTAAGACAGATATTTTTGTAGTTGATGTTACGGAAGACGGTAGCTTCACAGAACCTAGAAACTTAGGGCCAACAATAAACACAGAACAACGCGAAATGTTCCCATTCTTTAACGGAACTAAAATGTATTTCTCTTCTGACGGATTCACTGGTCTAGGTGGTCTGGATGTTTATGAGAGTGCTTTTGATGCAGAGAAAGGGTTTGCAGAGGTTAAGAATTTGGGTCAACCTGTTAACAGTAATAAGGACGACTTTTCATATATAGTAAACGAAGAAAACCAACAAGGTTATTTTGCTTCTAATAGAGAAGGTGGTAAGGGTGATGATGATATCTACTCTTTCCAAAGATTGATTTTGGAAGAAGTTCCTGAAAATAACAATGCTATTGCTGGTGTAGTAACCGAAATGGTAACTGGAGATATAATGCCACAAGCATTAGTACAGCTTTTAGACGAAAACGGAATCAAGCTTAAAGAAATGACAACCGAAGATGACGGAAGCTTTATTTTCGAAGACTTAAACGATTCCACTCAATACACTTTAAAAACTGTTGAACCTAAATTTATTGACAACGAAAGATTAGTAACCACTACAGTAAATGATACAGTAAAAGTTGATATTGCCATGAAGCGTCTTGAAGAAATGATCGCTATTGAAGATGGCATTAAGAAAATCAAGACTGAAATGATTTACTTTAACTTTGACAAAGCATCTATTAGACCTGATGCCGCCAAAGAACTGGATAAGTTAGTTAGTGTGATGAAAGAATTCCCGACTATAGTTATCAAAGTAGAATCGCATACGGATTCACGTGGAACCAAGTCTTACAACGAGTACTTGTCAGATAAAAGGGCTAAATCTACAAGAGACTATATTATATCTCAAGGAATTGATGCCAACCGTATAGAAAGCGCTACCGGTTACGGAGAAAATAGATTGCTTAATGATTGTAATGGCTCATCTCCTTGTTCAGAAGCAGACCACTTGCTAAACAGAAGGTCAGAATTTATTATACTAAACATGTAAAATATATAAACCCCATATCTAAAAACCGCTGCCTTAATCGCAGCGGTTTTTTTGTGTCTAAGCTATAAATAAACAGTTCGCTATTTAATTCTTTTTAATAGGTACATGTTGCTTATGAGATAGTAATAGACCATCAGAAACCAACCGACAGAACTAATACCCAAATTATAATATCAACCCGAGAGAAAGAATATTCCCAATGGTATAAAGCAATTATAAAACAGTTTATCAGACGGGAATCGCACACCAAAATTAGCAGCAATTAAACAAGAGTATCATTATCTCGTGAACGGTCTTATTTGAATGTGCTAAGATGCAACCCCTTAATCTGGCATTAGAGGTTTTTTAAACCTTTCTCTTGAACTTAACTTGTTTCCCTTGGACAAATAGTGGTCTTCGTTCAAAAAACAACTACAGACCTTAAATTTGCTTAATTTAGGAAGTAGCTAAAACTAAAAAACGCCCATCTTTATGAGATGGGCGTTTTTATTATAAAATTAAAGCAGTCTATTTCTTAACCGCAGGTGTATCTAATTGTAAAGTTTTCATTATAGCCTCTAATTGAAAAAGGTCGTCCCGTTTTTGGGTTGCCGGTGCAAAAACAAACCCTTCCAACACCAACTTTCTATTACGTTCCTTATCGTTCAATATATACGTAAGGAAAGGACCTGCCATTGGATAATTTTTAATATCCCAAAGACCTCTAACCTCAACACCTTTTAAACCGGCAATTTCAACAGGATAAACATACGGAGCAAATGCAGGCTCTGTATGCATATGGGTTATCTTACCCGTAACATCTGGGCCATAATGTATTTGGCGCCTATAGAATCGCGCATTGCCACGATATCTTTAACCAAGGTAGAATCATTATTAAAACTATTCTCAGGCATCTGATAAACGACAATATTGGCGGTACCTTTCTGAATTTCACGATCAATCCACACAAAATTATCTTCTTGCTTGCTCACATTGTATATAGAAGGCACTTTCAAGGAAATACCAAACTTCTCCTGTAAGACAGTTTCTTTATTCAACGAACGATTAAAACGTTTTTGAACTGCTTCAATTTCCATGTCTTTAAAAGAAGCTATAATCTCATCTGCTTTTGCATCTATATTTGCAATAAGCTCCTCTTTAGTTGTACCTTTAATTACACCCACACGTTGCGGCGTGGCGTACATATCACTTTTAACATGTGCAAGATTTAACGAATCTTGCTCAACATATAGGATAGATCTTGTATTTCTAATAGTACCCGTAAAAAACTTCGGTGCCAATTGTTCCATAGTAAACAAAGGCTCATCCATGGGCATCCCTACCACAGGAGAAGCAAAATGACTTCTGAGACTATCACCAACGCTGCCGTTCCAAAGCTCATTGTCAATAATCACGACTACAGAGTTAATTGCTCCAATAGAAGAGGGTAGGTAGGTAGTCTTCTTAGAGTCATTACAGGATAAAAGCGCTAGGGAAAAGAGTAAAATTAGTGTTCCAGCTTGTTTCATTTTGGTTTTGATTTACGATGAGCATTCGCACAATTTTAATTTTGTGCCCGGTTTTAGATTCTTACCACTAATACCGTTCCATTTTCGCAAATTATCTACAGAAATTCCAGATATTTTTTTGAGATGGTCCAAAGGGAGTCTCCACTGCGCACTGTGTGGGTCTTTGTACCCGGTGCAAAGTTTTTTGAAGGAGTTGATGAACTTGATGAAGCAACGGCCGCCCTAGGAGTTTTTCTAGGAAAAATAGTAAGACGCTGTCCTATTCTTAAGTTGTTACTTCGTAAACCATTCCATTGTTTAATTTGGCTTACTCGAACCCCATAACGCCCGGCAATTTTACCAAGGAAGTCTCCATTACGTACTTTATATCGAATTCTATTCTGCTCAGACTCTTTTACCAATTGCGGTAAAGGGCCTTCCTTACTTTCTATTTCTTTTTTAACATGGTCATAGATAGCTCCTTCATTATTAACAAAGCTTCCAACGGCATGTTTTGGCAATCGCAAAGCATTATTCTTTCCTTCTATAAAAGGAATTACATAAAGCTTATAAGATGGGTTTAAAACCTTTAATTCTTCTTTACTAACACCTGTAAGCTCAGAAACCTGATCAAACGTTATCAGGCCTTTAACGTGTACAGTATCGGTTTCAAAATAAGGTCTTTCTATTTTTTTCCTCTTAAGCCATGTTCCTCGGCGTATTCAAAAAGATACATCGTAGCCAAAAATGCGGGAACATAACCTGCCGTTTCTCTAGGCAAATACCGACGAATATTCCAATAGTTTTTATAACCCCCAGACCTTCTTATAGCCTTGTTTACATTACCTGGACCAGAATTATAGGCAGCAAGTGCCAAATCCCAATCGCCATAAATATCATAAAGTTTAGCTAAGAACTGACAAGCGGCCACAGTAGATTTTAATGGATCACTACGCTCATCTACATAGCTACTTACGTCAAGCTTGTATTGCTTTCCTGTAGGGTACATAAACTGCCAAAGACCGGTTGCACCAACATGTGATCTAGCACGAGGATTCAATGCTGATTCTACAATAGAAAGATATTTCATTTCTAAAGGAATGTCATGGTTGTCCAATTCCTGCTCAAACATTGGAAAATAGAATTGGCTCGTTGTCAACATACGCTCCATAAGATCTCTCTTTCTAAAAAGAAACGATTTTATGACGTTCTCCAAAGAAGGATTGTAAGCTATGTTGAAAGGTGTTTTTTGGTTCAACCTTTCCAAACGGGCCTTTAGGGTATCCGTAGGAAGGGAAGTAGGGTAGGTCTTATCGTAATCTAATTTTTCAATCTCACGAAACATTTCATCGGATAGTGATGCGTTCGCGTAAAGCTCTTTCATCCAAAGGCTATCATACTTGGCGGCCTCGGGTAAATCCTTAAGTTTAACAGTCAAGTCTAGACTATCTTTTTTAAGGACAATAGGGCTATCATTAATTGCAGTACTATCCAGAGCCATTTGCTCCATCTGCTCAAGACCCTTTAAATCCATCGCCAAAGTATCCACGACAATTTCATCTGTAGGATTCTGAGCAACTACAACAGAATCTTTTTCTTGTTCTTGCGCCACCAAGGGCAGAGACAAAACAAGACTTGAAAATACCGTAAGGAAACGTTTTCTATTTTTTATCATCTAAAGTGCTTATGTAGCGGTGCGAGTAGTTCTTATTAATATAGGGTTACAGCGAACTGTAACCCTACTAAAATCGTACTTTTTTTCTGAAAAATAAAATTTTTATTCAATTAAACGTTACGCGCCGTTTATCGATAACGCCTTTGTTAGCCGATTATTGCAGCGATACCTTTAAGGTTTACCCTCTAAACTCTCTAACATAGCACCTCCGCCTGTAGATACATAACTAACCTTATCCTCAAAACCGAATTGTTTAACAGCAGCAACCGAATCACCACCACCTACAAGTGAAAATGCACCACCTTGTGTAGCTTCGTCAATATAATTACCCAAAGCAATTGTTCCTTTAGCAAAACTTTCCATTTCAAAAACACCAATAGGACCGTTCCATAGGATGGTTTTAGATTTTAAGATTACCTCTTTAAAAATTGCCAACGTTCTTGGACCTGCATCCAAACCTTGCCATCCCTCAGGAATTTTATCCACATCTACAACTTGTGTATTGGCATCATTAGCAAAATCATCTGCAGCTAAAACATCAACAGGAATATGTACTTGAACATTTTTTTCTTTGGCTTTTTTCAAAATATCCAATGCCATATCCATTTTATCGTCCTCACAGATAGAATCCCCTACTTTGCCGCCTTGTGCCTTAACAAAAGTATATGTCATACCACCACCAATAATTAGGTGGTCTACCTTATCCAATATATTTTCTATAATAGTAATCTTTGAAGAAACTTTAGCGCCTCCTAAAATTGCCAAAACTGGTTTTTCTCCGGTTTGCATCACCTTATCGATAGCTTCAATTTCTTTAGCTAAAAGAAGACCAAAACATCTTGCTTCAGGAAAGAATTTAGCTATTACAGTAGTTGAGGCATGAGCTCTATGTGCTGTACCAAAAGCATCATTAACATAGATATCTCCTAATTTAGAAAGTTGTTCAGCAAAGGCTTCATCTCCTTTTTCTTCTTCGGCGTGGAACCTAAGGTTTTCTAATAATAGTATTTCACCTATACTGAAGTTCAGCAACCGCTTTTTCAGCAACATCACCTACACAATCAGAAACAAACTTTACGGTAACACCAATAACTTCAGAAACTTTACTGCAAATATGTTGCAAAGATAAATCTGGATTTACCTGTCCTTTTGGTCTTCCCAAGTGGCTCATTAAAACAGCACTTCCGCCATCTTCAAGCACCTTTATAATTGTTGGCTTGGCAGCCTCTATACGGTTAGCATCTGCTACTTTGAAATTCTCATCTAAAGGAACGTTGAAATCAACGCGAATGAGAGCTTTCTTATTTTCAAAATTAAAGTCGTTTACAGTTTTCATGTTATGCGGTTTTAGCGAGTGGCAAATGTAATAAAAAGGATGTTAGACTGGAAGTCCAAAATCATTAGACTATAGATATTAACCATATTTAAGATGTTGACCTCCTTGGATCTTATATATTAAAAAAGTTATCTTTGGACCATGCTGTTTAATGACATTTTAGGGCTATCTCACATCAAGAACCATTTGGCTACCAGTGCCGATGCTGGCAGAGTTCCTCATGCCCAATTATTTGTAGGACCGGAAGGCTCAGGTACCCTTCCTATGGCAATTGCTTACGCCCAATATATTATTTGCCAAAATAGTAACGGGGAAAATAACGGAGAGAACCAAAGTTGTAACTTAAAGTTTGGTTCACTTTCACATCCGGATATGCATTTTGCTTTTCCCGTTGCCAATTCTGATAAGATAAAAAGCCACGCCGTTAGTAACCATTATATGGAAGAATGGCGACAGTTTGTAAATGAGCAACCCTACGGTAACCTTTTTGATTGGTACCGGTTAATTGGTATTGAAAAAAAACAGGGTCAAATTGGCGTTGACGAAGCTCAGGACGTTGTTAGAAAACTAGTCTTAAAATCATATGAAGGTGGGTATAAAGTGATGTTGATTTGGATGGCAGAAAAAATGAACACCGCTGCTTCCAATAAACTTTTAAAACTTATAGAGGAGCCTCCCAACAAAACAGTCTTTATTCTTATTACCGAAGACGAGGAACAGATTATTCAAACAATTCGTTCCCGGTGTCAAGTTTTACATTTCCCGCCTCTGGCAGAAGAAGCCATGGCCACTGCCCTTGTAGAAAAAGGTGCGCTAAGAGAAGAAGCGCTACGAATTGCTCATGAAGCAAACGGAAACTTCAACAAGGCATTAGATTTAATGAACGAGGATTCTGAAGACCTGATCTTTGAAAAATGGTTCGTACAATGGGTACGCAGTGCATTTAAGGCAAAGGGTAATAAAAGTGCCATTCAGGATCTTATTATGTGGAGTGAAGAAGTAGCCAAGACCGGTAGGGAAACTCAAAAGAAATTTCTACACTATTGCATAGCGGTAATGAGGCAAGCCATGCTTATTAATTTTAATACAAAGGAGCTTGCTTTTATGCGCATACATGCCGATGGTTTTAGCTTGGATAAATTTGCCCCTTTTGTTCATGAAAACAATATTGTAATTATTGTAAAAGAACTAGAAGATGCCATTTACCACGTGGAACGAAATGGCAATTCTAAGATAATACTTACCGATTTATCTATAAAACTAACACGTCTTTTACACAGAAAACCTGCTTAGTCTATACTATACTACCACATTTTTTGGTAACTTAATGGTACCCAACCATCAAACCAAAAGATTATGGATACTTTTCTCAACTCTGCCACCGAGCTATTAATCTTAATATTTTTGATTATTGTTTTCATGCAAAGCGGTATTGACAAAGTATTTAATTGGAAAGAAAACCTTTCTTGGCTCAAAGAGCATTTTTCAGGAACTCCTTTAGAAAATTTAGTTCCGTTACTATTAGGTACATTGCTGCTTATAGAAACTGCATCAGGTATTTTATGCGCCATAGGACTATACCAGATAATAATCATGGGAGAAGGCAGTATTGCGCTTTATGGAAGTATCCTATCCTGCGTCTCTCTGCTAATGCTTATGTTCGGCCAACGTATGGCCAAAGACTATGAAGGAGCAAAGACCATTGCTGTCTATTTTATTCCAGCTATATTTCTGGTCTATATTCTTCAGACATAAAAAAAGCGTCTACAGGTTAATGTCTGTAGACGCTTTTTAATTAATTGTAATCGGTGATTACTTCTTGTAATTATCGTTCAAAAGTTTTACGATTTCTGCAGTTAAGTCATTAGCTTCTGCGCCGTATAAGACACTACCGCCATCACCACCACCAAGAATATAAGCGTAGCCTTTAGACTTACCGTATGCTTTTACTTCTTTTTTAACTTTACCGATTATGCTATCCATTTCTGTTTGACCTATCAATTGAAGTTGTTGATCTTCTTGTTGTAATTGCTGACCGATCATTTGACCTTTCTGTTGCATAGCAGCATATTGTTCCTGAGCTTTTTGCTGAGACAACTTTTGAGCTTGAGCTTGAAAAGCTTGTGCTTCCATTTGAAAAGCTTGTGAAATACTATCTCTCTTTTTAGTAAGAGCATCTGCCTTTACTTTAAAAGCAGCTTCAACATCAATTTTCTCTTGATATTCTTCCATCAACTTTACATTGTCTACAAATCCAATTTTTTCTTGTTGACAAGAAACCGATACCAACATTAAAAATACCACTACTACGTTTTTCATAATTCAATTTATTTTAATCTTCTTTTACTCTTCGCTAATTAATTTTAAAATCCGTCTTACTTAAACTCAGAAGAATTTAATTTTCAAGTTGCGCAAAAATAGAAAAGCTTTTCTAATTGTTGTCATCTTATTTATAAATGTGACTTAAGAAATCATTATTGAAGAATGTAATTTTTATTTCTCCCGAAAAGGATAAAAAATACCTCATAAGGATTATTTATAGCAATAACACATGTCTATAAATGAAAATGATTAAAAACAACATCGTAAAAACGATGCTCTTGGGGGATTTTAAACAAAACACCCAATGCCAAGCCACTTGTTCTTAACTACCGTTAAAAGCGTTTAAAATGAGTTTTAAGCCAAAATGAAAGCTTATGACTGCTTTTTAAGAATATAGATTACTGAAGAAGGTTCCCCATTGAATACAGCCACACAATTAGACCAAAGACCAATAAAAAAAGCTTTGATAAAATTTTGTTTGCCAGTTTTATATTTTTCAGAAAGAATGGAAACAAAAGCATCAAACCACATGGGTTTTGTTTTTACTAATTCCATACCGTGTTTTGCAAACACTCTTTTAATTGCATCTTTAGAAAAATGCCAAAGGTGTCTCGGCACATCATAGGCCGCCCAAAATTCTTTGTAATGTTCTGCATCGTAAGATTTAAAATTTGGAACGGCAATTATAAGAATACCATCATCTTCTAACCGATTCAGGATATTTGTAATTTGCTCATCTAAATTTGGCAAGTGCTCCAGAACATGCCAAAGCGTAATAACCTGAAATTTGGAGTTGGGCAATTCCTCTATATTAGAAAACAACTCCATTTTTTTTTGAAGTGAGCGAGCCCTTGCATCTTCACTTGGCTCTATTCCCTGAACAGACCATTCCCTGTTTTTGGCTTCCAACAAAAAGTCTCCAGTTCCAGCACCAAAATCCAACAAGGTTTTATTCTCGTTTGCATACTTATTTATCAAAGACACTTTCTGAGCCAAACTAAATTTCTTAACTGCTTGATACATTTTATCAAGAAGAGATTTAGAAGCATCAGTATGCGAAATATAGGTATCACTTTCGTAATACTTATGAAGATCTTTTGGTTGGGGTTTGGTCACCAACATTTCTAGTTCTTCATCTAAAAGTAATTCAAAGTTTTCACCAGAAATTGAGAAGTCCTTAGTTTTTAAAAACGGTTTCATTATAGTTGTGCGTGGTAAGATATTCCTTTTTGAGAGTCCGAAGATAATTTAAAACTGGCTCTCTAGAAAACGAATCTTTATGAAGGCAATCTTTTTCTTTATCACTATACACTTCAATAGCAATATACCAATTATCGGTTCGTAACATATCTTCACTATCAACATTATTATCATCTCCTTCATTATCTAATGCAGCATTCACAGTTGCTCTAAAAATTGCAGGCGCTAAATTTAAAACCTTAGTGGGAATGTCAATCTCATAAAAAGCAAAAAAGTAGTTTTCACCTTCAATAAGAAACGGGATATCATCGTACACATTTTCATCATTCAAATGAAACTTTGTGTTCACATAATTGTAAAAATGCGCAGCCTCTTTCGGGTCCTCGAAAATAAACATGGTTCGTTTGGAAAGACTTCTTTTAAACTTCTTTCCCTTGGTTAACTTGTAGTCTTTTATCGTTGGCGCAATTCGGACGGGAATGCAAGATTGAACTATTAAGGCTAAGCACAAAACAAGTAGAGCACGTTTCATTTTCATGTCTATTTTAGGTTGAAATTATACTACAACAAAAACTGAGCCCAAAACAATTTAAAGACATTGCATTCGTTCTATAGTTAGGGAAAAGAGAAAAGGATTTCTTATTGATCCAAACACTTGGACAAAATAAGAAACCCTTTATTTTAAATACTTTTTAATCCCAAATTTTAAATCAGCAGTACACCTATCATTAGCTATGGAGCAACTGCTATTACTATGTCACCGTGTTGATTTCTTCTAGAACATTAGCAAGGAAGATACACATGTTCCACGTGGAACGTTGTAAAATCTATCTACCCAAGTAAACTAAAAGCACACTAATATCTGATGGGTTCACGCCACTTACTCTAGCCGCTTGAGCTATCGTTACCGGCTGAATTGCATTCAGTTTTTCCCTTGCCTCATAAGACAAAGACTTAAGGTCTGAGTAATCAAAATTAGCAGGTATCTTAACATTTTCAAGACGCAATAACTTGTCTGCGTTGTTCTTTTCTTTTGCTATATAACCAGAATATTTCACTTGGATTTCTGTCTGCTCCAGTACTTCCCTATCCAGATTATTCTCTTCCACAAAACCAGAAACAGCTTCCAATTGAAGCATGTGATCCATGGTTACTTTTGGCCTAGAAAACACTTTGAACATCTTATCAGATTGCTTAACTAAAGCAGAATTGACGCTATCCAAAATTGGATTTACCTCCTCCGGTTTAACACTAGTTTCTCTAAAAAAGTTAACAAAAGAATCGGACTTTAACTCCTTCTCCTCCATTCTAATTAAGCGTTCTTTTTTAGCTAAACCTATTTCATAACCCTTAGGCGTAAGCCTTAAATCTGCATTATCCTGGCGAAGCAAGGTTCGATATTCGGCCCTAGAAGTAAACATACGATATGGCTCTTCTGTACCCTTTGTAATCAAATCATCTATAAGAACACCTATATAGGCTTCATCTCTTTTTAAAATGAAATCTTCTTTCTCATTAACTTTAAGATGCGCATTTATTCCTGCCATTAAACCTTGAGAAGCTGCTTCTTCATACCCTGTAGTTCCATTAATTTGACCAGCAAAATAAAGGTTGTCCACTAGCTTAGTTTCTAGCGTATGCTTCAACTGCGTAGGTGGAAAATAATCATATTCAATAGCATATCCTTTCTAAAAAACTTAACCTTCTCAAACCCTTTTACAGTACGCAAAGCCTTGAATTGAATATCCTCTGGCAATGAAGTAGAAAAGCCATTTACGTAAACTTCTACTGTATCCCAACCTTCTGGTTCTACAAAAATTTGGTGACTATTCTTATCAGCAAAACGATTAATCTTATCTTCTATAGAAGGACAATAACGCGGACCAACACTTTTTATTCTTCCATTAAACATGGGCGAACGATCAAAACCTTCGCGCAATACATCATGAACCAATTCACTAGTATGCGTTAAAAAACAGTCCCTCTGGGTTGTTAAAATTGGCGTGTTTAAGTATGAAAATTTCTCAGGAATAGCATCTCCTTGGCTGAGGAGTCATAACTGAATAATCCAAGGAACGACCATCAACTCTTGGTGGTGTTCCTGTTTTCATCCGTCCACTTTCAAAACCTAATTGCAATAATTGCTCGGTAATTCCGGTTGCAGCTTTCTCTCCTGCTCTACCACCACCAAACTGCTTTTCACCAATATGAATCAATCCATTTAGAAAAGTACCGTTTGTTAGAATTACAGATTTAGCTCTAATATCTATACCTAAAGAACTCTTTACACCTACTGCTTTTCCATTCTCGATTAGCAAACCGCTAACCATTTCTTGGTAAAAATCTACATTTGGTATATTCTCTAAAGCCAAGCGCCACTCTTCAGCAAACCGCATACGGTCACTCTGAGCACGTGGACTCCACATTGCAGGCCCCTTAGATTTATTCAACATTTTAAATTGAATAGCAGACTTATCCGTAATAATTCCACTCATTCCTCCCAGTGCATCTATCTCACGAACTATCTGTCCTTTAGCAATTCCCCCCATAGCGGGATTACAAGACATCTGACCAATGGTTTGTAAATTCATGGTAACCAAAAGGGTTTTTGAACCCATATTTCCAGCTGCAGCCGCAGCCTCTGCGCCTGCATGACCACCACCAACAACTATAACATCATACTCCTCTCCAAACATCTCTTCTCCTATATAAAATGTGATTACTCTATAAAATATTATTACCAAACCAAGCTAAATGCAATTGGTATATTCTATTGTTCCACGTGGAACAATTTAATTTTCTCATTCTCTTTACTCCGCATTAAAGTAACTTCATCTTCGGATTTATCTTTAAAACCAAAAAGATGCAACACACCATGCGCCATAACTCTAAGGATTTCTTCCTCAAAAGCTATATTGAATTCATGGGCATTATCCTTTACCCTGTCTACAGATATAAAAATATCACCAGCAATGAGTTTATCCTCTGTATAATCAAACGTCAAAATGTCTGTATACGCATCATGATCTAGGTATTTTTTATTCATTTCCAAAACCTCTTCATCGGAGCAAAAAACATAATCAACCTGACTTAATGTGCCCCCTTCTGAATCTATGACCGTGCTAAGCCAATCAACGAACTTTTGTTCGTTCTCTAAGGAAAAATCGGTATTATAATGAAACTCAATCATTGCTTTTGAAATATTCTTTAACCTTGTTTTGAAAATTTTGGCGCAAAGGTAAGCTTTGTCGATTTAAAATTTCAATTTCATTTCGATAATTCTCTAATAATGAGGGTTTAGTAGTAATGGGGTTTTGAAACTGATTGGTATTTGTATTACTTTCCCTTTCAGCTTTCTTTCCTTGTTTCAAGGCCGCATTCTCAAGTTTAAGCATTTGATACTGAATGTTATTAATTTTAGACTGGCTACGCTGTGTAAACCCATTTTCAAGTAAGTCATTCTCAAAATCTTCCATCTGCTTAATGAGCTTTTGAGCAAGTTGCTTATCTCCAGCATCCATCATATCCTTAAGTTGCTGTTCCAATTGGCCACGTAATATTTGCTGCTCTTTGTAAATTTCATAAATCTCCTGCAATTCAGCTTCGGACGGTCCGTTACCTCCCTGTCCAGATTCTCCTCCTTTTCCTTGGCCATTTTTACCTTCGCCTCCTTCACTCTTCCTTCCACCTTGTCCCTGTCCTTTTCCTGCATTTTCACCCTCACCCTTTTTGGAATCTCCTTCACCCTCGTCTCCATCAGTTCCCTTGCCTTTTTCACCTTTACCTTCACCTTCCCAAGGCTTACCTTCTCCGGGTTTTCCTTCACCAGGTTTACCCATTCCGTCCATCTTCTCTTTTAACTCTTGTTGTCCCTTAATTATGTCCGGCAACTGAAAACCTTCACCCTCTCCTTGACCTTCTCCAGACATCATACTCTGTTCCATATTATCCAAAATATTAGCAAGAAAATCTGCTAAACTATTAGATGCACTCAACACATATTTTTGATACGATACACCTTGGTATATTTGATTCTCAGCTACGCTCTCCAAGGTCTTATCAACGTTATAATACACTTCAGTAATTTGCTCATTAACAAACTCAGAAAGTTCTGCACGTCTTAAGGACAATGCAAAAAGACTATCATCTATATGCTCAAAAAGTTCGCGTAGTTCTTGTTGTTTATGGATAGCATTAGAAAACTGAGGACTATCAGAATCAACATCCTCCAAGCTATCGTACAACAACTCTTGTTTAAATGAGAAAGTAATTAGATTATCCAGTATTTGACGCAACATTTCTGCATCCTCAGTAATAGTAGACTCGCCACCACCTCCGGCAGAAGAATTACTCAACTGCTCGCCCATCTCCTTCATTTTTTGGGCAGCTGACTTCTGCTTCTGTTCCGCTTTTTTTGAAGACTCCTCCTTTTCCTCTGCTTTTGATTCGCCAGATTCCTGCTTCTCGAGCTCTTTTAAAGCCCCTTCTTGCTCTTTCTTGACATCACCTTCCTTCTCTTCATCACGATCCAAATCAAGCGGCTTCTTTAAATCCTGATTGTCTTTTTGAAGTTCATCCAACTCCTTCATTAGGTTTTCAAAGGATTTATTAAGTTCCTCTTGCTCCTCCTTTTTGTTTTTCTCCCCCGTATTGGTAGCTGCCTTTTCCTGTTTCTTAGCTAATTTTTCTAAATCTCGAGCCAACTGATCTACCTTTTCCGTAACATAATACCGTTTGGTCAATTCCAACAACTGCTCAAGGTTACGCTCGCTACTTTGCTGCTTCTTTCCCAACTCTTCCAACCGTTTTGAAAGCTCTTCTTTGTTAATTTTATCAGCAATCTTATTTAATTCCTCCAATAACTTCTCATTCTTCTTTGCCTGTATTTCCTGACGTTCCAGACGTTCTTGAAGTAGTTTATTCAACTTATCGTCACTATCTAACTTATTTAAGTTTTCCTTCAGCTGCTTACTGAATTTTTCCATTTGACTCTCCTGTTGTTGCTGCTTCTTCAAAAAATCCTTGACCTGATTCTGATCCGTAAAATCTAACTGCCTCTTCTCTTTCTGTTCTTTATTAATATCCTTTAGGTCATCCTGCTGTTCCTTGAACTTTTCCAAGGATTTATCAAGATTGCTAATTAGCGACTGTTGGGATTCTAGTTCCTTGTTCCGTAATTGATCTTCATCCAATAACGACAGAGAGAACACTTGCGTTTTAGTTGATTTTCCCTTGTGGATAGCATCATTATCTATTGCTTCAAAATAGAAGCTATATTTCTTGTCTTTCTCTAATTTCAGGCCAGAAGGAAAGGTGTAATAAAACTGATCAAAATTACTGTTAGGACTGCTCAATGGTATTGTTTGCTTGTTTTCAGGATTATCATCGGCATAACAAATTAGTTTTATACTATTCAGTTTATAATCATCCGAAGCCTCCCCAGCGTAATATGCAATATTTGGATTAAGTGAGTCTAAGACTTGTTTAACCTTTATTGCTGGGAAATCATCTCTAATTACAGTGAACTGATACCCCAGTTTCTCATAATCCACTACATTCTCATTGGATGTGGCAACTTCATATTCAAGGTCTGTATATACCCGTTTATCAAAAGAAAATATACCATTATCCTTTGAAAAATTCTGAACGGTATCCTTAGTAACCAAATGAATGGTTTTTGTATTCTTCCCTACTATCCTCCAGGTCACCTTTGTGCCCTCTGGAAACAGTGCATTACCAGTACTCTTTAAGGTTTCAGATGGTCTACCGGTATAATTAGGATAATCTAATTTCATTTGAAAATCTCCAATAACCGTGTCTTAAGCACCTTTAAATCATACATTCTAGAGCGAATTCCGTTAGCCAAGAAGTAAAATTCAACACTTTTTAATGGCGGAGTAAATATATAACGGTACCGACCGTTATCTTCCTGTAAAACAGATTGCTTGCCGTCAATAACTATAGATACTGTTTCCGGCTTAATAGCACCCTCCGTTGAAACTTCAAGAATATACTCTTTAGAATCTAAAACACTTAAATCATTAGATAGCAACAAAAAAGAAAAAGGAGCGGGTGGCTCATAGGCCAAATTATAATTGACCACACGGTTAGCGGAACCAAAAAAAGATGTGAAGTTTCCGCTAATCCAAATAAACAACAGAATTAAAACAGGTACCGCTAAGTATTTTAGGTACTTAAAATTCTCACGAAAATCTACTGCTTTAGTAAAAGGGATAAGGCTCATCCGTTCACTACGTTGTTCAATGCTGGCAAGTAATAATTCCGATTGGTTTTTGTCCTCACCAAGGTCTATTAAGTTATACAGCTTATCTCCTACTTCTGGAAAATGTTTACCAATTAAAACGGATGCTTGCCTGTTGTTTATACCTTGTTTTAACTTAAAAAGATAAAATAAGGGCGTTAGAATATATTTAAACAACAACCACAGCTCTATGGCTACGAATGTCAGCAAAAGCACCAAACGGCCTGTAGAATTAAGCCAAAGGAGGTATTCAACCCCCAAAACAGCAAAAAAGAACAGCAAACCAAACGCTATAAAAAGCAATATGCCCTTAATGAGCATTTTGGTATAGTACTTTCTAACGAAACCGTTTAGTTTCTGAAGTATATTCTGATAACCTTCCATATAACGTAAAGATAAGGAAAAAAGCACCTGAGCGTTTAAGAGCAAATTCACTCGAATGTAAGCGCGGTTTAAGCAGTATACCTTTGAGGGCTAGGGTGCTTTTTATACCTTTGCGCCATAAATTTTTAGCCATGAGCCAAAGAGTACGCGTACGTTTTGCACCCAGCCCAACAGGGCCATTGCACATTGGTGGTGTCCGCACCGCCCTATTCAACTATCTTTTCGCCAAAAAACACGGTGGTGATTTTATTCTGAGAATAGAAGACACTGATCAAAACCGTTATGTTGAAGGTGCTGAACAGTACATTATAGACTCACTAAAATGGTGTGGACTAACTTTTGACGAAGGCCCAGGTCTTAAAGGAGACTTTGGCCCATACAGACAAAGTGAGCGTAAGCATTTATATAAGCAATATGCAGAAGAGCTAATAGCCAACGGAAAGGCTTACTATGCCTTTGATATAGCAGAGAAGCTTGATTTTCACCGTAAAGACCATGAGGCTAATGGTAAGACTTTTATTTATAACTGGCACAACCGTTTAAAATTAGATAACTCTCTTTCCTTAACACCTGAAGAAGTTCAAAAACGCTTAGATGCGGGTGAAGATTATGTAGTTCGTTTTTTAACGGCTCCAGATGAAAAATTATATCTTAAGGATATAGTTCGTATAGTTCGTGGTACTATTGAGATAGACACTAACGTTCTGGATGATAAAGTTCTATTTAAAGGTGACGGAATGCCTACTTACCACCTTGCTAACATTGTTGATGACCATTTAATGGAAATTACTCATGTTATACGTGGTGAAGAATGGTTGCCGTCTTTGGCACTACACCAACAATTATATGACGCTTTTGGCTGGAAAGCTCCTGAGTTCGCACATCTACCATTAATAATGAAACCGGTAGGAAAAGGTAAACTTAGCAAACGTGATGGTGAAAAAATGGGCTTCCCTGTATTTCCGCTGACATGGAACGAGTCTAAAGGCTACAAAGAGGAAGGCTATTTTTCAGAGGCTGTTGTTAATTTCTTAGCCCTTTTAGGGTGGAATCCAGGAACAGAACAAGAGATTTTTAGTCTCAATGAATTGGTTGAAACCTTTAGTTTACAACGTGTAAACAAGTCTGGGGCTCGTTTTGACCCTGATAAGACCAAATGGTACAATCAACAATATTTACAAAGCAAGGACAACAGAGAATTGGCCGACCTTTATGCTGAAATTCTAGAATCTAAATCAATTTCTATTGCTGATAAGTCTAGCGATTATCTTGAAAAAGTTGTTGACCTGATTAAGGAACGTGCCGTATTCGTCTCTGACTTTTGGGACTTATCCGATTACTTTTTTGAAGCCCCTACTTCATACAATGAAAAGGCTGCCAAAAAACAATGGAAAGAAGATACTCCAGATATCTTAAACCGTTTGGTATCTGTATTAGAAGGAATTACCGATTACACGTCTGAAAACGTCGAAACCACTGTAAAGGATTGGATTGGAGAACAAGAACTATCTTTTGGAAAGGTAATGCCACCACTACGTTTGGTAATTGTTGGTGATATGAAAGGCCCACATTTATTTGATATTATGGCAATGATTGGTCAAGAAGATAGCATTGCTCGCATTCAAAAGGCGATTGCAGATTTAGCTTAAAATCCATTTATATTTTTTAAAAAGGAGCAGAAATTAGTTAACCCTAATCTCTGCTCCTTTTTCGTTAATTGAAGTCAACTGTAACAAACTCAAGAAAAGTACTACATATATACGAAGCGTTTTGTAAATTCAATCAATAACTAAAAAATCAAAAATTATGGGAAATCTTATTTGGATACCAATCATATTTTTCGTCGTTGCGACGGTGCTTTCCGGAGTCTTTATTGTTAAACAGCAAACTGCCGTTTTAATAGAAACTTTTGGGAGATTTACAAGTGTACGACAATCCGGAATTCAATTTAAAATACCTTTCGTACAGCGTATATCAGCAAGAATGGGCCTTAAAATCCAACAGCTAGATGTAATTATTGAAACCAAAACCTTAGATGATGTATTTGTGAAACTTAAGGTTTCTGTTCAGTATGTGGTAATTAAAGAAAAGGTTTATGACGCCTTTTACAAGCTGGAATATCCACACGAGCAAATAACATCTTATGTATTTGACGTTGTCCGTGCCGAAGTGCCTAAAATGAAATTAGATGATGTTTTTGTTAAGAAAGATGATATTGCAATCGCGGTAAAATCTGAATTACAGGAGGCTATGCTAGACTATGGCTACGACATCATTAAGACCTTGGTAACGGACATTGACCCAGATGCTCAGGTAAAGGAAGCAATGAACCGTATTAACGCCTCTGAGCGTGAAAAAATAGCGGCACAGTTTGAAGGCGATGCCGCACGTATCTTAATTGTAGAAAAAGCCAAAGCGGAAGCAGAAAGTAAGAGACTTCAAGGTATGGGTATTGCCGATCAACGTCGTGAAATAGCACGCGGATTAGAAGAATCTGTAGAAGTATTGAATAAAGTGGGTATCAACTCACAAGAAGCCTCTGCCCTAATTGTAGTTACCCAACACTATGATACCTTACAATCTATAGGTGAAGAAACGAACACGAACTTAATTCTTCTACCTAACTCTCCACAAGCCGGTAGTGATATGTTGAATAACATGGTCGCATCCTTTACGGCAAGTAATATGATTGGTGAGTCCATGAAAAAGACCCAAAAAGAGAAAAAGAAAGAGTAATATTAAACTCTTGACAAACAAAGAAACGGTACTCAAAAATAAGTTTTTGAGTACCGTTTTATATTATGTATTTGGTTTAATTGAACTTTTTCAACAGCTTTTTAGCTACCATTGAAATAGTTAGTTTCTGAATAATGCCGCTAAAACCGCCCAATAAATGCGTTGGGTACAAATTATTCTTTGTTATCTGAACCTGCATTTTTAGGTTTTCGCGTTCTATATCCTGTTGTAGTTTCAAGATTTTTAAATCTTGGTCTATCTGCTCAAAAGAAGTATATTTTTTTGGTATCATATCTCTTCAAAATAAAGTTCGGAAAAACGAGCCATCAATGGTTTTACCAAAGAACGACGGAACACAAAGACCAATATACCCAGAAGTATATAAAACCCTCCTACACATAAAAATCCCAAGGCCGTATTCTCTAATTCAGCACCAATCCAAAACCTGCAGCTACGGATAAGAATAAAAGTGACAAGACCACAGCTGTTCCTATAAAGGCCGCTTGGGCAAACCCAGTAACACCCTTCATAAGCAGTTTAAAAGCCTTTAGCTTATAAAACTCAGTACTACTGTCTATGTATGACTTAGCACTTGCTTCCGCTTCTGATATGCTCTCTTTTAGTTCTTCAAAAGCCATATGCTATTTCTGTAATTGAGCATTCTTTTTCTTCAATTCGGCCAACTTATTCTCTAAGCTCATGATAATATCATCCGCTTTGTAACTCATATTAGAAATAGTATCTTCTAATTTAAGTTCAAAATCTACCTTTTTCTCTTCGGCAGTTTTGGTTAACTCCTCAGTTGCTTGAGAAATTCTGTGTGAGATATCATCTTTAGTTTTTAAAGCGTTCTTTTTAATTTTCTTTCTTGTCTTTTCGCCTTTAGCCGGTGCATATAAAATTCCAGCCCCTACTCCTAAAATTGCTCCTGTTATAACGGCCAATAAAACATTTCCACTATCGTTTGACATAATCTGTATTTTTTAAATTAATATTCTGCTAAAACTATAAGAAGATTATTTTTCCGTACTAAAAAGGACAAACAAATTAACTTCTTATATACTATGCAATTTACGCCAAACATTCCAGCGATATTACCTCAATCAATTTGAAAATTGACGTTTACATCATTTTTTTGAAAATTGACGTTTACATCATTTTAAGGTACATTTAACGGTTTTAAAGCGATTTAATAGCCAAAAAACCGATTACTGGATATATTAATAAGCTTAATTCTGTATTCCCTGCATATCGCATTACAATAAGTGACATTTAATTTAAATTATCAATACAAATTCAATTTACTATAGATAAAAATTATAGTCAATATTTTAGTTGTAATGCGAAAAAAAACTCCTTAAAAACAAAATGTCTTTAAGGAGTCCAATATTTTCAAAAAAGTAAAAATCTATTTATTCTGTAATTTTGCCCAAGTGTCTCTTAAGCCAACAGTTTTATTAAAAACCAATTTTTGGTTAGTTGAATCTGGGTCAACACAAAAATAACCCAAACGTTGAAATTGAAAACGATCTCCAGATTTTGCCTCTGAAAGACTAGGTTCTAAATATCCAGTAATCACTTTTAAGGAATCAGGATTAATGAATTCCATAAAATCTTTGTCTTTATGCGTATCCGGACTTTCATCTGTAAATAACCGGTCATATAATCTAACCTCTGCTTTCAAAGCATGAGCAACAGATACCCAATGTAAAGTTCCTTTTACTTTACGAAGGCTCTCTTCTGTACCACTACCACTTTTACTCTTAGGATCATATGTACATTGAATTCCAGTAATATTCCCATCGGTATCTTTGGTACAACTTTCCGCCTTTATAATATATCCAGATTTTAATCTAACCTCTCCTCCTAGTTTTAAACGGAAAAACTTACGATTTGCTTCTTCCCTGAAATCCTCCTTTTCAATATAAATTTCTCTCGTAAAAGGTACTTGACGTGTACCTGCAGACTCATCTTCAGGATTGTTTTCTGTATCTAGCCATTCAACTTCACCTTCTGGATAATTTGTAATAACAACCTTTACTGGGTCTAAAACACCCATAACTCTTGGTGAAATCTTATTCAAGTGATCACGTAAATGGAATTCTAAAAGAGAAACATCTATAAGATTATCTCGTTTTGCAATACCTATTGTCTCAACAAAATTACGGATAGACTCAGGCGTATAACCCCGTCTACGTAACCCAGAAATAGTACTCATTCTAGGGTCATCCCAACCAATCACCACATTATTTTCTACCAATTGTAACAACTTTCGTTTACTAACAACGGTATGACTAAGGTTCCTACGTGCAAATTCACGTTGCTTAGGACGTAACTTTTCTGCGTCCGTAACTTGATCTAAAAACCAATCATAAAGCTCACGGTGCATGGCAAACTCTAACGTACAAAATGAATGCGAAACTTGTTCTATATAATCACTCTCCCCATGAGTCCAATCATACATTGGGTAAATACACCAATCGGTATTTGTACGGTGATGTGCTTTATGAAGCACTCTATACATAATAGGATCACGCATCAACATATTAGAAGATGCCATATCTATTTTAGCGCGTAGTACATGTGTACCCTCAGCGAATTTTCCATCTTTCATTTGCTGAAAGATTGCAAGATTCTCTTCTACAGAACGATCTCTAAATGGACTATTAGTTCCTTCCTGTGTAGGTGTGCCTTTTTGGATAGCCATCTCCTCAGAAGACTGTTCATCTACATAAGCCTTTCCTTGCTTAATAAGATCAATGGCCCAATCATATAATTGTTGGAAATAATCAGAAGCATACCTTTCGGTATCCCATTTGAAACCTAACCATTCCACATCCTTTTTAATAGCATCTACATACTCTTGTTCTTCTTTAGCAGGATTGGTATCATCAAACCTTAAATTAACAGGAGCATTATACCGTAATCCTAGTCCAAAATTTAAACAAATAGAGCTTGCGTGGCCAATGTGTAAATAGCCGTTTGGTTCAGGTGGAAAACGAAAGCGCAAATCCTTTTTGGAATAACCATTTTTCAAGTCCTCTTCAACAATATGTTCAATGAAATTTAACGACTCAACTGCCTCGCTCATAGGGTTAATTTTTAGTGCCACAAAGGTACGTAAAATGCAGTAATCGGGCAGCTTTCAATCTTCATTCATACAAATACGTGCATTTCACAACAATTATATCCCTTGATACAACATTAAATTCTCTACGCGTGTATTATAGCTCATATTTGTTAGTGTATTCTCCATGTCATAACCCAAATCTGACATTGAAACCTGTAGTAAACCCAAAACTACGCCTACTTATGAGACAGAAAAGAATTAACATTCCGCGAACAATTTTGACAGCATTTTTAGTGCTGCTCACCACACAAATCTCTGCACAAATTGCATTGCAGGCACCAGTGCCAGCTGACAACCCCAATTTAACGGGAACCAACACCTGGCCCAGAGCATGTGCTGACACAGACTTTAACGAGTTCTTTGTTACCATAGAATGGGCTGGAGCCGCAAATTCCGACAACACATTTATACTAGAGTTGTCAGACCCTAATGGGTCATTCGGTACTCCTTTAGAACTTTCAACAGTAAGTGATCAAAATAATAATAACGAGTTTACTACTAGTTTTAATCTTCCTCAAAACACCAGAGGTGCTAACTATATGATGCGCGTACGAAGTACGAGTCCTGCATCAACCGGTACAGCATCCCCTGGCTACTCCATGTACTTTTTAGGTTTTGATACCAACTTACACATGAGTCCGGATGGTGATGGAACTACCCCTAAGTTTACAAGCTTGCGGTAGCACACAAATTACTTTAACCGTAGATAACATACCTACTGAAGATTTAAATACCTATCAGTATTCTTGGTATAGAAGTGGTACAAAACTTCCTGGTAATGGACCGTCTATAGTAACAGATGGAACGGGTGAATATTTTGTGTTTATAGATTACGGCGACTGTACAGGTTCTGCCAATACAGAGTCTAATCATATCATAATTAATTCCGGTACCAGTACGGGCATTGCAATTAACACACCCACAACTACTGCTTTATGTGCAGGAGATACTGTTGCTCCTTTAGAAGCAAACGTACAAGATGCTACCTATATATATACATGGTATAAAGATGGTACTGAAGTACAAGCTTCTCAAGTAGGTGGATTTACTTATACTATTGATACAAACGATCCTGCTTTTGTAGGAGACTATACGGTAGAAGTAAAAGGATCGGGTATTTGTACAGAAACATCTGCTGCAGTAACTATTACAAATTCAGGAGCATTTACAGTTACAATAAATAACAATGCTAACCTTGTAGTGCTTCCTTCTCAGTCTCAAACTTTAAGTATTACAACAAGTGCCAATTCGCCCACCTTTGAGTGGTTCAGAAATGGTACTCCAATTCCTAGCTCTAATAGTTCTTCTTTAACCGTAGCCAGCCGGAACTTACCACGCTGCTATTACACAAACAGGTGGTACTTGTGCATCTACTACAGTTAATTCCGATGATACAGAGATTGTAGCGCCTACGGCATTCAGAACAGAAATAGCGTATGCTACTTCTTATGAGTCATGTACCAGTACGAGCATTGCCTTGACCGTTGACAAAATATATGCTGTATTAAGTGATGCAAGTGAAATTGATGTTACTGCAGACGTTGCCTCATCTTTTACTTATCAATGGCAGAAAGACGGAACTAACGTAACGGGTGAAACTTCACAATCTATCAGTTTAACAAATAGCGATGAAAATGGAGCCTATACAGTAAATACTGATTTAGGTGGAATGGCCACAACATCAAACAACTTGCCAGTACAACTAGCAAGCGAAGCTCTTACAATTAGCAGTACTAGTACCGTTTATTGTAGCTCTTCAGATGTAATTACTATATCAACTACTACAGACTTAACTTCTGAAACTTTTGATTGGGAACGTGATGGTGAAGCTATTAATTCATCAGATAGTTCTTTGTCAGTTACTCAACAAGGAACATACCGTTTGGTAATCAGAAAAGGTACGTGTTCTCAAGTATCAAATGAAATTAGCATCATTCCTTTAGACCCCGAGCTTATTACATTGGATGTTGAAGGAGATGTAATTTTTCCAGAAGGAAGTTCTAAAACTGTAAATGCAAATGGTGGTACTGCCTACAGATGGTTAGATGCTAACAATATTGAAATAAGCAGTTCTTCTTCAGCTACTTTTACTACTGAAGGTAACTACCTATTGATAGCAAATATCGATAACTGTGAAATCAGTAAACCAATTACAGTAACCTATTTAGATCTATTTAATATACCTAACGTTATAACACCAAATGGTGATGGCGCAAACGATCAATGGATTGTACCAAATTCATATTCAAACAAATCCGATGTGCGTGTAATCATATATAACGCCCAAGGAGAAGAAGTCCTTAATTCAACCAACTACCAAAATAACTGGCCTGAGTCTTCAATTAGCTTCGCTAAGCAAAACATGGTTTTCTACTATGTAATTAAAAATGATAGCGAGACATTGAAACAAGGTACTATAACAGTTATTAGATAACCACCCCGCCATGAAATTTGTAAAATACATAGCACTTACTTTGCTGGCTGCCCTAACGTTTGGAAGCGTTCAGGCGCAGGAAGACGATCCAGTTTTGTTATATAGCCCAGCGTCACAGAATTTGTTGAAGTTCAACAGATTCTTGATTAACCCAACCTTTTCTACGGTTCAGGAAGACAAGTCATACATTAACCTTTTACATCGAAACCAATCGGTACAATTTAAGGACAATGATCAGACTTACTTCTTAAGTTACAGTGGTAGAATAGGAGATAAAAGTGGTTTAGGGCTAAGCTTGTATACACAAAGTGTTGGAGCTGTATCTAACATTGGTGTGTTAGCCAACTATGCCTACGGGATAAAGTTGAGCGACAAAAGTAATTTTACATTTGGTGGTAACCTTACCTATTATAGTACGGGTCTTGATCAAAACAGCATTGATGTTATTGATCTTAATGACTATAGTTTAACCGGTACTGAAGACAGCAATGTGCTTTCTTTTCAACCTGGTTTCAACATCTCTTATGGCAACATAGATTTTGGTGTTTTTGCCGAAAACTTATTCGATTATAATCTAAAGACAAGCAAGTCGTTAACAGAGTTTGGCGATAAAACATATTCTAGTCACCTTCAATATACCCATCATTTTGATAATAATGAGGGTATTATGGAGGGTAGCAGATTAATGCCAATTGCAAGAGTACGCATGAATGGTCAAAACCGATTAGCAGCAGGCGACGAATCTCAAGATATGACTTACGGAGGTGCTGTTATTTTGGACTTACCTAAACTAGGTTGGCTACAAGGTGGCTATGACAGTTTTTACGGTGCATCTGCAGGTGCAGGTTTCAACATCAACAAAAGACTTTCTTTAGGATATACCATGGAAAAGGGCTTTGGAACCAACTTTGATAATTTTGGTGTTACCCATGAAATTTCATTCGCATTCTCATTTACTCCTAACCTTACCGAAGACCGTGTAATGTTAGAAGATGATTATGAAGATTCTTTAGTTGATAATGAAGAAGTTGACAAAAATGATCTTGTAGATAATGAAGAAATAGAAGAGCTAAAACGTAAACTGGCAGAGAACGATGCCATCATTCAAGAGCTAATGTTCCGTCAAGATTCCTTGGAATCTAATCGTCAAAAGGATTTAGAGAATCGCTTTAATATGGTGATGAGCATGGTACGCAACGAGACCAATGGTGAGCGTCCTGATCTTGAAGACCGCGCCCAGAATTTATTTATGGGTAATAACGATCGCCCTGCTATTGCTAGCAATGATACGCAAAACAGCAATAGTATACCAAATAGTACATTATCCGCGAGCACATCTAACAATGGTGGGTCCACAAGCAAAACACCTAGCAACAATATAAATAGCAACTCTTCTAATAATAGTACTCCAACAACTACCCTAGCTTCAAATAATACTACTCAGTCTAGGCCTGCTATTGTAAAAGATAAGGTTCAAAACAATTCAACTGCCAATAGTAGAACAACCTCTGGAACAACTTCAGCAGTTGCTGATAGAAGTGATGTAAAAAGTAGAAAATTCAAAAATTTAGAAGGTGTAAAAGACGGTTACTATGTAGTAGCCAATGTTTATAAAGGCGGCCAGTATATGGACAAGTTTATGAACAAACTTAATAACGATGGTTTTTCTTCGGACTACATAGACAACCCTAGTAACGGTTTAAAATACGTGTATTTAGAACGCTATGATACTTGGGAGGAAGCGGTAGCCGCACACAACAGTGGTATGAACGGTGCCTATGATGGCGCTATGTGGATTATGGATGTTGACAACCGCTACTCTAACGAAGCTTACGCTTCTAACGTAGATAAACTTAAAGAAAAATCTGCTAAATATGATACTGATGTACTACGCACAAACACTGTAGTAAAAGACCAAATGGTATCTAATGAGTTAGATCCTAAAACTCACAAAATAGATGGTATTGGCTCTGGCTATTATATCATCGCAAATGTATTTGCAAATCCTAAAAATGCAAATCGTTTTGTAAAGCTTTTAAATTCTTACGGGCTTAGTGCCAGTTATTTCATAAACCCAGATAATAACTGGAGGTATGTTTATCTAAAAAGACACCAATCTTGGAACAATGCCCTCTTGTCTTACTATACCAACCTAAATGATGCGTACAATGACAAAATGTGGATTATGCGCGTCAAACCTAACCTACTAGCTTAATGAAATCAAAATCCATTAAAAAAATATTTGCGGGCGCTCTATTTTTATTGGCATTTGCAGGCTATTCACAAGAATATAATTCCTTTGAAGTTCGTTACCAGAACAACATTAAGGGGGATTTAACATTTATTTCAAACACTATTGTAAATAGGGACGGAGGCACTACTGCTACCGAACCAGAAGACCCTTACAATAACCTCAACACTAATGGCAATTATTGGCCTTCTAGTAATCGTAACGCAGAAACCGGTGGTTACTATAACTACAATGATCGCAAAAACATGCAGTACATAGATGTTGATAGTGATACTAGCACATTTAGTTCTAGTACAGCAACATTTTCATTTCCTAATGCTGACTGTAATCTTATAAGATATGCAGGTCTATATTGGTCCGCCACCTACCCAAGGGATAATACTGCAGACCCAGTAGGTACAGCCAAGGACACGGCAAATAGATCAAATAAAATTTAAAGTCCCTAATGGCATCTATGTAGATATTACAGCAGACGAAATACTGCATGATGGCCTAACGAACCCAGCTCTAAGTGCAAATGCACCTTATGCATGTTATGCAGATGTAACCAGTTTAATAACTCCTTTGGCTAATCCTCAAGGAGATTATACCATTGCAAATATAGCTAGTGCACAAGGTTACGGTATTGCACCTAGCGGACAGTCAAGAATGACTGGTGGTGTAGCAGGAGGTTGGACTCTTGTTATTGTTTATGAAAACCCTAATTCTAGTGGTAAACTTATTACCACTTTTGATGGTTTTGCTAGGGTTACCGGCACCAGTAATGTTAATATAAATTACTCAGGGTTTAATACAATTCCAGTAGGTCCGGTGAGCGCAAATATTGGTGCTGCTACACTTGAAGGTGACTTTAGAATTACAGGAGACAGATTAAGAATTAGGGCTGCGAGCAGACCAAATTTTACAACCTTAAGCAACGGCACAAATCCTTCAAATAACTTCTTTAATAGTAATATTACACGTAATGGTGTACATGCTAATGATAGAGATCCATTTAGTCTAAACACATTAGGTTTTGACAGTGATATCTTTAATTTAAACAACCCAACCAATTCCGTTATACCTAATAGTGAAACTGCTGCAACCTTTAGCTTTCAGACCAATGGTGATCAGTATTATCCGTTTTTCAACTCGTTCAATATTGAAATTATTGAACCGGATATTGTTCTAGAAAAAAAGGTAGAAGATATTGCCGGTAATGATATTACAGGTCAAGGTGTTAACCTTGGTCAAATATTAGATTACGTTCTTACTTTTACAAACACCGGTAATGATGATGCTGTAAACTATGCCATTCGTGATATACTTCCTATAAACGTTACCCTTGACGAGGCAAATATAGACATGCCTACCGGAACTACATATACCTACAACCCAGCAACAAGAGAGGTTGATTTTTTCATTCCGGATACGTTCGTAGAAGAGGGTGATACTCCGGCACAGATTCGTATGCGAGTTAAAGTTGCGGAAAACTGCTTTGACTTTATAGATGCCTGTACAGATCTCATACAAAACTTGGCCTACTCTACATATCAAGGCGCAATAAACGATAACCGTATTACAGATGATCCTAGTGTATCTGATTTTGATAACTGTGGATTCGTTACACCAGGTGCAACCAACCAACTTTTATTAGATGATTTATCTGATTGTAATTTTACCCGAAACGTTCAACTTTGCGGAGACAGTGTAACCTTAAACGCAGGAGAAAATTTTGATTCTTATATATGGGTAAGTGATGATAACGGCAACGGTAGTTTTGATTCTACAGATACCGTATTACAGAATAGCACTTCCAATACCCTAGTTGTAACACAACCGGGAACCTATATTGTAGATAAGATTATACCTGCGCCATGTAAAGGCTTTAGAGAAATTATGATTGTAGAGCGTTTTGGCGCTACTCAAACTAATCCATTAGTCGACTTTTTTAATGACACGAATAATGATGCTGATCCTACTAATGATATTCAAGGTGAAATTGTAGAATGTAGTATTGATGGTGACTTTTTACCTAAAATATTTCTTTGTGGTACGGCCGATACACAATCTATTACATTAGATATTCTAGATGCTCAAAGTATTGCTTGGGAGAAATTAGATGAAGGAAGCTGTACAGCTGCACCTGATGATTGTGCTAATAAGAACTTAGGCTGTACGTGGAATCAAGTGGCTGCAGGAAGCGATTATAACGCAGATACAGCAGGAAAATACCGTTTGGTTATTAATTATACCAATGGGTGTTTTAGTCGCTTTTATTTTGATGTATTCCAGAATAATTTGGACATTCTTTACAATGACCGAGATATCATCTGTACTACAGATGGTAACATTACTATAACCAACTTAGGCAGTAACTATGGCTACCAATTGGTAGATGTTGCTAACAACGCTATAGTAATACCATTTAGCGCTAACAACGGCCCTAGTTTTGATATTTCTACTAACGGTGCCTATAGAGTTGACGTAACTCAATTAGACGCTTCAGGAAACCCAATTGAAGATGCTTGCATATTCAGTACTCCTGACATTGGTATACTAGATAGAGACTTTCAAGTAAATGTAACAACTACTCCATCTAACTGTAATGCACAAGGTATTATAAAAATAGATGTTCTTAATGTTGAACCTAATTACACCTACATCTTAAAAAGAAGTGATGGAACCTTAATTGATGACGAAACTGCAGAACCGGATAACACAAACTCTTTTAATGTAAATGCAGGAGACTACATCATAGAAGTTTCTACCGCAGATGGTTGTGCCTATTCTGAAGATGTAACTGTTACCAGAACACCAGACCCAACTATAACGGCATTAACCACAAGAGATATAGGTTGTACCGCAGGAACTATCCAATTGACCGGTAGCGGTGGACTTCCAAACCCAGATTATTCATATGCTATTTGGAGTAAAAATGGAACCAATTTATATACTGATGTAGCATCAATACCTTATGATGCTTATGATACAAATCCTACTTTTTCTTTCGGTTGGAGAGATTCTGACAGTGATGGTACCGATGAGTATTTTCCAGGAGAAGATGGCGATTATGTTTTCGTAATTGTTGATTCTAACAACTGTTTTGCCTTTTCTAACGAAGTAACACTTAATGATAATGGGGCAATGACCCTAGATTCCATTACTGAAACATCACCATCATGTAGTGGTGATTCGGACGGAGCAATTACCATAAATACAACTGGTGGTGTTGCACCATTTCAGTTCAGTATAGATGGTGGAACCACTACGCAAGGAACTCCTAATTTTGTAAACCTTATTGCTGGTACATATGAAGTATATGTAACCGATTCATCTGGTTGTAATTTTTCACAAACTGTAGATTTAACGGAGCCATTTCCTTTAAGTGCCTCTGCAGGAGTTTCTAGAGATGCTACTTGTGACCCTAATGGTGCAGAAGTAAGAGTAACGAACGTTACGGGCGGTACAGCTCCATATGAATATAGCTTTGATGGTGGTGCCAGCTATGGTTCTTCTAGTACAGCAACGCTTCCTCCTGGAGATTATACGATTATCGTAAAAGATACTGCTTGTGAATTTCCTATGACCGTTACTGTTGATGATGTTCCTGACGAACCAAACGTAACCCTTACTCCAGAAGTAAGCTATGATTGTGATGGATTGGCTACGGTAACTGCTACCCCAAATATTTCAACATACAATTATACTTTTGCCTTAGATGGTGTGGTAAATTCGCCAGACCCAACAAGCAATGTTTTTGAAAATGTAGGACCGGGAACGTATACGGTGAGTACAAATTATGTCTCGCAAACCCCACCTACTCCAAGCTTATTATTGGCCGAAGACTTTGGAAGCGGTTCTACAATACCAAACCCAAATACATCTGGGTATTTTTATGAAAATCAGCTTGATAACACAACTCCAAGTGGTGCCCCAATAGACAACGGAGCTTACGTAAATGATTATGAATATGCAGTAACGAGTAATATAGAAAGACCTTTCGGTTCTTGGATTAATCCAATTGACCATACATCAGGTACAAAAGCATCACAAGGTCGTTATTTAGTTATAAATGTAGGTACGCCAAGCCCTTACCAAATTATATACAGAAAGGCTATAAACGATATTATTCCTAATCAACCATTAAGCGTTTCTCTTTGGTTAATCAACCTTTTAAGAAACGGTACCGGCGGTTTAGACCCTGATTTAACTATTGAAGTTCGGAACCCAAGTACAGATGCCATAGTAGCATCTATCCGGACAGGAGATATTGCCAAAAATACGGGAGCTAGCAACTGGATAGAGTTTTCAGCTGATTTAAATCCTGGTAGTAATACAACACTTGATTTTGTTATTAGAACTGAAAAAATAGGTAACGGAGGTAACGATGTTGCTATTGATGATATTAGTGTTTTTCAAATACCGGAAGTATGTGTACAAACTGTTGAGACCGCTGTTACCGTTGTTGCTGGTAAAGTATTTACGGCAACTGTTACTGGTTCTACAGATGCAAGTTGTAACGGACTTTCTGATGGTACACTTACCTTTGAAGTAGAAGATTTTAATGCAGCAGGATTTCAATATTCAATAGACGGAAGCGCATTCGTAACTTCAACTACTTCACCGGTTACTTCACCAGCAACCCTGGTGCTGGTTCACATACATTGATTGTTAGAAAAGCAGATGAAACAACCTGTTCAAGAACGCTTACACAGACCATTAACGCACCAGAGGCACTAGAGGCTTTTGCTTCAATTACAACAGAATTAAGTTGTACTAACGGAGGTGCTACTATTACAGCCAGTGTTACCGGTGGTACTTCAGCATATGAATATCAATTAGAAGATAATCTGGGGGCTATAGTAGGAACATTTGATTATGCAACAAACGGGGCAAACACAGTTTTCTCTGGTTTAGCTGCTGGCGATTATATTGTTCGTGTACGGGATGCCAATTCATGTGAGGATGCCATTAACGCTGCTTTGACAGTTGCTGCTGCCAACCCGATTACTTTTAATGTTACGCCTACCGCCTGTTATCCTGGTGGAAATACCGCTACGATTCAAGTAGATGTTACAGACGGAAATGGAGATTACACTTTTAGCATAAACGGAAACCCTTGGGTAATTCCAACTCCTGCAAATACGACACATACGTTTAGTGGTCTTTCCAACGGGACGTATACTATAAATGTACAAGATGCTTTAAGTTGTACTGGTGTTTTACAGACCATTACAATCGCCCCACAATTAACAGTTAGCGCATCGGCTCCAACCATTACAGCTTGTGCAACTGATACTGATATTACTATTGCTGCTTCAGGTGGGGACAACAACTATGTATTTGCTGTTGTAACTAATGGAACTGCGGTCCTTGATGGAGATTTTAGCACAACAAACCCCGTGACCGTTTCTGCTGCAGGAGATTATGATGTATATGTACGTGACCACAGTGGTGGAACGGATTATTGTCCGGCAATGTATACTATAACTGTTGCTAAAGATGCGCCAATTGTCATAACTCCAACACCAACAGCGGTGACTTGTTTCGGAGAATCAAACGGAGCTATTTCAATTGCTATAGATTCTGGCGGAAACGCACCATTTACGTACAGTATTGATAATGGAGTTACTTATGTAACAGAAAATAATTTTCCCAATCTTCCTGCGGGCACATACCCTGTTCGTGTTAAAGATTCTAATGATTGTGAAACTATTCCAGAAAACGTAGTCGTTACGGAGCCCGCACAGTTGGTTGCAGAAGCTACTATCACACAAAATTATACTTGTTTAGTTGATGGAGAAATTACCGTTGGAAACGTTACACCAACAACAGGTGGTTCAACAAACTATCAATACAGTATTAACGGAGGTGCTTGGACAGCTTCTTCTTCAACGGGAGTGCATACATTTACGGACCTATCAGATGGTACGTATAGTATCCGTGTTAGAGATGCCAATGCCACTTCTTGCGAGATTACTTTGTCTGATGTTATAATTTTACCATTACCTACAGAACCAACGCTTTCTACTTCTGTGACCTATAATTGTGATGGAACAGGAAATATTACGGTATTACCTAGTGACGCATCGTATACATACAGTATAGATGGAGCAACGGCTCAAACACCAAATCTATTTAGTAATGTAGCAATAGGAAGCCACAACATTGTCGTAAACTACGGTAGTGATTGTACGGTTGATACCACAGTAATTGTAGAAGATGGGCATACTTTTGAAGCTTCTATTACTGCTTTTGAAAATCTAGATTGTAATGCAGATAATTCTGGAACCATTACGATTAACGCAGATAACTACGGAACAGGAGGATTTGAATATAGCCTAAACGGAGCTGCCTTTGTTGGTCCGTTTACAGCTGCAGAACAAATTACGGGTCTTGCCGCACAAGCACATTTAATTGAAGTACGGGATGTTGACAATGCTATTGCAAGCCTTCCTATTGCGCGGTACTATTAAATCAAACTTTAGCCGAACCGGATGCTATTGTTGCTTCGGCAAGCATTACAGAACAGTTTACTTGTAACAATACAGGTGCTACTATTACCGCTAGCGCAATAGGAGGAACTCCAACTTATGAATATCAGTTAGAAGATAATTCAGGTGGAATTTTAACTGCTTATCAAACCGAAACAACATTTACCGGAGTAACTGCAGGAGATTATATCGTAAGAGCAAGAGATACAAATACCTGTAGCGATCCGATTAATACGGCAATAACCGTAACTGCTCCTATTGTACCAACTTTTGACACCACTACCACGGCCTGTTATTCCGGTACCAATGATGGTTCTATACAGGTTGATGTTACTGCTGGTAATGGAGGATACAGTTTCAGTATTGATGGCGGTCCGTTTGTAGCGGCAACTCCAGTTACAGGAACAACTCACACCTTTGACAATTTAGCCAATGGTACTTATACCATAGATATTAGAGACGCTTATGGATGTACAGCTGTTCAACAAACCATTACAATAGACCCACAGTTAGTAGTGTCCGTAGCTGTTGTTGATATTAGTGCGTGTAATGACGGTTCAATTACCGTTAATGCTGCGGGTGGAAATGGAACATTGGTATATGCCATTGTACCTGCCAACACAGACCCTTCTGGTCTTTATACTACAACAAACTCATTGACTATAACTAGTGCTATGGCAACGGCCAACCCAGCAGGTTATGATGTGCATGTATTGGATAATAATGGTACATCGCCATCATGTTCATTCGTTCAAGAAGATATTATTCTAACTCCCGTTGCTACTTTAATCGCAAGCGGAACAGCAACTGACCCTGAGTGTTTTGATGGTCTGGGTTCTATTGATGCCACAGCTGGTGGAGGAACAGGTCCGTTTACTTATCAATTAGTAGATTTGAGTCCTGCTGATGGAATTGATTACGGAATAACAAATACCAACATAGCCACAACAACATTGACGTTCAATGGTATTGGAGTAGGTGACTACGAAATTACGGTTACTGACACCAACAGTTGTTCTATTACTTCGGCTACAATTACCGTTAACAATGCCACGGAAATAACTGCAGATATCGTTCCGATTTTACCTGCGGCTTGTAATGACCCTGATACGAATGAATACGGATTTAGGTTTGATAATGTAACATCTCCATCTGGTGGTATTATTGAATATAGTAACGATGGTGGTACATCTTGGCAACTGTCCAACGAATTGAGAGGTACTATTTCTGGTACAGAAGTTTTCCCTTCTATCAGAGTTACTTTACCTAGTGGCACTATTTGCCAAATGGATTTTGATAGATACATCATTCCTTATCCATTAGATAATTTAGATATCAGTATTAGTGCAATAGTCGTAGACTGTAATGATTTACAAGTACGTGTTCAGGGAACAGCTGGTATTGCCCCCTACGAATATGCTTTTTCAGAAGACCCGGCTAATTTTGATCCAGCTACCACCACTTGGCAGCCATAGGGGAACCGTAAATTCTAGTGGTGCTACCGTTCCTGCAGGTGAAGGTTCTTATACTTGGACAGGATTAACACCAGGTAGAACTTATGTATTCTATGTTAGAGATAATACCGGATGTGTTCGTCAAAGTCTTGTAAACGTAAATGACCTAATTGTTGAACCCATTACCATCACTACGGAAATTACTCCTACTTGTTTTGGTTCTTCAACTGGTGAAATAGAATATACAATAACCCCAACTACAGCATACTCACATATGCGTTGGGAATTCTTTGAAGTAGGTAATTCTACTGCTCTTCAGACCAGTGGAGGAAACATCCTTTATAACAATACTATAAATGTTACCGGCCTACCCGAAGGCAATTATTATATAGAAATAGTACAGTCTGACGGAACAACAGATTCATGTACAGGAGGTAGTGAAAACACCTATGTACCAGAATTAAGGGTATTAGATGCTACAGCAACTGCAACAAGAGACATCTCATGTAACTTGCCATAGGTTTAATTACTGTTGACAATATCACTGGCGGTGGTGGAGCTCCTTATACCTATGATGTAACCGGACCTCTAGGTTTTACAGCTTTAACAGACCTAAATACTAACCCGGTTCAAATTCCTGTAAACTCACCAGCAGGAGCTTACACGGTTACAATGAATGATCAATACGGATGTTCGTTTACCATGTTACCGGTTAATTTAAGTTTATCGGCAAATCCAACTTTCACGTCAATTACTCAGGATAACTGTAGTGCACCAATTGACCTTACTGTTGTTGGAAGTTCAGCCGCTGGGAATATCCGTTATGCTATTGTACCTGCAGGTGACCCTGTACCTACAACGTATCTTGATAATGCCGGTTTATTTGAAAATGTAACCGCTGGTTCTTATGATGTCTATATTATTGATGGAAACGGTTGTACTAACTCCCAATCTAATTACACAGTAAACCCTGTTCTTTCTGCAAAAACAGAGCTCACCAAAATATTGGATTGTACTGCTTCGCCAGATGCCATAATAGCAATTGAAGTATTAGATGGTTCAGGTAGTTATGAGTACTCAATTACAAATACTGCCGGAGCTCCAGCGGTTATGCAAACAGTTATTCCGGGTAACCCATTCAATTACCAAGCGCCTGCTGCAGGAGATTATACAATTACTATCTATGATACCAATACACCTAGTAGTGTAATTTGTAATAGAGAGTTTGTTGTAAACGTTCCAACTAGAGTAGAGCCTGTTGTTAATACAATTGCATTTACCGACGTTACTTGTTTAGGTGATTCTGACGGTACTATTACTATTTCAGCAATAGACAACGCAACAGGACCATATACTTTTGAGATTACTTCTATGGATGGTGCTGTAACAAGTATCAACCCAACAAGCTTTACAAATACTACGGCAACGTTTACTGGTCTTGCACCAACAACAACAGCTGCTGGATATGTAGTAACCCTTACTGGTAATTCTACTACTAACAATTGTACTACAGATAGTGCTGCTATTATCATTGCAGAACCAACAGCTATTATTGTAACAATGAATCCGGTTGTAGAATTTGGCTGTACAACTGCTAACAATCAAAATGATGCAAGTATCTCGGTAACAAGTGCAGCAGGAGGTTCAAATACCTTTGTTCGTTATGAATTCATTAAAAATGATAACCCAGCTACAGCAGCAATAGAAGCAGATGTTATTGTTCAAAACGGTTCTAATGACACCTACATTGAAACTGATGTATTAGGTGGTGCATATACCATAAATGTTTATGACGATAATGGTTGTTCTGGTTCTACTACCCAAACAATTGTTCCTTATGTAGAAATCAGTAATCCTACGGTTACCATTGATACCGATGTAAGCTGTAATCCTGGTGATGATGCTGTAATTTCAATAGCGGTTGATTTAACTCCTCCTTTAGGAACACCAACACTAGAATATTCTGTTGTTGGAACCGATAATGCATATAGCAACTTAAATCAACCTACTAATTCATTTACTGGAATAGGCGTAGGAAACTATGAAGTGACCGTAACTAACATAGATACCGGATGTTTTGTACAAACCACTTTTGAAATTGAAAATCCAAATACATTTGAAATCGATGCTACTACTGTAGATGTAGTATGTAATGGAAATAATGGTTCTGTAAGCTTTACTATAAGCGATGCTACCAATCCATACACTGACGGTTTCACTTGGCAAATATATAATTCACAAGGTACGGCTGCTACGGGTGATGATACCATCATTGCTGCGGCAACCGGAACCTCGGCCAACGTAGGTCCCACTACACCATATGCCATTGGCGCGGGCGAGTACCGTGTTGAGGTTACCCAAGACAGTAACCCTTCTTGTGTAACTTCTGAATTATTTACCATTGCAGGTCCTAGTGACCCAATTAGCGCAAATAGGATATTTACCGATATTACTTGCGTACCTTAAGCAACAACGGAACCATTACCATTACCGATATTACTGGCGGATGGGGCGGTTATTCGTATCTCATCTTTGATGCGGCCGGTCCAGTTATTGACACTACTGACCCTGCAAGTTATATTTCAAACCAGAAAGAAGAAAACCTAACCGCAGCTACCTACGAAGTTTGGCTTATGGATTCTAGAGGATGTGCTGAGCAATTAGCAGATGTCGTTCTGGCTGATCCAACACCAATTACGGCAGATTTAAGAATAAATCAGCCTAACTGTACCGATTTAGAAGGTGAAATTGAAGTTATTAATGTTCTAAACGGTCAAGGTAGCAACTACAGTTATCAGTTACAATTGTTCAACACAGTATCTTCAACTTTTGAAGATATGAGACCTATACAAACCTCAGCTATATTTAGCGGTTTAGGTGCAGGCGAATATCAAGTAGTTGTTAGCGATCAATGGGGTTGTGTAGGTACTACAAGTACAAGCATTGACTTACACGAACCTATTTCACCATTGGCATCCGTAGTTAAAACAATTGATTGTTCTACTACAGATCCTGGGGACAGATTACCATTTCACAAACAGGTGGTTCGGGAAGCTTCAGATATGATGTACAATATCCATTATCTGCTCCAGCTACCGTAGATGACACCAACAACTCTGGTATTTTTACAGGTCTTACGCAAGTAGGTGATTATATATTTACCATTACCGATTTAGATACAAATCATAGTTGTAGTACAACTATAACTCAGCGATTGGAAACAGCAGTGATTCCAGAAATAAATGCAAATTCTTCTACCAATGTAACTTGTAATGGTGCCGATGATGGAACAATTTCAGTTGGCGTTACTGATAATGGAGTAGGACCGTATACCTTCCGAATTATTACGGGACCAAGGTAGTTCGGCTACTTTCCCAATTGCTGCAACATCATCAACATCAACCTCAGCTTTCTTTGATGGACTTGAAGGTTCTATTGCAGGTATAACATATACAATAGAAGCAAGAGGTGCTAACAACTGTACTATAACAACAGACATTACTATTACTGAATTAGATGTTATTACCGTAGACGCCATTAGTGTTCTTGAATATGGTTGTACTCTTGGTAATAATGGTAATAATGCAAGTGTATCGTTCACTAGTGCATCAGGTGGTACAGGTACTTTTTCTAGATACGTATTTATACGTGATGGAAGTGTAGTTCAAGATGGTTCTAATACCACTTACTTTGAGACTGATGGTTTAGGAGGTTCTTATGAAATACGTGTGTATGATAATGCGGGATGTTCTGCACTATCAACAGCTGATACAGTTCTACCTTATGTAGAGATAAGCGATGCAACCGTTACCACAACCCAAGAAGCTGCTTGTTCTCCTTTGAACAATGGTGAGATAGAAGTTGGAGTAACAGTTAGCCCTGCCACAGCAACACCTAACTTAGAATATATTGTAACAGGTATAAACGTGACTTATGCACAGACCATTACATCTACAAGTAATCCTGAAACTTTTACAGGATTAGAAATAGGTAACTACAGTGTTAGAATTACCAATTTAGATACTGGTTGTGTTATAGAAACTGTTCATGAGATTGAAGACCCAGACGTTATTGAAGTTACGGCTACCAAATTAACAGATGAACAATGTTTGAACGATGGTGTAGATGACGGAAGTTTCAGTGTTGCTATTAGCAACTATACTGGTCCTTACAGTTACCAAGTTTATGATTTAAATGATAATCCTGTAGCCGGATTTAGTGGAACAGGAAACACTAGTACACCTTTAACTATTTCAAATCTTGTTGGAGGAAGCTATTACATACGTATTACAGAAACTACCGCACCATTGTGTGATGATGATTCTAATGTAATAACAGTATTGGCTCCAAGTGCTCCAATTACAGCTACGGTTAGGGAAGAAGCCAATGTTTCGTGTAGTAATGATCAAGGTGAAATATTTGTTGATCCAACAGGTGGTGAAGGTCCATATACTATCGTATTAGAAAATACGACTACTTCTACTACCTATACTGAAACAAATGTTGAGGCATTCATTTTCAAAAACTTATCTGCAGGCGATTTCCATGTGACTGTTACGGATGCATTCTCATGTGTATTCTCTGATAACATTACTTTAATTAGACCTGATGATATTGTAACTGATATAACAGCAACGACCTTATCATGTTTTAACGGAAATACTGCTAGCATATCAACTGCGGTAGATGCAAGAAATATTACACCTACATACCAATACAAATTAAATGTCTATGAAGATATAGCCGGAAGCATTTTGTTGACTACTTCGGTAGGGCAGGCTACGGGTGACTTTAATAATTTAGCTGCTGGTTTCTATAGTGTTACCGTTAGTGATGAAGTAGGGTGTTCTGAAGAAACACGTATTATTGAAATCGTTAATCCTACGGAAGTAGAGGCTTCACTAATAAGAACTAGTCCGTTGACATGTACAACAGGCGTAGAATTCGAATTAAGTGCTACTGGAGGAAGCGGATCATACGAATATAGTATAGACAACGTAACATGGACAGCAATGTCAGGAAACAGCGTTAGTTTACCTCTAAGCGGTATGTTAAGTGCTGGTGTCTATCGTTATTACGTAAGAGATGAGACAAACTCATGTACAGCTGTACAATCTAATTCTATTGAAGAAGACCCTATTGATCCATTAATATTAACAGTAGATGAGACTGCTGCAGTAATTAACTGTAATGGAGATAATACCGCTACCATTTATGCAACTGCAGATGGTGGTTTAGGAAACTATCAATATTCGCTTTATACTGATGCTTCATTAAGTGTTGCTTCACGTATTGCAGGACCTCAAAGTAATGGAACATTTAGCTCATTGTCAGCAAATACCTATTACGTAGATGTAATCAGTCAGGATTGTAGAATAACTACTCCAGAACGAATTGATATTTCTGAGCCTACAGCTCTAGATTATACAGATGATGTTATCAATGTAACTTGTAATGGTGAAGAAGACGGTAGTATAACCGTTACCTTATCCGGTGGTTCAGGAGGTTATCAATATGCTATATCACCAAACCTTAATAAGTTTGATGATGAAAATACTTTTGAAGACCTTGCTCCTAAAAATTACAGGGTAATTGCACAAGATCAAAATGGTTGTTTCATAGAATTGGAATATACTATTGACGAACCTGCTATTATTGAGGTTTTAGGTACATCAACACCAGAAATATGTGTAGGTGAAGAAAATGGTTCCATAGAGCTTACCATTACGGGCGGTACACCTGTTTATAGTACTAGAATACACACAGAAACTGATTTTGTAGAAGACAGAACAACGTTCACTGATCTGGCTGAAGGAAACTACATCATATTCATTCGTGATGCTCAAGGTTGTGAAGAAAATATAACCGTAACGGTAGATGCCGGTGTTAATCTAAATGCATCCGTAGAACCAGTTTATGGTTGTAATGGAAATATCCCTAACAACTACATCAACATTGTGATGGAGGATACTAGTATTGCGGACCAAGTCCTTTTTGGAGTTGATACTACCGATCCAGCAGAAATGCAACTTAATCCATTCTTTAGAGACCTAACTCCAGGTACACATTATATATCAATTTCTCATGCCAATGGTTGTATCATAACTTATGATATAGAGATAGAAGATTACCAACCTTTGACCATTGTTTTAGAGCAAACCAACATCAACCAGATAACAGCAAATGTTACAGGAGGAAGAGGTGAGTACAATATTACTTTTGGTGATAAAGATAATGGTACTGACAATACATTCTATATTAACCGTACTGATACTTATGTAGTTACCGTAACAGATGAAAATGGTTGCGAAGTTGTAGCCAGTATCTTTATGGAGTTTATTGACCTTGATATTCCTAACTTCTTTACCCCAAATGGAGATGCGGAAAATCAGACTTGGAAACCTAAAAATGAAGATGGCTTCCCAGAGATACTAACCATCATATTTGATCGTTATGGTAGAGAGGTGTACCGAATGGGTGCTGGTGATCCAGGATGGGACGGTCTTTATTTAAATAAAGAACTTCCTTCAGGAGATTACTGGTACGTTATCAAACTCAACGGAGAGAATGACGACAGAGAATTCGTTGGACACTTTACCCTATATCGCTAAATAAAATACTTAACCTACAACCTACAGTACCATGCGCAAATTCATATGGACCTTGCTGCTCCTATCCGGCATTATAACCGCTAGAGGTCAAGAGCTCAATTCGCCTCAACTTACTCAATATTTGGCAGATAACCCGTTTGTTCTATCACCAGTATATGCTGGTATAGGAGACCATGTAAAAATTAGGCTTAACGGTCTTACACAATGGGTGGGTATTAAAGATGCTCCACAAACACAATCCTTGGCAGCAGATATGCGCTTAGGCGAACAATCTGGTATAGGTCTGTTTTTATATAATGATAAAAACGGTTATACAAAACAACAAGGTGCTAGGGTTTCTTTCGCCCATCACTTAACTCTTGATAGGTATGACGATGAGTTTCTATCATTTGGCCTTTCATATAACTTTAATCAGTTTAGAATAGACATTGATAAATTTGTGGATGCCAATCTTGATCCGGGTGTTATTAACAACCGCCAAACTAGTAACCATAACTTTGATGTAGGTGTTTTATACCGGTATGGTAAATTTTATATAAGTGGTAATGCATCTAACCTTTTAGGTAAAGACCCAAGTAACTTTACATTTAATGTAGATGAGCCTAATGAGTTAAGAAACTATTATGTGTATACCGGTTACCGTTATAGAAAAAACAAGCATAGCGATTTAGAGATTGAACCTTCTATTTTATTTAAAATGTTTGAAAGTGATGGACGTTCCGAAACCGATTTAAACCTAAAATTTAGATGGTATAATTTTGATGATTATTTCTACGCTGGTGTTAACTATCGTTTCTTAAATGATCAAATTGGTAGCCCACTTTTTATAGCTCCTTTTGCGGGTCTAAAGAAAAACAACTTCTATTTTGGATATTCATACCAAATCATTCTTAATGAGTTACTTACGTACAGTACAGGAACCCATGTGGTAACCATAGGTGTAGACTTGTTCCAAGGGCTTAGTAACTGCCGTTGTACGTACTAAGAAAAGAACTGTTTCAATATCTATGTACTTATAAAAATTACATATTAGCTTTCTATCCTTTATTTGAACCGTTTGAATTAAGTTTGCAAAAATATATTTGATTTTGGATAAGGTTAAAGTTAGTAATATAAGGGTATATGCCCACCACGGTTGCTTAAAAGAGGAAACCGCTATAGGAAGTGAATATTTGGTAAACGTATCTGTTGATGCTAATTTAACCAAAGCTTCAATTTCCGATAAGCTATCTGAAACGGTAGATTATGTTCACATAAACCATATTGTAAAGGAGGAAATGAAAATCCCTTCTAAACTATTGGAACATGTTGGCAAGCGTATCTTAGATCGCATCTTTTTAGAGATAGACATTGTAAAAAAAGCTGAGGTTGAGGTTTCAAAAATTAACCCTCCAATAGGTGGTGATGTTGAAAAAGTGACCATAGTTTTGAAGCAAAAGCGAAAAAAGTAACTATCCAAATACCTTAAATTCATCTCCTAAATTACTGCAAATCTTTACACTTACATATTTTCTTACACCTTGTAAATATACATTGTGAAAAAAAAGTAAAGTAAAAATAGCATTTCCATCAAAAAAACTATCTTTGCACCTGCAAATGGCATCGTGGCCGAGTGGCTAGGCAGAGCTCTGCAAAAGCTTGTACAGCAGTTCGAATCTGCTCGATGCCTCAAAAAAAAACCTTCGTTTATCACGAAGGTTTTTTTGTTTTATGACTTTAGGTATTCCTTATAAAAGGAAACACGGTTAGATTCTTACTACACGATATTATAGCTTTTCTATACGCTCAATACCATTCTCTATGTTAAACTGGTCTTTAGGTAGAAATCCTTTTACAATAAGTACAATACCACATACAATTAGAATAACGCCAAGTCCTTTCTTTATTAAATAAATTCTATTACCTGTTAGCTTTTTCTTCAATTGTTTCGCTAATAGAATTTTAAAAATATCGGTTACAAAATAGGCTCCTACCATCGTTGAAAAGAATACTACTATCCGGTTAGGGTCATTATTTAAGCTGGGTCCAACTACAATGATAATACCCAACCAAAAAACAAGAACACCAATGTTAATAAAATTGAGTAGAAAACCTTTTACAAAGAGACCTAAATAGTCACTCTTACTGACTCTAATATCACTATCCACATGCTTAGGAGGTTTTTTAAAAATAGTGGTAATACCATATACCAAAAGAATTACACCACCAAAAACATATAGTCCTTACTGGTTACTTAAATTCTCTAAAAGCTGATAACTACTAAAATAAGCAATGACAAGAAAAACACCATCGGCAAGAATTACTCCAAAATCAAAAACAATAGCAGCTCTAAAACCTTTAATTGCGCTTGTTTCTAAAAGGACAAAGAAAACTGGCCCAATCATAAAGCTTAATAAAAAGCCTAATGGAACTGCTGCCTGAATATCTTCCCACATGTATTATTCTGGGTGTTTCTTATTAGTAGTTTAACTAAGGAATAGCAGCTACTATAACTCTTTTACAAGTAAGTACTAGCTGCTATGCAAAGCTAAGGGTTTAAAATTGGAAATGAAATCGATTACATGCGCGTTACAGTACCGCCAAATACAGTTTTTTCATCCATTTTTTTGGATCACCATATACCAATACTTCACCACCAGCTTTTACACTAGCCTTTACGTAATCTGATGCATAAATTTCTGCACGAGATCCTGCATTTACATTTATGGTAGAAAATTTGGTCTTAAACTCTTTACCCTCATAAATACCACCTGTATTTATAACAATGTCTTGCAAATTAGAGGAACCAATAGTAGATATGCTTCCACCAGTTACGGTTTTGATCAACATCTGTTCTACCTCGGCATTAATTACCAATTCCCCACCTTCTTGTGCTTTTAACTCAAGAATTTCCTGCTTTATAATTTCTTCAGAGGCAATACGCGCATCTTCATTAACATCTATTACAACAAGGTCTTCAGTATAATATAAATCTACAAAAGTGCGATATCCACTAAAAATCTTACCTAGTTGCATTCGTATTTTAAGCACACCATCGTTGTTAACAATGGCAACTTTATCTATATTCTCACCAGATATGACCGCTTTGTTCACATCAGATTTTATAAGCTTAACAGAAAGACCGTCAAAAGCTTTAACCTCTGAGAATTTAGTTAGGTCTTGTGTCATACTTGCGTCTTGGGCAAAACTAAATTGCAGCCCAAGAATACAAATGACAAGCAAAACGAACTTTTTCATAATGTACCTTTTTAGGTTATTTTGATAGTCAAAGACAAAATCCGTTCCAAAAAAACTAATCACTACTCATGCTTCCCTATCAAAGAGAAATCTAAATGACGTTTTATTAAATCAGAATTCTTTACCATAACTACAACTTCATCACCCAATTGGTAGGTTTTCTTTGTCTTTTCTCCTACAATTGCGTACTCCTTTTCGTCAAAGGTATAATAATCATCCTTTATATCGCTGATCCTAACCATGCCCTCGCACTTGTTTTCTATTATCTCAACATAAATACCCCATTCGGTAACACCACTAATAACACCAACAAATTCTTGATTTTGGTGATCTTGCATGAATTTAATCTGCATGTATTTAATAGAATCCCGTTCTGCACTAGAAGCTAAATATTCCATATCTGAAGAATGCTTACATTTCTGTTCGTAAACTTCTTCTTTAACCGAGGCGCCGCCATCTAAATAATGTTGTAATAAACGATGTACCATTACATCTGGATATCTTCTAATCGGCGATGTAAAATGTGTATAATAATCGAACGCCAAACCATAGTGACCAATATTTTGGGTAGTATAGATGGCCTTACTCATACTACGTATAGTAAGCGTATCTACCAAATTCTGTTCTTTCTTGCCTTTAACATCGCTCAAAAGCTGATTTAAAGACGCGCTAATAGATTTTTTATCCTTAAAGTCTAACTTGTGCCCAAACCTAGAAACAATGCTATTAAGAGCTATTAATTTATCTTCATTGGGATCATCGTGAATACGATATACAAAAGTCTTTTTCGGTTTTTGTTTTCCTATGAATTCAGCAACCTTTCTGTTGGCCAACAACATAAATTCTTCAACTAACTTATTAGCATCTTTGGATTCTTTAAAATAAACACCAACCGGCTCACTTTCTTCGTTTAAATTAAAACGTACTTCTACTTTATCAAAAGAAAGTGCACCTTCTTGCATACGTCTACCACGCATGATTTTAGCCATACGATCCATTTCTAAAGTAGCTTCAACTACATCTTCTTGAACGGTATAAGCATCTTCGCGGATAGATATATCCTTTGGTATACTGCCTTCTTTGGTTTCTATAATATGCTGTGCTTCTTCATAAGCAAAACGCTCATTAGAATTTATAGCTGTTCTGCCAAACCATTGATCTTTGATATTGGCATCCTTATCCATCTCAAAAATTGCAGAAAACGTATATTTCTCTTCGTTTGGTCTTAATGAACACGCATTGTTAGATAATACTTCTGGAAGCATAGGAACCACACGATCTACTAAATAAACAGAAGTAGCCCTTTCATAAGCCTCATCATCTAAAATAGTATCTGGAACAGGTAATGAGAAACATCGGCAATGTGAATACCAATCTCATAGTTACCGTTCTCAAGAACTACAAAAGAAAGTGCATCATCAAAATCCTTAGCATCTTTTGGATCAATAGTAAAGGTCAATACATCTCGCATATCCCTTCTTTTTGCAATTTCTTCTTCTTTAATAGAAGTATCAAGAGTATCTGCAAAACGTTCTACTTCGGTAGGAAAATCATAAGGAAGACCATATTCGGCCAAGATGGCGTGAATTTCGGTATTATGTTCTCCTGGTTTTCCTAAAACTTCTATGATAGTTCCTGTAGGAGAATCATCTTTACTATCCCAACTATCTAATCTAACAATTACTTTATCGCCATCATTTGCTCCTTTAATTCCATCTTTTGGAACAAAGAAATCTGTATACATTCTAAAATCTGTAGGACGAACAAAAGCAAAAGTCTTTTGTATATCTACAATCCCTACAAATTCAGTCTTCTTACGTTCAATAATATTGGCAATCACCTTCTAGCTTTTTCCCTTTTCTTCTTGGGAATATATATACCTCTACGGTATCACCATGAAAAGCTTTGTTCACTTTATTAGCTTGTACAAAGACATCGTCATCCATACCCTCTATAACAACATAAGCATTACCACGTCCTGTAAGATCAACCTTACCTGTTTGGTATTTTTTAGTTGATTCTATGGCCATATAATTACCTCTGCCTTCTTCCTGTATTCTATTTTTTTCCTTAAGTTGCCCTAACCTTTTAATCAATTGATTACGGTCTTGGGTATTGTCTAAGCCTAATTTAGCAGCTATTTGTTTATAATTGAAACTCTTTTTTGGGTCTTTTTCCAATACGGTAAAGATTCCTTTTGTTATCTCGTTCGCTCTATGGTTACGAGCTTTCTTCTTGTTATTTGACATTAACTATTTTTAATTTATAGGGTAAATTACGAATTATAATTCATTACCCTGTTATTGACCAACCTTGACCTGAAAACAAGGTTATCAACAACTATATTATATATTTCTTTTTCTTTTAAATTTTAAAAATTAAAATGGTGATTATGATAGTGTGTTAATAAGGCTTATAAAATTATGTGGAAATAGTTGCTCTGAACGACTTAAAGAAGTTGTTGACAATCTTTACAATTATAATATAGCACAGAATCAGGGTAGTAACGTAATTATCAATATTCGTTGATAAACGATATCAACATCAATTATTTAATAAGTAAACGTAAATTTAATGTTAATTACTGGCAATAACATTTTAATAGCCCATTATAAAAAGAGTAAAAGTATATTTCTCAATTAGAAATTAGTTTTGTAGAGTACTATTCAAGTGAGAAATCAAAATTTAAGATCTACTTTCTGTCGTAAGGTTATTAACATTATAAACACATTTTAACAATAACAAATTAACAATGAATAGCTGTCTGAAGAAAACTATTGTTGTGATCACCATGTTTATTGTGGTGAAGTGCTAGTATTCGTACCTTTGTGAACAATTAGAAGGTTTTATATAACAGTAAAACCGTATTCAAAAAAAGGTTTAAACAAGATTACGCATAATGAAAATAGCTATTGGAAATGATCACGCGGGTACGGATTACAAATTAGCCATAGTAGGTTTACTTAAATCTATGAACATAGAAGTTAGTAATTATGGTACCGATGGTGCGGATAGTGTTGATTATGCAGATTTTGTTCATCCCGTAGCTTCAGATATTGATAAAGGCATTGTTGATTTTGGTATTATTATTTGCGGAAGCGGTAATGGAGCTTCAATGACGGCTAATAAACATCAGCAAGTGCGTTGTGCCCTTTGTTGGAACAAAGAGATTGTTCAGTTAAGTAGAGAACATAATGATGCTAACATCTTAAGTTTACCAGCAAGGTTCATTTCTCTACCGCAAGCACTAGAAATGGTAAAGACTTTCTTAGATACTGATTTTGAAGGCGGTAGGCATGAAAGAAGAATAGAAAAAATTCCTTGTAAGTAAACGTTCAAAGCTTTACTTTTAAATATAGGGGACTCTTATAAAGTCCTCCTAAACCAACCACTTCATAATACTTAACACTAGTTGTTCATAACTTGGATATTCCTTGTTAAGAAGGCATTTTAGGTACCATACATATTTAATAACGTACTAATTATTTTCCATATTAAATGGGACATTCTCACGAAGACCATTCTCATGGGCACGGTCACCACCATTCTAATTTAAGAGGAAGGAATTTAATTATATCCATCCTATTAAATATACTTATTACGGTAGCTCAGGTAATTGGCGGACTTGCCTCTGGTAGTCTTTCTTTACTTTCGGACGCGCTTCATAATTTTAGTGATGTACTTTCGCTTATTGTTAGTTATATAGCTACCTTATTAGCTAAGAGACAAGCTTCTACCAATAAGACCTTTGGTTATAAACGTGCTGAAATCATAGCGGCTTTTGTAAACGCTGCTACACTAATAGTTGTAGCTGTTATATTGATAAAAGAAGCCTCGGTAAGGTTTCTTGAACCGCAGAAGATAGAATCTGATGTGGTTATTTGGCTTTCTTTATTAGGTATTGTTGCCAATGGTTTTAGTGTGCTCTTACTTAAGAAAGATTCAAAGAGCAATATGAACATGAGATCTGCTTATCTGCACTTATTAACAGATATGTTAGCATCGGTAGCGGTACTTATAGGAGGCTTGTTAATGAAGTTCTATGAGGTGTATTGGATAGATGCAGCCTTAACCTTTGCCATTGCTATCTATCTTATTTTTGTAGGTTATGATTTATTAAAAGAAGCAACACGCGTACTCATGCTTTTTACGCCAAATACCATACAAGTACAGCAAATTGTAGATGAAGTAGATTTAATAGACGGTGTAAAGAATATTCACCATATACATATTTGGCAATTAAATGAGGATGAAGTGCACTTAGAGGCACACGTAGATTTCAATGAAGACATCAGGCTTTCGGAGTTTGACAACATTCTTCAGGAAATAGAGGAGGTCGTTTATCACAAATTCGGTATCAATCACGTTACTATACAACCAGAACACGGGAAAAGCGACAGTAAGCAAATAATTGTACAAGATTGATATTATGAAAATAACTGTAAAATCATTTGGAGCGCTCACAGCAGCAGAGTTATACGACATATTAAAAATTAGATCGGAAGTTTTTGTCGTGGAACAAGAATGTATTTACCAAGATGTAGATGGTAAGGACCAAATAGCATTACACGTTATAGGGACTAGAAAAGGTGAATTAGTTGCTTATACTCGAATATTTAAACCAGGAGATTATTTTGAAGAAGCAAGTATTGGAAGGGTAGTGGTGAACCCTACCGAAAGAAAGTACGGCTACGGAAAAGAAATCATGAGAGCCTCCATCTCCGCTGTAGAAAAGCATTTTAAAGTAGATGTTATTAAGTTATCTGCTCAGTTATATTTAGAACGTTTTTATCATACGCTTGGTTTTGACCAAGTTGGAGATGGTTATTTAGAAGATGGCATACCACATATAAGTATGGTTAGAAAAAAATAAGGTGCGCAATTGCGCACCTTATTTCTTATATACAATTATGTAAAATTAAATGCGAATAGGTTCTTTGTTCGTAAGGTTAATATCTTCCAACATATTATCGGTAAACTTATAATGACCTTTAGTGGTTATAATACGAAACCGGTTAGAGTTCATTCTACTTAAAGTATCCAAGAAAAGCCACTTCGTTTTTAGAAGTCTAGGTTTAGAAGATTTCAGGCTAATTTCAAAATAATATTTTCTTCCGTTTTTAAGCGCTACAATATCTGGTGTAATCTTAAAATCGGTGCCTTTCCTAACATATGATTTAGGTGTTACATACCCGTCAATATCCGCCTTAATTTCTTCGAAGCCGGTGGCCTCTAGATGGTGAATTGACTTCTCTAAAAATTCCTTGTTTTCTGACTTTTCTGTTGTTACCATAACGGAGAAGATAGTAAAACTTAGTGCAACAACAAACTTTTGAACGTTGATTAACAGCATTTTAAGAACTAAAATCAGGATTTTGAAATTCGCTTTAAGAGATATTAAAAACAGACCAATTGGTTTGTTGGCTATCTATAAGTTCCATAAACAGGCTGTTTTTTTAGCGATAAAATACAGGTTTCAATCGCTGTAAGTGCATACTAGTCAAGAATCTTAGAGTCATAGGAATTTTACAAACCAATTGGTTTGTAAAATTGATTAAGCTAACCTTTTGGCAACTCCTGATTCTTCTAGAAAATCTAACTTCAAAATAAGGTTCAAAGGTTTTTCCGCTTTGTTTTTGGTAGAAGCAAAGAGATATCCTTCACTTCTGTGATGTAGTTCATCAATTTTTATTTTGCCATGAGTACGCTGTTCTGGCAAAATATACTTTTTTAAAGCTGATAATGTTATAGCCCGTTCCGTTAAAAGGTCAAGTAATTTTTTGCGATTTACCAAGGTGATTTTACATGAAGTAAATGTCTTTGGATCATCTGCATAAATTGAAGTTATTAACGCATAGAATTCCGTTTTTTTTGAGGTATCAAATAACCAACCTTCTTTTAAAATTCCCTTCTTTTCATAACTGAGTTCAAAGGCAAAAGTGGGTAGGTTTTCGTTTATATAATCCAGTTGTGCTTTTTCATCTATATAGAATTTTTTTCCATTCGTTTTATGAATAAAAACCAAATCTATTCCGGCCAATTGCTTTGGCATTTCGGATACCCGCTCAAAGGTATAATGCTTTAGATACTGTTTATAATAACGGTCTAATAAAATGCAAAGCTCCTGCTCCCTTTCTAAATCTGACTTAAAATTACTTTTAAGGGGCATATTACATTTGTTAGTATGAAGTTTAAAGAACTAAACTTCAATTTTATCGGCCAGTGCCTTACCAATTCTTTCAACAACACCAACAACTAGGGCATTACCCATAAAAAAGGCCCGTTTGGTATCGCTTACACCTTCTAATAACGTATGATTATCAGGAAACATATTTAAACGCTCTAATTCAACAGGGGTTAGACGTCTTAATCCTTTTTTAGTCTGCACTACATGCTTAAATCTAGATGGAGACTTTCCGCCTTCGCCGGTAATAATAGTTCTTGAAGCATTATCCAATGCATCGGGAAAAATCATTCCACCTTCACTATAGTTATAGGTAAATCCGGTTTTAGCCGTTCGCACTTCTTTTTTTGCGCCTTTTAAATATTCCCACTTATGGAAATCCTCTTCTGGAATAAAAAATTCTGATGTTACTTCTCCGTTTTGAAGTACATCTCCTAAAACGGTACGTTTGCCATCATAACTGGCCTATGGTTTTTACTGTAAATACTTTTCCGTTTATGAAAACACCTGAATTCTGAAAAGGAGAAAGCTTTTCGCCTAGATTAAAGTTTTCGGAGATATGTACTAAATCGTCCTTAATTTCAAAAGAAATTGGTTTTTGAGTGGTTTGCTGCACAGGAAAAGCCGATGCAATTGTTCCTTCCGAAAACACCCAATTTGACGGACTGGACTTTTTAAGTGCTTTATAAAGTGATGTAGACTTGTGATATCCTAAGAAAAATATTCGTCTACGTCTTTGGGGCATTCCATATTCTGCGGCATTAATAACACGCCATTCAACTGCATAACCTAAGTCATCAAGACTTTTCAACATAATGGCAAAATCACGTCCGCGCTGGGCAGAGGGTGATTTTAGCAAACGGTCTACATTTTCAAGAAATAGGTATTTGGGAGGATTTTTCTTTTCCGATAAAATTCGGTGAATACTCCACCAGAGCACCCCTTTTTTACCAATCAAGCCTTTGGAGTTCTGTAAAGTAGTCGCCACGGAGTAATCTTGACAAGGAAATCCGCCTACGAGCACATCGCCATCGGGAATAACTTCCGTAGAAACTTCAGATATGTCTTCGTTACAATGGTTTTCTTTACCAAAGCGCTCCTCGTAAACGATAGAAGCATGTTGCGCTTTTGTAGAAGGTTCCCATTGGTTGCTCCAGACTACCTCATATTGTCCGGTTTTTTCTAGTCCGAGGCGAAATCCTCCGACTCCTGCAAAAAGTTCTATTGCCTTGAGTTTGCTCATTTGCGATAAAATTACATAATTTCACTAAAGCAAAGTAAACATGATAATAGATTTAAGAATGAAGAGATATAAGATAGTAGTTTTGCTCACTGGTTTTTTGGTGTTGTTTCTAGGTTCCTGTACTGAGAAAAGTAAGAAAGAAGCAAAGCTTTTAGAAACTATTACTCAGATACGAAAAGAATATGCTCCGGATAAAAGAACAGCTCTTTTTGATGTGCATACCTATATAGATACCGAAAAGTATATTCTTAGAGGAGAAACTAATATGCCTGAAGCTGCTGAGGCATTAAAAGCCAACTTAGATAAACAGGATATTAAATATACTAGCGAAATAGAAATACTACCTTCAAAATCATTGGAAGGTAAAACCCATATGGGTTATTAATATTTCGGTAGCAAATCTTAGGAGTAATCCAAAGCATTCTGCAGAATTGGCGACACAGGCTACTTTGGGCACACCGGTAAAAGTGTTTAAGAAAGAGGAGGATTGGTTCTATATTCAAACACCGGATAAATATCTGTCTTGGGTAGATGCCGGGGGAATTGTTTTGATGGATGACAACCAAGCTCAAAAATGGAAAAGCACTACAAAACTTATTTATACCCAAACCGCTGGATATTCATATCAGGATTCCGAAGTTGGACAACGGGTGTCCGATTTGGTTGCCGGTGATATTTTAGAATTGAAAAGTGAGACCGAAGATTTTTTTGAAGTTAAATACCCAGATGGTAGAAAGGCCTTTGTGAGTAAAGAAGAATCGGAACCCTATGAAAGTTGGTTGGAAAAATTGGATCCAAGTCAAGAGAGCCTTGTAGCGACTTCAAAAACCCTTATGGGCGTTCCTTACTTATGGGGAGGAACTTCAACAAAGGGTATGGACTGTAGCGGATTTACCAAAACCATCTTTTTCCTTAACGGAATGGTTATTCCTAGAGACGCCTCACAACAGGTTCATACCGGTCAGGCCATTGATTCTGTAAAAAATTTTGATAAGCTGCAAAAAGGCGATTTGCTGTTCTTTGGAAGAAAAGCCACGGACTCAACCACGGAAAAAGTGGTACACGTGGGTATGTGGATCGGTAATAATGAATTCATTCATACCTCAGAGATGGTACGTATAAGCAGTATGGACAAAAATGCCGGTAATTATGACGAGCATAACCATAACCGCTATTTGCGCTCAAAACGCATCTTAAAGGAAAATGACGATGCTTTGATCAGCTTGGTTAAAAATCCTGTTTTTAAGGATTAGAATTAATGGGTTTTGTGAGATTGAAAGTATTGGTGTTATACTTTTTATAGAGAGATTTTTATTCTTTATCGATTAATAAATGTTCTCGAATTCGTTTTTTTAACAACTCGTAATCTTTTTTATGTTGTTTTCTTTCGGTTTCAAATGTCCTCCATAAAGTTTGATATTTGTATTTTTCTGAAAGAATTTCATAATCATCAGATTCTTTGTCGTGATAAGCTTTGTTGATATCATTAACTAACTTGGCCAATAAAATTTTTAGGTTATGATGTAAATTAGCGGTCATATTTTCTCTAATTTGATTTGCTACATCTTGTATATCTTTAGGTAGAAAGGGGTTATTGCTTAAATCACGAACCTTTTTATGAAATTCAATATGCTTTTTTGTAAAAAAAATCCGATTAATTTCAACAATTCCGTTTTTTACACTTTGCTCATATGCCTTTTCCCTTTTTCTATTATTTGCCTCAAAAAACAATTCGTCATATTCTTGAATATTGCCCTCAATGATGACAAAATTGTAAATATCATTTTCTAAAAATTCAAACCAGCCTGCAATATTCTGTTTGTATTCGGCATATTTATTTTTGATTTTATCTATATCTGTAAGATTATATTCACGAAGTGCCATATCCACATTATATTTATAAATGTTGATATAATCAATTGCTCGATCAATTGAATTTCCATTGGTAGTGAATAACACCAAGAATTCTGTGAGTAATTGTGTCTGAATCTTAGCTACTTCATTTCTTTTCGGTTGAAAAATTGATGATTTGGCACGTTTATAACTTAAGATTGCAATTAACGTTCCTGTGGCCGTAAAAATAATTGTTGTAATATCCTTAAGCCAAGAAGAATTTTCCTTTAAAAAATCTATTATGTTCTCCATTCAAATTATAACCAACAACTATATACAGTTCGTTTTCTTTCTTATTTATTTCTAATAGGACATCCAAAACTAATAATCTCTTAAAATTTTTTATTAAATGTAAGTAAAAACTTAAAAATACCGCTGCAATATTTCCGTAACCGAAGCCTTATAAGAATTTCCAAAAAGGTTTAAATGCACTAAGAGATAGTAAAGTTGGTAAATATCTATTCGTTCTTTTTCATTACCAATTGGCGCAAAATGTTCTTGATAGGCATTATAGAAAGAAGCACCAAAACCTCCAAAGAGCCGGGTCATGGCCAAATCTACTTCATGATGGCCAAAATACACCGCGGGGTCTATTAAATAAGGGGTGCCATTATTTGATATAAGATAATTTCCGCTCCATAAATCGCCATGTAATAAAGATGGTTTTGTGTTCGGAAATAGCTGGCCACACCTTTGTAATAGTTTAGACTCCGTAGGAACTTCGTTATCATTCAGCCTACCCGTTGCTTTTGCCAGTTGCAATTGGGGAACAAGTCGTTCTTGAACATAGAAATCGGCCCATTCCAGATGATTGGAATTGGACTGCTCAAGATTGCCAATATAATTTTCCGTGGAAAACCCAAATTCGTTTTGGGTCGTATGGTGGTGTAGGGCTGCCAGTTGATGGCCCAAAAGTTCAAAGTCGGTTTCTGTGGGTCGTTTGGCTTCAATATAATCCATCACCAAAAAACCGCCTTTTTCTAAAGACTCGCAGAGTAAAATATTGGGTACGCTTATCGTTTTGGATTGGGCAATGGCTTGCAAACCCAATTTTTTGGCCTTAAACAGCTCATAACCATTTTCTCCTCGGTTTATCTTACAAAAGAAACGTTCGGTTTCTGTTTCCAGCAAATAGGCTTCGGAAATATCACCCCCAGAAATGGATTGGATACGCTCAATATTCACACAGAGCAAATAGGCAATATGTTCCTTGAGGTTCTTGTTCATTCTACTTATTACTTAATATTTTTTACATTTTTACCAATTCAACTCTACTGTTTCATTGGGTTTTAAAGTAACCTCTTTTTGTTTTGTGCCGTGTTTTAAAACGGTAGTTCCTCCGGTAACGGAATATATTTTTACTTTGGTCGGAATTTTATTGCTCCAAGTAATGCCGATTTCAAAGTTTCCACGGGCTTTTAGACCTTCGACCGAACCATTGGCCCACACATCTGGCAAAGCAGGTAAAAGCTGAATCTCTTTCAAAGAAGATTGTAGCAACATTTCTACTACTGCGGCGGCACCACCAAAATTTCCGTCAATTTGGAAAGGTGGGTGTGCATCAAACAAGTTGGGATACGCTCCGCCTCCTTTTTCATAGGAAGCCCTTACGCCGTCAGGGGCCACATAACGTAGCAGCTCACGATATTGCTTATAAGCGCGATTTCCATCTAATAATCTAGCCCAAAGATTAATACGCCATCCTTTTGACCAGCCAGTGGTTTCATCGCCCTTAATGTTTAAAGTGGTCCTTGTAGCATCCGCTAATTCTGGTGTTTTTTCCGGACTGATGTGATGCCCTGGATATAAACCGTACAAATGCGATTGGTGACGGTGTTTGGGATCTACATCTTCCCAATCATGGTACCATTCTTGTAAATTTCCTTTTTTTCCTACTTGGTACGGATATAGTTTGTCCAGTGCCTTTTCTAGTCGAGTTCTGAACTCCACATCTGTTTTTAGGGTTTCTGATGCTGCTATGGTCTGTTGAAAGCATTCCCTAATCATGGCAAGGTCGGATGTTGAACCGTACAAGGTTGCACCTTGATATCCATCTGGAGTTATAAATTTATTTTCGGGTGATGTTCCCGGTGAAGTAACCAAGTTTCCATTTTTATCTTCTACCAACCATTCTAAACAAAACTCTGCGGCTCCTTTCAGTAAGGGATAGGCTTTATCCTGTAGAAAATCTAAATCTTGAGAAAACGTATAGTGTTCCCATAAATGCGAGCTTAACCAAGGTTCCGCCCATATTCCAGTTGGCCCAATTGATTCCACCTTCACCAAAGTCGCCCACAGGATTACTCATCGCCCAAATATCCGAGTTATGGCATGCGGCCCATCCGCCGGCCCCGTAAAAGGTCTTGGCGGTTACTTTTCCTGTTTTGGCTATATTTTCTATAAAGCCCAACATAGGCCGGTGCATTTCAGAAAGATTCGCGTTTTCTGCTAGCCAATAATTTTCTTCGGCATTAATGTTTAAAGTGTAATTGCTACTCCAAGGCGGTCTTATGTATGGATTCCAAATTCCCTGTAAGTTGGCAGGTACATTTGGTGTTCTAGAACTGGAAATCAGCAAATATCGCCCATATTGAAAGTAGAGCACTTCTAGGTTTTTGTCTTCCTCGCCTTTGGCATAACGTTTTAAGCGCTCGTCCGTAGGCAGGTCTTTCGCAGTAGTTTTTCCAAGTTCTAAATGCACTCGATTAAAATATTTTTGATGGTCTTTAAGATGATTTTCCAATATAGATTCAAAAGATTTTGAGCTTGCTTTTGAAAGTTGTGAGGCAGCAATTGCTTTATGGTCGACACCTTCGGTAGCGGAGTTTTTGTCGAATCCGTTGAAACTAGTGGCCATGGAAATATAAACAACAGCTTCCGTACCATTTTTTAAGGCAACCGATTTGTCTGTGCTTTCCAATTCTCCGTCCGTATTCTGTATTTTAAAAAGTGATGTAAAACGTGTTCCTTTATTTGAGTCAAACTGAACTGGGTTCGGAATTTTACCGCGGTAACTGGGTTCTACATGATAAGGGGTGTAACCGCTTACTTCTAGAGTAGATTCGTTACTCGTAACCTCATATTAAAGCAAACTGTTAAATCCAATATTAAAATTAAGCGCTCCTTTTTTACTGCTCTTTAGCCGAATGACCATGGCCTGCTTATCATGGGAAATAAGATACTCACGAGTAAAAGTGATGCCATCTACCTTATACGTTACCGTAGAAAGCGCTTTTTCTAATTCAAGCTGACGGTGGTAGGAGGTGGGCTGGTTCTTATGTTCAAAATTAAAGTATACGGTACCTAAAGGCATATAGGATTGAGAGAAGCTTCCCTGTAATTTCGTTTGCAGCGAATCAGCAAGTTTATAGTTTTCGTTTTTTAGCGCTTCGCGGATTTCCGGAACATTTTTATATGCTTCTGGACTCATATTTGGGTCCACAGGTTCGCCGCTCCAAAGTGTAGCATCGTTTAAATAAATAGAATCGGTAGCAACACCCCCAAAAATTGATGCTCCGGCTTCCATTGCCCAGAACCAAGGTTTCCTCAAAATGTTCGGCCGGCCTGTCAAACCAAAGGGCATTTGAAGATTGCGAAGAGAGAAGGTTTGCCGAAACCAACGTAAACAAAATGGGTAGTACAAATGCTTTTTTTAGCAAACTAATGAACGGTTTGATCATGAAAATGAAGGTATGTGAAATTAGACGGTAGCAAGATAGCAGCAATTAGTAAACGACAATGGTATTATTTTTTCTAAATTAGGGCAAATTTCAACCTAAAAGACCCCACTTATCACGTTAGAATGAAAAGTGACCAAAAGACTGAAATTCTAATCTGATCCAACCAGCCTATGTCTCAACTAGCCGATAATGTCTCAAAGCGTCTTTTTTCTTTGGATGTCTTTAGAGGACTAACTATGTTTTTATTGATTGCCGAGGCGGCAGGTTTTCACCATAACTTTTCAGAACTGACGGAAGGAACGGCATTTTCGGGTCTAGCGCATCAATTGCATCACCACCCATGGAACGGACTCCGGTTTTGGGATTTAATCCAACCGTTTTTTATGTTCATTGTTGGGGTGGCTATGCCTTTTTCTTTACGGAAACGTTTGGCATCAGGAGATAAAAAAGGGGTGACCAAACATATTTTACGTAGATGCTTTTTACTGTTCGCTTTTGGTGTTTTATTACATTGTGTGTATAGTCATGCTCTGGTTTGGGAACTATGGAACGTACTGGTACAATTGGCCTTCACCATTTTGATTGCTTATGCATTAATGAACCTTCCTAATAAAATACAAATCGGTATATCCTTGGGGTTGCTGGTGTTAACTGAAATTTTATATCGTGCCTACAATCCTGAAGCACCCTATGCGCAGAATCATGAGAGTTTTGGTTCTTATATAGATATGTTGGTCATGGGTCAAGTGAATGACGGGTACTGGGTGTTCGTAAACTTTATACCTACTGCTGCCCATACAATTTGGGGTGTGATCTGTGGAAAGGTTCTATTATCGCATATGTCTTCTGCCGAAAAAGTAAAACCATTTCTTATTTGGGGAAGCGCATTGGTAATTCTTGGTTTTGCCATGGATTTTGCAGGCATCACACCAATCGTAAAACGTATTGCAACAAGTTCTTTTACCTTGGCATCAGGAGGTTTCGCTATTCTTACATTAACCCTTTTCTACTGGCTTATTGATATAAAAGGATATCAAAAGAATTGGCTTAAGATTTTCTCTGTAGTAGGCACTAATTCAATTTTTATCTATCTATTTGCCGAAACAGTAGGTGTTCAGTGGTTTCAAGGATTTGGTCTTATCTGGACAGAAGGCTTGCTGGCTCCCATTGGTATTTCCGAAAAAGTAATCATGGTCATCAATGCTTTCTTTGTACTGTACATCTTTTGGTACATTACCTACTTTTTAGATAAGCATAAAGTGTATTTTAAAGTATAAAACTCATATCTCAATTATAATTTTACTCAATACTCATATTATGAATCGCACTAAAATTGTCCTTTTTATTTCTTCTATTGCCCTAATGGCCTGTAACTCTACTAAAACAACCGTAACCGAAGCTGGTTGGGAGAACATGTTTAATGGTAAGAACCTAGACGGATGGACCACTAAAATCCATCATTATGAGACCGGCGACAATTTTGGCGATACTTTCCGTGCAGAAGACGGTATGATCCAAGTGCGCTATGATCAGTACGAAGGGGACTTTAACGACAGGTTTGGCCACTTGTATTTTGATAAGCCGTACTCTAGTTTTCACCTTTCTATGGAATATAGATTTGTTGGGGATTTACATCCGGGAGCACCCGTTTTTACCGAAATGAATAGTGGTGTTATGTACCATTCGCAAGACCCAAGAACGATGTTGAAAGAACAGAACTGGCCTATATCCGTAGAAATGCAATTTTTAGGAGGTATTAATGAAGGCGAAGCAAGACCAACGGGTAACATGTGTTCTCCGGGAACTGAGATTGTTTATAATGGAAAAATATACCCGAGTCACTGTTTAAGCTCTTCATCTAAAACCTACTATGGAGACCAATGGGTAAAAGCAGAATTAATTGTAAGAGGAGATTCTTTGGTAACACAAATTATAAATGGTGAAGTAGTTTTAGAATACACCAAACCCCAAATTGGTGGTGGTACGGTAGTTGGTTTTGACCCGAAGGTTAAACAAGACGGAAAACTATTAAAAGAAGGTATGATTGCTTTACAGAGCGAAGGGCAGCCTATAGATTTCAGAAATGTAAAAATCAAAAACTTAAAGCCTTAATACAAGAGGTTATTTTTCATAAAGTTCAAGAGGAAGGTCATCCGGGTCTGCAAAGAAAGTAAATTTGCGGCCCGTAAATTCATCAGCTCTAATGGGTTCTACGGAAATGCCTTTATCCATAAGTCTTTGCCTTTCTAAGGTTACATCGTCTACTTCAAAAGCTAAATGACGTAAACCTTGTGCTTCGGGTCTAGAGGGGCGTTTAGGTGGGTTAGGGAACGAGAATAATTCTATTATGTATTCTCCGTTAAGGGCAAGATCCAGTTTATAAGATTGTCGTTCTTCCCTAAAAACTTCGGTCATAATATCAAGACCTAAAACCTCCACATAAAAATGCTTGGACTTTTGGTAATCTGAGCATATAATAGCAATATGATGTACTTTGTTAAGGGCCATAGCTAATGGTGAAAGTTCTTATTTTAAGATACCCCAATATTTATTTTCATTACTTAAAAGTTCGGTAGCAGCTAAAATGGCATCATCATTTTTTAAGTAATAATCATACAACCCTTCACGATAGAAATAACGCTTCACGATTTCATCCTGAAGCTTACTTTTAATTTCGCGCTGGTAATCGTATAAAGCAACAATTTTACTTTTTTCGATATCTAACAACAACGTTTTAAAGTCATTTTCTATAGCATCATTAAAAATAACTTCTTCACGGTTGGTCATGGCCGCTCTTAAAGTTTTTTCAGTTTTGGTCTCGTATGAGAAGTCGCTTTTGGAAACAAAGGTTTTAAAATCTGCATAATCCTTATCGGAAAATTTAAATTTAGCCACGTCATCCATTTGGTGCTTGTAGAAGTAGTTAGTAGCGTAATCAAAAATAACATTGTTGTTCAATAGTGCAGTAGTAAGTTCATTTGCTTTGGTAGAGGTAACCTCAATATCCGGCAAAACACCACCACCATCTTGCACCTTCCGTCCATTACGGGTAGTAAAGTCCTTAAAAGCACTCTTTTTAACAGCATTATTGTCTTCATCTCGATTCCAATAGTCCAAAGACTGTATGCATCTCCCAGAAGGCGTGTAATAGCGGCTTATAGTAACTTTTAGCTGCGTACCGTAAGTTAGCTTCAACGGACGTTGTACTAATCCCTTTCCGAAGCTACGTGCACCCATAATTACTGCACGGTCTAAATCTTGCAATCCACCGGATACAATCTCACTTGCCGAAGCACTGCTCCCGTTTACCAAAACTACTAGCGGAATTTCTGTATCTACTGGTTTGTTTTTGGTCTTGTACTCAGAATTGAATTTTTTGACCTTTGATTTGGTGGTTACGATCAACTCCCCTTTATCAATAAAAAGGTTGGTGACATTTATAGCTTCCGAAAGCAGACCATAAGATTGTCTCTTAAATCTAACACAATCTTTTCTGCGCCTTTTCCTTTAAGATCAATAAGGGCTTCTTTTGTTTGGGCCGAGGCTTTTGCGTTAAATCTAGACAAAACAATATAACCTGTCTTGTCATCTATCATCTTATAAAACGGTACGGCATCAACTTCTACAGCTGCACGGGTAATGGTGGCTATTTTTGTTTCTCCCTGTCTGTTATATGTAACTTCAACAGCTGTGTTATTTGCTCCTTTTAAAAGTTCGCTAGCATTGTTGTCAAAGTCCGAAACACTAATAGCACCTATTTTAATAATCTCATCACCAGCTTTAAGTCCGGCTTTATCCGCAGGATAATCTTTGTAAGGTTCAATAATCAACAACTTGTCCTCAAATGAACGCACCAAAGCACCAATACCGGAATATTCCCCAGCATTGTTAATGCGATAGGTTTCTACATCTTGTTCGTTTAAAAACTTGGTATAAGGATCAAGGTCATCTAGCATATTCTTTATGGCGGTATCCATAAGTTCTGCCGGATTGGTCTCATCTACGTAGTTCATGTTTAATTCCTTAAACAGGGTAGTGAAGATTTCTATTTGCTTGGCAATTTCGAAAAAATCGCTTTTCACGAAACTACTACCTGCCACCAAAATGACTATTGCAAAGGCTGGAATCAATATTTTTTTGCCTAGCATCTTTTTCATTTGTTCTCTAATTTGATGGTTCTTTGGTCGTTGACCATTCTTATATTTTTAACTCTCGCCGCCAGAATCTGGAGTGTTTTTGCTCAAAAAACGTTTCATTACGTCTTTCATGGCTTTTTCAACATTGCTTTGAGACGGCATCTCTCTACCAAGGTATAAAAATAGAAACGCAAAAGAGCCTTCACTATTGTTAAAAACTAGGTGTTTGTTAAGTCTATAACTTTCTCGCATAAGACGCTTGATGCGATTTCTTTTTACGGCGCTTTTAAAATTCTTTTTAGGAACCGCCACACCGGTTTTGATGCGGGTGTCTTCTATAAAGTCAGTAGGGAGGTAAATAAGTTTTATAGGAAATGCAGAAACAGGCTTCCCCTCAGCAAACAACTTCTCAATAAGCTTTTTGCTTTTCAGCTTTTCTTTTTTCGGGAAAGTGAAGTCGGCCATAAAGGTATTTTAAAAAATTGCCCCCGTTCTACGGGGGCAATTGCAAATCTAATCATTGAATAAAATATAACGACTTTTCATTGTCAATTACTTTGTATTCTGCCAAACATTATCCTCTTGGTTAATATCGGCCATAAGTTGAGACGGGTCTAAAACTACTGCTTTAATACTAGCAATTGGCTTACTAATTGTAAAACTGTAGTTAGATTGTGCCCAAGGCCAATCTTCTAATACCGTTCGGTTTATTTGTGGATAAGGATTTTCTTTTTCGCCTCGCATCATTCGTAATGGGGCGTAAAATGTCTCTTTTGTATCATCTGCATAGATCACTAAAATATCTAGAGGCATTGGCATATTTCCTGTACGGACCATAGAAACCTCAGTTTTACCAGCATTATCCTTAACCTCGGTAATACCGTAATCTATAGTGTTTGTAGTTTGAGTCCAATCTGTTAAATACCAATCTAATTCCATTCCCGAAACCTTTTCGGCAGTACGTTTGATATCGTTGGGAACAGGATGCTTAAACTTGAAATCTTCATAATACTTACGAATGGTCTCCATTAGCTTGTCCTGACCGATGATATAACCAAGTTGAGACAAGAATATAGAACCTTTGCTATAGGCAGCAATACCATAGACAAAATTAAGATCATAACGATCTGCATGGGTCGTTTGAGGTTGCTCCTTACCAGAATTAACCAAATTGTAATAGCCTTTGTAGGTACCTTCAAAAGGATTTTCCTTGTTCTCTCCCATTACTTCGTTCATAGCTAACGTAGAGATAAAGGTTGTAAATCCTTCATCCATCCATTCATGCTTGGATTCGTTGGTAGCTAAAATATGTTGAAACCAAGAATGCGCCAATTCATGTGCAGTTACACCGGCCAAGCTTCCAAACTTGCGTTCTCCTGTAATTAAGGTAGCCATGGCATATTCCATACCACCATCACCACCTTGAATAACAGAATATTGCTCGTAAGGATACTCACCAATATTTTTACTGAAGAACTTCATAAATTCAGCAGTTTTTGGCTGAAGTTTCTTCCAGTTATCCAAGATATCCTTATTGTCCTTGTATAAGAAGTGGAGCATAGGTCCATTCTCAACTTGCAAAGTATCGTGGATATATTCAGGGTCGGCAGCCCACATAAAATCATGAACCATTGGTGCTTTAAAGTGCCAAGTAAGGGTTTTTCCTTTTTGTTTTTTCACTTTAGTACCTGGAGCTTCGTACCCATGACCAATTTCATGAGGGTTTTGAAGGTAACCAGATCCTCCAACTACATAATCCTTGTCTATAGTAAGCTTAACATCAAAATCACCCCACACACCTTGAAATTCACGTGCAATGTATGGATCAGCATGCCAGCCTTCAAAATCGTATTCGGCTAATTTTGGATACCATTGGCTCATAGATAGAGCAACGCCTTCGGCGCTGTTTCTACCAGAACGACGCACTTGAACAGGAACCTGACCTTTAAATTCCATTTCAAATGTGGTTTTCCCACCTGGAGGAATCGGTTTTGCCAACTCCACCACCAAAATGGTTTCCTCTTCAACAAAATCTACTTTAGCACCATCTTGGGTAAGTGATGTAGCGTGTAAATAACCGATTTCGTTTTCTTTCAAAGCAGCAATACGGCTATTCTTTTCTTCATCGGTCATTCTACCGTCTGGATCAGGAATGCTCTGTAAACGCATATCCATTTCACTACCTTATTGAAAGGCATTGAAAAATAAGTGATAATACACACGAGTAAGCTCGTCAGGAGAATTGTTTGTATAAACTAGTTTTTGAGTACCCGTGTACAGAAAGTCATCTACGTTCATATCAACCTCCATGTGGTAATCTACATGTTGTTGCCAGTATGAATTGTTTTGCGCAATAACCGTCTGGCCCAATAAGAACATTACGGCGGCAATTCCTTTAAAAAAATACTTCATGGTATATTATAGTTTTATTTTACCAGTAGATACGTTGTCTGCCATGATAAGGGCATTATAAGCATTTACAATTTTTCCTGAGGTTGAAACTTCATCCAAGGTAGCCGTTTTAGCAGCATCACCACTCAAGATTACTTTTGTTGTTGGTGCAAGACCAGACTCCATAATGATATGCTTTACTTGAGAAGCGGTCAATTTTGGATAGTAAGAACGAATTAAAGCAGCAACACCGGCAACTGCAGGAGCAGCCATAGAAGTACCTCCTTGAAATTCATATTCGTTACCTGGCATTGATGAATATATTTCATCGCCTGTAGGCAAAAACATCAACATTTATATCTCCGTAATTAGAGAAAGAAGCAACCATTTGAGAACCGTATTTAGAAGATAATGCACCTACTGTAAGAACATTGTCTGCAATTTCAGGACCGTTGTCTACTTGATCATTTGGAAAGTTAGGGTTAGCAGGATTATCTAAATCTGCACCTTCATTACCTGCTGCATGTACAAAAAGAACATCTTTATCCGCCGCATATTTAATGGCATCATAAACCCATTGAGCTTCAGGAGAAAAAGATTTTCCAAAACTACCGTTAATAACTTTGGCTCCGTTATCTACCGCATAGCGAATACCTAAAGCAATGTCTTTATCATATTCATCACCGTTTGGAACGGCACGTATACTCATAATTGCAACATTATTGGCAACCCCATTTGCGCCAATACCATTATTACGTTTTGCACCTATAATACCAGCAACATGTGTACCATGGCTTTCATCTTCTTGACGATTCTGTGGGTTTCCGTTACCGTAACCAAGGTCATTAATGTCATAAGGATCATCACCTACTTCTTTACGACCGTTAAAATCTACATTGTAGTTGTAGTTCAATTGATCAGAGAAATGTTTGATACCCGCTTCAACTTGTTCTAGAACCTCAGGAATAGAGTCTTCGTAACTCAACATTTGAGTTAATATGGCAATATTTTGCTGCATAGCCGCATCTGGTGTTTCGATTCCTGCTAAGTCTTTTGCAGTGTAAAGGTCTTTTCCTAATTCCTTTTTAACCGCATCATCGGCATTCTTAACAGTTTGAAAAATTTGCTCATACTGTTGTTTTTGTTGACTCGCTGTCTGGTATTCCGCATCAACCTTTGTTTTGGCTCTTGCTTGTAATTTAGCATCGCCTAACTTTAATCTTACAATACGGGTAGCTTCTAGTTGCTCGTTATATGATTCGCCTAAAAAGTTGTATCCGTGAATATCATCTACATAACCATTCTTATCATTGTCTATGCCATCACCTGCTTTTTCCCCTTTATTGGTCCAGATTACATCGGCTAAATCTTCATGCTTTAAATCCATACCAGAATCAAGAACGGCAACAATAACCGTTTCACCCTTTCTGTTCTTAATAATTTCAGAATAAGCCTTATCAACGCTCATACCATAATAGTATCGGAAACAAGGTCTAAATGACCCCAATTCTTTTTCTGGGCATCGGTTAAATCGGATATTTTTAAAGGAGTAGTATCAATATTTTCAATTGGAGTAGATACTAACGCTGTAGAGCCACAACCCATAAGAACAAGAGCGGCAGATAAACCTAATAAAGGTTTTGAAAAAAATGAAGTCATATAATTGAATTGAGTTTAGTGTTTGTTTTTAGCCATAAAACTAGAGAAGGTAACTTATTAAAAAGGGGCTTTATTTGCCCGTGAACCAACTTAGTAGTTTAACATAAATGGCTGCAAAGGTAAGATTTGGCACAATTTTTTAACCAAATCATAATGTTTTTATGATTTTTTTATCGGAAAATGGTTTGTTATTTCTAAGAATTGGAACAAAACCACAACTATTTTTATACTGTTGAAACTATTTGTTTTTAGTATGATGAATTTTCCAAGCCTGGCCTCTAGGAAAAAATATAATTATCCCTAATAACACAAAATACGGATAAAAATGTGATTTCGTATACGATATAATTTCTCCCTTTATCCGTTTTTTTAAATTGCTCTCCTAAATTACTTCAATTAAAAACTTGATCAAAGGTGTAGATTTCATTTAATCTCACTCCCTTTTCGGTTTGTTTAAGAGTACATAGCTGATTGTGTGCATCATGCTCAAAAAACAGTATATATTCTTCCTGAACAGCTTTGTTTAGAAACAGTTCTTTTTCTGCGAGGGTTAAAAGAGGTCTGGTATCATAACCCATTACATAAGGCAAAGGAATATGTCCTACGGTGGGTAAAAGATCGGCCATAAATACCAATTGTTTTCCTTTATATGAAATCTGAGGCAACATCTGCTTGTCTGTATGGCCATCTACAAAGTGAAATCCAAAACCTAATTCTGACTCACTCTGGAACTTGTCAGATGTTCTTTCAATGAATTTCAGCTGTCCGCTTTCTTGCATCGGTAGAAGGTTTTCCTTCAAAAAGGAAGCTTTTTCACGTGCATTGGGTTCCGTAGCCCACTTCCAGTGGTCTTCGTTCGTCCAGAACGTAGCATTTTTGAACGCGGGTTCATAACCCGTTCTGTCTTTGTTCCATTGAATACATCCTCCGCAATGGTCAAAATGCAGGTGTGTTAAGAAGACATCGGTAATATCGTCCCGATGAAATCCCAATTTCTTAAGAGAGCTATCAATAGAATGGTTTCCCCAAAGGTTGTAATAGCCAAAAAACTTATCGGGCTGTTTGTTACCCATTCCTGTATCAATCAAAATAAGCCTATTACCATCTTCAATGAGCAGGCTGCGCGCGGCGATATCTATTTGATTGTTGGCATCTGCGGGGTTCGTACGTTGCCAAATAGCCTTTGGTACTACGCCAAACATAGCACCACCATCTAGTTTAAAATTTCCTGTTTCTATGGGGTATAGTTTCATCTATTGCAATTAAGAATAACAAAGTATTAAAAGCGCTATAGATATTTGAACGATAGCTATTTATTGGGTTTTTTTTAACAAGTACAGATCAATTTTTGTTGTTTTTTAGCCGTTGCTCTTGATTGGATTTTGTAGCGAGAATAAGTTGAGTTTTTACGAAAAAACTGACTTTTAGTTTATGTGATTTTTAATTTGGAAACCTATGGAAGAATTTTTAAATCATTTGAGTGAGCACTTCAGGTTGCCACTGGACAATCCTGTTTTAATATTTTCCTTAATTCTTTTCATCATACTTCTGGCGCCCATATTGCTGAGCAAGATTCGTGTACCCGGAATTATTGGTCTCATTCTATCGGGAATCATTATTGGCCCCCATGGCTTACAGCTGTTGGAAGAAGGCCTTTTTGTACAAGTCTTTTCTACCATTGGTCTCTTATATATTATGTTCATTGCCGGATTGGAATTGGACATTAATGAGTTTAGGGCGTACAGAAACAAAAGTTTACTTTTTGGTCTTCTAACCTTTAGTATTCCTTTGATTGTAGGTTTTCCGGTTTGCCACTATATTTTAGGATATGGTGTGGATGCTAGTTTTTTGACAGCAAGTATGTTTTCTACACATACCTTGGTGACTTATCCTATAGTGAGTAGGATTGGGGTTTCTAAAAATCAGGCTGTGGCCATAACGGTAGGGGGAACTATATTGACAGACACTGCCGTTCTGCTCATTTTGGCAGTCATTATGGGGTCTCATGAAGGTAATTTAGGTTTAGCATTCTGGGTTAAGATGATTGTTTCCCTCATTGTCTTTTCATTGATAATGTTCAAGATAGTTCCCAAAATAGCTGCTTGGTTCTTTAAGAAAATGCAGACCGAAAAACACTCGCATTACATTTTTGTGTTAGCTATTATTTTCTTTGCTGCTTTTCTAGCGGAAGTTGCAGGATTTGAACCCATAATAGGTGCGTTTGTATCAGGTTTAGCATTAAATAGGCTTATACCGCACTCATCCGCTCTTATGAACCGCATAGAGTTTATTGGTAACTCACTCTTCATTCCATTTTTTCTAATTAGTGTGGGTATGTTGGTAGATGTAAAGGTTATTCTTAGCGGTCCCATGGCACTTGTTATAGCTGCTACACTAACAGTGGTGTCAATTTTTGGGAAATGGTTAGCTGCTTTTGTGACGCAACTGGTATATAAATATTCCATTAATCAACGTAATTTGATTTTTGGACTTAGTAGTGCCCATGCCGCGGCAACGTTAGCGGTAATCCTTGGTGGGTTATAAAGCGAAAATATTAGATAGCAATATCTTAAACGGAACCGTAATTCTTATACTTTTTACCTGCATCATAGCTTCGTTTGTTACAGAGAAAGCGGCAAAACGGATTGTTGTTGATTCAGAGGCCGAAGAATTTGACGAGCAAGCAACAACAAGTTTCTTTAAAAATGAGCATATATTAATGCCAATTGCGAATCCCGCTAATATGGACAAGTCCTTAGAGTTCGCGATTTTAATAAAGGATAAAAAATCTACACACCCCATTACTATTCTAACGGTAGTACCAAACAACATTCAAGCAGAAAAAAATATTATGAAATCCAAGGAGCGTTTAGAGCTTTTGGTAAAAGAAGCAACAGCTGCAGAAACTGTAGCCAATTTAGCGGCAACCATAGACCTCAACCCCGCTGCGGGAATTGTGCGTACAGCGCGTGAAACTATGGTAGATACTATTATAATGGGTTGGCCAGAAAACACAGGATTCATAGAAAAATTGGTTGGCGAAAAGATGGATAGTGTATTGAACCAAACCGATAAAATATTATTTATCTGTCATTTTCACATGCCCTTAACCAACCATAGACGTATACTTTTAGCAGTTCCAAAATTATCGGAAAGGGAAAAAGGATTCAAGCAATGGGTAGACAAAATTGTATTACTAGCTTCTGAAATAAGTGTACCCGTAATGATGTATTGTAACGATGATACCGAAAAGTATATAAAAGAGTATTTAACAAGCAGAAAGATTAAGTTATCCCTTACGTTTAATAACCTGACCAATTGGGATGACTTTTTAATAATCTCTAAAGAAATTCAGGTTAATGACCTTTTTATTCTAGTTTCTGCCCGTAAAGGAAGCGTTTCTCATATAGGGGCATTAGATAATATTCCAAAAAAATTAGAAGGATACTTCAACTCTTATAGTAGAATAATTATTTACCCATAAGCTTAAAGAGAGGTATTCTTCAGGGTGTGTCGGGAGTCAAAATACAGAAGAGTTAAGAATACATCAGTAATACCAGCACATTTAATTTTCTCGAAGTATTTTATAAACCAAATCCTTTGTTAGTTGGTGCCCGTTAGCTTTTTTACGAATCTCATCATAACTGAATCTAAAATAGCAACCAGCTTTATATTCACTGCAACCATAAGCCGTTTTCCCTTTTAAAATAGTGCCTTTGTTACATTTTGGGCAAATATTTTCTTCTGAATTGGTTGCCGAAACCTTAACATTTTTAGGAGGTAACTGTTTTTTAGGCTCTAACTTTAGTTTAAAATCATCATCAAATCTAACAAGTCCTTCAATAGCGGCATCATTCACTTTAAAGCCCTTTAAATTTACGGTAGACCCTTTTTGTAATAATCTTACGTACTGTTTTTCTGAAATGGTTTTACCCTCAAATTTAAATGGAATAACAAAGTCACAGGTCTTTTTAAATTCGGAACAACCATAGGCTGTTTTCCCTTTAAGGAGTAACCCATTCTTACATTTCGGACATTTTTCTGATGTTATTCCCGAGGTTTTCTTGGTTACTTTTTTCTTTGCACCAGCAGGTTTATTATTTACGGATGAAATATTTGCTTTTTTGGTTTCACTTCGTACTTCGTACACCAACGATCTACCATTTGTTTCATCTGTTTAATGAAACTTCCAGCACTAAACGTTCCTTTTTCAATGTCTTTTAACTGCTTTTCCCATTTACCAGTGAGCTCAGCAGATTTTAATAATTCATTTTGAATGGTGTCTATTAGTTGAATACCAATAACTGTTGGGATTACTTGTTTCTTATTTCGTTTTATATATTTTCTTCGAAATAAGGTTTCAATAATATTGGCACGAGTAGAAGGACGGCCAATACCGTTTTCTTTCATAATCTCGCGAAGCTCGTCATCATCAACCTGTTTCCCTGCAGTTTCCATAGCACGTAGGAGGGAGGCCTCGGTAAACTGATTTGGTGGCTTGGTCTGTTTTTCTAAAAACGAAGGTTCGTGCGGTCCCTTTTCACCCTTAACGAAAGTTGGTAGTATTCCAGGTTCTTTAGAAGGAGAATCTGGAGTTTCAAAAACAACACGCCAACCTTTTTCTAAAATCTCTTTTCCTGTGGTTTTAAACTTTACTTTTTCGGCCTTACCAATTACTGTAGTGTTTGAGACTTTACAATCTGGATAAAACACGGCAATAAAACGGCGCACAATAATATTGTAAACCTGTTGCTGGTTGTATTGCAAATTCATTTGCTGGCCGGTAGGTATTATTGCATGGTGATCCGTTACTTTGCTATCATCAAAGATCTTTTTAGTCTTCTTTAATTTTTTACTGTGCAAAGGCGCTGTTAAAGCTGCGTAATTGGTTAGTTTTTGAAGTATTCCCGGTATTTTTGGGTATACATCGTTTGGTAAAAACGTGGTATCTACTCTAGGATAAGTAACAACTTTTTGCTCGTATAGTTTTTGGACAATCTTTAAGGTTTCATCTGCAGAAAATCCAAACTTCGTGTTACAATAGACCTGTAAACCGGTTAAATCAAACAGTTTTGGTGCGTATTCGTTTCCTGCCTTCTTTGTAATAGATACAATTTCAAAATCGTGTTCTTTTACAATTGTTGCTAATTTCTCTCCGTCTTCAACTTTAAGAAAACGCCCTTCTTCATAGCTAAATAGAGTATCACGATAAAGGGTTTGCAATTCCCAGTACGGTTGTGGTTTAAAATTTTCTATTTCCTTAAACCGGTTAACTAACATAGCCAATGTTGGCGTTTGCACACGACCAACAGATAATACTTGTTTGTAACCACCATGTTTTAATGTGTATAGACGGGTGGCATTCATACCCAAAAGCCAATCTCCAATGGCACGCGAAAAACCTGCGTAATACAAATTGTCGTAATCTTCAGATGGCTTTAGGTTATTAAAACCCTCTTTTATGGCTTCGGTAGTAAGCGAAGAAATCCAAAGTCTTTCAACCTTACCCTTATAATTTGCTTGATTTAAAACCCAACGTTGTATTAGCTCTCCTTCTTGCCCGGCATCACCACAGTTTATAACAACATCTGCTTTATCAAACAACTGTTTTATAATTTTAAACTGTTTAGTAATACCAGAATCTTTAGAGACTTTAGTTTCAAAGCGTTCTGGAAGCATGGGTAAATTGTTTAAATCCCAGCTTTTCCAATGTGGCTTGTAATCGTTTGGTTCCTTAAGTGTACAAAGGTGTCCAAAAGTATAAGTTACGGCATAGCCATTGCCTTCATAATACCCATCACGTTTGGTGTTACACCCAAGAACGGAAGCAATTTCTCTTGCTACAGATGGTTTTTCGGCTATGCAGACTTTCATTTAATATGCAGAAATTTAATAATGCGAAGTTAGTTATAAACCGTATTGTGATTATGAGCTGACGACAACTGTACTGCTGACCAACTCACAAAGTTGCTTACTGAAATAGAGCATTGCTTTAATTTCAGTAACACTAAGTAGCCTTTCTTTCTTAAGAATTAAAAGGGATGAGCCATTAGATTCTATATGATAGTAAGGGTTACTTTCTAGAAACAAAATTAACTCATCGGTGAATAATGCTTTAATATTTTCAGGATTTTCTCCGCTTAGGTAGAATCTTTTATTAAAATCTGGATGATTATCAAGGTCAATGTCTTTAAAACCTGCCAAGCTATATTTAAAGTCCAAAAGGCCTTCTTTATCTAAGGTGAAAACAGGAATCTCCTCTTCTAATTGCATATGCATTACAGTGGTTTTTACTACCTCATAGGCAATAAAAGCACCTTCTGTAAACTCTACATCAAACAAGTTGTATTTTCCTTGTTTGTCAGAAAGGGTGTTGTAGATATATGGAATTTGACGTCTTCTAAAGAAAACAAAGCTATTTAAGAACTTAGTTTTTTTGTTTTTCTTAGCGTTATAGGTCCACTTAAGCTCTTTTGCGGTGCTTTCTAATAAGCCTTGTCGTTTGGTAAAATACCGACCAATTTGTTTTAGTTTATTTATTGGAAGCACTTTTCGAATCGCGAAAGGATGTGTTGAATCTGCACCATGTTTGTCAAGACCAATTATTTCTACGCTACCTCCTTTTTTAGCAAAAGTCTCGGCGTAGTTTTCCAAACCTTCCATAGCCGTATGATCTACAAAAGTACAGAGAGAGAAATCTAAAATTACGTTCTCGGTTTCTGGAATAACGTCTAGTTTGTTCTTCAACTTATAGAAATTCAGGAAGTTACAGAAGTACTTAATACTCACATAAAAATTTCCGCCATCGTTTTCTTTAAACAGAAGCACGTTTGGTTTTGAAATATGGCTAAGAAACAAGGATAAACTTTTGTTTATTAGTACATGAACAATAAAAGTCACCAAAATTCCAACGGTTATACCCGTAATTAAATTGGTAAATAATGTAGTTAGTAATGTGGCCAAGAATATGAGAATTTGCTCTTTACCAATCTTAGCAATTTTTTGAAGGGTTTTAGGTGTTGCTAACTTATAACCTGTAAACACTAAAATTGCTGCTAATGCCGCTAAGGGAATCCTCCGTAATTGATCTTGAAATAGCAAAATAAAGATTACCAAAAAGAGCGCGTGAAATAAATTGGCAGAGCGATTTGTAGCCCCGTTATTTACGTTTACGGAACTTCTTGCAATAACGGTTACTACATTCAACCCACCTACTAAACCGCTTAGTGTTGTTGCAAGGCCAAGAGCCTTAAGGTCTTTGTTTACATTGGAACGCCTACTAAGAGGATCCAGCTTATCAACTGCTTTAATACTCAGTAAGGATTCAATACTAGCAATTAATGTTATCGCAAAAACAACAACGATAAAATCTGTTTCTAAAACTTTAGAGAAATCAGGAAAAGCCATGTTTCTAATGGCATCATCTGGTATGTTCACCAAATATTCAGGACTCATTGGGTATGGAGCATCTGTCCAAACAAAGAAGTAACTAAAGCCTATGGATAGAATTAAAATCCACATTGGGGCTGGCACTAAATGAAAGTAAGGGTTTCGTATTTTAGCATAGAATACCATAATTAGTAAACTAATGATACCAATGGCCGCAGCAATAAGCATACTACTATCAGGATTTTGAAATAGCGCAACAATGGCCAAAGGTATTTTTGCTAAAAGAGCAATAATACTTCCAGAAGCTTCATTGTTTCCAACCATTATATGAAACTGCTTTGATAAAATCCCGAGTCCTATTGCGGCAAGCATTCCCTCAATTGCCGAAGCAGGAAAAAAATCGGCTAACCGTCCTAGTTTCAGGAACCCTAAGAGTAACATTAAAATACCTGAAAAAACAATGGCTGCAAGGGTAAATAAATAACCTTGATACATATCACCACCACCAAGAGTTGTAATAGCACCCAAGAGTACAATAACCAATCCATTACCCGGACCGGTAATAGTGACGTTAGAACCACCTAAAATAGAGACTACCAAACCACCAACTACTGCTGCAATAATACCTGATATAGGTGGAGCTTCACTAGCTAAAGCTAAACCCAAACCTAATGGCAGGGCAATAAGAGACACGACAAAACCAGAAAATAAATTTTTAGGAAGCGCTTTTATAAAAGTTTTGGTTGGACTGGTTTTTGGAATCAATTAGTTTTTCTTATGATTAAAAGGTCGGTTGGTAAATCTGAAAGTATATATTCAATATCATGCGGAAACAAACGGTCTAAAAAACCGGTTTTAGAAGGGGCGTTCATAATTAAAAGATCGGCCCTAACTACTTCTGCATAATGCCCAATAGAATACCCTCTTTTACCAAAGATACTTTGTGTTTTTACGGTAATATTATCTGTTAGATATGGAGGTAGGCCATTAATGATTTTACGTACTCTAGATTCTTCGCGATGTTTTAAGCGTTCCTTCATAAGGTTCGCTTTTTTAAGCGATCGATCATCTTCTACAGTTACGTGTATTTCTTTTTGTAATATCTCTTCTACGATGGTCAATTGCTGTGCGCCAAAGGCATTGGCAGCATAAAAAGCATTGGTTATGGCAAAATGGGTTTCAGGAGCATCAAGGCCATTTACAACAATATGCTTACAAGGTACTCGCTCTGCGGATGGTTTTATAAGAAGCAAAACAGAACAACATACTTTACGGGTTAGTTTTCTGGCTATGGAACCCACATAAAACTGAAACATGTTTTCATTTTGCATGGCACCAAGAATCAATAAATCAATTTTTGATGTTGTACATGTACTTGAAATCACACTATATGGATCACCACTTTCCCATTGAATTTCTACTTCTAAATTTTGATGCGCCGTTTGCTTAAGAATCTCATTAATTTGATTCGATTTCTCCAATGACTTTTCTCCTACATGTAATAATATCAGCTTCGCGCCAAAAAAAATTGCGATACGCGCAGTTTCAATCACATTTACCTTCAAAGAAGGAGAGAAAGCAAAGCCAAATAAAATAGTTTTAAACGGTTGTAGTTCTGAAGCCATGATTGTATAATGGGAGCCCAATATAGCATAATAATAAAAAAGGAATATCTTGACTTATTGAATTCTATTTTTTGAGATAAAATAGTTATTTTTCAAGCTTAATGAAAAAGCTATGGTAGAACTTGCAGGAATCATCATTTTAGGAATATTAGCGCAGTGGTTTGCATGGCGTTTAAAGTTGCCTGCAATTCTTCCTTTAATCCTAATTGGGCTGCTAGTAGGGCCAATTGCCTCTTTGTACACTGTTGATGGGCAAAAACTTATAGAGCCTATCTGGAATGGAGAAATAGGACTCTTCCTGGTGATTCGCTCTACTATTTTGTTTCACTTGCAATAAGTATTATTCTTTTTGAAGGTGGGTTAACTCTAAAACGTTCGGAAATTAGAAATGTAGGCCCAGTAATTACAAAGTTAATTACGTTAGGGTCACTGGTCACATTTGTATGTGCCGGTATTGCCGCGCACTATATTTTTGGGTTGAGCTGGCAGGTTTCTTTCTTGTTTTCGGCTTTAATTATTGTTACAGGGCCTACCGTAATAACACCTATTTTGAGAAATATACCTTTAAAAAAAGATGTTTCGGCCGTATTGAAATGGGAAGGAATATTAATAGATCCTATAGGAGCTTTAGCAGCCGTATTGGTTTTTGAATTCATAAGTGTAGGAGAGGGGAAAGCCTATACCATAACAGCTTTAATAGAATTCGGGAAGATTTTACTCTTCGGTTTCACGTTTGGTTTCACATTTGCACATGCACTGACCTTTGCTATCAAAAAGAATTTTATTCCACATTATTTATTGAACGTGGCATCGCTTTCTACAGTGCTTCTTGTTTTTGTAATGTCAGATTCTTTTGCACATGAATCAGGGCTTTTAGCAGTCGTGGTTATGGGTATGGTTATGGGTAATACGGAACTTCCTAATATTAAAGAACTTCTATATTTCAAAGAATCACTGAGCATTTTATTGATTTCTATCCTATTTATTTTATTGGCCGCAAATATTAATATTTCTGACCTTGAATTGATTTTTAACTGGAGAACCGCAGCGCTATTTGCTATTATTGTTTTTGTAATTAGACCACTGGGCGTCTTTTTAAGTTCGTCCGGTTCAAACCTGAAATTCAATGAAAAACTTTTTATTGGGTGGGTCGGACCAAGAGGTATCGTTGCTGCTGGTATTGCTTCACTATTTGGTTCTAAGCTGCTCGCTAAAGGAGAGCCTGGGGCAGAATTTATTACACCTCTAGTATTTATGATTGTATTGGGTACGGTTCTCTTGAACGCTACTACGGCTCGTCTGTTTGCAAAAGCAGTAGGTGTATTTTTGACCAAATCAGAAGGCATACTAATTATCGGGGCATCAAAAGCATCTCGTCTTATTGCCGACTATCTGAATAAGAACAGCCGTCATGTAGTTTTGATTGATAATAACCAGACGAACATAAACAAGGCCAAGAAATTAGGGCTTGAGGCTTTTACGGCAAATATTTATTCCGATACGTTAACTGATAATATAGAACTCAATGATGTGGGGTATCTTATGGCATTAACGGGTAACTCAGAGATTAACAAGTACGCGGTAAATAATTTTAGTAAAGATTTTGGAGCGAACGGTTCTTTCAGGTTGGTAAATGCCGATGAAATGAATAACCCGGAAAACAATCCTAAAGAAGGGCTGTTCTCACATACCGATGACTTTATTAAATTAACGGAAACCGCACGAAAGTTTCCTGCAGTGCATGAGATAGAGTTAAAGGATAAAGAGCATTACGAGGCATTGATAGAGATTACTAAAGCTGATGAGAATATAGTGCCTATCTTCTTAAAAACACCAAAAGGCGATTTACAGATTATTTCTAGTTTTAGCACTGATTTTGAGGATATCACAGACAAATACCGATTGGTTTACTTAGGTAAGGTATTTGATGTTGACGAGACTGAGGACGAAGTTGAAATTGACCAAAAAGAGGAAGAATAGCCAAAGATAATAGGGCGCACTTCTACTTTAATATTTTTAAAATTCTTCTTGAATAAAACTCAAGGACTAGCCTGAAAACGGCATAGTCTTGTAAACGAATATATCTATATCATCTTGCTTCACTTCTAAGTATTCATCTCCTGCAAGGCTATAAAAATGGATAGATGATTCCCTTTTGATTTTATCTTCTAGAAGATTTATATCTATCTCACCACTTTCTTGTTGCCAAATAAATATGGAGTTCTGTTCCGTAGGAATCGTTCTGTGTTTTGCGTTAAAATGGGCTATATACGTGGTCATTTTTTGCGAAATAGTTTTACACTATTAAAACAGATACTAGGATTAAAAATTGCCCAAAAATTGAAATATTTGTAAGAAAAAGAATATTTCCGCGTAGGAATAACAGAAATATTTGATTTAGAATAATTTACATTGAACACTATTTTGTAAAGGGTGTTGCATAGAATTTTTTGGTCAATCGTGTTATGGCAATATTCTAAAGTGTGAGACGTTTTATTATCACTTAACCTAATTACTATTTTAACAAAATTTATTATGAAAAAACTGTTTTTATTTTTTGCATTAGCGGCCACAGTAGCATTTACCAGTTGTTCAAAAGATGAAGACGATTTTGATGCCATTGTGGGTACTTGGTTATCTGACTCAAGCAATACAACGAATGAAGCTCAGTGGGTCTTTAAAACGGACTTAAGTGGGGAATACAAAGAAATGACGAATGATGAATTAGTTTTAGAAACTACATTTACTTGGATGAAATCAGAAGACTCATATATTGTTGAATTTGCCGATGATGAAGGAACTGATACGTATACTATAGGAAAAGTATTAGGTAACACCACACTTATGGAAGGTGATAATATTTTAGCTACAAAGGAGTAGCATTATAAAAGATGATACAAAAAAATCCCTTGTTCTTTCGAGCAAGGGATTTTTTTAATCATTTAGTTTTAACACTGCCATAAAAGCTTCTTGAGGCACTTCTACGTTACCAACTTGGCGCATACGTTTTTTACCTTTTTTCTGCTTCTCTAACAACTTACGTTTTCTAGAAATGTCACCACCATAACATTTTGCGGTTACATCTTTACGTAAGGCTTTGGTAGTTTCTCTAGATATTATTTTTGCGCCAATAGCAGCTTGGATCGGAATATCAAATTGCTGTCTTGGTATTAGTTCCTTTAACTTTGAGCAGATCTTCTTACCAATGTTCACCGCATTGTCTGCATGAAGTAAAGCGGAAAGTGCATCTACGGGCTGTGAATTTAATAAAATATCTACACGTACTAATTTAGAAGGACGCATTCCTATTGGAGCGTAATCAAAAGAAGCATATCCTTTTGAAACGGTTTTTAATCGGTCATAGAAATCAAAAACAATTTCCGCCAATGGCATGTCAAAAGTAAGCTCAACACGTTCTGTTGTTAAATACGTCTGATTGGTAATCACCCCTCTTTTTTCAATACACAAAGACATTACGTTACCTACAAAATCGGCTTTAGTAATAATCGTTGCTTTTATATAAGGTTCCTCTACATGATCAATGCTTGACGGGTCAGGCAAATCTGTAGGATTATTTACAACAAGTGGTTTATCAGGGTTTTTACGCGTAAATGCATGATAACTTACGTTGGGTACGGTAGTAATTACGGTCATATTAAATTCCCGCTCTAAACGCTCTTGAATAATTTCCATGTGAAGCATTCCTAAGAAACCACATCTAAATCCAAAACCAAGAGCGGCACTACTTTCAGGAGCAAATACAAGAGAAGCATCGTTCAATTGTAATTTTTCCATTGAAGAACGTAATTCTTCAAACTCATCTGTGTCTACAGGGTAAATACCAGCAAAAACCATTGGCTTTACGTCTTCAAAACCTGCTATGGGATTTTTTGTAGGATTAGCGGAATCAGTAATAGTATCACCAACTTTCACCTCGCGAGCATCTTTAATACCCGTAATCAAATAACCTACATCACCAGCTTTTACACTCTTCTTTACTTCTTGTGTCAACTTTAGGGTTCCTACTTCATCAGCGTAGTAATCTTTGTCAGTAGCTACAAATTTTATTTTTTGTCCTTTTTTAATTTCGCCGTTAATTACCCTAAAATAGGTTTCAACACCACGAAACGGATTGTATACAGAATCAAAAACAAGTGCTTGTAAAGATTCATCAACATTACCCGTAGGCGCAGGAATACGCTCAATAACGGCAGCTAATATTTCTTCTATGCCAATTCCGGTTTTTGCACTCGCCGGGATAACCTCTTCGGCCTTACAGCCTAAAAGTTCCACAATATCATCAGTAACTTCTTCAGGGTTGGCACTAGGTAAATCTACCTTATTTAAAACAGGAATGATTTCTAAATCATTTTCTAAAGCCAAGTATAAATTAGAAATGGTCTGCGCTTGAATACTCTGTGCAGCATCTACAACTAAAAGAGCACCTTCACAGGCAGCAATTGATCGAGACACCTCATAAGAGAAATCAACATGACCAGGGGTGTCTATTAAATTAAGAATATATTCTTCACCCTTATAAATATATTCCATCTGAATGGCATGGCTCTTTATAGTAATGCCACGCTCTCGCTCTAGGTCCATACTGTCTAAAAGCTGCTCTTTCTTCTCTCGGTCAGTTACAGAGCCAGTAAATTCTAACAAACGGTCAGCCAAGGTACTTTTACCGTGGTCAATATGGGCGATGATACAAAAGTTTCTTATGTTTTTCATTGATGGTAAGCTCATTTAAGCAAGCAAATTCTATTACGTATAAGTGGGTAAAGATACGTTATTTTAATCCTGTATCATCAAAGCGTATATAGGCATGGTATTTTATGGCCTGTTTGTAGAGTTAGCTAATTTAAAATAACCTAAACTGTATTGCCCAGAATCATAATTATCTACTTTTTTAATGACGTTAGAAAAGATATCTCCCTTACTTATTTGTAAGGTAGTTATATATAATATTGAATCTTAAATTACATTTATTGTAAGATTTTATCCTTAAAAGTGTTACATTTGAAACAGAACCTATCATTTAGTGAAGAATTTTATTTACCCCTTATTTTTACTATTGTCCTTCAACTGCCTACTTTATTCCCAAGAACTAACTGTTACTGGCGTTGTAAAGAGTCAAGAGGATAATGCGATTTCTTATGCGAACGTACTCTTATTAAACGCTGCGGATTCTACATTGATTACCGGAACTTCTACAGGAGAAGATGGAACCTTTAAAATCATAAAAATACCTGCAGGCAAGTATTTAATCAAGGCAAGTTTTATTGGTAATGAAAGCGCTTTAAAAGCCTTTATACTTGAAGCGGATAAAAAGCTAGACCCAATAATCTTGAACGAGTCTGATCAAAGGCTTGATGAGGTGGTGGTTACTTCCCAAAAGCCTAGATTGGAAAGAAAAATAGACCGATTGGTTTTTAATGTCGAAAACACTGCCTATGCTGATGGCGACGTGTGGGATATTCTCAAAATTGCACCTAGTATTTTAATTTTAAATAACAAGTTAACGGTGCAGGGAAGTTCTGCCATAGGCGTTTTAATTAATGGACGGAAGATAAATATACCTTATGAGGATATAGTCAACCTTTTATCTGGAACATCTGCCGCCAATGTATTGTCTATTGAGATTATAAATAACCCTCCGGCAAAGTACGGAGCAGAAGATAGTGCCTTGATTAATATTGTAATGAAAAAGAACATCGTTGCGGGTTACAATGGCGCGATCTATAATAAATACACTCAGGGTATTCTGCCCAAACATACTGTTGGTACAGATCACTTTTTTAAAGGCAAGAAAACACAGTTGTCACTCAACTATAGTTTTCAGCCAGGATAGGGATGTTACGTATTATACGGACATTACTAATTTTTCTCAAGATGATGGGTCTGTTTCAACTTGGACAGCAGAACAGGAATATTTGAGTAATCAGCAACAGCATAACCTTTCTGTATTTTTTGATTATGACATTGATGAAAAAAAACGGATGAGTTTTACGAGTATTAACCTTTGGCAGCCAAATAGGTCTCGTATTTATGATACGGACACAGATGTGTCTAATCCAAATTTATGGTCAGATTTTCACACGATTAATAATTCAGAACAACGGAAGCTGAATACTTCATATTACATAGATTATATACAGGACCTAAATGACAAGGGAGCTCAATTGTCATTTAATGGCCACTATACTTTTTACGACAATAAAAATGATCAGGACCTTAACTCCATATTCTTTAATACTGATAACAGTGTTTTTGGTGAAAACGATTTTACTACGGATACGGAGCAAAAAATCAACTTATATAGTGTTCAAGGGGATTATGAATCTCCTTTAGGTGAGGCAGGAAGAATAGAAACCGGTCTGCGTTATGCGGGAATTTCATCCCGAAACACCATTATTCAACGGGGTTTTGATAGAGACCAATAGGAGTTGCACCTGCAGATTCAGGTACTTTTAATTATGACGAATCTATCTATGCCGCTTATATCTCATATTCGGGCAAATGGGACCATTGGAAATTAAAATCAGGTATACGCGCAGAATATGCAGAAACGGCTGGGACTTGGGATAGTGGAGCGCAACGAAACGAAAACCATAATTTTGGATTGTTTCCCTCGGCTTCGCTTGAATATTCACCTAATAAAAAGCACGATTTTAAAGTATATTCTTTTAGAAAGGTCAGTAGACCAAGGTACAATAGTGTTAATCCTTTTCAAATTTTTCAAAGTACCTTCTCAACTATTGAAGGAGACCCAAAATTACTGCCGGCTACCAGATATTACATTGCCGGTGGGTATACATATAACAAAATGTATACGGCAGAGCTGTTTTATAAAAAGGCAAAAAATGGACTCGCAAGCTTAATCTTCCAGAATAACGATAATAATTTGTTGCAGTTTATTTCTTCTAATTTAGATGAAAATGTAGCTTACGGGATTGATTTCACCATTAATAAAAGCTTTTCTAAATTTTACAATTGCTACTTCTTAGCTAGTTTTTATAACGAGACTTCTAATTTTAAGAACCCTACTACCAACATAGAGGTAGACCAACAACAGTTTAGTTGGTTTATAAGAAACAGTAACAGCTTTTCATTTCTTAGCGATCAATCTCTCTCAGCAGATATTAATTTGTTCTACTCATCCGCATTAATAGCGGAGAATGCCATATTTGATGCATTTGGGGCAGTGAACTTCATGATGAGAAAGACGCTTTGCAATAAACAATTAAGTGTATCCATGGGTATTGAAGACATCTTCAATCAGGGAAACCAGTTCAATACCAGAAATTATCAAGACCAAAGCGGTACATCTCTAACAAAAGGAGAGAACCGATTGTTTGTTGCGAGCCTTCGCTACAAGTTTGGTAACTCTAAAATGCGCGATAATAAGAAGTCTAAAAGGGTTGATGAGCGTAACCGCATCTAAATCTCTAATTGAAGTTTAGTAAAATCATTCAGGTACTTAAAGCCTTCAAACATGCCGTAATCTGTTGTGTAATCATTTTTATACCAAAGAGTATTGGTGTAGCAAGCGGTGTTACATCAATAGAATTCAGAGAAGATAGTTATGTTCCTAATTTTAACGGCTTGTAGATTAGTTGTAAATTTGCGGCCATGCCAAAAATAGGAGACATACAACTGCCTGATTTTCCGTTGCTTCTTGCACCAATGGAAGATGTAAGCGACCCACCATTTCGCGCGCTCTGTAAAGAGCAAGGCGCAGATGTGGTGTATACCGAATTTATTTCTTCGGAAGGATTAATTCGCGATGCTGCAAAAAGCGTCATGAAGTTGGATATCTATGAAAAGGAACGGCCTGTAGGCATTCAGATTTTTGGTGCCAACTTGGAATCTATGTTGCGATCGGTAGAAATTGTTGAGAAATCAAGACCGGATATCATCGATATTAACTTTGGTTGCCCAGTTAAAAAAGTAGTTAGTAAAGGTGCTGGTGCAGGAATATTGAAAGATATTGATTTAATGGTATCACTTACCAAAGCTATGGTAGAGCATACCAATTTACCCATTACGGTAAAGACCCGATTGGGTTGGGACGATGATTCTATAAAAATAGTTGAGGTGGCAGAACGTTTACAAGACGTAGGCTGCAAGGCTATTGCAATTCATGGTAGAACCCGTGCGCAAATGTATAAGGGCGATGCCAATTGGAAACCTATTGCTGATGTAAAGAACAACCAGCGCATGCATATACCCGTTTTTGGTAATGGCGATGTAAATACACCGGAAGCCGCCATAAAAATGCGTGATGAATACGGGTTGGACGGCGCTATGATCGGCCGTGCCAGTATCGGTTACCCATGGTTTTTCAATGAGGTAAAGCATTATTTTAAAACAGGAACACATAAAGCACCGCCAACAATGCAAGAGCGTGTAGATGCCGCCAGACGTCATTTACAAATGTCTATTGATTGGAAAGGCGAAAAATTAGGTGTTTTTGAGACCAGAAGGCATTATACCAACTACTTCAAAGGGATACCAAATTTTAAGGAGCACCGAATGAAAATGGTAACTAGTGATGATTCTGTGGACGTATTTTCAGCTTTTGATGAGGTTCTTGAGAAGTTTGGCGATTACGATTTCGCATCTTCTATCGACTAGTCTTTAAATCGAAATCATTTTTTTGGTAATTCTACTACTTGCAATTTTAGAAGCAATTACTCCCAGAATGAAAATCGTACCAAAAACAATCAAGACATTTATAAATTGATATTCTACAGGATAGGGTAGGCTTGGTATGATTTTCAACCACCCGAAAGCTATTTGAGACCATATTAAAAGCGATGCCAATCCCACGCCAATAAGTCCGCCTAGGCCTGTAACCAATATACCTTGAACAAAATAAATACTTCGCAACTCTTTTAGTGTAGTACCTAAACTATAGAGGGTTTTTAGGTTTTGAAGCTTGTCCAGAATCATCATGATAATGGCGCCCACCACATTAAAAAGAGCAATAATCAAAACCAAGGTAAAGACAAGGTAGGTAGCTAAATTTTCCGTGTTAAGCATACGGTGTAATGTACTATTAAGCTCTTGCCGATCTTTTATAATTACTTCATTCCCGAGAACGGCAGCAATTTTACTTTTAACATCTGCCAATTGCGTCTTATTCTTCACCTTAAAATTCACACCAGATACTTGGTTGGGAAGCTTTTCCAATAACTGTTGTACCGATGGCAATTCAGCAAAAACATATTTTTTATCCAAATTCTCTTCTACCGAATATACTCCGCTAAGGACAAGGGATTTTGTTTTAAGCGATTTCTGGGTAAGCGAACCCTTTATGGTTTTAGAGCAAGAACCACCAAAGGATTCTGATATTGGTTGATAGTGAGTCCCAGAATGTTCGTTATGCCAATACCGGCTACGGCTTCTTGGCTATTTATTCGCCAAGTACCGTACAAGAGCATACTATCCATACCCATAACGTGGGTATAATTGGTATCTATGCCTTTTATGAAAGCAATATGCCCTTTTTCACGATGTTTTAGGTATACTTTTTCTTCAAGCTCTTTAGAGTAAAAAGCAAGGTCTTCAATTTGGGCAAGTTGTTCTTCTTGGTTGGGCGTAATAGAAAAGAATTTGCCAGAAGCAGGCAAAGCTTTTAAATCAGGATCAAAAGTATTACTAAAGGAAAGACTAAAGGTTTTTAGTCCTGCAAAACCGGAAAGCACTACAAATAATGCCGCAGAGCCTATAACCGTCACCAAAAAGGTAATAAAGTTGATGACGTTCACCGCATTTTGGCTGCTTTTAGAACGGACATAGCGTTTGGCGATGTAGAACGGAAAATTCAACCTTATATCTTTTTTCTTTTGTCCAAAAGGTCTCTGTTCTCAATAGGGTTGTCTTCGCCTTTAAGCGATTTTTCAATATTTTCAATATAATCCAATGAATCATCTAAAAAGAACAACAATTCAGGTACTCTCCGCAATTGGTTTTTGGTACGCTGAGATAGTTCGTGCTTTATAAGCGGTTGGTTAGATTTAATCCCTTCCATCAGCTCTTTGGCATCTTTGTTAGGAAAAATACTGATATATACTTTGGCAATAGAGAGGTCAGTAGTTACCGAAACTTTCGAAACCGAAATCAACGTACCCTTCAACCCACCTTCAATAGCGGCACGTTGCAGAATATCTACGATATCTCCTTGTATGACCCCTGAAATCTTTTTCTGTCGTTGTGTTTCCATACCGCAAAAATACGTAGAAATAGCGTAATTTAGGGGGATAAACACTTATACGGACAAAATTCACCCTTCAATTGGAAAAAATAGAGCACATAGGCATTGCCGTAAACGATTTAGAGGCTGCAAACGAACGCTTTGGTAAGCTTTTAGGGCAACCACATTATAAGATTGAAGAAGTGCCTTCTGAGGGGGTCCGCACTTCGTTTTTTAAAACGGGAGAAAGTAAGATTGAACTTTTAGAAGCTACTGATGTTGATGGGCCAATTGCCAAGTTCTTAAGCAAAAACGGGGAGGGTATGCACCATATCGCTTTTGCAGTAGATGATATTGAAAAAGAAATGAAAAGATTAAAAGCCGAAGGTTTTATCTTGATCAACGAGAAACCTAAAAAAGGCGCTGATAATAAGTTAGTTGCTTTTCTTCACCCCAAGAGTAGTAATGGGGTATTGATAGAGTTATGTCAAGAAATTGCGGAGTAGATATGCTGTTTTTAAACTTAGTGTAATACTTAGCGTAGTTTAAGGGCGCTATAGGTTAATAAGTTTCTTTTGGGTACGACCCAATGTATTCCACAACTATGCATAAAAATCTTGTGTCAGTTAAAAATAAGTAGTAATATTGCATCCGCAATTCACGAGTTCTGTAATAGCTGGTTTGAGCACCAGTCTTTATCGGTTTTAATCGAAAAAAGGATTTACAAAGCTAAATTTTGAATTGTAACCGGTCCTATAGCTCAGCTGGTTAGAGCACCTGACTCATAATCAGGTGGTCCCTATTCGAGTCCAGGTGGGACCACAGAAAACCTCTCAGAACATCTGTTCTTGAGAGGTTTTTTTATTTTAGGTGATGTAAATTTAAAAACATCTACCGTCAATTTTCCCATCTTGCCTTAGCATACTTTCTTATAAATCCCGATATTTAGAACAGTAACCCATCTAATTTTAATTGAATACGATGAGAAATGAAGACCTTAATGGCACAAAGCTGAAAAATAGCTGGTATCATGAACCCAAAAGTAGAAGAATTTCTGAACAACCTTAATCAATGGAAAGAAGAGCTCATAAGACTTCGTGAGTTGATTTTGGATTGTGGGCTGGAGGAAGAGTTTAAATGGATGCATCCATGTTATACCTATAAGGGAAAAAATATTTTGCTTATCCACGGGTTCAAGAACTACTGCGCTTTACTTTTTAATAAAGGAGCATTGCTACAGGATTCTAAACAAATTTTGATTCAACAAACAGAAAATACGCAATCTGCCCGGCAAATTAGATTTACCAATCTAGCCCAGGTTGAGGAAAAGCAATCTATCATCAAACAATATATTTTAGAGGCTGTTGAGGTAGAAAACTTGGGGCTGAAACTAAAGGCAAAAAAGGTAACGGATTTTGAAACCCCAGATGAGTTAAAACAAAAATTCAAAGAAAATCCTGCATTTAAGAAAGCTTTTAAGGGCCTCACGCTCAAGGCAAAAGGGCTATCTTTTACATTTTTCCAAACCCAAACAATCCAAAACCCGAATCTCTAGAATAGATAAAAATACAGACCGCATTTTTGAGGGTTACGGGCTAAACGATTGCACTTGCGGCCGCTCCAAACGAATGCCCAATTGTGATGGGTCTCATAAAAATTAGATTAACTGTTACCTTGGTAAATTTTGTGGTCTAAATAGTGGGCACTGGCAAAGTAAAGTTTTCTTGTAGAAGCCCGACAAACCCCTTAACATTACATACCTTTTACAACATTTGGCTAATAGCCGGAACGGCAACAAAAAAGAAAATAATGAACGAAACTTTCTACATAAAAAATATGGTCTGTAACCGTTGTATAGCTTCGGTTTTAGAAATATTTAATATCGAAAATTATACGGTAGAGTCTATTGAATTAGGGAAAGTGGTCGCTGCAGAAGGGCAAGGAAGCCGTAAGGAGAACTTAGCCAATGCTTTGACCAAAATAGGGTTTGAGCTCATTGAAAATGAAACGGATACGGTTGTTGAACAGATAAAAGTAAAGCTGATTCATAAAATTGAAACGGGAGAAACAGAACACCTATTTCAATCTTTAGCAGAAGAGTTTAGCAAGACGGAGACGGCTTTAAGCAAAATGTTTAGTAAGTCAGAAGGGATGACCTTGGAAAAGTACACCATCAACTTAAAAATTGAAAAAGTAAAAGAATATATACAATTGGGACAGCTTAACTTTTCTGAAATAGCATACGCCCTTAACTATAAAACTAGCAGCCATTTGGCAAGGCAGTTTAAAACAGTTACCGGAATGTCTATGAGCGATTATAAGAGTTTGAAAAACTGGAATAGAAAGACGTTGGACCAAATTGTATAAATAAGAATCGGAATTGTGAAAAGGATTGGCGCTAGCTCTTTTTAATTTTACCGAACAAAATAAATCTAAAATGACACATACCTATCATATACACGGAATGACTTGCAACGGATGTCGCGGTCATGTTGAACAAACGCTCTCTAGGGTTGCTGGTGTAACCAGCGCTTCGGTGAATTTAGAGAAGGCAGAGGCTACTATTGAGATGGAGTCTCACATTCCTATCGAAACTTTCCAAAAAGCGCTGTTAGATGATGGAGGTTCATATAGTATTCATAATGCAGGAGAACATCAACATCACCCAGTAGAAAAAGCCGAAAAGCCAAAAGGTAATGGCACTGGCGTTTTCTATTGCCCAATGCATTGTGAGGATGATAAAACCTATGATGAGGCAGGTGATTGCCCCGTTTGTGGAATGGATCTGGTAGAAGAGCAAAATCTAAGCGCAACCACTGCAGAACAATGGACATGTCCTATGCACCCGGAAATTATTCGTGATGAACCGGGTAGTTGTCCTATTTGTGGCATGGATTTGGTGCCTTTGCAACCGGACCTTTCTGCGGAAGAAAAAACGTATAATAAGCTTTCAAAAAAATTCTGGATAGCGCTTGCTTTAACCTTGCCCATCTTTCTCATTGCCATGAGTGAGATGATTCCTAATAATCCATTGTACGATGTTATGGAACAGAAATGGTGGAACTGGATTCAGTTTGCGCTTTCTATTCCCGTGGTGTTCTATGCTACATGGATGTTTTTTGAACGTGCCTACCGTAGTATAAAAACTTGGAACCTAAATATGTTCACCCTCATTGGTATTGGTGCCGGTGTGGCTTGGTTGTTCAGTGTTTTTGGAATGTTGTTTCCAGACTTTTTTCCGCCACAATTTAAAACGGAATCTGGCGCAGTGCACGTTTATTTTGAGGCCGCAACAGTTATTCTTACGTTAGTTTTAATGGGACAAGTACTTGAAGCGCGAGCACATAGTAAGACCAATTCTGCAGTAAAGGAATTGTTGAAACTTGCCCCTAATAAAGCAGTCCGTGTTGTAGATGGAGTTGAAGAAGAAGTTTCGATTGAAAAAATTCAAAAAGGAGATACACTACGTGTGAAACCATATGAAAAAATTCCTGTGGATGGTGTTATTACTGAAGGGCAGACCACTGTTGATGAATCTATGATTTCGGGAGAACCTATTCCGGTTAATAAAATAATAGAAGATAAAGTAAGTAGTGGTACTATAAACGGGAATCAGACTTTCTTAATGAAGGCCGAAAAAGTGGGGAATGATACCTTGCTGTCTCAAATTGTACAAATGGTGAACGATGCTAGTCGTAGTCGTGCACCTATACAGAAGTTGGCAGATACCGTTTCTAGTTATTTTGTGCCCGTTGTGGTAATTATTTCGGTAATTACATTTGCAGTTTGGGCCATTTGGGGTCCAGAACCTGCGTACGTATTTGCCCTAGTGAATGCTATTGCTGTTTTAATTATTGCGTGTCCTTGTGCTTTAGGTCTGGCAACACCTATGTCTATTATGGTTGGGGTTGGTAAAGGAGCTCAAAACGGTGTATTGGTGAAGAATGCAGAAGCTCTAGAGAAAATGTACAAAGTAGATACGCTGATTGTAGATAAAACAGGAACCATCACCGAAGGAAAACCAACGGTGGAAGCTATTGGAACTTCAAAAGGAGATTATTCCGAAAATGAAGTATTACAGTACATAGCCTCTCTGAATAGTTCTAGTGAACATCCACTTGCGGAAGCAACGGTTAAATACGGAAAAGAACAAGGTGTGGAAGTGTTGAAAACCGAAAATTTTAATGCCGTAACCGGAAAAGGGGTGGAAGGCAAAATTGATAGTAAAAAAGTGGCGTTGGGTAACATTAAAATGATGGAACATGTTAATGCAGCTTTAAGCTCCGACTTCCAAAATGAGGCCAACGAGCATCAAAAGAAAGGCAAAACGGTATCCTATTTAGCTATTGATGAAGCGGTTGTTGGCTTTGTTGTTATTGGCGATAAAATAAAAGAAACAAGTGCCCAAGCTATTAAAGCACTTCAAGAAAAAGGAATAGCCGTTATAATGCTTACAGGAGATAATCATGATACTGCGCAAGCAGTGGCCAAAGAGCTGAACCTTCAAGATTTTAAAGCAGGAATGCTTCCTGAGGACAAACTAGCTGAGGTCAAAAAACTGCAAGAACAAGGTCATGTAGTCGCTATGGCGGGTGATGGTATTAATGATGCACCTGCTTTAGCAAAAAGTGATGTAGGTATTGCCATGGGAACAGGAACAGACGTAGCTATTGAAAGTGCTATGATAACCCTCGTAAAAGGCGATTTGCACGGTATTGTAAAAGCTAGGAACCTTAGTGATGCCGTAATGAAGAACATTAAGCAAAACCTGTTTTTCGCATTAATCTATAATACCATTGGTATTCCAATTGCAGCAGGCGTATTGTATCCTGTTTTTGGACTTTTGTTATCACCAATGATTGCAGCGCTTGCTATGAGTTTTAGCTCGGTATCTGTCATTGCAAACGCACTTAGATTAAAAGCGACCAAAATTGACTAGCTAAAGAAAACTCGTCTTTGATATGATTTATATGGTGAAATGTATAGTGATTATAGAATGATATATAAATAGTTAAAAATCAATTTATTAGAGTTAATAAAGATGAATTAGGGATTTTAATTTTAGATATGAGCTAATTACTCAATCAGAGAAATAGCAGATTTTTTTCGAAGTTGAAAATCAATAATCTAAATCTAAAAATTATGGAGAACAAAGACAAAATGGATAATAATAACTATAGAAAATTTGTACTGATGTTAGTGGCCTCTTTTATTGCCATGTACATCACTATGTATTTAAACACCTATGCCATAGACCATGTGTATTTTAGTCTAACAAGGTTTTATATGAGCTGTTTGGGTATTTCGGCCATGGCAATAATCATGTTCGTTGCCATGCGGAATATGTATAAAAATCAAAAGAAGAATATCGCGATTGTATTGGGCAGTATTACTTTGTTTGTAACTGCCCTAACATTGGTACGCGCGCAGGCGCCAATTGTGGGAGATGTGTTGTGGATGAAAGCTATGATTCCCCATCACTCTATAGCTATATTAACAAGTGAACGAGCCAATATTCAGGATCCCGAAGTTAAAGCTTTGGCAGATGATATTATCAAAGCGCAGAAAAAGGAAATTGAAGAAATGAAGGCTATGATTAAACGCCTAGAAAACTAATAATAGTCAACAAAATGCTGTATGCTTTGTTGAGATCAGTCTAAAATAAAAACCATGAATAAAAATATCTTGTACATAAGTATTTCCGCAGTGGTAGGCCTCTTAGCGGGTTGGTTAATCTTTGGAAATAGCGCTAATAGCGTAGAGTCAAAAGAAGCAATACAGGTTTCTGCTGCAGAACATAATCATTCAGGAGATAGTATGGATGAAATGTGGACATGTTCCATGCATCCTCAGATTATGCTTCCTGAAGCTGGCGCTTGTCCTATTTGTGGTATGGACTTGATTCCTGCAGAAGTGGGTGCCAATGGCTTATTGGCAGAACAGTTTAGCTAACCGAAAACGCTATGGCCTTGGCTAATATTCAAACCGTTTTGGTGGGAGAAAATAGCGTCGCTTCGGAAGGCGGGGTTATGCTCTCTGGTAGAATAGCAATAAATGGAGATGAAACAGCCATACAGCCAGCACATTTTGACGGACGGATAGAGAAGTTATATGTTACCTCCTTAGGCCAAAAAGTAAACAAAGGGCAGGCAGTAGCTAAAGTGTATTCACTATGGGCTAGTTGCTGCACAACAAGAGCTGATTACAGCTTATAAATTAAAGGAATCTCAACCTCAATTGTACAAAGCGGTACAAGCTAAATTTAAGAATTGGAAAGTCCATGGTCCAGAATTAGACGAGGTTATAAAGACGGGAAAAACAAAAGAGAGTTTTACCATTTATTCTCATGTCTCTGGTATAGTAACGGAAATAGCTGTGAGCGATGGAGCTCATATTATGGACGGAAAACCAATTTTTAAAGTGTCTAACCTAAATACCGTTTGGGCAGATTTTGATGTGTACGAAAATCAGATTTCCCAGTTTAAAAAAGGGGAGCAGATACGGGTAACCACTAATGCGTATCCTAATAAAGTCTTTAAAGCTAAAGTGTCTTATATAGGCCCTATTCTAAACGTCCAGACCAGAACTGTAACGCTTAGGGCTGTATTGAACAATAAGGATGGGGTCTTTAAACCAGGGATGTTCGTTCAGGGTAAAGTAAATTCTAATACTACGGTTAATGAAAGTGTAATTACTGTGCCAGCATCAGCTGTGATGTGGACAGGAAAACGCTCGTTGGTGTATGTGAAATCGGACTTTGAAGAACTTGTTTTTGAAATGAGAGAAGTGACTATTGGGAATAGTACCGGAGAGAATGTAACTATAATAGATGGACTAGAAAATGGCGAAGAAATTGTGGTGAACGGAACTTTTACAGTTGATGCTGCTGCACAGTTACAGGGTAAAAAATCTATGATGAATCAAAAAAGCAAGCATTAATATCGTTTGAAGTGTGGGTAGAGGTTTGCGAATCTTAGGGTGCGGCAATGGTCCAGAGAAATTTAAGTTATATTTGCTGCACTCATTATTAGTGATTTGGACAAAAAACAAACGACATTAAAGGATATTGCCGCGAAACTTAATGTTTCTATTTCTACAGTTTCCAGAGCATTACAAGGCAATCCTCGTATTAGCGCACAAACCAGAGAGAAAGTACTTGAGTTAGCAAAAGAGTACAATTATTTTCAGACTAAACACATAAACCCTTTTGCTAAAAAGAAAATACAGGCGGTTGGTGTTATTGTGCCCAGTATAAAGTATCACCTGTATGCTATGGCTATTTCTGGTATAGAAGAAATACTAGAAAAACACCAGATGCAAATCATTATCTGCCAATCTAACGAGTCGTATGAGAGAGAGCAAATATTGGTAAAAGAGCTATTGGATATTGGTGTAGCGGGACTGATTGTGTCTTTAGCTAGTGAGACAAAAGAATTCGACCATTTTTTGGAAGCTAAGAAAAGAAAGATTCCATTAGTGTTTTTCAATCGTCTTTGTGATGAGGTTGAGTCTGATAAAGTTATTATTGATAATTTTAAAGCGGCCTATGATGCTACTCAGCATTTAATTTCCGTGGGATGCAAGCGCATTGCATATATAGGTGGGCCAAAGATTTTGCAAATAAGTTCAACCCGACTTTTGGGATATAAGAAAGCCTTAGTGGACGCTAACTTAACGGTTGAGGAGAAGCTTATTGAAAACACCAACTTTACGCGGGAAGGAAACCTCAGCACAGCAAGAAAATTATTGTATTCTCCAGAGCATCCAGATGGCGTATTGGCTTTTAGTGATCAGGTTGCCATAGGGGTAATGCTTGCTGCCAAGGAACGCGGTCTGAAAATGGCGGAGGACTTGGCGATTATCGGCTTTAATAATGAGCCAATTGATGAGCTTTTAGAGCCTTCACTTACAAGTATTGACCAGCCCAGCTACCAAATGGGTGTGGAGTCTGCAAAGTTGATTATAGATCGGATTGAAAATTACGAGAAAGATGTATCTCGGGTGGTCTTAAAATCAGAATTGGTGATTCGTAATTCTACTAATAAAAATAAGTCTTAGAGCAAGCTAAAATTTTAGCTGCGGAGCTTAAAATTCTTTCATATAAACGGAAAAACGATATGTTCAATATGTTTTTTCAATCTAGCAATTCTTCTCGAGAAGCACTCATTACTCTAGCTTATCTTTAGGTATTCAAATGTATTTTTTGGATTGTTGAAATACGTATAATATATTTTATTTTAATGCAAAATATTGCGCATTTGTATCGTAAAATACAACCATGTTTACTTGTTGTGATACTTTTTATAGAAATTTATCCTATATTCGTTGCTATTATCAACTAAATATTATTTTGTGCAAATATTGTGCAAAATATAGTATAACTACAATAAGAAAGAATTAAAATGGGAAAAACGTACAAAATCGCTGTAGTTAATGGCGACGGAATAGGAGCTGAAATTGTTCCTGCTGGAGTTTCCGTGCTTGATGCGGTAGCCAATAAATATGGATTTAAACTAGATAAACAAGAGTTTCCTTTTGGAGCGGGATATTTTAAAGAGCATGGCAAATTCATGTCAGAAGACGCTTTAGAAACCCTTAAAGAATTTGATGCTATATTTTTTGGTGCAGTAGGTTTACCAGAGGTAGATGATACGTTGCCTGCTAGAGATTATACGTTTCGAGTAAGAACTTCATTTGAGCAGTATGTAAATTATAGACCTGTAAAATTATTTCCATAAGGTAGAAAGTCCGCTTCGGTATAAAACTGAAAAAGATATAGACTTTGTGGTTGTTCGGGAGAATAATGAAGGCGAGTTCGTTCAGAGTGGAAAAATAATGCACGGAGACAAGCCGGGAGGTATGGCCATGGATACCAGCATCTTTACTAGATTTGGTATTGAGAGAATTGCTCATTATTCTTTTAAATTGGCGCGTAAACGAAACAGCAAAGTTACCAATGTAACTAAATCCAACACACTTATTAATAGTTTGGCCTATTGGGATAGGGTTATTGCAGAGGTGGCACAAGAGTACCCAGATGTAGAATACAGCAAAATGTACATTGACAATGCTTCGGCAAGTTTTGTATTGCGTCCGGAAATTTTTGATGTTATTTTGACAACCAACCTTTTTGGCGATATTTTATCCGATCTTGGTGGTGCCATTATGGGTAGTTTGGGTCTTGGAGGTAGTGGAAATATTAATCCTGAGAAAGATTTTCCTTCTATGTTTGAACCTATTCATGGCTCTGCACCGGATATTGCGGGGCAGAACATCGCAAATCCAATCGGGCAAATTTGGTCTGCAGCAATAATGTTGGACCATTTAGGAGAAACTGAAGCAGCAAAAGAGATTATGGCAGGTATAGAAGCAGCGACCGCAAAAGGCAATTTAACAAAAGACCTTCGCGGTACGGCCTCAACATCTGAAGTTGCGGAAAGCGTGGTGCAATTTATCAACGCAACAAAATTATCAACCATATAAATTAGAATGGTAAATAGAAAAATTATTGACCTCACTTTGCCTATTGAAGCAGGCGTTAAAGGAGTAGCTATAGACCATAGGCCAAAACTTTGGCAAAAGATGGTTGGAACGCTACCACCTTACACTTGTATTCTCATAGTGGTACCCATATGGATGCTCCTGTACATTTTGAGGTCAATGATCAGACGATAGACCAACTTCCTGTTGACCGCTTTGTTTCTGAAGCATGGGTTGTTAACCTTACGGATATCAAACCTAAAGAATCTATTACGGTTGCTCATTTGGGAGCTATTGCAGAAAAAGTAGAACAAGGACAAAGTTTGCTTTTACACACGGGTTGGAGTAAAAAATTGGGCACGGATGAATATCGTAATGCTTTACCTAGAATTAGCCCTGAACTGGCCCATTGGTTGGGTGAAAAAAAAGTAAATATTCTTGGTGTTGAACCTCCTTCCGTGGCAGATGTCAATAATATCAAGGAAGTTACGGAGGTGCATACCATTTTAATGAAAAACGACATCATTATAGTTGAAGGACTTACCAATTTAGAAGCACTTTCGCAATCAAAAGTGACTTTGGTGGCGCTACCGTTAAAGGTTGAAAATGGTGATGGCGCCCCTGCGCGTATCATTGCAATAGAAAATTGAATTTCATGTCTCACTCAGCACTTTTAAAATCAATTGAAGAGGGAGGAGGCCTTTTGGGCCTAGAAAAAGAAATTCGTGCAGAACTCGCCAAAAACCCAAAATCCATAGTTGTTTTAGATGATGACCCAACGGGTACCCAAACAGTGCACGGTGTTCCTGTAATTACTGAATGGACAGAAGAAATATTGGAGAATGAATTGCTGGTAAGCCCTGTGTTCTTTATACTTACCAACTCAAGGAGTCTTCAGGCTTATGAAGCGAACATATTAGGTAAACTCATAGGTTCTAGGTTGCAGAAAGTAGCTGATAAACATCAAAAAAAACTGATTGTCATTAGCCGAAGCGATTCTACTTTAAGGGGACATTATCCCAATGAAGTTGATGCCTTGGCAAAAGGTATGGGCTTGAAAAAAACAAAGCACATATTAGCTCCCGCCTTTTTTGAAGGTGGACGTTATACGTATGAGGATATTCATTATGTGAAAGAAGGAAATGAGTTCATTCCTGCCGCAAAAACTCCTTTTGCACAAGACAACACCTTTGGTTACTCAGCATCCAATTTAAAAGATTGGATAATAGAAAAATCAGAAGGAATCGTAAACAAAAAAAATATTGCAAGTGTTTCGGTTCAAGCACTTAGAAATAAATCATCCGAAGAAATAAAATCGATAATAGAACAACCGGAGATAACGCATATTATAGCGAACGCCACATCATACCCCGATTTGCAGGCCATGGCGCTTGTAATTTTAAAGAGTGAAAGTTCTTTTGTTTTTAGAACTGCGGCATCTTTTATTAATACAATTTCTGGTATTGCTATAAAACCATGTTTAACAAAAGATGAAATTCTAAAAAAACCTTCATCAAATGGTGCACTTGTGGTAATTGGCTCTTACGTTCCCAAAACTACTGCTCAACTAGTGTATTTAAAAGAGCGAAGTAATGCAGTTTTTCTTGAATTAAATGTGACCAATGTGTTCGATATTGGAGTTTTCTGTAAAGAATTGGTCTTACTGGTGGAGAAAGTAGAAAACCATCTTAAAGTGGGTAAAGATGTAGTCATTTTCACTAGTAGAGAAGTGAAAAAAGGAACCTCAAAAAGCGAGAGTCTTGAAATTGTAAACAGGGTTTCTAATGCATTAATATCCATAGTTAAAAAGATAAGGGTACGACCCAAATATATTCTTGCAAAAGGAGGTATTACTTCTAGTGATGTTGCTACAAAAGGTCTTAATGTACGCCGCGCAAATGTTTTAGGGCAGGTGCTAAAAGGTGTACCTGTTTGGCAATTGGACAGCGATGCAAAATTTCCTGATATGCCCTATATTGTATTTCCTGGCAATGTTGGAGATGATACTGCACTATATGAACTGATTTCCTTATTGAAATAAAAAATTATGAAAACACAGGGCTATTTTCCTAAACGGTATTTTATGGTTGTAGGCACTTTTTTGCTGGCCTTACTTCTTTATGTAGACCGTGTTTGTATTTCAGTGGCCAAAGAGCCAATTTCTGCAGCTTTGGACTTGAGCGATAAACAAATGGGATGGGTCTTGGCTGCTTTTTCCTTGGGGTATGCTCTTTTTCAAACTCCGGCCGGCATGCTTTCCGATTCTTTGGGCCCGCGCAAAGTACTTGCGGCTATTGTAGCTGTTTGGTCAGTTTTTACCGCTTTAACTGGAGCTGCATTTAATTTTATGTCCCTCTTGGTAGTTCGGTTTCTTTTTGGGGCAGGAGAAGCTGGTGCTTTTCCATAAATGTCAAGAGCTATTTATACGTGGATTCCCTTGCAAGAAAGGGGTCTTGTTACGGGTATTAATTTTTCCGGGTCTAGATTGGGGGCGGCATTCGCTCTTCCTATGGTAGCTTGGATGATAGATGATTTTGGATGGCGGTCTTCTTTTATGATTTTAGGGGTTGTTGGTGTAGCTTGGGCAGTCGCTTGGTTTGTGTTTTTTAGAGATATGCCGGAAGAGCATCCCCATATTTCAAACGAAGAAAAAGAATTTATACTTGCCACAAGGCAGCCACAAGATACAGGGGTAAAAGCCAAAAAAATAAACATGGGCGACCTGTTGAAGTCCAAAAATATATGGTTGGCTATGGGGCAATACTTCTGTAGTAACTTTACTTTTTTCTTTGCTCTTACCTTACTCTTCCCGCACGTAAAAAGCGAGTATGGTCTAAACACTATGGAAGCCGGTTTATATACTGCAATTCCCTTAATTTTCGGTGCTTTCGGAAACTGGACATCAGGAGCTCTAAGTGACCGAATCTATAAAAAGGGAAATTGGGACAGGTCGCGTATTCTTCCCGCTTCAATTTTTTTTTTCTAGCTGCAGTAGGACTTATTGGAAGTATTTATATGGATTCCGTGGAAGGTGCCATTCTGTTTTTAAGTCTGGCTATTTTTGGAGCGGATATGACCTTGCCATCTTCTTGGGCTTTTTGCGTAGATATTGGAAAGGAACATTCCGGAGCAGTATCGGGAACAATGAATATGGCCGGAAACATTGGAGCATTCCTAACCGCATTGGCATTTCCGTACTTGCAATCTTGGACAGAATCTACTACTCCGTTCTTTGTGGTGGGCGCACTATTGAATAGTATTGCAATTCTAATGTGGTACAACATGAAGCCTCAAAGGCATTTCTCTACCTATTAATAAAGGCGGTATGGTAAAATTAAAAGGAGTTTGTATAGGAGCGGGTTATTTTAGTCAGTTTCATTTTGAAGCATGGAAAAGAATCGATGCTGTTGAGATTGTTGGTGTTTGTGACTCGGTTAAAGAACGAGCAGAGGGCATAGTTGATACCTACGGTTTTAAGCAGGCTTACACTAGTGTTGAGGAAATGTTCCTTAACGAGAGGCCAGATTTTGTAGATATCATAACTCCTCCGGAAAGCCATTTGGAGCTTTGTAAATTAGCGGTAGCACATAACATTCAGATTATTTGTCAAAAACCGTTGGCGCCAACTTTAGAAGAGGCCAAAGAGATTGAATCGCTTATTTCTAATTCAGATGTTAGGATGATGGTGCATGAAAATTTCCGTTTTCAACCTTGGCATAGGGAACTTAGAAAACTTTTGGATACTCAGGTAATTGGTTCCAAGTTGCACACCTTAAATTTACGAATGCGAATGGGCGACGGTTGGCAGACCGATGCGTATATGAACAGACAGCCTTATTTCAGGGAAATGGAGCGGTTGCTTATCTACGAAACTGGAATTCATTTTATAGATGTATTTAGATATTTGGGAGGAGAAATCACGGAGGTATACGCTAAACTTAGAACGCTCAATACAAATATTAAAGGTGAAGATTTTGCTTGGGTAAATTTTGATTTTGCCAATGGCGGTCTTGGTTTTTTAGATGCAAATAGATATAATGAAAACACTTCCGAAGACCCAAGGTTAACCTTTGGTGCCGTACTTATTGAAGGAGACAAGGGTAGTTTACGTCTTTATGATGACGGAAAGATTACCATTCAGCTTTTGGGAAAAGAAGAGCAAGAACACAAGTATAGCTTTAAAAAGCAAAATTTTGCAGGAGATTGTGTTTTTGCCACGCAGCAACATTTTGTCTCTAACCTTATTGCAGGAACTCCCTTTGAAACCGACGTTGCCAGTTACATTCCGAATATTTTAGTATTGGAAAAAATCTACGAATCCAGCGCTAAAAAAACGCCTTTAATGGTTTAAATTTATCCTCTACCAATTAAGTCTTAATTTCTAATTTTGCTTGTATTCATATGACCCTTTTGGTTGTAAGGTTTTGGCTTTTAGAACGACTTATATTTCCCTTTTAAAATGAATTTTTTGCAACACACTGAGCTACATTAATTTAGTTCAAAAAAGGGGTTATTCTATAATTTTGATGATAGATTGATTATGAAAGAAATAAAAACAAATAAAATACCGTATTCCATATTAGAATTAGCAACTGTAGGAGCTGGTTTTACGCCAAAAGAAGTTTTTGATAATAGTTTAGAATTGGCCCAAAAAGCCGAAGAATTTGGATATAACCGTTTTTGGTTGGCGGAGCATCATAATATGTTGAGTATTGCTAGTTCTGCTACTTCTGTGCTTATGGGGCACATTGCTGGCGGAACAAAAAAGATACGCGTAGGTTCAGGTGGTATTATGCTGCCAAACCACTCATCTCTGCTCATAGCGGAACAGTTTGGTACTTTGGCTTCATTGTACCCAGGGCGAATAGATTTAGGTCTAGGAAGTGCTCCGGGAACGGATCAGGTAACAGCAAACGCTATTAGGCCGGATAGAATGGAAGCGGTCTACCGTTTTCCTGAAGAAATGCATAACATTCAGAAGTACTTTTCAAAAGATAATAAGGATGCAAAAGTTAGGGCACCTATTGCAGAGGGTGTAGACGTACCTATCTATATTTTGGGCTCTAGTACCGATAGTGCTTATTTAGCGGCAAAAGAGGGGCTTCCTTATGTTTTTGCGAGCCATTTTGCACCTACACATCTTTTAGAAGCTTTAAATATTTATTACAATAATTTTCAGCCTTCAAAATATTTGCAAGATCCGTATTCGGTTGCGGCTATAAATGTGGTTGCTGCAGAAACTGATGAGGAAGCAGATACGATATCTACTTCTATGTTGCGTTTAATGTTGGGCGTTATGACCGGAAAGATTGATTATATGCAGCCAGCAATAAAAATGACGCCAGAATTGAAACAGGTTTCTGTAGACCCTGCATTTCAGCGTATGCTTAAATATGCTTTTGTTGGAAGCAAGGCCACAGTTAAAGAAAAAACGGAAGCTTTTATCAAGCAGACAGGAGTAAATGAAGTAATTGCAGTTTCACATATTTACGACCAAAAAGATAGAATTAATTCGTTCCGTCTTTTCTCTGAGGTAATGAATGAAATGTAAAATTGATGAAGATTAGGCTACGATTTACGTAGCCTAATCTTCATCTTTCTTGTTGACCAACCCTTTCGTAAATTCGTTCAGGGTTTCTACTTTTTCCTCAAAATCACCCTTTATCGTCTTTCTGAACTCGTTGAGGTTCTTTACTAAATCATCTATGTTGTCTGGAATGACATCTTCAAAAAACTGACGTAAGCGTTTGGCTGTAGTTGGAGACTTTCCATTGGTAGAAATAGCCACTTTTACATTTCCTTTGGTAACTATGCCACCCATATAGAAATCACAAAAAGGAGGGTTGTCCGCTACGTTTACCAATATACTTTGTGCTCTACAATCATGATATACTTGCTCATTTACCTTAACGATATCCGTTGTAGCAACTACCATGTGTTTTCCTTTTAAGAAGGTTTCATTATACTCGTTTAAATGCATGGTAATTCCAAACTTATTGGCTAATGCAATTGTTTCTTCCCTAAACATGGGTGATACCATTTCTACTTGGGCATTAGGGCTTGACTTTAATAAGAAAGTCAATTTTTCTAAAGCTACGTTTCCGCCGCCCACAATTAAGATATTTAAATTCGATACTTTAAGAAATACCGGGTACAATTCATTCCGCTCCATGCTCTTCTTCTTGTTTTTCTGTTCTATAATTGATGGTAACACGCGTTCCTTCGCCTAGAATAGAATTAATAAATAGCCTACCGTTTATGTAATCTATTCGCTCTTTCATAAAAAAGAGTCCCATTCCGCCTTCGCTATTATTTTTAGGTACTTGCCCTAAAATGGATTCGTCAAAACCTTTTCCATCATCATCAATTACAACACTTAAGATATCGTTTTTGTAATTAATGGTTACTAGTATATAACTTGCTTCGGCATATTTGATGGCATTATTGACTGCTTCTTGTACAACTCTATAAACATTGGTTTCTGCTAGTGAATCAAATCTAATGTGTTCATCGGTCTTATTGTCAAAAAGAATTGTTTTCCCTGTTAGTTTAGACAGCTCTACCGTCATTTTTTGAAGCGCCGGAAAAATGCCATGATCACTAAGTTCTGGTGGTGTAAGGTTAAATGTGGCCGTACGTACACCCTTAATCAAATCTGAGGTCAGAGTCTTCAGGTAGGCAATCTTTTCTATTGTCTTATCCTTGTTCTCTGGGTCAATAGATTCAATATTGAATTTTAATGCAGTCAGCATTTGACCAATTCCATCATGAATGTCTTTGGCAATACGTTTCCGTTCTTCTTCTTGCCCCTCTACGATTTGGCTTGCCTGTACTTTCTTTTGAAGCATTCGTTCTTCAAAATTCTGCTTGGTAAGTTGCTCTACCTTTATGCTATTCTCCTTACGCTCTGTAATATCAGAACACAAAATAAGAATGCTTTGTTGCCTGCTAGATTGATGCATAGGAACGATAGACATGTCCAACCAAAAATCCTTTCCTTCTAAAGTGGTGATTTTAATTTCCTCTGTGCGGATTACATTTTTTCTATTACCCTTAAGCACCTCTCTAAGGTACTCTTGTTGGCCAGAGTCTGTTGTGAGAATTTCTGCTAAGGGCTTATTTAATTGGTTTTCGGTAATACCCAGCAAGCCTAGAAATTTTTTACTGATAAAAACAATGCTACCATCTTTCCGTGCACTTGCAAACAGGGCTGCATTATCTATTACAAAATTCAGCTCTTGTAATTCTTGGAGGGATTTTTCTTTCTCTGAATACAGTTGCTGTACTTCTTTGGCGCGAGCATCTGAATTTACCTGGTTTTGCATTAGATTGCCAATAGTCTTACGAATTTGTAATGAAAGGGGTTTAAAGATAAACACAATCTCAAGTAATAATATGAGCAAGGAAATGCAAAGAAGGATATACTCTTTTTGCTTTAAGTTTTTTAGTTTGGTCTTACTGCGTTCATCATATTGATTTACGATGTCATCCATTAGTTGTAGAAAACGATTTTCGTTTTGCAGTACAACAGCAACATTTTGTTCTAAATTAGCTTCAGTTAGACTATTATTATGATAAGAGGTAATTATTGTTTCTGCAGCTTGTACCATTGCCGAATGATGTGGCTCTAGCGTATTGAACAACTCTAAAATTTCAGTGTCATCCTCATTGGGAAGACCTTTATCTTCATCTCCATTTTGTAAGGCTATATGAGAGTGTTTCCAAATAGAAATGGTCTTGGAGAGCTCTTTTATTTTTGGAGCAATTTCAGCTTTGAGAAAGTCACTTTTAATGAGTAATAACTCCTTCGTCAACTTTTGACTGTAAGCTCTTTGGAACCCCGCTACATTAATAACACGAGAATCACTCAATTGCGAATTCAGGTGTAACTGAATCAAAATCTGTGAGATAATAATAGTGACAGCAATGCCTGCCAAAGCCCATAGGTACCATTTTCTGATACTTAGAAAAGTCTCAGAATCTAACGGTAATTGGGTTTTGTCATTTGGCATAGTACACGTATCAGGTAACTGCCCTTAAGTTAACCGGCTATGGCTTTAGAAACCAACGCCAGTGAATTTTTAGAAAGGGGTAATTTCAATGCGGCCTTATGCCCTTCTTCGGACATTTTGCGCCAGGTTTTTGAAGAATATCAATAACCTTGGCATCTTCGTGTTCAGAAGCAAAAGGCTCAAAATAATGTTCTAAAAACACCAAACAGATAACATCTTCTAGGGTCTGGGTGTCTTCATTTTTTTTCAGTTGTTTTTTCTCCAACAAAAAAGCCACTTTATCAATAGTTGCTTGGTCATAACCAACCTCTTCTAAAATTGAAGTTGCTTTTTTTGCATGAAACTTTTTCAAGTCCTGACGCCATTTTAGATATCCCGCACGGTTCATTTCATAAGACTCACGTGGAATCTCCCATCGGCAAATATGCTGAGACCTAGCTGTTAGCTTTAAAGCTTCAGGTGCTTTGGGTGCAAAATCGTTCAGCTTCTCCGTCATCCTAAGTGCATATAGCAACTCTTTTGGATATGTTTTTCCTGAAGGAGTTGTTTCTGTATGTGGATCTTGCCCATTTGCCTCATCGAACAATGTAAAGGCTTGCTGTAATTTATCAGAAATTGACATAGGTCTAAAATTTTGGTCTAAGATACAAATACCTTCAGACCTGTACGGAATCTATTCTATACCTATTGATGTCTTTTTCTAAAGATTTAGCTAAAAATCAACTATTCTGAAAATCCAACAAATACAAATCCGTCTTCTACCTTAACGGGATAGGTGGCAATGGCGTCTAGAGTTCCGTTAAGGTTTTCTCCCGTTTTTAACGAAAACGTGTTTTTATGAAGGGGACAAGCAACTTTTGGTTGCATGTTCTCTTCTCCGATCATACCACGTGAGAGTACCATTTCCATTTTATGTGGACATAGATTCTGACATGCGTACCATGTAGCTTGACGTGTAAAGTTGAAGACAGCAATTTGCTTGTCTTTATATTTTATACATGCCCCACCATTTTTAGGAAATTTACTAGCTGGACCGGCTTTGAACCAGACCTTTACACTATCGGTTTTTACGCTTTCGTATGTACTTAAGTTTGCAATCATAATGTAATTTTTTTAGGATTGAGATTAAACCAAATCGGAAGTAGTTTCAACAAGATTAAGTATAACCGTCACTTCGGTTTTTTAACTTCGATTAAGCCCACTCTTTAGGCATTTTTTGCTCTCGAAGTGATACGAATTCAATGTTATCATCTGTTTCATCAGAGTTGATAAAGTGTGTATAGCGCTCTCTTATCTCTGGAGTCTCTACAGCCTCTTTCCATTCACATTTATATGTATTCACGAAGTTTTGCATGCCCGTATCCAATTCATCTACAATACCCAATGAGTCATTGATAACTACGTTTTTAAGGTACGTAATGCCGCCTTCTAGTTTTTCTAACCAAACAGACGTTCTGGTAAGTGGTGGTGCGGTCTTTATATAGAACATCATAAAACGGTCTACATATTTTATGGCTGTTTCCTTATCTACTTTTTCTGCAAGTAATTCAGCATGTCTTGGGGTTGCACCGCCATTTCCTCCTACATATACGTTCCATCCGCCTTCAACGGCAATGAAACCAAAATCTTTAGAACGAGCTTCTGCACATTCTCGAATACAACCGGAAACACCACCTTTAAATTTATGAGGGGAGCGTATACCTTTGTATCTGTTTTCTATCTCAATAGCAAAACTTACACTTTCGTCCATACCGTAACGACACCATGTAGAACCAACGCAGCTTTTTACAGTTCGAAGTGATTTTCCATAGGCTTGACCCGTTTCAAAACCTTCCGCTATAAGTTCTTCCCAAATCAAAGGAAGTTCGTGCAGTTTGGCACCGAACATATCAATTCGCTGTCCTCCTGTTATTTTTGTGTATAGGTCGTATTTCTTGGCGATTCTACCCATAGCCATTAATTGTTTTGGAGAGATTTCTCCACCGGCAACTCTGGGTACTACGGAGTATGTTCCGTTTCGTTGTATGTTGGCCAAATAACGGTCATTACTATCTTGAATGGTTTCTTGACGGTTAGCGGTTTCATTATATATACTTGCAAAAATAGAAGCGGCGAGGGGCTTACAAACTTCACAACCATCTCCTTTTCCAACGTCATCTAGCAGGTCATCGTAATCTTGAATGCCTTTTAGTTTTACAATATCATAAAGCTCCTGTCTAGAGTAGTCAAAATGTTCGCAAATACTTTCTTTTACTGTTTTTCCTAATGTCTTTAGACTTTCCTTCACCAAATCAGCAACCATGGGCTTACAACCTCCACAGCCTGTAGTTGCTTTTGTAGCTTTTGCCAATTCTTTTACCGTTTCGTTGCCTTCGTCTATTACAGAACAACAAACAGCTCCTTTAGTTACAGCTTCGCAAGAACAAATTACTGCGGTATCCGGTAAATCCATAGCACTTCCAAATGCTGAACCGCCTTCGCCTCTTGAACCAACTATGAGTTCTTCTGCATTATCTGGTAAAGGAAGGTTGTTAAGGTACATTTGATGTAGGATGCTATAATCCTCAGCATCACCAACCATAATTCCCCCTAGCAAGGTTTTACCGTCAAGGCTTACGTTTATTCTTTTATATAGTCCTTTAGTTTTGTTTTCGTAAATAATAGAAAGTCCCTTGTCCGCTGGCATATAAGGAATTCCAAAACTAGCAACATCCACTCCAATCAGTTTCAGTTTGGTAGACATGTCTATTTCTGCGCTCATTATAACTTCAACGCTTTCCAGAATCTGATTTACGGCCACTTCTGCCATTTCATATCCTGGGGCCACAAGGCCATATATCATCTGGTTGTAAAGTGCTACCTCTCCAATAGCAAATATATTAGGGTCGGAAGTTTGCATTCTATCATTAACTACGATACCACCGCGAACTCCCATTGCCAAATTACAGGTTTTACCAAGTTCATCTCGAGGACGAATACCTGCTGAAATAACCAACATATCTACTTCTAAGGAATCGTCTTCACCAAAGTCCATTCCGGTTATGGCGCCATTTCCTAAAATACGATTGGTAGCTTTTCCTAAATGAATGTTTATTCCTATGTTTTCCAGGGTAAGTTGAAGTACATTACTACTTCTAGAATCTAGCTGCCTTGGCATTAATTTAGGTGCAAATTCCACTACATGTGGCTCTAGACCCATATCCATTACTGCTTTACCTGCTTCCAAACCTAGAAGACCACCACCTAATATAGCGGCACGACCATCTGATTTTTTAGTTTTTATCTTTTCAGCATAACTTAGCATGGCTTCTAAGTCCTCTATAGTACGGTATACGAATACACCTTCTTTTTCCACTCCGTTTATAGGAGGGACAAAAGGGCTGGATCCTGTTGCGAGTACCAAATAATCATACGAGTATTCTTTGTCGCTTCCGGTAGTTATTGTCTTTGTTTTACGGTGAATGTCCGTAACACGTTCGTTAACCACTAATTCTATGTTGTTTTCTGCATACCAACTAGCGGGAGCAAGTTCTAAAGCCTTGGCATCCCTGTTTCCAAAGAACTCACTAAGGTGCACGCGGTCATAGGCTGCTCGTGGTTCTTCACCGAAAACGATGATTTTAAAATTTTCAGACTCTTCTCGGGCTGCGAGTTTTTCACAGAACTTGTATCCGACCATGCCGTTTCCGACAACAATAATAGTTTTCATAGGCTTCAATTTTAAACTACTTAGCAATATTACGTATAAATACGTATATAACATCTGTTTTTATGGAAATAATTACGTAGTTTTGTTGAGGAATTGCCAAAACAACCCTATAAAATCGCTAGGTATGAAAACAGTTAAAGAACCAAAGGTTACATTAATAGGAGCAGGTCCATAAGCTCAGACCTTATTACAGTTAGGGGTTTGAAGGCTTTAAAAGCTGCTGATATAGTATTGTATGATGCTTTGGTAGACGAAGACCTATTAATGCAGATTGAAGAAAGTATTCCAAAAATATACGTAGGTAAACGTTGTGGGGTACATTCCTTTAATCAGGATGATATTAATATATTGATAGTGGAAAAAGCATTTGAACATGGCCATGTGGTTCGTTTAAAAGGTGGTGATCCATTTGTTTTTGGAAGGGCTCATGAAGAAATAGCTTATGTAGAATCTTTTGGTATTCCGGTAACCGTAGTTCCCATGGTATTTCTAGTGCTATTGCCGTTCCATCTAGTCAAGGTATACCAATGACACGTAGAGGAGTTAGTAGTAGTTTCTGGGTAATGACGGCAACAAAAAGAGACGGCTCATTTTCTGAAGATTTAAAATTTGCCTCACAATCTTCTGCTACGATGGTGATACTAATGGGAGTGAGGAAACTGGCTGAAATATCAGCTGAGGTAAGTAAATATAGAGGCTCTTCAACACCAATGGCAGTTATTCAGAATGGTACGATGCAGAATGAATCTTGTATAGTGGGTAATTTAGGGAGCATTGGTTCTGGTGCTTTTGATATAGATATTTCCAAACCGGGTATCATTATAATAGGAGATGTGGTTACTGAGCATCCTTCCTTTTTTGAGGAAGAGGTGCAACGCGTACTACATTCTAGTTTTTAAAATATCTACATAGTACGGATACGTACTTTTCTATATAATCGCTCTATATCATGCTTGTAATAAGCATTGTGTAGAGCGATTTGCTTTGGTGAAAATTCCATTTCGTCAATATTCTATTTACTTTTTAATCAATTCTTTATTTTTTGATTGTTCTCTTTTATAATCTCGTAAAAATACTTAGAAATACATCAATTTTTCAGTACATACGTATTATTACGTATATTAATACGTAGTTTTGATTATCCTTAAACTTAAAACATCAGTATTATGGAAACACAATCTAAAAAATCGACTACTTTAAAACTGACCGATTTAAAAAGTATGCCAATACGCACATTTTGGATTACATCAATAGCATTCTTCATTTGCTTTTTTGCATGGTTTGGTATTGTACCCTTTATGCCAGATGTAGTTAAGGACTTGGGTCTTACTCCCGAGCAAAAATGGAACTCTATTATATTAGCAGTTACAGGAACCGTATTTGCTAGACTACTAATAGGTAAATTATGTGATAAGTACGGTCCTAGGTTATGTTATACATATTTGTTGGTTATTGGAGCAATACCCGTTATTCTTCTCGGTTTTGTCCAAACACCTACCCAATTTTTAATTTGCCGTTTATTCATTGGTTTTATTGGGGCGTCTTTTGTTATTACACAGTTTCATACCTCTATAATGTTTGCACCTAATATTGTTGGTACGGCTAACGCCACATCTGCAGGTTGGGGAAATTTAGGTGGTGGAGCTAACCGTTTAGGAATGCCCTTAATTGCAGCAGCCGTTGTTAGTTTTGGTGTTGCTGATGAAATAGCATGGAGATACTCTATGGTGATTGCTGGTGTTATTGCCATGTTAATGGGTGTGGTGTATTACTTTTTTACACAAGATACTCCTGAAGGTAACTTTGCACAATTGAAGAAAGAAGGTAGAATGCCTACTATAAAGAAAGATGAAGAAGGCTTTTTAAGCGTCCTAAAAGATTATAGAGTTTGGATTCTTTTCGTTGTTTACGGTGCGTCTTTCGGTATAGAGCTTACCGTTTATGGAACCATGGATGATTACCTTCAGAATACCTTTGGTATTTCACGGTCAATGGCTGGTAATTTGGTGCTTTCATTCGCTTTAATGAATATTTTCGCCCGTACATTGGGTGGCTTTTTTGGAGATAGATTTGGAAGGTTAAAAGGCCTTCGCGGCAGGGTTCTTTTCCTGACTATGATACTGGCAGTAGAAGGTGTTATGTTAACAATTTTCTCAACAACTACAAGCATAGCTTTTGGTATGATTTTCTTGATATTGTTTAGTCTTTCCGTACAAATGGCAGAAGGAGCAACTTTCTCTGTGGTTCCTTTTATAAATAAAAAAGCTATTGGTTCTATTTCCGGTATTGTAGGTGCAGGAGGAAACGTAGGGGCATTTATGGCGGCTATGTTTTTAAAATCAAAATCTTCAGTTGCCGAGACTGCGGCATTGGCCACTAATTCTAATTTGGGAGAGGAAGCAATGAAAGCTGCGCAAGCCGCTGCAGCTTCCGGAGCAGTTTCTAGCGGTTATTTTGTAATTGGCGGTTTCGTTGCCGTGACAGCACTAACTACCCTAGCCATTAAGTTCTCTACTGCCGATGAAAAAGCGGTAAAAGAAGAGTTAAAAGTGGAATTAGCATTTGCTGCAGCAGATAAATAAAATAGTGGTACGGAATGATTTCAATCTCAAATAAAATAAGTGGATTAACCAATGATGTGGATTTGGTGAATACGGCTTGCATGGCTTGTTCTAACGAATATTGCTTGATAAAGAGAAATATGAAATCTTCAGTCGGTTCTACTTTTGTGAAACAGCGAAAGGAGATACGTTGTAAAAAAGGACAACAATTTATTATGGAAGGTGCCGCAGTAACTGGCCTTTTCTTTGTGTTAAAAGGGAAGGTTAAAGTGCTACGCACAGGACTTCATGGCAAAGAACAAATTGTCCGTTTTGCTAAAGAAGGGGAAATTATTGGTCATAGGGGTTTTGGAACAGAAGAATCTTATACTATAAGTGCCGTTGCCCTTGAAGATTGCACGCTATGTTATTTTTCTAAAGAAAACCTACAAGAGGTATTACGAACAGAACCTACTTTCACCTATGACCTTATGTTGTTCTATGCAAACGAACTGAATAAAAGCGAGGCCAAAGTAAAGACACTTTCTCAGATGAGTGTCCGTGAAAGGGTTATTGATACCTTGTTGTATGTTCACAGAAAGTTCGGTCAGCAACATAATTTTATATCCATATTGTTAAGCCGAAGAGAGTATGCCGACTATGCCGGTACTACCGAGGAACAAGTAATCCGTGTTTTTTCGGCTTTGAAAAAAGAAGAACTTATCGTAACCAAGGGTAAGCATATAGGTATTATCGATACCTCTCTTTTGCAGCAGGAAATATCCGAACACAATTTTTATCTAGATAGCTAAGTCTCATTCTGCCTTAAGCTTTACCATTTTTTTCTAATAAGTAACAATACGTATCTATAAGTATATGGGTACATGTGTTTTAATGCGCTCTAATTGTTTGTGTTACTTGAATAACCTGTTTTATCGCAGGTATTGATATGGTGTAAAAAGAGGAAACAACCTATTGTATCCCATATGTAAGAAAACTAATTACGTATATATTTGTCCAAAGTAAGTATTAATACGTAGTTAAATTAAAAACCATACTATTATGAAAACCATTTTTACAAAAGCATCATTACTAGCAACTATAGCTGCAGTAGTTATGGCTTGTGGAGGAAAAGAAACAAAAAAGACAGAAGCAGCTGCTACAGAAGATGCAGTCGCTTCTAAAACAAAACAATTAGATATTGAAAAGCCACAACTTACGTTTGGTTTTATCAAATTAACCGATATGGCACCTTTAGCTATTGCTAAAGAAAAAGGATTCTTTGAAGATGAAGGGCTTTTTGTTTCTGTAGAAGCACAATCCAACTGGAAAAACGTTTTAGACCGGGTTATTGATGGTCAATTAGATGGTTCGCATATGTTGGCAGGACAGCCTATTGCTGCTGGTGCAGGATTTGGAAGACAAGCTGAATTGGTGACTCCCTTTTCAATGGATTTAAATGGAAATGGGATTACGGTTTCTAACGATGTTTGGTCTAAAATGAAACCTAATGTTCCCGTTGGTGCAGATGGCAAACCTGTGCATCCTATTAAAGCAGATGCTTTAAAGCCTGTAATTACTGAATACAAAAATAGCGGTAAGCCTTTTAAAATGGGAATGGTTTTTCCTGTTTCCACGCACAATTATGAAATACGTTATTGGTTAGCAGCTGCGGGTATTCACCCAAGGTATGTACACTGCTGATAATGTTCAAGGTCAAATAGATGCCGAGGTTTTACTATCTGTTACACCTCCACCACAAATGCCGGCCACTTTAGAGTCGGGTACTATTTATGGTTACTGTGTAGGTGAGCCTTGGAATCAGCAAGCTGTTTTTAAAGGTATTGGTGTACCTGTAGTAACCAACTATGATATTTGGAAAAACAACCCAGAAAAGGTATTTGTAATGACAAAAAAATTCGTTACGGATAATCCAAATACTGCAATTGCAGTCACCAAAGCAATGATTCGTGCAGGAAAATGGTTAGATGAACCATCTAATAGAGCAGAAGCGGTAAAAATTCTTTCCATGTCTCAGTACGTTGGTGCACCGGAAGAGGTATTGGCAAATTCCATGACGGGTACTTTTGAATTTGAAAAAGGCGATAAAAGAGATATGCCAGATTTCAATGTGTTCTATAAGTACAATGCTACCTATCCTTTCTACTCAGATGGTATTTGGTTCTTGACACAAATGCGCAGATGGGGACAAATTCCTGAAACAAAAACTACGGAATGGTATAGCGAAACGATCAAAGATATTTATCGTCCTGACATCTGGAAAAAAGCAGCAGACTTACTTGTTGCCGAAGGACAAATTCCTGCAACAGATGTTCCTGAAACCGATGGCTTTAAAGCAGCGACAACAGATTTTATTGACGGTACATCTTATGATGCAAAAGACCCTATTGGTTACATAAATAGTTTCTCTATCGGAAACAAAGATTAAGGTTTACAGCACAATTTATTGAAGCAAAAGTATACGATCATGGAACAAGACATCACATTAAAAAAAGAAGGACAAGGCCTAGCGTTTTTAAAACCTTTGGTGGCTAAATTTACTCCTAAGTTTCAAAAGGGAGATTTAGTACCATGGCTTAAAAAAACGGGTATTACCTTACTATCCATCCTACTATTTTTGGGGCTCTGGCACATGGGGTCCAAAGCACTATATAATAAAGAGGCCAATTACAAGATTGAAAAAGCATTGACCGAACAAGGTCAGGCAGCTGCTGACGCAGAACGTGATTGTATCGCTTCCGGAGAAAGTAGTTGCCAGCCTAACACTTTGCCATCTCCTACTCAGGTATGGGCATCATTACAAACTTTAATTGCAGATCACAAAGTGATTACTGCAGATAAAGCTGCTTTTAATGAAAAGATGGCTGCAACAAATGCCAAATTAGTAGCAAAAGGTAAAAATGCTATTGTTTATACCGGTCGTGCCTCGTTTGTTGATATTGTGCTTACAAGTATAAAAACGGTGTTTGCGGGCTTCTTATTGGCGCTGTTAATTGCTGTACCTATTGGTGTTGTTATTGGTTTGAGTCCCTCGTTGCGGAGCGCTTTTAACTGGTTCATCCAAATTTTTAAACCGGTTTCTCCTGTAGTTTGGTACTTGCTTGTCTTTATGATTGTAAAAACCTTGTATATCGGAGATAGTTCTGATAACGCCTTTGTAATCTCTTTTATAAGTGTGGGCTTGTGCGCTATGTGGGCAACATTGGTTAACACTGCAATGGGCGTCTCCTCGGTAGATAAAGATTACATCAATGTAGCAAAGGTTTTAAAACTAGGAACTTTTCAAAAAATATTTAAAGTGATTTTACCATCGTCATTACCATTAATATTTACGGGATTACGAATTACGCTTTCGGTCGCTTGGATGGTATTGATTGCTATTGAACTGTTAGCACAAAGTCAAGGTTTGGGCTTATTCGTTTGGGAGGAATTCCAAAATGGAGCTAACGACTCCAATGCAAAGATTATCGTTGCCATGTTTGTCATTGGTATTATCGGTTTTTTATTGGACAGAATTATGCTGAGTGTACAGAATATGGTGTCTTTCAACAAAAACGAGGGAGTATAACTTCACTTTAAAAAATAGAAAATGGCATACCTAGAATTAAATAATGTTTATAAATCCTATGGAGAAGGAGATAACCGAACCGATGTATTATCAAACATCAACCTTTCTATAGAAGAAGGTGAATTTGTAGCCATTGTAGGTTTTACTGGAAGTGGAAAAACAACTTTAGTAAACTTGATTAACGGCCTATTGAAACCTACAAGTGGCGAGGTTTTATTTAAAGGAGAACCAGTAGTTGATACCAGTCATGAACGAGGGGTGATTTTTCAAAATTATTCTTTGTTACCGTGGTTAACCGTTGGGCAGAATGTATATATGGCGGTGAAAGAGGCTTTTCCAAAAGAGAACAAAGCTTTTCTAATGAAACGAGTAAAGGATTATGTGGGAATGGTAAGTTTAACACCGGCCATTAACAAAAGACCCAAAGAATTATCTGGGGGAATGCGGCAACGTGTTGCGGTTGCAAGAGCCTTGGCGATGAATCCAGAAATGATAATAATGGATGAGCCTTTAGGTGCTTTAGATGCTTTGACTCGAGGAAATTTACAAGATGAAATATTGAATATCTGGAGTCAAGATAAGCGTACCGCTTTATTGATTACCAATGATGTGGATGAAGGTATTTATATGGCGGATAGAATTATCCCTTTAAAACCATAGGTCCCAATGCAACTTTAGGTCCGGAATTTAAAATTGATATTGAACGACCTCGCGACAAAACCGCTATGAATGATAATCCTAATTTCAAAAAGACTAGAAATAGCATCATAGAATATTTAATGGATATTGGTGAGGCACGTAAATCAGTTTCTAACGAAATCTATGAGCTTCCTGATATAGCACCTAAAAGTTTTGTGGCCTAATAAAAGAATAAACAATGAGCACAGAAACCATACTTAACAAAGGCACTACGCAGAACGGAATTGTATTCCCTTCAAAAGTAATGCTGGATTTATCTAACCTAAAGAAAGTATATCCCACACCTAAAGGGGATTATGTGGTATTAGAAAATCTAAACCTTCAGATTATGAAGGAAGAATTTGTGACCATTATCGGGCATTCCGGTTGTGGAAAAACTACGATGCTTTCTATGATTGCAGGCTTGAATCCTATTTCTGGGGGAAATATTGCCGTTTTAGGAAATCCTGTCAAAGGGCCAGGACCAGATCGTGGCGTTATTTTTCAATCTCCCAGTTTAATGCCGTGGATGACTGCTTTAGAAAATGTGCTTTTGGGCGTGAACCATAAGGTATTTCCTCATGCTTCTAAAACACAGCGAAAAGATATAGCGAAGTATTATTTACACAAAGTTGGTCTAGATGGTGCTTTTGAAAAGAAAGCGATTGAATTGTCACAGGGGATGCAGCAACGTGTAGGTATTGCAAGAGCTTTTGCAATCAAGCCTAAAGTATTGTTGTTAGACGAACCTTTTGGAATGCTAGATTCTTTAACTCGTGGTGAATTGCAAGACATCTTAATTGAAATATGGAACAAAGAAAAAATTACCGCGGTCATGATTACTCATGATGTGGACGAGGCCATTTTACATGGCAGATCGCGTCGTGATGATGACTAGCGGACCAAGTGCAAAAATTGGTGATATTCTTGATATCGAATTTGAAAGACCACGAACTCGAAAATCGGTATTAGAACATGACGACTACTACACTTATAGAAAACATTTGATTGACTTTTTAGAACATTAAACCATAACAACAAACTTTTTTAATATACCTAGATTATGAAAAGACAGTACACATTAATAATCCTACTAGTCCTATCGATTCAGTTTGCTTCTGCACAATTTCAACTCGATGGTGAGTTTAAACCTCGTACCGAATACCGAAATGGTTTTGGTAGTATTATTCCGGATGCAGCAGATGCAGGCTTTGGAATTGCTACTCGGTTACGTTTGAACGCGGGCTATCAAACGGAAGCGTTTAAATTCTATATGAGTCTTCAAGATGTAATGGTTTGGGGAGAAAATAGACAATTAAAACCTGAGGACAGTAATAATTCGTTTTCTGTTTTTCAAGCTTGGGCAGATATTAAATTAGGTGAAGGATTCTCTACAAAAATAGGTCGCCAAATGCTCGTGTATGATGACCAAAGAATTCTTGGAGGAGTTGATTGGGCCATGCAAGCACGTAATCATGATGCAGCTTTATTAAAGTACGGTAAAGGAAAGTTCATGATAGACCTAGGTCTAGCTTTTAATCAAGATTTTACAGCTACCACCGCAAACCCAGGTGGATTTCAGTCTGCAGGTACGGCTTATAATACCACGGGATTCTTCTCGTATAAAAGCATGCAATACTTATATGCGAAACATAAGGGGGAAGCCCTTTCTGTTAGTGGGCTCATCTTGAACAACGGTTTCCAGAATTTTACTGGTGAAGCAGATGCACTTGTAGCAGATGGTGTTAGCAATTTAATTACTTTAGGTACACATTTAGACTATAAAAAAGGAAGTTTTGGAGCTGCATTTAATGGGTACCTACAAACTGGAGAGCGCCAAAATAGTGTAGATGTTAGCGGTGCTTATCTTTTAGGATTAGACCTGAGCTACAAAGTATCAAAAGGCGTTTCTTTAGGGCTTGGAGCTGAGATTATTAGCGGAAACGATGCAAGTACTACAGATAAGACAGAAGCTTTCTTTCCACTCTATGGAACGAACCATAAATTCAATGGGTTTATGGATTATTTTTACGTAGGGAATCATGCCAACTCAATTGGACTTACAGATATTCATGCTAGTGCCAAATTTGCTCTAGGGGAAACTTCTAGCTTGTTGGTTAAAGTCTTGAATTTTAGTGGAGAACAAGAATTGGCAAGTGGTGAAAAATCACTTGGTACGGAAGTCGATTTGGTTTTTGCTAAAAATTTTAAAGGGTACGGTCTGGCCATTGGTTACTCACAAATGTTTGCTAGTGATGGTATGTACGAATTAAAGGGAATTACGGAAGATGCTGCCGGTAGCGTTCAAAACTGGGCATGGGTACAGTTAACCATGAAACCTAAGTTTTTGAACACGGCAAAAGAATAGTACATATTTATAAAGATGCTTCGATAGGGCCGTTACAACCTTTTTGTTGTAGCGGTTCTTTTTTATATGAAATTCTACTTAAATGATGTGCATTTCACATCTATAGATTGCCCTGGGTATAAATGCAGGCATAATAATCAGGTTTTTATTCCTAGCCTAAGGATAGTCATAGGTTATTGTAAATCTACCTTTGTAAAAATCCACTATATTTGTACGTATAAATACGCATATTTTGAACCAGACAACAAGTATCATTTTAGCGGACGACCATTCATTGGTTCGTGACGGCATAAGGGCTTTATTAGAAAGCGAATCTGACTTAAAAGTTATTGGAGAAGCTTCTGATGGTATTGAGGCGATTGAAATGGTGAATAAAAACTCACCTGACCTGTTAATCATCGATATCAGAATGCCGCGAATGACCGGTATAGAGGCTGTTGAAAAACTCAATGCCCAAAATTCACCAGTTAAATGTATTATTCTTTCCATGCACGATTCGGAAGAGTATATTTTAAAATCTGTGAAGGCCGGTGCTCTTGGTTACCTTTTAAAAGATACTGGAAAAACGGAATTTATTAAGGCTATTCATGCGGTTAGAGACGGGGGTAAGTATTATAGTGGTGATATTTCTAATGTTCTGGTAAATAATTTATTGAGTTCATCTTCCAAAACAACAGAAACAACTGTAAAAGCCGCTCCTACAAGCAATGAGTTTGATTTGACCAATAAAGAACTTCAGGTGTTAGAATTGGTTTTATCTGGTTTGACGAATAAGCAAATCTCTGAAAAACTTCAGAATAGTAAGCGTACGGTAGAAACACACCGCTTTAACCTTATGCGTAAAATGGAGGTCAAGAATTTAATAGACCTTTCAAAAAAAGCACAGCAGTTTAATTTGGTTTAGTATTCTGCATTTCATCTTTACTTTGTGATTTACTAATTCGGTACTATTCCTGTACATGAAACACGCTATCTTTTATCATATTTATCCTTTAGGCCTTTTAGGTGCTGAAAAAACCAATGATTTCGTTTCTAATCCGGTTGATAGATTCTCAGAACTTAATGATTGGTTGGAGCATATGGTAGATTTAGGGTGCAACGCACTCTATATAGGTCCTGTGTTTGAATCATCAACCCATGGCTACGATACTGCAGACTATTATGAAGTAGACAGAAGATTAGGTGATGATGCTTCCTTAATCGCTTTCATAGAGAAAGCCCACGAGTTGGGAATAAAAGTGGTTTTAGATGGAGTTTTCAATCATGTGGGCAGGAATTTCTTCGCTTTCAAAGACCTTCAAGAATTTGGAAAGAATTCAAAATATACTGATTGGTTTTCAAATATAAATTTTAAGAAGAAAAGCCCGTTAAAGGATGCTTTTACCTATGATACTTGGGCAGGCTACTATCAACTAGTAAAACTTAATCTTAAAAATAAGGAGGTCCGTGATTACCTTTTTGGTGCGGTTAAAAAGTGGATTGAAATTTATAAAATTGATGGTCTACGTTTGGATACTGCAGATGTGTTAGATTTTGATTTTATGAAAGAGCTTAGGCTCTATTGTAAAAAAGAAAATCCAGAGTTTTGGTTGATGGGAGAAGTAGTTCATGGCGATTATAATAAGTGGGTAAATCCTGCTATGTTAGATTCCGTGACCAATTATGATTACCACACTCCTATTTATGAAAGCTTCAATCTAAAGGATTTTAGTAAAATTTCCGAAATGGTGGAACTAGATTTTGGTCCTAAAGGGGTTTATAAAAATCTAGAACTCTATTCTTTTGTGGATAATCATGACGTTAACCGTGCCGCTTGTACTTTGAAGAAGCCAGAGCATTTATTTCCATTATACCTTCTACTGTTTACGCTACTATAATACCTGCTATTTACTACGGAAGCGAGTGGGGTTTTGAAGGAAAGAAAACTGCACATAGCGATGATTCGTTGCGCCCTCATGTAAAGCTAAATGACTTAGGGAAGCAGGCAAAACATCCGAAGTTGTTAGAAGCCATAAAACAATTTATATTAGTTCATAAGAATTGCGAAACCCTTGTAAATGGCTCTTATGAGACATTGTTGGTTACCAATGAACAATACGCTTTCTCTAGAAAAAGTACGTATAAGACCATTATTGTAATTGTAAATGCTTCAAAAAAATCAGTTAAAGTAAATATTGATTTTAAAGGGTTGTCCTCAGGAGTTTATGCGGATCTTTTGAACACCGGATATACTTTAACATCCAATAAAACAGGTCTTTCTGTTGAAGTTCCACCATGCTGGGGACGTATCTTGAGTCATTGATCGAAAAGTAGTGAAAAGGCTCTTTTTTTGTTGATGTACGATTAAAACCTCAAACTATTACGAAAAAAACACTACGTATATATACGTAATTTTATAACTTGCTGTATCTAATTTTGGTGTCTTGCATCAAAAAGGAAATGCAATGTTGAAAAAAAAAACACATAAGACCGTTTGTTCCTACTGCGGCGTAGGCTGCGGTATACTGGTAGATGTAGACAGCAAAGGTAAGATAGAGGTAGACGGTGATCCGGAATATCCTTCCAACAAAGGCATGTTATGCTCTAAGGGAAGAAATCTTAATTACGTTGCGCAAGACACTAGTGACAGAATCATGCATCCAGAAATGAGATGGAGTAGAAACCATCCGTTGCAAAAAGTAAGCTGGGACACCGCTTTTGAACGTGCTGCGGCCGTTTTTAAAAGTATTATTGCCAAACACGGGCCGGATAGTGTTGGTTTCTACGTATCAGGGCAATGTCTTACGGAAGAATATTATCTGGTAAATAAAATCACCAAGGGTTTTATTGGCACTAACAATGTGGACACTAATAGTCGTCTTTGTATGAGTTCTGCTGTTGTGGGCTATAAAAAAGCTTTGGGTGAAGATTCAGTACCTATTTCATATGAAGATATTGAATTGGCAGATTGTTTTTTGATTGCAGGAGCTAACCCTGCTTGGTGTCATCCTATTCTATACAGACGCTCAACAACACAAAGAAGATAATCCCAATGTAAAAATAATAGTTGTAGACCCCAGAGTAACGCAGACCTGTGCTTCGGCAGATTTACATTTACAAATCCTTCCCAAACAGATGTTATTCTGTTTAATGCCATAGCTAGGTGGCTTATTGAAAAGAAGAAAATAGATAAGAGTTTTATTAAGAAACATACTTCTAATTTTGATGCTTGTAAGGAGAGTGCTTTTACACTTTCTCTACGCCAAGCAGCTGAAAAATGTGGCGTGACTGTTGCTGATATTCGTAAAGCAGCGCAGTACATTGGCGATGCTAATAAATTTATCAGCATGTGGACCATGGGACTCAACCAAAGTGTGATTGGGGTTTCTAAAAACGTGTCTTTACTAAACATTTCATTGCTAACTGGGCAAATAGGTAAACCTGGTTGCGGTCCGTTTTCATTAACGGGTCAACCCAATGCTATGGGCGGTCGTGAAGTAGGTGGTATGGCAAACCTTTTGGCGGCGCATAAAGATTTGGGTAACCCTCAACATAGGAAGGAAGTCTCCGATTTTTGGGGAGGAAAAGAAATTAATTCCGAACCGGGCTATACCGCAACAGAAATGTTCAATGCTCTGGAAAGTGGAAAATTGAAAGCTATATGGATTATCTGTACAAATCCTGTGGTGAGTATGCCAAATGCCAATAAGATTGAAAAAGCTTTAAAGAAGGCTGCGTTTGTAGTGGTTCAAGATATTAGCCATAATTCCGAAACTACCAAGTTTGCAGATTTGGTGCTTCCGGCTGCAGGATGGTTAGAGAAGGAGGGCACTATGACCAATTCTGAAAGAAGAATTAGTTATTTACCCAAAGTTATTGATGCTCCAGGGGAGGCTTTGCCAGATGCAGAAATTCTTTGGCGTTTTGCTCAAGCTATGGGTTATGAAGGCTTTGATTATAAAAACGCAGCTGAAGTTTATGATGAACATTGCCTTTTAACAAAGGGGACGAATATAGATATTACAGGTCTGTCTCACGAACGCTTAAAAAACGAGGGAAGTTTCCAATGGCCAGTTCCGCATAAAACCCATCCGGGTACACCGCGTTTGTTCACAGATCTAAACTTTCACACAAACGATAAAAAGGCACATTTTAATGCGCCACGAAGTCTTTATAATAAATCAGAAGCAACAGATATAGAATACCCTTTAGTATTGAATACGGGAAGGGTAAGAGATCAATGGCATACGCGAACCAAGACCGGAAAAGTAAAGCGTTTACTTACCCATATTCCGCAACCGTACCTAGAAATGAATAAGGTAGATGCTTTTCTACGGAAGTTAAAAGAAGGGGATATTGCGGTTATCAAGAGTAGAAGAGGAGAAGTACAGGTTAAGGTGAAAATCAATTTTGATATTCGCGAGCGTGTAGTTTTTCTTCCTATGCACTGGGGTAAAGTCTTGAATAATGATTTTGGTAGAGCCAACAATCTTACCAATGATTTAGTAGATCCTATTTCTAAGGAGCCGGATTTTAAATACTGTGCGGTTCAGGTAGAGAAGTTTGTAAAACCAGCTCAGAAAATTATTGTTATTGGTGCAGGTGCAGCTGCTTATCGCTTTATTCAATCTTATAGAGAGAAAAATAAAAAGGATGAGCTGCATGTTTTTTCCAAAGAGAAAGATCCGTTTTATAACCGTGTTCTGTTGCCTGAATATGTAAGTGATGAACTTTCATGGGAAGCACTGGAGAAACTAAAATCGGGAGAATTACAAAAGCTGAATGTGAACTTGCACTCGGGAATCGGCATCAGTGATGTAAATACATCTATGAAGCAGGTTACCGATAGTGCCGGATTAATACATTCGTATGATTTGCTCATAATGGCCACAGGTAGCCGTGCTTTTGTGCCTAGTGAGGTGCAAATAGATTTACCCGGTCGTTTTACGATGCGTGAACGAGGAGATGCGGATAAACTGAAGCAATACCTGCAAAAAACAGGGCTACCGGCAAACGAACAACATGTGGTTATCGTTGGTGGTGGTTTGTTAGGGCTAGAGTTGGCGGCTGCGCTTAAAAAGATAGACATCAATATTAGTATCGTTCAAAGGGCACCACGCCTTATGGAACGTCAGTTAGATAGTGTTGCAAGTCGTCTTTTGGCAGAAGATGTTCTCGAAAGAAACATCAACCTTTATTTTGATAGTGAGGTAAGTACGGTTTTTGAGGAAAAAGAGAATCCGTTTAGATTATTGGTTAACCTAAAAACAGGAAGAACCATTCAATGTAATGCCATTGTTTACGCTATAGGAACAAGACCGAATATTGAATTGGCGAAAAAAGCCGATTTGAATACTAGACGTGGCGTAATTGTCAATTCATATTTACAGACCAATAACCCATCTGTTTTCGCTCTGGGCGAAATTGCAGAGTTTAACAATGCGCTTTTCGGAATTACATCGGCGGCGGAACAACAGGCAGATATTGCTGCTAACTACATTTTAGGAGATTATAGCAGTATTTATAATGGCTCTGTTCTTATGAATATTCTGAAGTTCGAAAACCTTGACTTGTGTAGTATCGGAATGGTGAATGCACCTTCAGGAGATAGTAGTTACGAAGAGATTATTTTGATGGATGTTAGTAAACGCTTCTACAAAAAATGTATCGTTAAAGACGATACTTTAAAAGGAGCCATATTAATGGGCGATAAGAATGAGTTTGCCGAGTTCAAGCGTTTGATAGAAGAAGAAATAGAACTATCAGAAAAGCGAAACGAGCTGCTTAGAGGAGCATCAACCACTGTTCCTTTAAAAGGAAAACTGGTCTGTTCTTGCAGCCAAGTGGGCGAAGGCAATGTTATTGATGCTATTGCCGGTGGTTGCTCGGAATTTAACACATTATGCTCAGAAACAGGAGCAGGATTAGGATGTGGCAGCTGTAAACCAGAAGTAAAGGCCATATTGAACAAACAACTACAATTAGCAAATTAAAAAATCGGGATTATGAACGATGATCTGCACCGTATATTAATAAAAGGAGGAGTTACTTCGCCAGGGAGCTCAAGGATATTATAGGCTTGTTAGAAGCTGCGGGATTGAGCGAGGTTTACTTTGGTTCAAGACAAGATTTACTTTTTCCTTTAAAGGGGGTTGAAGAAGATCAGCTAGAGCATATATCAAAGTTCAATACTAATATCATTAATGAAAGACAGTATCAGAATATTGTAAGCTCTTACGTTACTGCAGATATTTTTGATATGACCCACTGGCTTAAAGGATCTACCTATCTCTATATCCTAGAGGGATTTGATTTTCTTCCAGAGCTAAAAATAAATATTACGGATCCTAAGCAAAGATTGGTCCCTCTTTTTAGTGGAAACCTAAATTTTATAGCTTCTGAGAATGAAGATTATTGGTACTTGAATATTAAGTTGCCACATTGGGAAAAAGCAGCATTCTATCCCGTATTGATTTACAGTTGGGATATTACCACAATTTCCAAGGCCATTGAAGAAATTCATGAAGACATTCAAGATGTAGAAGAGCTGTTTTTTATCTTGAACAAGAATCTAGATACCAACAACAAGACCATAGAAAAGGAGCTAAAAGTACCTTATCTAACTTTTCCTTATTATGAGGGTATGAACCGTATGGGGCTTGATCAATATTGGTTAGGTCTGTATTGGCGGAACAATAGGTATGACCTATCGTTCTTAAAAGAATTCTGTGGTTTTTGTTTAGATAACAGTATTGGTAAAATTTGTATCACGCCTTGGAAATCGTTTGTTGTAAAAGGTATTCAAAAGCAGAGCAGACAAGCATTAGAACGGTTTTTAGGACAGTGGGGTATAAACGTCAGGCATTCGCAATTAGAAATGAATTGGCACCTTCCCGTAGATGATAACGAGGCTTTAGAACTTAAGAAATTTTTGGTTCGCAGTTTTGACCAGAATGATATTAGTACATACGGACTTACATTTGGCATAAGCAACGATGTGGGCAAGAGATCTCATTTTGCTTCGGTGGTTATAGAAAAAAATAGTTCGCCTACAATCGTAAAAGATTTTGATGTGCGCCCTACATATAACGTACTTCACTTTCAGAATTTTGACCCCAATACCCAAAAATATTTGGCTTACGCTCAAGACGTAGATAAAATTGAGTTACCAGGTCTGCTAATGGAACTCAGTAAAAAGTATTTTGATCAATTGGGTAGAGAGGTTGAAAAAACGGAAGCACCTAAGAAGGCTATAGAGCAAGAGTTAAAGACTATACATCAATGTCAATCCTGTTTTACCGTCTATGACCCGTTGTATGGCGATTTAATAGCTGATATTCCTGTGGGTACAGCGTTTGAGGATTTGCCGGATACATATGTTTGTGCCGTTTGCGAAGCGCCAAAATCACAATTCGAAAAAACTGAATTGAATTATTCGAGCTGATTTTTATTACATTTGGATAGTACCTAAATACCATTCCAAATGAACAAAAAGTATATTGCTCTGTTAAGTTGTATTTTACTATTCACGGCTTGCAAAAACAATCCTGACAAAAACAAGGAAGTAGAAAATCCTGTAGACGAGATAACCATTCAAAAGCCAACAATGAAATGGGAGCAAGTTGCGTCCGCAGATGGTAGTAAACCTGTAGCCCGTCATGAAGCAGCATTTGTTCGTGTAGAAGATAAATTCTATTTATTGGGGGGAAGAGACATTCGCCCTGTGAGTATTTATGATACGAATACTAAAGTTTGGTCCAAAGGTGCTAAGCCACCTATTGAAATGCATCATTTTCAACCTGTAATTTATCAGAACAAAATATACCTTATTTCTGCATTGACGGGGAAATACCCTGCTGAAACTCCAACGGAGCATATTTATATTTATGATCCTGCCAATGATGAGTGGTCAAAGGGTGATGAAATCCCCAAAGAAAGAAGACGTGGTTCTACAGGAAACGTACTGTACGAAGGTAAAGTCTATATTTCTTGTGGAATAAAAAATGGTCATATAGGAGACCATAAAAAATGGATGGACAGTTACGACCCAAGTACGGGAGAGTGGAAGGTTTTGGCAGATGCACCTCGTGCAAGAGACCATTTTCAAGCGGTTTTAGCAGATGGAAAGATTTACGCCCCTGCTGGTAGAAATTCCGGTATTGATCCTGATTCTGTTTTTGGTGGGACCATAGGAGAGGTTGATGTGTATGATATAAAAAGTAATACTTGGGAGACTTTACCAGAAAATATTCCAACCCAACGCGCCGGAAATGCGGCCACACTTTACAATAATGAAGTTATAGTGGTTGGCGGTGAATCTACAGCGCAGGAAAAAGCACATGCTGAAGTTGAGGTCTTGGATTTAAATACGCATAAATGGCATAAGCTACCAGCCATGATAGAGGGCAGACACGGTAGTGGTCTGGTACTTTTTGAAGACGATTTATACATTGCTTCCGGATGTGGAAATAGAGGAGGGTCTCCTGAACTAACAACTATGGAAAAATTTGGTGTAGAAGATTGATTTTCAGCAGAATAATTTTAAAATTATTTTTTAAATCGTGCCAAAAAACATATTACATTTGATAGGGAATTTCCCCAAATCAAATTATATAAATGGATTTAAGAGACGGTGTTAAAACCGCAGAAAATAAAGTGTCTTCCGAGACTAAAAAACTAAGCGAATTTGTAAAGGATAAAAGTAAATCCTTGGTGGACCGCTTGGAGTCTTATGAAGATATTATAAATCTTGAGGTGGGAGATACGGGTTTACACCGTGCCAAAACCATGGAGCGTGAGTTTGATATTCGCCAGCTTTATATAAAGTATGAGGGCGATAACCCTACTGGTACGCAAAAGGATCGTATTGCTTTTGCACAAATCTACGATGCACTCCGAAGGGAATTTAAAGTGGTTTCTTTGGCTACTTGTGGTAATTACGGGGTTGCAGTTGCTTTGGCGGCGAACTTGGCTGGTATTGCCTGTAGAATTTATATTCCCGAGAGTTTTCATACAGACCGTGTTGTTGAGATGCAATTACTTGGTGCCGAGATTATTCGGATGCCCGGTAGTTATGAAGATGTGGTAAAGGAAAGTAGCGAGCTCGCAAAAAATAACGGTTGGTATGATGCAAATCCTGGGGAGCCAATACCCCTTTGCAGATTAGTGCATACTCCCAGATTGCAACAGAGATTTTCGAAGATTTAGGAGATGCACCTAAGTATTGCGCAGTTCCGGTTTCCAATGGTACGCTTTTCGCGGGAATTTATCGTGGGTTTGTTAGTTTGTACAAGAGAGGGAAAACCTCTAGAATACCAAAAATGATTGCAGCATCATCCTCTAGAAAAAATCCTATTATTCAATCGTTCTTGCAAGGTCTAGACCATTGTAAAGATTTGAATCCGGATGTAATCAAAGAAACCAAGTACAATGAACCGCTTATAAACTGGCATAGTTTTGATGGAGAAGAGGCTTTGTATGCTTTAAAAGAGTCTGGTGGTGAGGCATACAATATCAGTGATAAAAAGCTAAAAGACATGACGGCCTTATTAGCAAAGAAAGAAGGCTTTCGCATTTTGCCGGCATCTACTGCCGGGCTTATTGCGTTGTTAGAACTTGATGAAAAAATGAATTTTGAACCAGACCGTTTTGTTGCGGTACTGACAGCAAAAAATTAATATTAAGAGAATGAAAAAATCAATTGATGGAAATGCCCTAGTCTATTGCGATGGAGCTTTCAATACACCGAATGGAAAAACTGCGCATGGCCTAGTTCGTTTTACAGAACGCTACAATGTTGTGGGTGTTATAGATGCTAATTACGCTGGAAGAGATGCAGGTGAAGTTCTTGATGGGAAACCTAGTGGAATTCCTGTTTTTGCAACTATAGATCAAGCTGTTGAAACTTTAAAAGCTTCTGGTAACATACCTGAATCACTTGTTATTGGTTTAGCACCAGATGGTGGCCGGTTACCGCACGAAGCAAAAACTACGATTTCTAAAGCTTTGGAAATGGGTTGGAATGTTGATAGCGGACTGCACGACTTTTTAACCAATGATGCAGCATTGATGGCAATAGCTACCAAAAATAACTGTCGCATACGTGATGTACGCAAAACACCGGATAGAGATAAACTCCATTTTTTTACGGGAGATATAGAAAAAGTAGACTGCCTTAAATTGGCTGTTCTAGGTACAGATTCTGCACTTGGCAAACGTACAACAGCATGGCTTTTGGTTCATGGTTTAAGAGACTCAGGGCAAAAAGCGGAGATGATAGGAACTGGCCAGACTGCTTGGATGCAAGGTGCAAAATATAGTATGGTAATGGATAGTTGCATCAACGATTTTGTGTCGGGTGAAATTGAACATGCCGTTGTAAGTGCATATAAAAATGAAGATCCTGATATTATCGTTATTGAAGGTCAGGGCAGTCTTATGAACCCTGCTTACCCAGGGGTTTTGAGATTTTGGCAGCGGGTAGACCGGATTATGTCATATTGCAACACGCCCCAAAACGACTGGAGTATGATGGTTTTCCAGGTTATAAAATGCATTCTCTAGCAGAGCAGATAAATGCCATAGAAGTTATTTCTGGTAAAAAGGTAATAGCCATTACCGTAAACCACGAAGAAATGGAAGAAGATGAGATTTTAGAGGCGTGCAAACAAATTACCCTAGAAACAAAACTCCCTGCCTTTGATGTTTTAAAGTATGGAGCAAAAGAACTAGTGGCATTATTAAAGGAAAAAATTCAATGAAAATAACAAATGTGTCTTATGAGAGGCTTGATTTAAAACTCTCAGAACCTTATACTATCGCTTATGAAACGATAAATAATACGGTGAATTTTATACTTAAAATTGAGACAGATAGTGCCATTGTAGGATACGGTTGCGGGGCTCCCGATAAGAGTGTAACAGGAGAACATCCTAAAGAAGTAGAGGCGGCTCTAAAAGAGCTTATCATTCCCTACCTAAAAGGCAAGGACCCTTTTACCTATGCCTTTCTCTTAATGGAGCTTAAAAAGCTTTTAGGAAGAAAATCTTCTTCCTTGGCTATGGTAGATATGGCACTTTATGATTTAATGTCCAAAAAGGCAGATGTGCCGCTTTATAAGTTTTTAGGCGGTTACCGCCAGAGTATCGCTACAAGTATAACGATTGGTATTTTACCTTTGGATGAAACTTTGGCGCAAGCAAAATACTTTGTTCAGCAGGGTTTTTCTATCCTGAAAGTTAAAGGCGGACATAGCCTTGTGGATGACATTGAAAAAATGACGTTGTTACATGAGAAATTTCCTGAGGTTACTTTCCGTTTTGATGGAAACCAAGGATATACGGTTGTGGATTCTGTTGCATTCGTAAAGGCTACGAGCCAAATTGGAATTGAAATTTTTGAACAGCCCACGAAACAGGAAAAGGAAGAACGCCTAGGCCAAGGTTATGGATCAGATAGACATTCCATTAATGGCCGATGAAAGCTTAAAAACTCTTACTGATGTTTTCAGACTTGCCCAAAATGAACGGGTAGATATGGTGAATATTAAGCTGATGAAGGTTGGAGGCATTTTTGAGGGAATGCATATTAATTCCGTAGCAAAATCAGCTGGTATTGAAACCATGGTGGGTTGCAATGATGAATGTGCTTTAGGTATATCCGCAGGACTTCATTTTGCACTTTCAAGACCCAACATTTGTTATGCTGATTTAGATGGGCATTTAGATGTTGTAGATGACCCTTTTAAAGGTTTAATCAGATTAGAAAAAGGCGTACTATACCCGTCAGATGCTCCAGGATTGGGGAAAATAAGTTTGTAACGGACTAGTTTTCTTCACGCTCCTGAATAGAGATATCCCTTCGGAACGGAATGAATAAAGGATCAACATCTTTTGTCTCACCAACAACTGATTCTATTTCTCTTTTCAAGTAATTCAAATGAGCAATAGTTAGCCTGTCCGTCATTACGGGAATGGTTCTCTTAATTTTGCCTTGAAGATTTATAAGGTTATCCAATGCTAAAGAACGAACATCCGTATTGGAAGTATAGCCTTCAGAAAGTTTAGCTAAAATACCTTCTACCATCCCTTCTGCTTCGTCGGGTTTGTAGAGGGTAATTAGATTAGAAACGTATGATTTCTGTAATTTTCTTCGGTATGCGTTCGTTTGGTAGAAAACATTCATATCTCCCCAAACCAACTGGTTCAAATCATCCATATAATCTTGTGGAAGATAAGGGTCTTCGTCTTCGTAACGTTCGGCAATAAATGTCATTCTACTTAATCGACTTCCTCCTAAAAGATTGAGCATAACGCTCTCCATAGTTTTGGTTACGGATTCTTTAGATTGTGGGGATTGAATAGCATTCAAAATGTCGTTTCGTAATAACCATTTAGGCTCTTTAAAAATATAATTGTTTAAAAATACCAATGCCTGTTTTTGCTTCTGTTTATCTACTGGGCGGTATACTTCACCTTCTTCCCCCATTGTTTTTGGAGTTACGTAAATACCTGCAATATTTTTAGAAACATGAAAAATATAGTCGCTATACTGACCGACAAGGTCCTTGTAAATTTGATCTAGATTGGCATAGTCATCGCTACTTTTCTCTTGTGTCCATTTTTTCAAGAATGGCGCAATACGTTGTAAGTTTAGAATGCCGTACATACTAGCCTGCATGGCATCATCACCTAAATCTTCGGTCTGAGACCTAGGGTCAAAATCGCGGCCTTCACCACCAAACCAAAGCCTTGGATTGGATGAAACGCTATCTACTACCATTTGACTTAAAAGGTCTTTCTCGTCCTTAATAGACAAGTCATCTGCGAATCTAGAATAGCCCCATTGAATGGCCCATTTGTCGTAATCGCCTATGCGAGGCATTAAATCTTCCGCAGGAATACTATCTTCTGGTTGCGCTACATAGTTAAAACGAGCATAGTCCATGATAGAACTTGTGTGTCCGTTCTTTTTTAGAAATTCTGCATCACGTAATTTTTCCACAGGAGTTGCAGAGCTAGCCCCCATATTGTGTCTAAGTCCTAATGTATGCCCAACTTCATGAGAGGCTACAAAACGGATGAGGTTCCCCATGAGTTCTGTATCATACTCCATTTTTCTAGCGCGTTCATCAACAGCACCGGCCTGTACCATATACCAGCTGTGCAGTAGGCTCATAAGATTGTGATACCATCCTATATGACTTTCTAATATTTCGCCACTTCTAGGGTCTACAATATTGGGTCCGTATGCGTTTTTTGAAGGTGAAGCAAAATAGCGAAGAACTGAAAAACGAGAATCTTCAAGACTCATGCTTTTATCATTTTCTGGCCAAGGCTTACCTATGATGGCATTTTTAAATCCGGCCTGTTCAAAAGCCACTTGCCAATCGTTAATTCCTTGTATAAGAAAAGGTCTCCACTTTTTAGGAGTAGCAGGATCAATATAATAGACAATAGGATTTTTTGGTTCTACCAACTCTCCTTGCTTCCATCTTAAGGAATCTTCGGCTTTAGGTTCTAATCGCCATCTGTGAATGTACGTATTGCGATCTACCTGTTGTTGGTCATCGCCATATTCTAAATATGAGCTTGCAAAATAACCTACGCGGTCATCGTACAACCTTTTTCTCATAGGAACCTTTGGAAGCAGAATAAAGGAATTGTTGATCTCTAAAGTAACTACTCCTGCAAGAATAGCTGCCGGAAGTTGTTTTCTTTTGTCTAATCCCGATTTAGCTTTATAGGTTTTAACAGTCTTTATTTCGGTATTTAATGGAAACGAATTTATTTCCTTTATATAGGATTTATCTTTTTCAAGGGAAGTCAGTTTGTAATCGTCCTTTTTGTCGCCACTAAGCGCTAATAGAGGATTTTCACCATTTATGAAATCCGTTACATCTATTACTTGAGATTGTCTGTCATCATTGGTAGCCTTAATAGTGAAAGCTTCAAGTATAGGAGTGATGTTAGAATTATTCACCGCTTTTGAAATGGCATCGTCTTCACTTGCTGCACTTACTAATGTAGCAATACGGAGAAAAATATTATTAGAAGGGCCTTTTTCAAAAGTTATGGTATTTTCTGATATTTTTTCTCCACCGTAGTTTCCGCCTCCAGAAGGTGTTTTTATAAATCTTGTTACCACAAGCATCTCCCGGTTGAAAAGACTATCGGGTATTTCAAAATAATACTTATCTCCTACTTTGTGGACATCAAAGAGACCTGTTTTAGATACGGCCTCGCTAGTAATTAAACGGTCGTAAGCTTTAGCACCCGTCGCCGCTAGGCTTTCTACTTTACCTTTTTTGTTTGATTTTCGAGCCACGCCAATGGTGCTGCAAGATACAGCCAACAGTAGCAACCCTATGTATGTAAAAAGTTGTTTCATTGATATAAAAATTTACCGCTCCTGTAATTTAGAATTATAGGTTGTAGTCGGTATTTGCCCCTTAAAATGTGCCCGTGATGGGTCTTCGTATAAGTAGCGAACGTGTCAGTTCTTACTTTAGTATGGTTTTGGCTGAGTCTTATTCGCTTTTAACAGAAAATTGCATAGGTCTTAACAAGCTTGTGCCTGTAACCGTAGTTATATACGTCAATCCCCACAAAAAAGACGAGTTCAATATACAATTCTGTTAGGTGGATGTCAATTTTAAAATCGAAAAACAACAAAGCGAACAGTTTTGGTTATTGGGAGAGATGGCAATCTGTAAATTTTCTATCGTATTAGAATCATTACGGCACCCAGTGCCGTCAATACCAAAATCATTTTTCGATAAAAATCTTCTTTGATGATCTTCACTAGACGTATGCCCAAGAAAACGCCTAAAATAATGCCGGGTACCAACTTCAAGTCAAACAGAAGAGTCTCAACGGTTATGGTCTCCCAAACAAAAATGTGTAAGGGTAATTTAAGTACATTGATTATAAGGAATAACCATGCAGCAGTACCTATAAATTCATTTTTTGGTACGCGCATGGCCAAAAAGTAAATGTTACTGAATGCGCCACCTAAATTACCTATCATAGTAGTAATACCGGCAATAGTTCCTACTAGGCCTGCGAAAAGCCAATGCGTGGGTACGGCTTGTGATTTTCGTCTGTCCCACCAGTACATCATGACCACGCTTACCAAGATTATAATGGCCATGGCAATCTTGAAAAGGCCTTCATCCAAATCGTTTCCAATAAAGACTCCACAGACAATACCCACCAAAATCCATGGTAGAAATTTCAAAATATGTGCCCAATTGGCGTGCCTATTATAATAGATTACTGCAAAAATATCGCCTACGACCAGTAGAGGAACTACTATGCCAGTAGAAGCTTTTGCAGTAAAAGCAAGAGCCATAAGAGTTACATTAACAATTGCAATTCCTTTAATACCAGCCTTTGAGAGTCCGATAACGGTTGCGGCTGTAAATGCAAGGGCCCAAGCGGTAAGTGTAATATCAAAAGTGGTAGTTAAAAGCACAAGAATAGGTTTGGTTTATAAAGGGCAAAAGTATCCTAAAAAAACAATATCTTTAACGATTCACCTAAAACCCTTTATTATTAATGGAGTTATCTACTTTAGACTACAGTTTCATCATTGTTTTTTTCTCTATTGTTTTAGGTATAGGGTTTTATGTTTCTAAAAAATCTGGGAAGAATTCATCTGAGTTTTTTCTTTCTGGCAGAACAATGCCTTGGTGGTTACTGGGGCTTTCAATGGTAGCTACTACGTTTTCTACGGATACACCCAATTTGGTTACGGATATTGTTAGAACAAACGGTGTATCGGGTAACTGGGTTTGGTGGGCTTTTTTAATTACGGGTCTTTTGACTGTTTTTGTATATGCTAAGCTTTGGCGTAAATCTAACGTAAATACGGATTTAGAGTTTTATGAAATGCGTTACGGAGGTGCTCCTGCAAGTTTTTTGAGAAAATTTCGCGCTATTTATTTAGGGGCGTTATTCAATATTATTACTATGGCTTCCGTAACCTTGGCAGCTATAAAGATTGGCGGTATCATGTTAGGTCTTGAGCCATGGGAAACTGTAGTTGGTGCCGGTTTAATAACAGTTACATTTAGTGCTCTTGGAGGTTTTAAGGGTGTTGTTTATACTGATTTTGTTTTGTTCTTTGTTGCTATGGCAGGTGCTATTGGAGCTGCATATTATTTGGTGAATATTCCGGAGGTAGGAGGTATACAGGCGTTGATGGCAAATGAAAATGTTACGGACAAATTGAATATTCTTCCTGATTTTAGCAATAAGAAAGCACTGATTACTCTCTTTATAATTCCGCTGGCAGTACAATGGTGGAGTTCTTGGTATCCAGGAGCGGAACCATAAGTGGTGGAGGTTATATTGCACAAAGAATGTTGGCTGCAAAAGATGAAAACCATGCTATTGGCGCCACTTTCTTCTTTAATATTATGCACTACGCACTTAGACCTTGGCCATGGATTTTAGTGGCTTTGGCCTCATTGGTAGTGTATCCAGATGTTGCTAGTATTCATGAAGCTTTTCCGCATATTGCAGAAGACAAATTAGGTCATGATTTGGCATATTCTGCTATGTTGACCAAATTACCAAGCGGGCTCTTAGGTGTAGTTCTTGCTTCTTTGATTGCTGCTTACATGAGTACCATTTCAACACAGTTAAACTGGGGGTCTTCTTATATTGTATTTGATTTTTATAAGCAGCAGGTAAATCCAAATGCTACGGAAAAGCAAATGGTAGCTGTGGGTAGAATTTCTACAGTAGTGCTTATGATTTTAAGTGCGGGACTGGCTTTGGCGCTTGAAAACGCACTTCAGATATTTGATATATTATTGACTTTTGGAGCGGGTACTGGACTCATTTTTATATTGAGATGGTTTTGGTGGCGAATTAATGCGTGGAGTGAAATTACGGCCATGTTCGCTTCAGGAATTATATCCATATTGTTAAAAACAACCGATTTAGGTCCTTTTCTTTTTGCTGAAACAACAGGAGTTTTTCCAGATTGGATGGAGTATCCTTTTGTAGTATTGGTTACAACTGCCATATGGTTATCGGCGACATTTATGACGCAACCAGAATCTAAAGAGACCCTTCGCTCATTTTATACGCGAATTCAATAGGGGGTCCAGGTTGGGCAAAAGTGGTGAAGGACGCTAACGCTGACGGAGAAAAAATAACCAAAGACAACGAAAAATGGAGTGTGCCGCAAGGTATCACCGCAATGCTACTTGGATGTGTTCTTATCTACACCATTATGTTCGCAACAGGTTATTGGATATACGGTAGAACCGAAGCTGCATTATTGCTTACGGGAGTTGCCGTAATATCTGGCTTCCTTCTTATAAGGGCATGGAATAAAATGAAAGAAAATATTCTGTAGTACGGTGTGCAAAGAAGAGGTTAATTACTCTACATCTTCTAAAACAATTTGTAGTACTTCATTCGCTTTTATTTCGATAATTGAAGTTGATTTAACCTCATTTTTGATGCCATCTTCATTGTAAGTAAACGATTTGAATGAAATTTGTTCACCGTCGTTAAATGCTTCTACTTGATAAATGGTTCGAGGTCCTTGTTCCAATGATGTTAAACTGTAGGTCTTTAGACTTTGACCGTATTCTTTTTCTGCTCCAGTACCGTGTCTAAGTTTAAAAGTCACGTAGTCTGCTGAAAATCCTGTTGAATTTGCAAAGGAAATTCCTGTGTCATTAGAAATTTTTGCTTCTCCGTTTACAAGACTAACTTCTTCTTTGTCTTTTGAACAGCTTGCTGATATTACCAGAACAACACTGCAAAGTAGGTATACAATGCGCTTTTTCATAATTCTATTTTTTTAGGAGGATTTGGGGTCTCCTGATTTGGGAAGGTGCTATTTACTAACACCTTATGAATCAACGTCTGTTACTTTGGCTTATTGTATAAATTCGTTGTGTGGTATTTAATTTCAACAAAGGGAAGTACCGGATATACTTGATTTTTTATGTGACGTGAAATAAGGCATACCATTTGGAGAAAACTTGCGTTATTATTTATCCAAACCTTAATTAACCTACCTACGCATGAGATTTTACCGTCTTCTACTAGTGGCCTTTGTCTTTTCGGCAACTTGTTCCCAAGCACAAGAAAGCAAGAAAATTGATTCTTATTGGCAACTGCTTCTAAAGAATCAACGACAAGAAGCCCAAATCAAATTCCAGAAAAAGAACAAGGGTAGTTTATCAGATATATTAACTAATGAAATCATAGCCAACGAGAACGGTACATTTACCGCTGCAGATGGGTTTATTGAGAATGTAATTTCTCAACCAGATTTTGAATACTATCTGTATGCTTTATGGAACCAGAGTTTCTTTTTTGATTCTTATCTCAATACTGGTTTCAATAGAAAAAATATTAGTAATATAAATGGTATACCATTAGACCGTATTAAAAATGCGACCGTAAAGGAATCGCTTCGGTATTTGAAATCTGCAGTAGCCCAGCATTCAGATGATTGGGGAACGTATGATCAACTGAACAATGCTATACCAGCTATTAAAGCATGGCAATTTTGTGGAAGTTTCGAGAATTTAAACGGTAGTGGTTTGGCTACGGAATATGCTCCTGAAAAAAATGTAACTTCTACAACAGACTTTAATGCCAATAGCAACGGATTCGTTAATTGGTATGACCAAAGAGGTCGTGAGAAAGAGGCATATCAATATTATTCTAACCACTCGGAGTATGGCGGCGGCGTAAATTATGCCCAGACTTTTGTTACAAATCCAACTGCTAAAAAAGCTGTAGTGCGCTTAGGAAGTTCATCTTTTGCCAGAGTGTGGTTAAATGATGTATTGATTTATGAAAATACTAATGACGGTATAACGGATATGGATGCCTATAATGTTTTGGTAAACCTTCCTTCTGGTAATAACCGTTTCTTGGTTAAAAGTGCCGATCAAAGTGGAATTGCTTATTTCATTGTTAGAATTACGGACGAAGAAGGTAATGCCTTCAACGACTTAAAATATAACGCAGCTCCAAGCGCTTATAAAAAGAGTTCAATAGAAGCTATTGCTCCCAAAGAACTTCCGCATTCGGTAGAAGAATTTTTTCAGAACAAGTTAAAGCAAAACCCAAATAATTTTTTCAATACGGTGTGTTTGGTAAGTGCCTATTTAAGGAATTCAAAATTTAATGAGGCCAAAAAAACATTACAACCTTGGGTAGATGCTTATCCTGAAAGCTCGTTTTTAAGGAAATACCTTATTGATTGCTATACAAAAGAAAAGGACTATACCTCTGCTAAAGAACTTCAGAAAAATATAGAAAGCGATGACGAAAAATATTATTTGTCTTACATCTATCGCTTTGAAGATTCGAGGGAACTGTTTAAACTGCCTTTACCAGAATTTGAAGGTTTTGTAGAAGAATTTTCTGCTTCGACAGATATGGATATTTTGAAAAAATCTGCTCAATTATTACTGAATATTAGGCAAGAAGACAAGTCTGCGGTAAAAGAAACCTTAAAGACAATTACTGAAAACTATAAGGATCAGCTTAGTATTTTAAAGGTTTATCTCAATATATATTCGGCTTATTTGAATGAAGATGATAAGGCGATAAAAATACTTGAAGAGATTGATGATACCTATTTTGATTACGGCGCATTGCAGTCGCTCGCTGGTTTTTACAATAAACAAGATAGAAAAAAAGAAGCTTTGGCTCTTTTTGAAAAACGATACAATTTGGTAAATCATGATAATATTTACTTATCAGATTACATAGCGTATCAGCATGAATACAAGAATTATGAAGAGTCTCTCCCTTACATAGACCAGATGCTTAAAAACTTCCCGTTCTCTTTTGTGGCCATGGAATTAAAAGGAACTGCTCTTGAGCAATCTGGAAAGAAAAAAGAAGCTTTGGGTTGGTATAAAAAGTCATTGAAACATAATGGGGCAAATACTTCGTTACGAAAGAAAATAGATGACCTCTCTAATGGTAAAAATTATTTTGAAGAAGTAGCGACGCCGGATATATATGAATTCATGGCCAAAAATAGAGATAAAGGTGTAATAGGTAACTATGGCTATAATTATTTGCTAGATGAAAGCTTGCTTCAGCTGTATCCAGAAGGTGGTGGAAATCGCAGACGCGTTACGTGGTTGAAATTACTAGCGATAGCGGTATAGAATCTTTAAAAGAAGTAAACCTAGGTCTTAGTGGTAACTATCACATTACTAAATCTGAAATCGTTAAGCCGAACAAAAAGATAGTTCCAGCTTCAAAAAGTGGTTCTAGCATTGTTTTCAATAACCTAGAGATAGGGGATATCATTTATGTAGATTATGAAAGTAGCTACGCCAATAGCGGAAGGTTTTATAAAGACCATGTAGATTATTTTCAGTTTGATTCTTTTCACCCTATCCATAAAAACACGTTAAAGATTTTGGTACCAAAGGATAAAAAGTTCACTACTAGAACCCTTAATGGCAAAGTAGCGTATCAAAAGCGAAATATAGATGATTATGTTTATCATGAGTGGGAAACCATTGACCAGAAAGAATTAACGCCTGAGGAAAACTTTATGCCAAGTCTTAGTGATGTAGCTAGCTATGTACACGTAAGCACAATAGGCTCTTGGGATGATATTGCCAATTGGTATTCAGATTTGGTACGCCCCCAGATTGTTATGAATTCTGATGTTCAAGAAGCGTTTAAAACCATTTTCCCTTCAGGAAGCGATGGATTATCAGAAGACGAAAAGGCTTCCAAGATATACTATTATATTATGGAGAACTTTAGCTATAGCCATGTAGGTTTTAGACAAAGTGGTTTTGTTCCGCAAAGACCTTCAAAAACTATAAAATCTAAATTGGGTGATTGTAAAGATTTTTCAACGCTATATGTGACGCTAGCTCAAATGGCCGGTTTAAAATCGCATTTGGTATTGGTGCTTACTTCAGATTATGGAGAAAGTACAATGGTGTTGCCTAGTCAAGATTTTAATCACTGTATAGCTAAAGTGTTTATAGATGGTAAACCTCAGTATTTGGAGCTTACTGATAATAACATGCCTTATAAGTCAGTACCTACTAGTTTAGAAAGTGCTACGGCTTTGGATATCCCTAATAAATGGCTGAAAGACGTTAAGAAAGGTATTTATAAACTAAAGGATATTGATCATACGACTACAGTGCTGGAGAGTAATATGGAGTATGTTATAGGTGATGGTTCTCATCAGTTAAAAATAGAATCAGCTTTAAGAGGAAGCATTAATTCTCACTATGCCGCTATTTTTAAGGAAGACAATTACGAAGTGGTAAAAAAGAGTATTACGGATGATTTTAAAAGTAGAATAACAGAAGATTTTACTTTTGACAGTATACATAACATTAAGTATGAGCTTAGGTCTCCTGTTTTAAAATACACATCTAATTTAACGGTAAATGAAAAGTTAGATGAAATTGGGAGTATGAAGGTGTTTCGTATTCCAGCGGTGAACAATGCTTATAATACTTCAATTATTCAAGATGATGAACGTGCTTTCCCTATTGACTATTTGCTTTACGAAAATGCAGATGTCTATAAATCTAGCTATGTAATCAAATTAAAAGATGATGAGCGTTTTGTTGAAATCCCTGAAAGTGCGGATTACAGTTTTCAAAAACATCATTTTAAAATCGATTATGAGTTAGCCAAAGAAAGCGAGCTGCATATTACTATTGAAGCTAAAACCTCAAAAGAGCGTATTGCGGCAAGTGATTACAAAGACTTTAAGGCCTATGTAAAAGCGGCTTTAGATGCTAAACAACAGCTTATTGGTTTTAAGAAAAACAAGAAGGAAACTAAAGTTAGTTTTTCAGGTAAAAAATAATTTAAGCGTTGTTCTGATAAGACATCAACTTTGCTACATATTTACCAATAACATCAAACTCAAGGTTTACTACAGTACCTACCTTGTATGAGTTAAAGCGTGTGTTTTCGTAAGTGTAGGGAATAATGGCAACGCTAAAACTGTTCTTTTCTGAATTCACAACGGTAAGGCTTGTGCCGTCAATAGTAATGGAGCCCTTCTCAATAGTAGGGTTCCCTGTTCCGGCATCATATTCAAATGTAAAAAACCAACTACCGTCTTTTTCTTCAACGGCTTTGCAGGTTCCAGTTTGGTCTACATGGCCTTGAACGATGTGGCCGTCTAGACGAGAACCAAGAATCATGGCGCGCTCCAAGTTTACCTTTTCACCTACTTTTAATTCATCTAGATTAGTTTTCTGCAAAGTTTCGTCAATAGCAGTTACGGTATAGGTGTTTTCATCTAAAGAAACAACGGTAAGGCATACACCATTGTGCGCAACGCTCTGGTCAATTTTAAGTTCTGATGTCAGCGGAGACTTCACCGTAATATGAAGGTTACTGCCTTCTTTTTCTAATTGTTGTATTTCGCCTAAAGTTTCAATAATGCCCGTAAACATGTTCCGTTAAATTTAAGTAGTTTTGTACCTTATATTATTAGGCAAAGGTAAAGAATAAGATGCAGGAAGAAGGAAAAATTAAACTGGGTATTTCTATAGGGGATTTAAATGGAATAGGTTGTGAGGTAGTACTCAAGACTTTTGAAGATGCCCGTATGCTGGATTTTTGTACGCCGGTTATATTTGCATCCAACAAAACTATTTCTTTTCAGAAAAAAGAATTGAATCTTGATATTAATTATCACGGTATTGCAGATGCTTCAAAAGCAGTAGATGGTAAGATAAATGTGGTTAATGTATGGAAAGAAATTCCTAAAATTAATTTTGGTGAAGCTACCAAAGAAGGTGGTAAATATGCCATTCAGTCTTTACGAGCAGCAGTCGATGCATTAAAGAACGATACTATAGATGCGTTGGTTACAGCGCCTATTAATAAAAATAACATTCAAGCCGAGGATTTTAAATTTGGACATACAGATTTTTTAGCTCAAGAACTAGAAGGCGAAAGTTTGATGTTCATGGTAACGGATGAGCTTAAGGTAGGTTTGTTAACTGATCACGTTGCGGTTAAAGATGTTTCGGCAGCTATAAATGCAATATTGATTAGAGATAAGGTGCGCACCATAGAGAAGTCTTTACAGATGGATTTTGGTATACGCGCTCCAAAAGTGGCTATGTTAGGTATTAACCCACATAGCGGAGACAACGGTATTATAGGTAAAGAAGATGATGAGGTCTTAAAACCGGTCATTAAAGAGATGTCAGATGCAGGTCATTTGGTTTTCGGCCCTTATTCTGCTGATAGTTTCTTTGGTTCTGATGCTTACAAAAACTTTGACGCCATTTTAGCGGCTTATCATGATCAAGGTCTTATACCGTTCAAAACATTGTCATTTGGTAAAGGAGTCAATTTTACGGCGGGTTTATCTAAAGTAAGAACATCTCCAGATCATGGAACAGCCTATGAAATTGCTGGTAAAGGCAAGGCAGATCCAAGCTCTTTTAAAGAGGCAGTTTTTACGGCATTGCAAATTTTTAAGAATAGAAAAGAGTATATGGAGCTTACTAAGAACCCTTTACAGAAGCAGCGAATTAGACGCTAAAGGCATGTTTTTCTATTAGGGAGCCCTTTTAATTTCAAGAAAAGGTCTATAAGATAGGCGAACTTATTGAATTCCAATTAAAAAAGGGTTGTAAGTTTATTAAATAATAGTATCTTTGCACCCGCCTTTAATCTGGCGGTGTATAAAAATAGTGTTGAAATGATGAAGCAAAAGGAGTTTAACATTCCTTTCTCTGGATTAGGACAAGGAAAACACGAATTTGAGTATACGATTGATAACCCGTTCTTTGAATCTTTTGGGTATGACGATTTTAATGCAGCAAGCATTAATTTAGTTGTAGTATTGAATAAAACGAGCACTATGCTCGAGTTAGAGATGAAAGCCCAAGGCACGGTTAATGTAAATTGCGACCTGACCAACGAACCATTTGATCAGCCTATTGAGGCAGATTTGGAACTCGTAGTCAAGTTTGGGGATGAGTTTAATGATGATGATGATGAGATTCTGATTATACCCCATAGAGAACATCAGGTCAATATTGCACAATACGTATACGAAATGTTAGTGTTGGCCGTACCGCAAAAAAGAATTCACTAGGGGTATTAGATGGTACATTGCAATCGGAAGCATTAAAAAAGCTTGAAGAATTGCAGCCTAAGGAAAAGAAAAAAGAAAGTGATCCCAGATGGGACGAATTAAAGAAACTGTTAACGGATAAATAAGTTTTAAATGGCACATCCTAAGAGAAAAATATCGAGAACCAGAAGGGACAAAAGAAGAACACATTACAAAGCAGTAGCACCAACTTTGGCTACTGACCCAACTACTGGTGAAATCCACTTGTTCCACAGAGCACATTGGCATGAAGGAAAATTATATTATAAAGGTCAAATTTTGATCGACAAGACTGAAGAAGCCGAAGCATAAACGTTACGGTTATCTTATTAATGAATAAAACGACTCCCGTATTTAATGACGGGAGTTTTTTTATTTCTAGTACTCAAATCTCAAAAACGCATAGTTTTACAGGAAAAATTGATGAAAATTGATTATTTTTCACCAATTTTGAGGCATTTTTGAGGCTTTCTGATATCAAATCGACTTTAAGATGAGTAAAACAACAGCAGCAATTACGGCTGTAGGAGGATATGTTCCGAAATTTGTCATGACCAACAATATGTTGGAAGAAATGGTGGATACCAATGATGAATGGATTGTTTCTAGAACAGGAATTAAAGAAAGAAGGGTGTTAAGGCCCGAAGAAGGAAATGGTACTTCGTATTTGGCTATCAAGGCTGCAGAAGACCTTATTCAAAAGAAAAATATAGACCCAAAGGAAATTGATTTGGTAATCATTGCCACGGCAACTCCAGATAGCATGGTAGCGTCTACTGCTGCTTTTGTAGCATCGGAAATTGGAGCGGTAAATGCATTTGCCTATGATCTTTTGGCAGCATGTTCCAGCTTTTTGTTCGGAATGTCTACCGCTGCGAGTTATATAGAATCTGGCAGGTATAAAAAAGTTTTATTGATTGGGGCAGATAAGATGTCGTCAATAATAGATTATACAGATCGTACCACATGTATTATATTTGGTGATGGTGCCGGTGCGGCATTGTTTGAGCCAAATGAAGAAGGTTTAGGATTGCAAGATGAATATCTTAGATCTGATGGTAAAGGAAGACAATTTCTAGGTATGGACGCTGGAGGTTCATTAATGCCGGCCACAGAGGAAACAGTTAAAAACAGAAAACACTTTATTTACCAAGAAGGTAAAACGGTTTTCAAATTTGCGGTTTCTAACATGGCAGACGTAGCCGAAAGAATAATGAAGCGCAACGACTTAGAACATACAGATGTTTCTTGGTTGGTTCCACATCAAGCTAATAAAAGAATCATAGATGCGACTGCCAATAGAATGGGACTCGATAATTCTAAGGTTCTAATGAACATAGAAAGATACGGCAACACTACATCGGCTACCTTACCGTTGTTATTGGCCGATTTTGAAAGTAAATTTAAAAAAGGAGATAACCTTGTTTTTGCCGCTTTTGGCGGAGGTTTCACTTGGGGTTCCATTTACCTAAAATGGGCTTACTAAATAAATACCGATCACTTAAATAAACAACATTCCATGGATATTAAAGAAATTCAAAGCCTGATCAAGTTTGTAGCAAAATCAGGTGCCAGTGAAGTAAAGTTGGAAATGGAGGATTTAAAAATCACCATTAAAACAGGCACTTCTGATTCTGGAAACGAAACAACCTACGTGCAGCAAATCCCTATGCCGCAAGCTCAAATGATGCCTTCTCAACAAGCTCCCGTTCAAAATATTGAAGCAGCTTCAGGAGATGCAGCTAAAGCTGATAAAGACGAAGATTCCAAGTATATTACTATCAAATCGCCTATTATCGGTACTTTCTATAGAAAGCCATCACCGGATAAGAGCGTTTTTGTTGAGGTGGGTAGTACTATCGCAAAAGGAGATGTGCTTTGTGTTATTGAAGCTATGAAACTTTTTAACGATATTGAATCTGAAGTTTCTGGTAAAATCGTAAAGGTTTTGGTAGATGATTCTTCTCCAGTAGAGTTTGATCAGCCTTTGTTTTTGGTAGATCCGTCATAAATATAAATTCTGAATCCCAAATGAGTTTTCCCTAGCGGGAATAAATTGTTGGTACTTAGATTTTGGAATTTAAATTGAAAAAGTATGTTCAAGAAAATATTAATTGCAAATAGGGGAGAGATTGCGCTTCGTGTTATACGAACCTGTAAGGAAATGGGTATTAAAACCGTTGCGGTCTATTCTAAAGCAGATGAGGAGAGTTTGCATGTTCGTTTTGCTGACGAAGCTGTCTGTATTGGTCCGGCGGCAAGTAGTGAGTCGTACCTGAAAATACCTAATATAATTGCTGCGGCAGAAATTACAAATGCTGACGCTATTCACCCAGGCTACGGATTTCTTTCAGAAAATTCTAAATTTTCTAAGATTTGTGCAGAACACGATATTAAGTTTATTGGAGCTTCTGGCGAGCATATAGACCGTATGGGAGATAAGTCTTCTGCTAAGAAAACTATGAAAGAGGCTGGCGTTCCTACGGTTCCAGGTTCCGATGGCTTGTTGAAAGATGTTGCTGATGCATTAAAAGTTGCTAAGAAAATGGGTTACCCCGTTATGGTCAAAGCAACTGCAGGTGGTGGTGGAAAAGGTATGCGTGCTGTTTTTAAAGAAGAAGACATGCAAGACCTTTTTGAAAGTGCCGTTCAAGAAGCTACGGCTGCATTTGGAAATGGCGGCATGTACATGGAGAAATTAATTGAAGAACCAAGACATATTGAAATTCAAATTGTTGGAGATCAATACGGCAAAGCTTGTCACCTTTCGGAAAGAGATTGTTCTATACAACGTAGACATCAAAAACTAACGGAAGAAACTCCATCACCTTTCATGACCGATAAACTTCGGGATGCAATGGGTATAGCAGCGGTTAAAGCTGCAGAATTTATAAAGTATGAAGGTGCGGGTACAATAGAATTTTTGGTAGATAAACATCGAAATTTCTATTTCATGGAAATGAACACTCGTATCCAAGTAGAGCACCCTATTACGGAACAAGTAATTGATTACGATTTAATTCGTGAGCAAATTTTAGTTGCTGCCGGTGTGCCTATTTCAGGTAAAAACTATTTACCTAAACTGCATTCTATAGAGTGTAGAATTAATGCAGAAGACCCTTATAATAACTTTAGGCCTTCTCCAGGTAAAATAACAACTTTACATATACCAGGTGGGCATGGTGTTCGTATGGATACTCACGTGTACAGCGGTTACAGTATCCCTCCTAACTACGATTCTATGATAGCAAAGTTGATAACCACTGCGCAGACGCGTGAAGAGGCTATCAATAAAATGAAAAGAGCTTTAGATGAATTCGTTATAGAAGGTATCAAAACAACTATTCCGTTTCACAGGCAGTTAATGGATCATCCAGATTATTTGGCAGGTAATTATACCACGGCATTTATGGATGACTTTAAAATGGATCCTCCGCCAGCGGATTAAGAATAAAACCTCAATATACATATTGAGGTTTTTTTATACAAAAAAATGAATTTAAGCTATTGGGAATATAAGACATGGTTGTCAGATATCGATTTCACTATCGTTGGTAGCGGTATCGTAGGACTTAATTGTGCTTTACAGCTTCATAAGCGTTTCCCTAAGGCAAAAATTCTAATTTTAGAAAAAGGCTTTCTACCGCAAGGCGCGAGCACTAAAAATGCTGGTTTTGCTTGTTTTGGTAGCATTTCTGAGGTTTTATCAGACTTAGAGCGTCATAGTGAGGAAGAAGTAGTCGCGTTGGTAGAGCAGCGTTGGAAGGGCATTCAGTTACTTCGTAACAATGTGGGTGATAACACTATGGAATTTCAGGTTCATGGTGGCCATGAATTATTTTTAAATTCAGCCGATGAACTCTATCAGAAATGTGAAAATCGGCTTGCCGAAATCAACAGCCTTTTAAAATCGGTTTATGGTGCAGATGCATTTCATTTGGGGCCAAATGCCTTCGGTTTCAATAAGGTGAAAGATAATTATATAACCAATATTTTTGAAGGACAATTGGATACGGGTAAAATGATGAACGCGCTATTACAATTGGTCCATCAGGCAGATATCAAAATATTGAATTCAATTACAGTTGAAGGTTTTTCTGAAGAGGTAGCGGGAGTAGATGTTAAAACCAATCTATTTGAATTCAAAACCAAGAAATTACTGATTGCGACTAATGGATTCGCAGCCAACTTGATAAATGAAGAAGTCAAACCAGCAAGAGCACAAGTGTTGAATACAGAGCCTATTGAAAACTTAGCTGTAAAAGGCACTTTCCATTTTGATGAAGGTTATTATTATTTTAGGAATGTAGGCAATCGTATTTTGTTTGGAGGAGGAAGAAACCTAGACTTTAAAGGAGAAGAAACCGACCACTTTGGATGTTCTAAACAAATTCATGACCATTTAGATAAATTACTGAGAGAAGTCATTCTGCCAAACACCCCCTACCAAATAGACCGGAGATGGAGTGGTATAATGGGCACCGGTCAGCAGAAGAAGCCTATTCTTAAACAAATTTCTAACCATGTGTATTGTGGGGTTCGCTTGGGAGGCATGGGTATCGCTATAGGAAGCGCCATAGGCAAAGATTTGGCAGATTTAATGGAATAGGTCGCGAAATGGAAGAAATGCGCTTAGAGCTATGTAAATGTCTTGTTGTTTTATAAAAAAGCTCTAATAACAAATTTTAAATCTAATTTCTTCTTAGTTTTTAAAGCATAAGAAACGGCAAGTGGTTTGCTAAAAAAATAAAATCGGTATTGTATTAATTGAATATGACAGAAAAAGAGCAACTACATGAATTTTGTGCCACTTTCGTTGCCGAACGAATAGCCAGAATTCAAAAAAATATAGCAGACATTCAAACATCTTTGACCTCGGAAACTAAAAGTAGTGCTGGAGATAAACATGAGACGGGACGTGCCATGTTGCAATTGGAGCGTGAAAAGTTAGGTCAGCAATTGGCTGAAGCGGAAAAGATGAAACAAGTATTATCTAAAGTGCCCAAGGACAGTAATACAGCCGTGGTTGGTCTGGGTAGTTGGGTAGTTACTTCAAAGACAGATTATTTTCTAGCGATTTCTGCAGGTGAATATAAAGCGCATAATAAAACTATGTATTGTATTTCTGCAGCTACACCAATTGCTAAAATATTGTTTGGAAAACAAATAGGAGATACTGTAGTCTTCAGCGGTCAAGAGATAAAAATTGTGGAAATAAAATAAAAAAGAAGAGTTCTTCTACCCCATACCTTTCATAGACGCCAAAGTAGCTGACCAAACAATTAGCGACGAAAGAAAAATACCAATAGTGTTAGCCCAAAAAGCCTTTGTTTTTTCAATTTTGAAAAGATAAGAAGCTATGCTGCCTGCATATACTCCTGTACCATAAAAGGAATCATTACAAAAAAGATAAGACCCCAAAATCCGTAGCGTTTTATTTTATCGCCCGAGCCTACTTTGGCCTTTCGAGCAACATATATGGCAGATTTTTTATAAAAATCCCATTTTAAGAAATAACGATTTATCTTCTCAAGGAAGAAAATCATTAAAGGAAATACAAGAACGTTGGCTGCAAAACAAAAAATAAACACCAAATAGATATTAAGGCCATTGAGCAACCCATAAGGAATGCCCACCTTGGCCTCTCCAAAAGGAGAAATACTCCATAATATGGCAATGATAAAATCTATAATCACAATTATTTTTTTGAACGGGCAAAAGTACTAATACGAGGGGTCTGAAGCACCATTTTAACTCACAAATAAATCCAAAAATTGTGCCGCGTAAAAGTAGACAACCTGTTTTAACAGTTTTTAACTTTTCGATGAGTGGTACAATATTCCCTATCTATCTGTGTTTTAGACTATAGATATTTTTAATAACCCAAACCTTTTGACCTATGAAATCTTTATTTGCTAAATTATTTTTACTTGCTTTTGTATCAATGACTGCCTTTTCATGTAGTGTAAAATCTGAATTGGAAGACATTGCCGATGAACTAGAAGAGGAAAACAACGATGCACGAACTGAAGTAATTAAATTGGAAGATAACCAATAAGTTTGTCGCAATACAAATAGGAAAAAGGGAGCCTTAAAAGGTTCCCTTTTTTTATGCTATAAAGCTTTTACATTTCAGTTGTATGCCAATTACTGTACAATAATAGTATTGTCAGTAGCCGTTGGGTTCATAGGACAGAAATATACATATTCTCCGGCTTCCAATACAGTAGGTTTAGATGATTGCGTTTTACCGGTTGCAACAACTTCTGTTACATAAGCAGTCTGAATATGGTTTTCAGGTTTGCTAATATCTTCACCCTTCTTTACAAGAACAAAACCAACATCATGACCAACACCTTTGTTGGCAATTTCAAAAACATAAGTACCATAATAACGGTAAGTTGCTTTTTAGTAAACTCACCTGGAGTTTGCTCTAAGGTAATTGTTTTGACGTCTTTCTTGTTCATTTCGTTCTGGGCATTTGCTGAGAATGCTACTGTAAATACTAATACTACTGCTGCTATTATATTTTTCATAATTTTTAGTTTTGTCTCTTATTTTAAAAAAGACGGATTGTTAAATGGAATTTAATTTTAAAATTTGATTACTAATCCTGTACAACTATATATTACACAGGATGTATATTTATGCTTCAACAGCTTGTAATGGTGCTGCTTCTGGAAAATCTACAGGTACATCAGTAGTTTTGTGTAAATAGTTAGAGATGGTCTTATCACCAACCAATACAATTGTATCCACTAAGTTTTCTTTTGTCCATCCTGCGTTTAAAAAGTTTTTGATGACTGTATCATCTGCCGCACCACGGTTTTCTGTAACGTTTTTTGCAAAACTGGCAAGGGCGTCTAGTTTGTTGTCAAAAGAAGCTTTCCCTGCTCTAAGCTCAAGAATTTCTGAATCACTAAAACCATTCATTTTACCAATTGCTGTGTGGGCTGCAAGACAGTAGCTACATTCGTTTACCTGACTTACTGCTAGGTTTACTACTTCTTTTTGTTTGGCATTTAAAGATGTTTTAGCATTGCTCAGCGCTAAATAATTTGCCAAGGCATTTTCTGAATAAGCGTAAGTAGCGTAAAGATTGGGTACAAATCCAACAGCTTTTTCTAAGTTGTCAAAAATTGCTTGGTTACTTTTACTTACGTCCTCTCTTGTGGGCACATTAAATTTGCTCATAATCTTTTAGATATTTTGTCAAATAGAAAGGGCGATTCTTTATCGCCTTGGTCAATGACAGTTATTAATTCGTTATTGTTTTAAAATTTCGGTTGAGATTGTTCGGTATCACAATAAAAATCATGGTGATGTTTTTGCTCACAGTGAGTTTGCACATCTACGGTTTGTAGTTGTCTAGTAGGGCGTGAGAAAATCTCAATAAGGTTAAAAAGTGATATATGTTTTAGTTTCATCTTGCGTTGTTTTTAATTACACTGCAAAGATGAGAAGTAAGTGAAGTTGTTTGTTAGGCGGGATTGCCCGACCGCTTGTAGAAATTTCCCGTTACTAGGAAATTGGGGCTGTTTCTCTATATTGGGAAGGAGAAATACCTGTCATTTTTTTAAAAAACCTACTAAAATGTGCCGGATCATTAAAACCTAAATCATAGGCAATTTCTTGATTTTGCTTATCCGTAAAATTTATTAGACGTTTGGCTTCAAGAGCTAAACGGTTTAAAATAATCTGCTGAGGGGATTGCTGGTTGTAAATCGAAAAAAGGTTCGATAGCGTTTTTGGGCTTTTGAATAAAAGCTCTGCATAATCGCTAACTTTTCTCTTGGTCTTATAGTGCGTATCTACAAGCACATTAAATTTTCGGATGATTTCAACTTGATCATTATCTAATTTTTTAACAATGAGTTGTTCCTTGGCTAAACGCGTACAAATGATAATCAATCGTTTTAATAACATTTGAAGCATATCTCCTTGAATACCATCGGGAGTGGAAAATTCGTCCTGAAACACTTCGTATAATGTATCAAACTTTCGTTTTTGTTCTTGGGGAATGGAGATAATAGGAAGATCTTGGGTTCCAAAGAATAAGATTCCGTTACAAGACACCTCATGATCATGATCATTAATACAATAAAACTCTCTATTGAAATGAAAAGCGGTTAGTGGCAACTCGGTTTTTTCATATGAAACGTGTTGCAGGTAGGTGGTTGTAACCAACTGGTCTGGCATTAATTCAATAGCCATCCCATCAATATATAAATTAAGGGGTTGTTGGTTTCTATTCCATAACATGTAAATGTTTCCTGAACTTACGGAAAATTGATTTTGGTACTTTTTAATATCATTGGTAAACCCTAAATGAGAGCCTAGCTTGATGTCATTGAACTCAAATTTCATGTATAGCAGGTTATGTTAATTATACACTTTGGTCTCTTTTTTAAGAAGAACCTTACCCAGATTATCTTAATAGGAAGAAAACTTTAGTGTTAAACAATTATAAGTATTTGTTAAACAAAAATCCTTTTTGTACTATTGACAAAGTAAATGAGCATAGTTAACTTAACTACCAGCATGATGAAGTCGTACGATGCAGCAGCAGACAAGTTTCATAGTAAAATAAATATTAGTCCTGTGCCATTGGCTTCATGGGATATTCACAGTTTTAACTTTCATGAACTGTGTGAAAACGGAAAAGATGCAATTTGCATACAGAATATAGCCGAGCGTAACAGATGGTCTTATCGCAAAATAGATAGTTTGTCTTTGCAAAGTGGAGAAGTGGTAGTTATTACAAATAGTAATCTAACTATTGTACATGCTACAAGCAATATGGTTACAATGTCAGGATACAAAGCAGAAGAAATTATAGGCAAGACCCCTAAATTATTTCAGGGTAAAGAAACAAGCCAAGAAACTTTGGCTGAAATAAAAACGGCCATCGAAAGTAAATCACCTTTCGAGGCCGTTATTTTAAACTATAAAAAAGACGGTAGCACTTACAATTGTAGAATAAAAGCAGAGCCTATATTCAATAACCGTGGTAAGCTTGTCAACTATATAGCATATGAAAGAGAAGTAGCTTAAAGACCACTTCTCTTTTATTTACAATAAATTACTTCTTTTATATCTCGGTAACACGTAAAGTGTTAACCATACCTTTTTCTTTCATAGGCATTGCCGCCAAACTAATTAACATATCTCCTGTTTCTAAAAGGCCTTTGTCACAAGCCATTTTATTAACGTCTTCTATAGTTTCATCAGTAGAAACATCTTTGTCATAAAAGAAAGCACGAACACCCCATAAAAGATTCAGTTGTGTAAGTATACGCTTATTAGAGGTAAATACTAAAATGTGTGCGCTTGGTCTCCATGCAGAAATCTGAAATGCAGTATACCCACTATTTGTTAATGTAGAGATGGCTTTTGCTTTAATTTCATTGGCCATAATAGCAGCATGGTAACAAATAGATTTTGTAATATATCTTTTTGTACGAATGTGCGGTGGATCATGAGGAACTTGAATAAGTTCAGAGTTTTCTACACTTTGTAGAATACTTGCCATTTTTTCAATAACCTGAACAGGGTAGTTACCTACAGATGTTTCACCAGATAACATAACAGCATCAGCACCATCCATTACAGAGTTGGCAACATCGTTTACCTCTGCACGTGTTGGTGTAAGGCTAGTAATCATCGTTTCCATCATTTGGGTAGCGATAATTACAGGTATACGAGCTTTTTTAGCTCTAAGAACCAATTGTTTTTGAATTAATGGAACCTCTTGTGCAGGAACTTCAACACCTAAATCGCCACGGGCAACCATTAGGCCATCGCAATACGCAACAATCTTATCTATATTTTCAACAGCTTCCGGCTTCTCAATTTTAGCGATAATCGGAATTTTCTCGTCTGCATGTTCCTTAATAATAGCCTGTAAATCAATAAGATCTTGACTAAAACGTACGAATGAAAGTGCTATCCAATCAACCTTTAATGAAATGGCAAAAATGGCATCTTTAATATCTTTTTCTGTCAAAGCAGGCAAAGAAATATTTGTGTTGGGTAGGTTAACTCCTTTTTTAGAGCGCAACGGACCACCTTGTATTACCTTCGTTTTTACTTCAGATTTTCCATCTGTTGTAACAACTTCAAACATTAGCTTCCCATCGTCAAGTAAGATGCGCTCACCAGGCTTAACATCTTGAGGAAAGGCAGCGTAGTTCATATATACCCTTTCGGCAGTACCTTCAAAAGGCTCGCCGGTTACAAACGTAATTTCATCACCAGGGGCAACTACAACTTCACTAGCCATAACTCCTACCCTTAACTTAGGACCTTGTAAATCTCCAAGAATAGAGGTATTGCGACCAGTTTCTTCGTTTAGCTCACGAATCATTTTTACACGTTCGGTAACGTCCTCATAATCGGCATGTGAAAAGTTAATGCGAAAGACATCCACACCAGCCTCCATCATATCTCTTAGTACTTCTTTTTTACTTGTGGCCGGCCCTAGGGTGGCTACAATTTTTGTCTTTTTGTTACTTGGCATTGATCAAAAAATTAAATTGTTCTTAGATTTGAGTTTGTCAGTTTCTATTGCGTAAGCCGTTATAATATTGGGTATGTTTTGCAGTGTTCTTACAAGGTTTTCCATATTAATGAACCCATCTTGTTCTATTTTTAAAAAATAGTCTACATCTCGGTGTTCGGGTACCATGTGGAATGCTGTGAATGACGGTTCATCCTTAAACAACCCTTTTTGGTTTGCTGTGTCCTCTACTAAACCGTTATTGGTAAACAACGTCCAATACCTATCGTTGATATCATCTTTCCATTCAAAAATTGGAACCGTAATATGACCGGAAAGATCAAGATCTTCATTAGACCTCTTAAAACTCGATTTTAAATGAAGATTAAGAGCATAGGCTATGGAATAATCTTCAAGGCTACTATGCAATGCAACTAAATCGAATGAGTCTTCGTAAAAGTCGTTCGTAATTTTATGTACTGCTACCATAGGGGCACAAAGTGGTAAAGATAATATTAATACCGTACAACGCCTAGATTAGGCAAGGCTAATGCTATTTTTGAACAAAGTATAACATTTTGGTTACATAAAATTACAATTCAAGACTTATCCATCTTGTCTTGTAACGCATAATATGCTCTTTTTGATGCTCTTTCTTCTGCCTTCTTTTTAGAGGTAGCCCTTGCTTTTGCTACAACTGTATCTGCAATACTGAGTTTTACCGCAAAGTGTTTTAGGCTGTCATTACCGGTATCATCATAAACGTCATAATCAAACGTTTTTTTCTGCTTTTGGCACCATTCTATAACAAGGCTCTTATAGCTTATGACCTTTCCTTCTAATTGCTCAATGTCTACATAAGGTTCTATTACCTTTTGGCTTATGAATTTTTCGCAATACTTATAGCCTCGGTCTAGATAAATAGCACCTACTAGCGCTTCAAAAACATTGCCATGTATATTTTCGCCAAAGTGAGATTTTGGGATACGGCTTTTAACATGGTCAATAAGACCCAAATCTTTACCTAGTTCATTAAGATGTTTTCGGCTTACTATTTTTGAACGCATCTTAGTGAGATAGCCTTCATCTCCTTCAGGTACCTTATCGTATAAATGTTTGGAAATTATAGTGCCCAACATGGAGTCGCCTAAAAACTCAAGACGCTCGTAGTTAAGAGGATTCCCTTCTTTGTCCTTTTCATTAGCTGAACGGTGTACAAAGGCTTTTTTGTATATGGCTAGATTTTTAGGTTTAAAACCCAAAATAGAAGAGATTCCTCCAAAAAAATCCCCATCCTCTTTAGGATGGGAATTGAATATATTGGAAGGAAAACCCATAATGAATTACTCGCTAAATTTTTTGAAAATAACGCAGGCATTATGACCACCAAAACCGAAAGTATTGCTTAAGGCGACTTTTACATCACGTTTTTGAGCCTTGTTTAGGGTCAGGTTTAGTTTAGGGTCTATATTTTCATCTACCGTAGTATGGTTTATAGTTGGTGGAACCAAACTATGCTGCATTGCTAAAATTGATGCAATAGCTTCAATAGCTCCGGCGGCACCCAATAAGTGACCGGTCATCGATTTTGTAGAATTGATATTGATGTTTGGGGCATGATCGCCAAAGACTTCACTAATGGCCTTTAGTTCTGCCACATCTCCAAGGGGTGTAGAAGTACCATGAGTGTTTATGGCGTCTACATCTTCCGGTTTTAGACCGGCATCCCTTAAGCAGTTTTTCATTACTTGTACTACTCCTATTCCATCAGGATGCGGAGCAGTCATATGGTATGCATCGCTCGAAAGGCCACCACCGGCAACCTCGGCATATATTTTTGCACCACGCGCTTTGGCGTGTTCGTATTCTTCTAAAATTAAAGCGCCAGCTCCTTCACCAAGAACAAATCCGTCTCTAGTAGCATCAAATGGTCTAGATGCTGTTTCGTAACTGTCATTTCTAGTGGATAAAGCGTGCATGGCTCCAAAACCGCCCATACCAGCTATAGTAACTGCAGCTTCACTACCTCCTGTTACCACAACGTCACAATGACCTAAACGAATATAGTTTAGGGCATCTATCATAGCATTAGCGGAAGAAGCACAGGCTGAAACAGTCGTATAATTTGGCCCCATAAAACCATGTTTAATAGAAATATGCCCAGGAGCAATATCTGCTATCATTTTAGGTATAAAAAAGGGGTTGAATCTTGGTGTACCATCGCCTTCGGCGAAATTCATCACTTCGTTTTGGAAAGTTTCTAGGCCGCCAATACCGGCACCCCAAATAACTCCAACACGAAACTTGTCTACTACATCTAGGTTAAGCCCAGAATCTAGTATGGCCTCATCAGAAGAGACCAAGGCGTATTGCGCAAACTTATCTAATTTTCTTGCCTCTTTGCGATCAAAATGCTCAAGAGGGTCGAAATTTTTCAGCTCGCAAGCAAATTTCACCTTAAATTTTTCAGTATCGTAATAGGTCACGGGAGCAGAACCGCTCTTTCCGTTTTTAAGACCTTCCCAATATTCATCAATATTATTCCCGATGGGCGTCAACGCACCCAACCCGGTAACTACAACTCGCTTTAATTGCATTGAACCTAATTTTTGATTACTTAGTATAAGTCAAGCGTAAATTAAAAAAATTATCCATGCGATAATAGTTACCACATGGATAATTTTGAATCTTGTTCAAGAAATCATAAAGATTACTTCGCTTCTTCTATATAGCTAATGGCTTGGCCAACTGTTGCGATGTTCTCAGCTTGATCGTCTGGAATCTGGATGTCAAATTCTTTTTCGAATTCCATGATTAATTCCACGGTATCTAATGAATCTGCGCCTAAGTCGTTAGTAAAGCTAGCTTCCGTTACTACTTCGTTCTCATCCACACCTAATTTATCAACGATGATAGCTTTTACTCTTGATGCAATGTCTGACATAATAATATTGTTTTTAAAAAATTAAATTGGTTGCAAAAATAAAAAAACTTTGGACTAAAACCACTATTTGTCGTTAAAATGTCTTGTAATTTATAAAATTTCAGGATAAGAGCGGTATTTTTGACCGAAATATTTTGCTATCAGTAAGGTTAAAGGGCACATGAAAAACATTGTATTATTTGCTTCCGGTTCAGGTTCTAACGTTGAAAATATTGTTCAATATTTTCAAGAAAATCCTGAAGTCAACATTTCTGCCGTGCTAACGAACAAAACGCAGGCAAAAGTCTTGGACAGGTGTAATAGGCTTAATATTAATGGTTTATATTTTAATAGAAACTCTTTTTATAAGACGGATTGTGTACTTAATATTTTAAAAACTTTTAAACCAGACCTAATAGTGTTGGCTGGTTTTCTTTGGAAAGTGCTTATAAATCTGATTGCTAATTTCCCAAATAAAATTGTAAATATACACCCCGCACTTTTGCCAAAATATGGAGGTAAGGGAATGTACGGAGATAATGTACATAAAGCCGTACGAGCCAATAATGAGACCGAAACTGGCATTACTATTCATTATGTAAACGAAAATTATGACGAGGGAGCGAGAATTCGGCAGGTAAAAACGTCCGTTTCTGAAGATGATACTCCAGAAACTATCGCACACAAAGTTCATCAACTTGAATACGAATATTTTCCCAAGGTAATAGCCCAAATATTAGAGGTGGAATAATGGCGAAAAAAGGAAAATTCTATACGGTTTGGAAGGGTAAGAAACCTGGAATTTATGATTCTTGGTCAGCCTGTAAAGCTGCAATTAGTGGTTTTAAAGGAGCTCAATACAAATCTTTCGAAACATTTGATAAAGCAAAAAAAGCTTTCAATGGAAACTATGCGGACTTTACGGCGAAGAAAAAAGGTAAGCCCGTAATAACGCCTGAACAACTACAACGGTTTGGAACTCCCAATTATCATTCTATTTCTGTAGATGCTGCCTCTAGCGGAAATCCCAATTATGGAGTACCAAGGAGTAGATACCAAAACAGGGAAAAAGCTTTTTAGACAGGGGCCTTTTGCACAGGGTACTAATAATATAGGTGAGTTTTTGGCTATCGTACACGGCCTCGCTTTTTTGAAAAACAATAAAAGTGATCGAATAATTTATACAGATTCCCGTACCGCTATGAGTTGGGTGCGTAAGAAAACGTGCAATACCAAATTACCGGAAACCCCAAAGAACAAAGAAGTTTTTGATTTGATTCGCAGGGCTTTAGATTGGCTTAAGAACAATTCATACAGCACGCCAGTTGTAAAATGGGAAACAAAAGTTTGGGGTGAAATACCAGCGGATTTTGGCAGAAAGTAGTGGTAAACAGGCCTACCGCATTATTTAACACAAAAATGTCTTTCACTATTTTTTAGAGGATAGAAAACATCATAAATAACTGTTTTTTAAAAGGGTGTAAAATCTAAAAAAGGTAATACTCGCAGGCTTTTTTTGTAAGGGTATATTTGCATGGAAAAAGCGTTACAAAAGCGTATATTTGCAGCTTAAACTTAAATTTACATGGGTAAACTTCTAATCGTAGGCACTGTTGCCTTTGACGAAATTGAAACTCCTTTCGGAAAAACGGATAAGATTTTGGGTGGCGCAGCTACCTTCATTGGTTTGGCGGCCTCTCAATACAATGTAGAATCTGGAATTGTTTCTGTTGTAGGCGAAGATTTTCCGCAGAGTTATATAAATATTTTAGAGGACAAGAATATTGACCTCAGTTCTTTGGAGGTTGTAAAAGGTGGAAAAACCTTTTATTGGAAAGGAAAATATCATAATGACCTTAACTCTAGAGACACGTTAGTTACAGAACTAAATACATTAGCAGACTTTAACCCTGTGGTATCAGAAGGTTTTAAAGATGCGGATGTGGTTATGTTGGGTAATCTTCACCCAAGCACTCAGCTAAGTGTTATTAATCAGATGAAAAAACGACCAAAGTTAATAGTATTAGATACTATGAACTTTTGGATGGACAATGCGCTACCAGAGTTAATGGAGGTTATAAAACATATTGATGTCCTTACCATTAATGATGAAGAGGCTAGACAGTTAACCAATGAGTATTCTTTGGTTAAGGCTGCTAAAGCTATTCAGAAAATGGGGCCAAAATATTTGGTGATTAAAAAAGGGGAACACGGGGCACTTTTGTTTCATGAAGAAGATATTTTCTTTGCACCCGCTTTACCTTTAGAGGAAGTTTTTGATCCAACTGGTGCTGGAGATACATTTGCAGGAGGGTTTACGGGATATTTGGCGGCCACTGATGATATTTCGTTTAATAACATGAAAAATGCAGTCATACACGGTTCAAATTTAGCATCGTTCTCTGTGGAACAATTTGGGACCGAACGTATGGAGAGCTTAAAAAAGGAAGAGGTTAATAAAAGGTTGCATCAGTTTAAAGCCTTGACCCAGTTTGATATAGAATTAAAATAATGACACGCCCCTATATTAGGGGCTTTTTTAATACATAGATTTACTATGAGTGACGCGATCAAACATGAATGTGGTATTTCGGTAATACGGTTACTTAAACCGTTGGAGTATTACAAAGAGAAATACGGTACAGCCTTTTACGGGGTTAATAAGATGTACTTAATGATGGAAAAGCAGCACAATCGTGGTCAAGATGGTGCGGGTTTTGCCAGTATTAAATTAGATGTTGCGCCATAGGTGAACGTTACATGAGCAGAGTACGTTCAATTGCACAGCAGCCTATACAGGATATCTTTGCGCAAATTAATGATCGCATAAACTCAACACTTCAGGAGCACCCAGAGTATGTTGATGATGTTGCTGCACAGAAAAAGAACATTCCTTATATTGGTGAGGTACTTTTAGGACATGTGCGTTATGGTACTTTTGGAAAGAATAGTATAGAAAGTGTTCACCCATTTTTAAGACAGAACAACTGGATGCATCGTAACATTATAGTTGCGGGTAACTTTAACATGACCAATGTTCATGAGCTGTTCGATAATCTGATTCAAATAGGGCAGCACCCTAAAGAAATGGCCGATACAGTAACCGTAATGGAGAAAATAGGTCATTTTTTAGATGATGCTGTTGCTAAGCTGTACAAGCAAATCAAAAAAGAAGGATATACAAAACAAGAAGCTTCACCTATTATTGCAGAGCGTCTTAAACTTCATAAAATTTTAAGAAGAGCTGCTAAAAACTGGGATGGTGGTTATGCTATGGCCGGTCTTTTAGGTCATGGAGATGCTTTTGTTCTTAGAGATCCTGCTGGAATCAGACCAGCGTATTATTATCAAGATGATGAAGTTGTAGTTGTTGCTTCTGAACGTCCTGCTATACAGACTGTGTTTAATGTGCCTTTTGAAGAGGTTAAAGAACTTGATCCAGGTCATGCCATTATTATTAAAAAAGATGGATCTTCTGCTGTAACAGAAATATTAGAACCTACAGAGCGTAAGGCATGTTCATTTGAACGCATCTATTTTTCTAGGGGAAGTGATAAAGAAATATACGAAGAACGAAAGAAATTAGGAAGACTACTTTTTCCGCAAATATTGAAGTCTATTGATCACGATATAAAGAAAACGGTCTTTTCATACATTCCTAATACTGCCGAAACCTCCTTTTTTGGAATGGTGAGGGAAGCGCAGAATTACATGAATAAAAGAAAGGAAGAACAAATACTCGCTATAGGTTCAAAAATAACAAGTGAAGAGCTTCATGAAATTTTAGAGGTTCGTCCACGAATAGAAAAAGTAGCTATTAAAGATGCGAAGTTGCGTACTTTCATTACGCAAGATAGTAGTAGGGATGATCTTGTTGCACACGTATATGACATTTCTTATGGATCAGTAAAGAAAGGCGATAATCTTGTTATTATAGATGATAGTATTGTAAGAGGAACGACTTTAAAGAAAAGTATACTTCGAATTTTAGATAGGTTATCTCCAAAAAAGATAATTGTTGTTTCATCTGCTCCGCAAATTAGATATCCTGATTGCTACGGTATTGATATGGCCAAACTAGAAGACTTTATTGCATTTAAAGCGGCTTTAGCTTTACATGAAGAGCGACTCACTATGAATATAGTGGATGACATTTATGATAAGTGTCTAAAACAGGTTAATAGTAAGGATACGGACGTCATTAATTACGTTAGAGAATTCTATGCGCCGTTTACTGCAGAAGAAATATCAGCAAAAACAGGAGAGTTGTTAAGTCCAGAAGGTATTAACGCAGAAGTTGAGATTATCTACCAAACCGTAGAGGCACTGCATGAAGCTTGTCCAGACAATTTAGGAGATTGGTATTTTACCGGACACTACCCAACCCCGGGTGGTAACCGAGTAGTAAATAGAGCCTTTATTAACTTTTATGAAGGCAAGAGCGAACGCGCGTATTAATTAACCTTATCGATGAAATGCACTAATAAAGGTATTTCATCGATAATATTGGCTATTTGGCGTTTTTTTAGCCGCTTGGGCGGAGGTCAGATTACATTTGGTCTTGCCATAGCATAAGTAGGTTAAGTTCATGGTAAGATTTGGGGCAAAAAGGTGGAGAAATCTCCACCTTTTTATTTTCCGCTATTTTGTAAAGTTGTTTCCTCATTCGCTTTACGACCTCTCCATAAAATCTAGAATTCTCTTTGTTTATTTGTTTTTTGACCGTGTTGGTCATTCATCGTTCATTGATGAACTCTTTAACCGATTTTCGTACAGTTTGGCAAAGATGTTTTTGTATAGATCAATGCCACTGTATCTTTGGAGAACCATAGCATAAGTAGGTTAAGTTCATGGTAAGATTTGGGGAAAAAAAGGCGGAGTTTATACTCCGCCTTTTTATTTTCTATATTTTCCCTAAACAAGATTTCTCCACACAATATATTCCTCTTTTTCAACTTTCTATTTTTCTATTCAGAAAGCGAGTGATTTTGGTCGAAAATGTATTTCAACTAGAGTTTTGAACGTTTGTCCAAAACCTTTTTTAAATGACTTATGTAGCAGTACTTTTGGAGGACCATAGCATAAGTAGGTTAAGTTCATGGTAAGATTTGGGGAAAAGGCGGAGTATATACTCCGCCTTTTTATTTTCTATATTTTCCCTAAACAAGTATTCTCCGCTTATATATTCCTCTTTTTTCAACTTTCATTTTTTTATACAAAAAGCCAGTGATTTTAGTCGAAAATGTATTTCAACTAGAGTTTTGAACGTTTGTCCAAAACCTTTTTTAAATGACTTATGTAGCAGTACTTTTGGAGGACCATAGCATAAGTAGGTTAAGTTCATGGTAAGATTTGGGGAAAAAGGTGGAGCTACGCTCCGCCTTTTTTATTGTCAAAATCCTCGCAAACATGCGGCCTTAAGGCATGTTCAACATTTTTTATCAACAATTCAGTTGAAAAAAAACCCTAAATATTTCTTTTTTATTTCCCACAATACCGGTATTTTAGTATCGCCATAGCATAAGTAGGTTAAGTTTATGGTAAGATTTGGGACGAAAAGGGTGGAGTTTACTCCGCCCTTTTCTATTTTTAAAAGACAAAAAAACCCATCCTGAAGCAAATCAGGATGGGTTTTTTAATTCTTCTTTATTTAAAGAGAATGCTTACTCTGCTCTTATTTGTTGGCAGCGTATAGTTCAGCTACTTTATCCCAATTAATAACATTGAAAAAAGCATTGATGTAATCTGGTCTCTTATTTTGGTAGTTTAGGTAATATGCATGTTCCCAAACATCAAGACCTAAAATTGGAAAACCACTACAACCGGTTTCCGGCATTAATGGATTGTCTTGGTTAGGTGTAGAACATATTTCTAATTTACCACCTTTGTGTACACAAAGCCAAGCCCAGCCAGAACCAAAACGAGTACCTGCAGCACCGCTAAATTTTTCTTTAAAGCCTTCGAAAGAACCAAAAGCGCTGTCTATGGCAGAAGCAAGTTCGCCAGATGGGTTTCCGCCTCCATTAGGAGACATAACTTCCCAGAAAAGAGAATGGTTGTAAAAACCACCACCATTGTTTCTAACTGCACCGTTAGACATGTCTAAGTTCTCTAAGATATCTTCTATTGATTTGCCTTCTAACGGAGTACCTTCAATAGCACCGTTTAATTTGGTTGTGTAACCGTTGTGGTGTTTTGTATGGTGAATCTCCATTGTTCTAGCATCAATATGTGGTTCCAATGCATCATATGCATAAGGTAATTTAGGTAGTTCAAAAGCCATGTTATATATGTTTTTAGATTAAAATTTAGTGAATTCAAATTTACATTTTTTAACATACAAATTCACCAAATAATTTGTTAAGAACCTTTTTAGAATTAGTAATTTGCGTAAAAAAGCACTTGGAACACAGCACTTTTAAAATATACAATGCTTCCGCGGGCTCAGGAAAAACGCATACGTTAACCAAGGAGTACCTTAAAATCGTTCTTTCTACGGGTGATCGTTTTAGTAAAATCTTGGCAATTACGTTTACGAATAAAGCCGTGAACGAAATGAAACACCGAATTCTGGACAGTTTGTTCAAATTTGGTAAAGTAGCCAGTGAAACTGAAGCTCCTCCTCTTTTTTTAGATTTAATGAAAGAGTTGGGTGTGGATGCAGATACACTACGTAAACGTTCCAAGCAGACTCTAAAAGAGATTTTGCACAACTATGCTTTTTTTGATATTTCTACTATTGATAAGTTTACGCATAGACTAATTAGAACCTTTGCAAAAGACTTGAAACTGCCCCAAAATTTTGAGGTGGTTTTAGATACGGATTTATTGTTGGATGAGGCCGTTGCCAAATTGGTTCATAAAGCCGGAACGGATAAGCAACTAACAAAAGTTTTACTGGAGTTTGCCTTAGAAAAGATAGATGATGATAAAAGCTGGGATATTGCTTATGATCTTGGGAACATTGGCAAGTTGCTTTTTAGGGAAAACCACGCGGAGCACCTGCAAAACCTAAAAGATAAGGATATTAAAGATTTTGTAGAGTTGAAAAAAACTTTACGCTCACGTATAAAGGCTGCTCAGGAGAGTCTCGTGGGTTTTGCTTCTCTAGCGTTGCAGCTAATGGAAGAAAACGGCTTGGAGTACAAAGATTTTAAGGGAGCATATTTTCCAAAGTTTATGGACAAGATTGCCGCTGGAGATTTGACAATGGATTTTAATGCGGCTTGGAAACAAAATTTTGCTGACGCTGTTTTGTACAACAAGTCTACTGCAGACGCTACTAAAGCCACATTAGATGATTTGCATCCTCAATTTTCGGAAATTTTCAACAAGATAAAGCACACTTTTTATGAGCTTTCCTTTTTGAAAAATGCTTATTCCAACTTGGTACCCTTAACGGTTTTGAATGCCATACAAAAGGAAGTTAAAAACCTACAGAATGAGCGAGACCAACTTTCCATTGCAGAGTTCAATACTATTATATCAAAAGAAATAAAAAATCAGCCTGCACCATTTATTTATGAACGTTTGGGTGAAAAATACCGCCATTATTTTGTTGACGAATTTCAAGATACATCAACATTACAATGGAATAACCTTATCCCTCTTATTGGTCATGCCTTAGAAGGTGAGGATTTGCAGGGTAACAAAGGCTCATTGTTTTTGGTGGGAGACGCAAAACAGGCAATATACCGCTGGCGTGGTGGCCGTGCCGAACAATTTTTGGATTTGGTGAATAAGACGGCGAGTCCTTTTGCAATACCGGCCCAAACAGAATCTTTACCAACAAACTGGCGGAGTTATGATGAGGTTATTAAGTTTAATAACGACTTTTTTACGGCTACCAGTCCGTTTTTGAACAACGCCATGTACAATACCATGTTTGTAGATGGAAATCAGCAAGGCTATAATTCTAAGAAAGGTGGAACGGTGCAGCTTAATTTTATTGATAAGGACGAAGATAGAACTAAGGATGAGCAGTATTGCGAAGAGGTATTGAATACTATAGCAACTGTAATTGAAAAAAAATATGGATATGAAGACATTTGTATTCTAGTAAGGGGTAATCGGCAAGGCGTATTATTAGCAGATTTTCTTACGCAACAGCAAATTCCAACTATTTCGTCTGAAAGCCTACTGCTAAATAGCAGTGAAAAAGTACGTTTTCTGGCTGACCTTATAGCGTACATTGGCAATCCAAGTAATCTGGAGATAGCCTATAATCTACTGGCCTTTCTTTCAAAAAACGGAAAGAACAGACATCAATATATCTATAAAAATCTAAAAAACTTAGAATACCTTTTATTAAAGGAATATAGTCTTGATGTTAATGAACTAAAACAACTCTCAGTTTATGATGGCTTGGAGCGTGCTATACGCCAATGTAATTTGGTGGAAGGTTCAGATGCTTATATTACCTTTTTTATGGATTTTGTTCTTGAAACCGAACAAAAGGAAGGCACTGGTGTCCAGGCCTTTTTAAACCTTTGGGAAAAGAAGAAAGAGAAACTTAGTATTTCGGCACCGGATAATATTGATGCGGTACGGATTATGACCGTTCATAAATCTAAAGGGTTGGAATTTCCAATAGTTATATTTCCATTCGCTAATGAGCATATTTACAAGCGGATGGATAAAAAAATATGGCTTCCTCTTAATGCCGATGCTTTTGACGGGTTTGAAGAAATTCTTATAACTGAGAAAAAAGAAGTTGAGAATTACGGTGAAGAAGCTGCACGAATCTATTCTGAAGAAGAACATAAAATGGAGCTTGATGCCCTCAACCTATTATATGTGGCGTTAACACGGGCGGAGAAAGCACTTTATGTCATTTCAGAAAAAGATTTGGCAAGAGGAGAACATAAAACCGATTATTATTCGGGCTTGTTTATTGATTACCTAAAAGGCAAGAACCTATGGTCTGATGATGAATTGGTTTATAGCTTTGGTGAATTGGAGGAGGCTCCGGTCATTCATGAAACTAAGGAGCAACAGAAAATAGATTACAGTTATACTCATAAGGACAGGTCTAGCTTTAAAATATTGACACGTTCCGGAATGCTTTGGGATACGGATCGGGAGGCTGCGCTTTCAAAAGGTAATCTTATACATTATATATTAGGTTTTATAGAAACGGAAGATGATATTGAACCTGCACTACAGAAAGCGGTGCAACAGGGCGAAATAGAAAACCAAGAGGTAGATGAGGTTAGGAGCAACCTACAACGTGTGGTAGAACATCCTGAACTTAATACCTATTATAAAAAAGGAAGTATAATAAAGAATGAAAAAGATATTATTACTGCTGCTGGTCAGATGTTACGGCCAGATAGAATAGTAATAAAAGAAAAGCGCGCAACACTTATAGATTATAAAACGGGTAAATCAAACCCTAAATATAAAGAACAGCTATATTCCTATGCCGATGCTTTAGCGGATATGGGATATGTTGTAGAGAATAAGATCATTGTTTACATAAACGATAAAGTAACACCAGAATTCATATAACAAGATGTACGGAAAAATAAAAGAACACCTAGAAAAAGAGCTTACCGGTATCAAGGAAGACGGCCTTTATAAAAGTGAAAGGATAATAACGACACCTCAAGGTGCTGTCGTTAAAATTTCTACGGGAGAAGAGGTTATCAACTTTTGTGCGAATAACTATTTGGGTCTTTCATCTCACCCAGAAGTAATACAAGCAGCAAAAGATACATTGGACAGTCATGGTTTTGGTATGTCTTCAGTACGCTTTATTTGCGGCACTCAAGATATTCATAAGGAACTGGAGAAGAAAATAGCTGATTTCTATGGTACGGAAGATACCATATTATATGCAGCAGCCTTTGATGCCAATGGCGGAGTATTTGAACCATTACTATCTGCAGAAGATGCAATTATTTCAGATTCACTTAATCACGCCTCAATAATAGATGGGGTTAGATTATGTAAGGCAAAGCGCTACCGTTATGCGAATAGCGATATGCAGGATCTTGAAAAGCAATTGATACAAGCCAACGAAGATCAAGCACGATTTAAGATAATAGTAACTGACGGTGTGTTCTCTATGGATGGCCTTGTGGCTCCTTTAGATAAAATTTGCGATTTGGCAGATAAGTATGATGCCATGGTCATGATAGATGAATGTCATGCTACAGGCTTTATAGGGCCAACAGGAAAAGGTACGTTAGAAGAAAAAGACGTTATGGGCCGTATAGACATCATTACGGGAACTTTAGGTAAAGCCCTTGGTGGTGCTATGGGTGGTTATACTACAGGTAAAAAAGAAATCATTGAAATTTTACGCCAACGTTCAAGACCGTATTTATTCTCTAACTCTTTGGCGCCAGCTATTGTGGGTGCATCAATTAAGGTGTTTGAACTTCTAGAAAACGATACTTCATTGCGTGATAAGGTCCAAGAAAATGCGGCCTATTTTAAGGCAGGAATGAAGCAAGCAGGCTTTGATATTATAGATGGTGAATCGGCTATTGTGCCCGTAATGCTATATGACGCTAAATTGGCGCAACAAATGGCTAGTCGTTTGTTGGAAAAAGGAATTTATGTAATAGGATTTTTCTTCCCAGTGGTGCCAAAAGGCAAGGCAAGAATACGTGTTCAGCTGTCTGCTGCCCATGATATCAAGCACTTAGACCTCGCAATAGAGGCTTTTACTGCCGTTGGAAAGGAGTTAAAAATCGTTTAACTGCATGATTTACGGTATTAAATGCGTTAAAAAAAATAAGAAATTGATTTTGTTAATAATATTTAACAACTTACATTTGCAGCTAATAAACACTTAAACTTAAAAATTAATACATGAAACATCTTAGCAAATTATTCGTTGTTGCTGTCCTTATTGTAGGCATCAACAACATGCAAGCGCAAGACGAGAATAATCCATGGCAAGTACAATTCGGAGTTAATGCCATAGATGTGTACCCGACTAGCGATGACAATTTCCCGACACAGACTAGTTCTTTCGGTAATGAGCTTTTCAACGCTACGGATCACTGGAACATTCTTCCTTCTATTTCCTATGTTGGTGTATCTAGATCTGTAGGTGACGGTATTTCCGTTGGTGTAAGAGGATCTTTAAACAAAATCAGCAAATTAGGTGATATTGGTGTAGATGATCTTTCTCATTACGCTTTAGATGGTACAATTAAATATAACTTCCTTAAGGAAAAAGTTGTAGATCCATTCGTTGAAGTAGGTGGTGGTTACACTTGGGTTGATGAAATTGGTGCTGGTACTGTTAATGGTGGTGTTGGTGTAAACTTCTGGTTTACTGAAAACATTGGTCTTACTGTACAGACTACTTACAAGCACGCTTTTGAAGATTACGGTCGTAAGCACTGGCAACATTTAGCAGGTATCTCTGTTAAGTTTGGTGGTACTGATACTGACGGTGATGGTGTATATGACAAAGATGATGCTTGTCCAGAGGTTGCTGGTCTTGAAGCTTTCAACGGTTGTCCTGATGCTGATGGCGACGGAATCGAAGATAGCAAAGATGCTTGTCCTAACGAAGCTGGTTCTAAAGAAATGAACGGTTGTCCTGATGCTGATGGCGACGGAGTTGCTGATAAAGATGACAAATGTCCTAACGAAGCTGGATTGGCTAACCTAGCAGGTTGTCCTGATGCTGATGGTGACGGTGTTGCTGATGGTGACGATGAGTGTCCTAACGAAGCAGGTCCTGCTGAGAACAAAGGTTGTCCTTGGGCTGATTCTGACGGCGACGGTGTATTAGACAAAGATGATAAATGTCCTGAGGTTGCAGGTACAGTAGCTAACGCTGGTTGTCCTGAAGTAACTGAAGAAGTACAGAAGCAATTGAATGACTACGCTAGAACTATCTTGTTTGACACAGGTAAGTCTTCTATCAAAGCTGAGTCTACTTCTGTAATGGTTGACATCATCACTATCTTAAAAGAATATCCTAATGCTAAATTTACAGTAGAAGGTCACACTGATAGCGTTGGTAGCCAGAAATTGAACCAAAGCCTTTCTGAGTCAAGAGCACTTTCTGTAAAAGAGTTCTTAGTAGAAAAAGGTATTGAAGAATTCAGATTGTCTGCTATCGGTTACGGTGAAGACAAGCCTATCGCTTCTAACAACACAAGAAGTGGAAGAAAAGAAAACAGAAGAGTTGAGATTAACTTAGTAAAGTAATTCTCTAACTAAATAAGTTTAAAAGCCCTGACATTTGTCAGGGCTTTTTTTATTTTTGACTATGCAGAGTTTTCTAGAAGAAGTAGTCAAAGAAGTATGGGAAAAATACAGTTCGCACGAACATATAGTTTTTGTGCTTCCAAGTAAGCGGGCCGGTACTTTCCTTAAAAATGCCATTGCAAAATCTGCGGATAGTACTTTTTTTGCTCCTGAGATATATAGTATTGAAACCTTTATTGAACAGATTTCTGGTTTATCCTACGCTAGTAATACTCAGCAGCTTTTTATTCTCTACAACACTTACCTTAAAGAAACTTCACAAGAGAAGGACAGCTTTTATAGTTTTTCTAATTGGGCACAAACCCTTTTACAAGACTTCAATGAAATTGACCGTTACCTTATTGATGCCAATAAACTGTTTTCTAATTTAGCTGCAATACAGGAATTAACCCATTGGTCCCTGCAGAAGGAAAAGACCAAAATGATGGAGGACTACCTTCGTTTTTGGAATAATCTGGAATCTTTATATGGTAATTTCAATACTGCGTTATTAAGTGTAGGTCTAGGGCATCAAGGTTTGGTGTACCGTAAAGCTCATTCTGAGTTGGAAACTTACTTAGAAAAGAACCCAAATAAGTTTTTTGTATTCATAGGGTTCAATGCCCTGAATACCGCAGAAACAAAAATAATACAACATATTCTTGATCATGCTAATTCTGATATTTATTGGGATATAGATTCTTACTTTTTAGAGGATAAGGTTCATGACGCGGGTTTCTTTTTGAGACAACATCTTAATACATGGCCGTATCTTAAGGAGAATGCACTTAAAGGTGTGAGTTCATACTATCTAGGAGATAAAAAAATTAACGTGGTTGGAGTGCCTAAGAACGTCTCACAGGCAAAATATACAGCACATTTATTGGAGAGTATTCATGGCGAAAAGGCTTCTGATTTAAAACGAACCGCCGTTGTATTGGGGGATGAATCTCTTTTAAATCCTATTTTAAATTCTATACCGGAATGTATTGAAAGGGTCAACGTAACTATGGGTTACCCTTTAAATAAGATTCCATTAGCCAGTTTGTTTGACCAGTTTTTAAATCTTTATATCAACAGAAACGAGCAAGGTTGGTTCTATCAGAACATATTATCCTTTTTAGCACACCCTTATGTGCATATACTTTTGGGCCATGAAGACGAAGGTCACAAGGCAGAGTCTATTGAAGAAGTCATAAAAAATAAGAATTGGGTATATATTGGTACAGAGCAAATTAAACAAGTGGAAAAGTATGGTACCGTCGCTTCCACACTGCTATTTCATGAAAAGACTCCTACTCCAAAAGAAATTTTGGAACATTGCTTGCGTATAATCACAGCACTAAAAGATAAGCTGCACGATACAAAGGATGCACTGTCTTTAGAATATCTATATAGATATTTCAACCTGTTCAACCAATTGTCTGATTTGGTTGAGAAGTATGATTTTATAACCGACCTTAAATCTTTATTAGGCCTTTACCGAGAACTATTATCTTCTGAAACACTAGATTTTCAAGGAGAGCCATTAGAAGGGCTACAGGTAATGGGAATGCTGGAAAGTCGTAACCTAGACTTTGAAACAGTTATTATTACTTCTGTGAACGAAGGGATACTACCTTCGGGTAAATCTAATAATTCCTTTATTCCATTCGATTTAAAAGTACAATTAGGACTTCCAACTTTTAAAGAAAAGGATGCTGTTTATACCTATCACTTTTACAGGTTATTGCAGCGTGCTAAAAACATATATATCCTTTACAACACAGAACCAGATGTATTAGAAGGAGGGGAGCGTAGTAGACTTATAAACCAACTACTCACTGATGATAACAGAAGTTCTATTATTAATGAGAGTGTAGCATCGCCATCCATATCTCCTAAGCAACATGTTTTAGAATCCATTGAGAAAGATAGTAGCTTGTTAGAACTCATCAAAGTGCATGCGTTAAAAGGTTTTTCGCCTACATCGCTTAGCAACTATGTTAGAAACCCTATTGATTTTTACAAAAGGAATTTACTTGGTATTGATGATGTGCTTGAGGTTGAGGAAACGATAGCCGCCAATACTTTTGGAACTATTGTTCATGATACTTTAGAAGATTTATATACTCCTTTTATTGGAAGTATTTTGACGGAAGAAAAACTGGTAGATGCCAAAACGAAAGTGGCAGAACTAGTAAAAAAACACTTTGCTAAGACCTATTTAGATGGTGATATCTCCAGAGGAAAAAATCTAATTGCCTTCAATGTAGTTTTGCGGTACATAGAGAACTTCATTAATTTAGAAATAGAAGATGTCAAAAAGCATCAAATAAAAATAGTAGGCTTAGAAGCTAATCTTAAGATATCGTTAGATATTCCTTCGGTAGACTTCCCTATTAACCTGAAGGGTAAGTTAGATAGGATTGATGAAATAGATGGAACGTTACGGATTATAGATTATAAAACGGGAAGAGTTGAACGGAATCAATTAGAAATTGTAGATGGTACGTCCATAACATCAGATTATAAATACAGCAAAGCTTTTCAGCTGCTCTGTTATGCCACAATGTACGCTTCTGGAAATCCAGAAGTACTTATGGAAGCCGGTATTATATCCTTTAAAAAGTTGAGTTCTGGTGTAATGAATTTTGCTGCAAAGGATAAGGCGGGCAACGGAGCAAAAAAAGAAACAAAAATAGGGAAAGAAACTCTTTCCCTATTTTATACTGAGCTCACAGCTTTAATTACTGAAATTTGTAATATTAAAGTTCCGTTCGAGGAGAAGGAAGTATAATTCCCAACCCAGTAGGAATTCTATTTTTTATCAGGCCTAGTAGGTCGCACCTCAATTTTACTAGGCAAGGTACGTGGGTTCATTTTCAATAAGTCTATTACAAGTTCGCCAATATCTTCAGGTTGTATTTTCCAAGCATCTTTTTCGTCTGGTTCGTTACCTGCAAAATGAGAGGAGACAGAACCTTAAGATAATTGTAGAAACCTTAATGTCATACTTGCGCAGGTCTAACATGACCGCTTGCGTAAAACCAACTACTCCAAATTTAGTAGCATTGTAACCGGCTCCGGATGCGAAAAAGTTTGTTCCTGCCAAACTTGCTAGCGTAATATAATATCCCTTCGACTTTTTTAAAGCTTCAACCGAGGCTTTTAGCGTATGGAAAACACCACTAAGGTTCGTGTCTATCATTTGGTGCCAAGCATCCTCTGTAAGCTCATCTACGGGAGCAAAATGACCTACACCTGCATTCGCAACGACAACATCTAACTGACCCCATTTGTCCAATATTTTTTGAACGGCAGCCTTTTCGTCGCCATGTTTTGAGACATCGGAAGCCAAAGCAAGAACTTGGTCTTGGGCATTTAGCTGTTTTGCGGCTTCCTCAACTGTCTTAAGGGTCCTTCCACTTATGGCCACTTTAGCCCCTGCTGCTAATAATTTTACAGCAACACCGTACCCTATCCCTTTTGAGCCTCCTGTTATATAAACTACTTTATCATTTAAATTCATATCGTTCTTTTTTATAAAATTAAATCTATAAAGATTGAAGAAGAAGTCTTGGACGTTATTCTTTTCTTAAATAAGAAGTTGTCCGTTCTAAAAAGGGGGTAAAATCATTCTATCGATACTATTTATGCAATTTTAACAACCAAAATTGTTAATATTTGCATCCACTTAGAAGCCTGAGTGTTGATTCTGTAATTTTTCTTGTCAATACCAGAATAGAAACCTATTTTAGAGGCTTCAGGTTGTTTAAAATGTAATGTAAAATCGTATTTTAAAGAATAATATAACCTAAGCAAAAACTATAATAAGTGACGAAATTTTTAGACGATAATTTCTTACTCGAGAGTAAACAAGCGCAGTCGCTCTATCATGAGTATGCTGTTCAAATGCCTATAATAGATTACCATAATCATCTTCCACCAAAAGACTTGGCAGAGAATAGGGTTTTTGGAAATATTACCAAAGCTTGGATTGATGGTGATCATTATAAATGGAGGGCAATGAGAACTCTTGGTATTAATGAAAAGTATATTACAGGAGATGCTTCCGATAAGGAAAAGTTCATGAAATGGGCAGAAGCTGTTCCGCATACGATGCGAAACCCTTTATACCATTGGACGCATCTTGAACTCTCAAGATATTTTGGGATAACTGATACGTTAAGCGGAAAAAAAGCTTCTGTAGTCTATGATGCCACCACAGAAATGCTACAATCTTCAGAATTTACTTCTAGGGGATTGATAAGTAAGATGAATGTAAATATGCTTTGTACTACTGAAGACCCAACGGATACCTTAGAGTATCATCAGCAGTTGGCAAAAAGCGACTTCACGACCAAAGTTAGTACGGCTTTTAGACCTGATAAAGCTATTCTAATTGAAAGTGAAACCTATAATGAATACATAGATAGTTTAGAGAAAGCCGCCAGTTCTGATATTACTACGTATGACCAGTTTTGTGATGCATTGCGGAATCGTATCGAATTTTTTAATTCTAACGGTTGTTTCGTGTGCGACCACGGACTTTCGCATCTATATGCAGAAGACTTTACGGAGTCAGAAGTAAAAGCAATTTTCAAGAAACGAAGGGATGGGGGCAAGATTACCCCAAAAGAAGCAACAAAGTTCCAGAGTGCTATCTTACTATATCTTTCGGAAACCTATCATGAATTTGGTTGGGTACAACAGTTTCACTTAGGTGCTTTACGGAATAACAATTCAAGAATGTTATCTGAACTTGGTCCGGATACTGGCTGGGATTCTATTGGAGATTATACCCAAGCAGAGAGTCTATCTAAATTTCTTGATACGCTAGATAGCAAAGACAAACTGACTAAGACAATACTTTATAATTTGAATCCGCGTGATAATGCCCTAATGGCAACAATGGCGGGTAATTTTAATGATGGTAGTGTAAAAGGTAAAGTTCAATGGGGTTCCGGTTGGTGGTTTTTAGACCAAAAAGATGGTATGATAAATCAGATTAATACCCTTTCCAATATGGGGCTTATTAGTTGTTTTGTTGGAATGCTGACGGATTCAAGAAGCTTCCTTTCCTTTCCTAGACATGAATATTTCCGTCGTATTCTCTGTAATCTTTTTGGTAACGAAATGGCTAAAGGAGAACTACCAAATGATATGGAGTGGATTGGTAAAATGGTACAGAACATCTGTTATAATAACGCTAAGGAGTACTTTGATCTCTAATTTGATTACAATATGAAATTGAATCTAAAATTTGTTTTTTTCTGTCTAGGCATGCTTATGATGAGCGGCTGTGGCCAGCTTAACGGAAACCGTACTATTCGTTTGGCACATGGGTTAGATGTAAATCATTCTGTGCACAAAGCCATGATGAAAATGGGTGAGGACCTAAAAGAACTTTCTGGCGGCAAAATGCTATTGGAAATTTATCCTAACCAACAATTGGGTACCGAGCGCCAATGTCTTGAATTACTCCAAATTGGGAGTTTGGATATGACTAAGGTGTCTGTTGGAACTCTAGAGAATTTTGCTCCAAAAATGAGGGTACTGGGTTTGCCATTTTTATTCAGGGATAGACAACATTCGTTTGATGTGCTTGATGGTCCTATTGGCCAAGAGCTATTAAATGACGGAGAACAGTACTGGCTTAAAGGGCTAGGATATTATGATGCGGGAAGCCGTAGTTTTTATACCAAAGATAGACCCATTAATAACCCAGATGATCTTGTTGGATTAAAGATTAGGGTAATGGAGAGTGTTACTGCTATGGACATGGTTAAGGACCTTGGTGGTTCTCCAACACCTATTTCTTGGGGTGAATTGTACACCGCATTACAACAAGGTGTGGTAGATGGAGCGGAAAATAATCCGCCTAGTTTTTATCTTTCCAGACACTATGAAGTTTGTAAGTTCTATACTTTGGACGAGCATACGGTACTACCAGATGTACTATTAGCGGGAACTCATTTATGGGATAGCCTTTCGGAAGAAGAACAAGGATGGTTAAAGAAAGCGGTTGATGGCTCAGTGGGTTACCAACGAAAATTATGGGGAGAAGCTGAAGATGAAGCCCTAGCCGAAGTGGAAAAAGCGGGTGTTGAAATTATTAGACCGGATAAAACACTTTTTTCAGAAAAAATAAAAGACTCGTTTGACAAATACAAGGACGACGAAGTTATCTACAAATTGATTAAAGAAATACAAGCAACCAAATAATATGGAATTAAGGAAAAACATTGACAAAGTGTTGGCCTATTTTCTCGTCACGATAATGGGAATTATGGTCTTAAACGTACTGTGGCAGGTGTTCAGTCGGTTTTTATTGGGTTCACCAAGCTCATTTACAGATGAACTGGCCAGATATCTAATGATTTGGGTCGGAATTTTAGGTGCCGCATACGTATCAGGTAAAAATCTTCACGTTGCAATTGATGTATTACCAAAGCGTTTCAGTGAGGGTACACAAAAGAAATTACAATTAATAGTGCATTGGTTGGTCATTCTGTTTAGCCTTGGAGCTTTAGTTATTGGCGGCTCTAGATTGGTGTATATTACTCACGTTCTGGACCAACATTCGCCAGCTTTACAAGTGCCATTATCTCTTGTTTACCTTGTTATTCCTATTAGCGGAGTGCTAATTATCTATTATAAAATTTCTGACCTTCTTAAAGACTAAGTATTATGGAGTATTTACCAATTATAGTTTTGGTCCTGAGTTTTGTAGTTCTATTGGCCATAGGAACTCCCGTTGCATGGAGTATTGCCATATCATCTGTTCTTACCATGTTAGTAAGCATTCCTGTGTTACCAGCATTTACGACAGTTTCTCAACGAATAGGCACGGGTCTAGATAGTTTTGCCCTTTAGCCATACCCTTATTTATTCTCTCGGGTGAACTGATGAATAAAGGTGGAATCGCACACCGTTTAATTGCTTTTGCGAAGACTTTGGTGGGGTCCTTACCCGGTGGTTTGGCGCTAATTAATATTGTTTCCGCTATGCTTATGGGGGCCATTGCCGGCTCCGCTATGGCAGCTGCTTCCGCAATGGGAAGCATTTTGGGACCTGAAATGGAAAAAGAAGGATATTCTAGGGAATTTGGTGCGGCCGTGAACATTACTGCAGCTACTACAGGTCTTATTATTCCTCCAAGTAATGTACTTATCGTGTATTCTTTGGCAAGTGGTGGGGCTTCTATTGCGGCATTGTTCTTAGCAGGGTATATTCCATAATTCTTACGGGACTTTTCTTGATGATAATTGCTTCGTTTTGGGCTAAGAAAAAGGGATATAAAGTTGGAAAACGTAGCACGTTAAAAGAGGTTTTTAAAACTTTTGTTGATGCTTTGCCAAGTCTTTTTATGTTGGTGGTTGTTATCGGAGGTATTGTGGCCGGTATTTTTACTGCTACGGAAGCATCGGCTATTGCAGTATTATATAGCATGTTGCTAGGATTCTTCTATAAAGAGATATCACTTCCAAGACTTCCAAAAATTTTATTGGACTCCGCTTCTACCACTGCCATCGTAATGTTACTAATTGGGGCTTCTATGAGTATGTCTTGGGCGTTATCATATGAGAATATACCACAGGAGATTAGTTCAGGGCTTCTTGGTATCAGCGATAATAAAATTGTCATACTTCTTATCATCAACTTACTATTGTTGTTCGTTGGGATTTTTATGGATATGACACCAGCAGTATTGATTTTTACACCAATTTTTTTACCAGTTGTAACCAAATTAGGTTTAGATCCAGTTCATTTTGGAATTATCATGGTCTTAAATCTTTGTATTGGTCTCTGTACGCCGCCTGTGGGCTCTGTACTTTTTGTGGGGGTTGGTATTGCCAATACAACCATAGAAAAGGTGATAAAACCGCTGTTGCCGCTGTTTATAGCTATGGTAATAGCACTGTTATTGGTAACGTATATACCGCAGCTTAGTTTATGGTTGCCAAGTTTGTTTGATTTATAGAATATAGACCGATACTTTAACTTTCGGAAAACTAGCAATTATGTGAGATGTTTAGGTACACACTTCATAATTGCTAGTTTTTTATTGGATTTAAGTCAAATAGAGCTGATTTGTAACAACTTAACACAACCGTAATAAACCCCTAATCTTTTGATTAAGATAAGCAGATGATTAAAGGGCATCTTTGCCTCGCAGTATCCGGCATACGTTCTTATTTGAATTAGCTTGAATAAAATTTAGCCGATGGGGACATCGGTTTTTTTGGTTTTAAAAACTTCCTTTTGTTCTATCTTTCCTAAAAAATCACGATACCATTTTCCAGAGACCTTAATGGTCCGTTTTAAAGTTTTAAAGTCGATGTGTACCAAACCGAATCTAGGGTAATACCCTTCGGCCCATTCGAAGTTATCCGTAAAGGTCCACACAAAGTAACCTGAGACCTTAATGCCTTCTGAACTGGCTTTGTGCACTTGTTTCAAATAATTCTGAAGATAGGAGGTTCGTTCTAAATCATTAACTTTTCCATCTTTCAAACTGTCTTCAAAAGCAGCTCCATTTTCGGTAATTAAAATCTTATTCACACCTTCGTATGCGTTAAATTTTTTTAACATCTCATAGATGCTAGGTGGGTAAACTTCCCAGTCCATTAACGTGGTTTGGACATTTCTGTCAGGAGCTTTTACGATTTTGGCTCTTAGATAAGGCACGGTATAACTATGTCTAACAACTTCTCGGGTATAATTTTGTACACCTATGAAATCGAACTCAAAAATACTGTTTTGAGCATCTTCTGGTTTTGCATATTTCTTTATTTTTCGTAATACAGCAATACTTTCATCTGGGTAGCCAAGTCCTAAACTAGGTTCAATAAAAAGTCGGTTTAAAAGAGCATCTGCCTTATCAACTGCTTTAAGGTCTTTTTTACTATTTGATCGCGGCGTAATTTGAGAACATGAAAAAGTTGTTCCTATACTTGCACTATAAGCACCATTTTACGGAGTAATTTTCCGCCTAGAGCTTGGCATAAAACCGCATGATGAATGGCAGGAATAAAGTTTCTAAGCCCTTTTTTTACCTTGGCGCGTGTACGCCTAAAAAATATCCGGCTCCGGTGAATACCATGGGTTCGTTAAGTACCATCCAGTGCTTCACACGATCACCAAAATGCTCACAGCAAATTTTCACATAAGCTTCAAACCATTCTAAAACCTTTCTGTTGGTCCAACCCCCAAGTCTTCTAGGGCTTGAGGCAAATCCCAATGATAGAGGGTTACCCAAGGGGTAACACCACATTCAAGACAGAAATTAATAACGTCGTTATAGAATGCTATTCCATTTTGATTCACTTTACCCGTTCCATCGGGTAGTATTCTAGACCATACAATGAAAACCGAAAGTGATCAATATTCATCGATTTCATTAAAAGAATATCATCTTGATATTTATTGTAGAAATCACAGGCTATTTGTCCATGCTGATTTTCAAAAATGGTTCCTTTCTTAGTTACAAACTCATCCCAAATAGATATTCCTTTTCCGTGAGCTTCGTGGGCTCCTTCAATCTGATAAGCAGCGGTAGAAACACCCCAAACAAAATCTTCTCCAAAATCTTCAGGTTGCAAATCAAAGTTTGATTGCTCACTTGTATGCGTCATTTAAAACTGTTTGTCTTTTTTGAACGTTAAAGATTCCTCTAAAACGGATTCAATTATCTCATCTGTAAGGTCAGGGTAGTTTACCTCTATCTTGGTATCCGTATAGACCCAATTTTTGATTTTGTCCAGATGTTTTATTTTTAGTGATTTGACTACGGGTACTCCCATATCCTTTAATGCCGCTGCGTTGCATTGCTGCTCGTATTGGCCTTTCATAGGAATAACCAATAATTTCTTTTGCATATATAAAGCTTCGGCAGGGGTTTCAAATCCAGCACCACAGAGAACACCTTTACTTTCTGCCATACTATGAACAAAAGCTTCGTTGGTGATGGGGCTAATGGTTATGTCTTTTGAGATAAACTCTTTCTGGTTATGCTTTGAGAATACTTGCCATTTTACATCCTTAATATTCGAGAGCATTTTTAGGATTTTTTCATCGCTATAGGAAGGAAGATAAACTGTGTAATGTTCTCCAGGGGATGTTTTTATAGACCTTACATCTTGTCTAATGATGGGTGTAAATATGTTATCGTCATAATTCTTAAAGTGAAATCCATATTGGGAAGTAGAGGGCGCATACTTTTCTAGTATAATTTTTCCCAGATGGTCTTTTTGCTTCGGTTTAGGAGCATGGCGAGATAAAACGGCGGATTGATGACTAAGAGCAACACATGGCAAGTTCTTAGTTTTGCAGGCCCACGCAGATATAGGTTCAAAATCGTTTATGACCAAATCATATTCCGCCACAGGAATACTTTTAATTTCCTTGTTAATTCTAGCGGCATTTGTCTTTAAGTAGGTGCGCCACATATCTACACCACCTTTTTTTCCAAAAATGAAACTCCAACCACTTAGTTGATATTTTATAGGGTAAGGTAGCTTAATGTCTGCTTGTGTACCGCTGACCAATATATCTAGCTCAACATTTTTTCTCTGCAAAGCGGGAATAATATCTCGGGCCCTACTTAGATGCCCATTTCCAGTGCCCTGTATAGCATAGAGTACTTTCATCTAATGTGTGTTTTGAGGTTGGTCTTTGCTCACTTTTGATGTTACCATGTCATTGAATTCCGCCATTAAACTTTGGAAAAGCTCTTTTTTCTCCAACATTTCAACCTATATCATTACTGTCTGAATTATGAGCTTGAATGTGCTTGTCGTCCTCATATCTATATAATGTCCATTCGCCTTTAACGTATTCTAACGCGGTGAGGTTTTCAATCCAATCTCCGGAATTTAGATACATAACGGAACCATTATCTGTTTCAATAGATTTGATTTCCGGTTGATGAATGTGCCCACAAATGACATAATCAAATTCGTTCTCTATGGCAATATCAGCTGCAGTTTGTTCAAAATTATTAATGAACTTCACGGCAGATTTCACACTATTTTTTATTTTTTTAGACATGGAAACAGGGCCTTTTCCTAACTTCTTGTAACAGAAGTTTACCCCACTGTTTATGAGTATGAGCGTATCGTATCCAATAGCTCCAAGTTTCGCGAGCCATTTAGAATGTTGCATGGTAACATCAAAAACATCCCCATGAAAAATCCATACTTTTTTGCCATGAACTGGTAATACCAGTTTATTAACAATGCTAAAAGAACCTAGATTAAAACCGGAAAATTTACGCATCATTTCATCATGATTACCCGTAATGTAGTGCACTTTTACTCCCTTCGTAATCCACTCCATTATGAGCTTTACCACCTTCATATGAGATTTGGGCCAGTATCGTTTATTAAACTGCCAGATATCTACAATATCTCCGTTTAATACTACTTGCTTGGGGTTTATTGATTTTAGATATTGGATGAGCTCTTTTGCGTGGCAACCGTAAGTGCCAAGATGTATGTCTGAAATGACAACAATATCAACAGGTCTTTTTTTCATTGTATAAATGGCTGGCTGTGCTTTCTAATTTTCTTGAATTTTAAGGGCGAAAAGTAACTTCTAAGCTGTGAGATTAGAAGGTTTGCCAGAAGGGTCGATAGGTAGACGATAACTATCTTCATAATTAGAAAACAAGTTTAGATAAAGGTTCTGCTTTTAGTTGAATAGACGGTAAACTCTAGATTAACAATTTGTTAGTTAATCTTTATACTTCACTATTTGTTCTGTAGAGGTGTTGTGGCTATGCCTTAGGGAGCTATGGAATTTGTCCCTAGACAGTAATTGGAATACTAAATGTTAAAAAAGAAAAAACCGACGCATGAGACGTGCATCGGTTTACTAAACTAACTCAAACTAGATTAACTCAAATAATCACAGTGCAAAATTCGTTAAAAGCTCTCGTTAAAAAGTTAACTTAATATCAAGCTATCATTACGAAAACGATAGATTTATTTTTCTCCTAGGGATAGTGGTTTCCCCGTCATGCTTTTAGGTTGCTTCGTAAAGTTCAAAGCCTTTATAATGGTGGGGGCAATCTGGGTACTATGCAATTGTTCAGGGGTTGAAATCTCGCCCTTGGCAGAAATTCCTTTTCCAAATAGAATCATCCAAACTTGTCCGGCACCTTTTATTTTTTCGCCATGACTTTTCCATGTTTCCAAAGGTTCAGTTCCTCGGCCATGGTCCGTAGTTATGATGAATAAAGTGTTGTCTTTGTAAAATGCGTCTTCCTGGTAAAATCATATAAGTTCTTGAGCAATGCATCCGTGTTATAGGCAGATTTCAAGTAGGCTTCGTAGTTACCATCATGTGCAAAATCATCGGTTTCTCCATAAGCGATATAGGTTAGTGCCGAGTGGTTTTTCTTCATATGTTCAATGGCATAATAATGCGTGAAGGCATCTAGACGAACCGTACTCCATGGGCTAGGTATTTTTGGTTGTAGATGGTTCAGGAATTTTTCGCGTTCGCTAAGATTATCTCCTTTGGCAATTTCAAATCCGCCATTTACCGGTACCCCGGAACGCTCTTCATTTACGATAAACGGGAAAACATCCCAGCTACCAAAAGCCGCTACTTTGTTCTTGTAGCGCTCATTTGTATTTGCAAGTTCTAGAATAGTGGTATTGGGGTTAGGTATCTTGTCATTACTGTCTATGCGGGCATCATCGGCCTTACCTGTTAATATTTCATTGTAGCCTGGGTATGAGAACCACATTTTATTGGTAAGGTCAACCTTGCTTCCCAATTCTCGGTTGCCATGTATTTGGCCCATTTCTGAAATGGTATTCCACACAAAGGGCATTAAGACTTCTCTTCTTGCTTTTGGTGTTGGTTTCCAAAATTTATTTTTTAATCCCGTTGTATCGTGAACGTACTCTTTATTTGAGACTAAAAGCGGGTCCGCACCAGAGAAAAGTTCTTGCCATCGTAACCCATCTAAAGTAATGAGTACTACTTTTGTGTCTTTATCTTGGGCGTTGATATTAACAGATAGAATCAAGGCAAAGAGGCAGAAAATAATTTGTTTCATGGGTTGTTGGTTTTAAAAATTAAAGTGTTGGACCAGTCGCTCCAATTCAGGTGTTGGTCACGGTAGCGAACACGCCAATAATAGGTGGTGTTAGGTTTTAATCGTTTGGAGGCTTCGTCGGTAAGGTCATCATCTTTTTGCCTGTTTTCAAGATAATACCAGTTTTCAGACTGTTTCCAACTGTCTAAAGATAAGTTTGAAAAATCAGATTTCGTAGCTATTTGCCAATGTGCAGCTGCGTGATATGCCCCGTTAAAAGTACTATTGAATTTTCCGGCTTTTAGTGTTGTTCCGGTGAATGCGATGTTTTCTCCTTTTGGTGAAATAGCTTGTGGTGCATCGGGCTTGTGGCTCTTGGCGTAAATGGTGATTTCATCGGTCTTTTCGTTGGACCTTAGGATGTTTTCATTGCCTCTGCTTATTCTTTTTAAAGTGAATTTAGGGTTGCCTTCTGTTGCGTCTACTTCTACCATAACAAAACCGTACTCGTCTTGGGTTACGGTAAACTCATCATAATCACGGCCTTCAAACTCGCCCCAGTTGTCTATAGCACCACCGGCCGAAGCAACATTTACCCAAAGGTGTTTATGGTCTTTGGATTGCCCTCTGGAATAACCATGGGTATGACCAAAAAAATGAAGACTGGGCTTACCGGTTTTTGTAGAGAAATCTTCAAGAAGTTTAATTACTTTTCCAGTGGATTCTTCTTCTCCGGGTATCCATAGTTCCGATTTGTGCGGATGGTGCAATTGAGCGAATACAAAGTCGATATCCGGGTTTTTGGCCGTTTTTGACAACACTTCTTTTAACCATAAGATATTGTTCTTCAATATCTCGGTAGCCATCATTTGAGTTAAGACCTATGATGCGCGTATTGCCATAATCTTTAAACCACCAATGCTCCGCGTAGGCGGGTGTTCCGTTTTTGGGTAGGCTGAAGTATTTAAAGTAATAGGCCGAATTTTTTTCATGGTTGCCCAATACCGGATAAACGGGTATTTCCGAGAACAGTTTTTTTGCCGGTCCGAAAAAATCGTTCTGCCATTGCTCATATTTTGTGCCATTTTCCACAAGATCACCGGGAACTAATACCAATGCTAAATTATCAGGAAACGCTTTGCCATACTCAGTTTTAAGATACGGGAGAATACCTTCGTTCACGATTTCCGAAAATTTATCGGGATTTTGATGGTCCTTTTGTATGTCGCTCATGGCGAGCATGTTGAAGGACTGATTGTCACTCGCAAAAGGAGGTGTTTTAAACTGAAAAATGTCCGAAACAACTTTTTCAGTACGTACGCGGTAAAAATAGGTGGTAAACCTTTTAAGATTTTTAATTTGGACTTCGTGTATTCTAGAATCGGTAAAGTTGATGTCTGAAGCTAAACCTTCTGTTTTTTTACCTAGTTTTTGGGTGGTTCCCCATTCAACAATACTTTCTTCACCACTACTGGTCTGCCACATTATTTTTATAGAATTAGGGGTGGCATCCTGTAGATATGGGTTTACTAATAGCGTGGGTTGGTCTTGTTGCCCATTCACAAATGAAAAGAGCATAAGGTTGAGAATTAGTAGGAGGTATTTATTTTTCATTTTCAGTTGGTTTGATGGTTTAACGAAGAAAGGGAATTATCAAGAATCTTAACTGCTTTTTTAAGTTCATATTCAGAAATAGTAAGTGCCGGGGCAAGTTGTAGTACGTTGCCAGCGGAGACTTTAAAGCTAAGTCCGTTCTTTAGACATTCATACATTACTTTTTCGGCTTCGTCAATTGCTTTTTCTTTTGTTTTCGGGTTTTTTACGAGTTCAAGTCCCCATAAAAGTCCTAAACCTCTAACATCGCCTATAATAGAATACTTTTCTTTTAGGAGATTCATTTCTTGGTGCATGATTCGCTCAAGATTTTTAATTTTATCCAGGCGAAGTTCCTCTTCAATAATTTCTAGGGTAGTCAAGGCCGCTACAGCACCAAGCGGACTCTTCTCATGGGTGTAGTGACCCAAGGAAATATCACTGAAATTATTATAGGCATCACGCGTAACGATAGCTGCCTGCGGAAAAATACCACCTCCCAACCCTTTTCCTAAACAAAGGATATCCGGCTCTATATCATAATGTTCAAAAGCGAACATTTTTCCGGTGCGTCCCATGGCTATAGGAATTTCATCTAAAATTAAGAGTACGCCATAGGTATCACAAAGTTTCCGGGCTTCTTTCCAAAAGGTTTTTGAGGGAAGTTGTACATCCGTATTTCTTACGGTCTCTGCCAAGAAGGCGCCAATATCTCCTTCTTTTGCGAATACATATTCTAAATACTCCAGACATTTAGATTCGTTGCCTTCGTAAATGCCGCGGTAGGTAACAGGTGGCGGAATACGTTCTACCCCTGGCATCATGGGTCCCATGTGTTCTCTGAAAACAGATTCCCCGCCTACGCTTATGGCATCTAACGAGGCGCCGTGAAAGGAGTCCCAAAATGAAACAACCTTAAATTTGCCGGTTACCGCCCGTGCCAGTTTAAGGGCGATGCCAATAGCGGCACTGCCATTGGGGGTCATAAGCGTACGGTTTAAATCCGATGGCAAGAGCGAAGCCAATTTCTCTGCAAAATTAATAGCCGCTTCGTTGGTGTACCGCCGCGTAGAAAAGGTAAGCGACTGCAGTTGTTCGGTAAGGCGCTGTATTAGTTTGGGGTGTGAAAACCCCAACTGATGTACGTTATTGCCATGAAAATCAAGATACTTTTTTCCCGATAGGTTTTCGATATAAGGTCCTTCACAGTTTTTAAGTACGTCTAGACAAGGAGAGGATAGGGCCTGATGAAAAAAATAACGGGAATCTTTTTCAAGAAGGGCTTTTGTGCTTTCATCTACCTCATGGTCTAGCCAAGCTTGTCTAGCAGGGGTATAATTAATATCCCCCTCGGTTCTTTTGTTGGTTTTTATTTTTTTATTCTGATGCATAAAGACAGTGTTCCCAAGAGTAGGATTTGGTACTATTTTGCTGGGCACTACAGTTTGTGCCCAGCGAAAACAGCGTTATAAAACAAATATTGAGAAACTTCATTTAGTTGGCAATCAATAAGGGGTGGGTTAAAATTTGTTTAATCTTGTTTTCTTCCTCTACGAAAACATCAAGCCAGCCATCGCCTCCACCATTGAACCAAAGGACCTTGAGGGTGTGTAGGCCGCGTTTTAAATTGATCGAACCGTCTTTGGTCCTTACCCCGTGGTCGCCGTCGTTATCCACTACCAATTCGTTGTCAATAAAGAGTTGACTGCCGTCGTCTGAACGAAGATAGAACCTGAAGTTTTTTTCTTCATCTACCCTTATCTGGGAAGTGAACCGTACTACCGTATTAGGTTTTATCTTATCCTTTATTTCATCGGAAGTAATTTCAAAAATATTTCCGGTTAGATTCGATTTTTTTGAACCTAGGGCCGGAAGAAAAGAAAGTTGGTCTTCGTAGAAAATCTCGTATTTTACTGGTTTTTTAAGGTCTTTTGGGCGAATTCTAAAATAGGCTTCTACAACCGGACTGCTAATTTTTTCATTAGTGAACATCGCACTTTTAACCAACGTATTTTGGGTTAGTGAGATGACCTTTTCATAAGCGTTGGAAGTTTTTGTTGGCAATGAACCATCTAACGTATACCGGATTACTCCTTTTGCATTCGGGTTTTCGATTTTTAAAGAAGTTGTTTCCGCGAAGAGTCCACCTGCCTTTTTATAACCATCCGCTTTTGGGGAGGTTAGAGGCTCCTTCAACTGCTCAAGAAGCATATAGTCATCTTCAATTTCATAACCTTCAAAAGCCGAGAGTACGGGTTTTCCGATCCAGGATATGGGGTTTTTAGACCCAGAGCAAAAGCAACGGTAGCCGCATTGTCATATTGGTAAACAGGAAGGTTGATCTTGTGGTTTTTCTTAACCCCTTTGCCCCAAACTATAAACGGAATTTCAATTTCTTTTAGAGATTCTCCGCCATGCCCTTTGCCCAAACCACCATGATCGGCACTAACAATGATTAGGGTTTTGTCCTCTAGACCAGATGCTGTAATTGCTTGTAAAAGTTGCTTTAAAAGGCCATCAGCTTTTTCTACGGATTTGTAGTATTTTGGCGTTCCATGACCGTATTCGTGGCCGGCGTGGTCTACATGGTCAAAATGAACGAAGGTAAGCTTCGGGTTTTTGTTTTTAATGTAGGCGCTGGCCAAAACCGCGGTTTCGTCTTCCGTTTCCGGACTCACATCATAATCGACCGCACTTTTCTCGAACAACCTTCCAAAACCGCCCCAGTGATAAATGGCTCCTATTTCTGCAGAAGCAATCTGGTCATTGGTCAACTGAAAGATGGTAGGAAATATGAACTCCTCACTTTGTGTAACTGCAGGAAGTGTAAAATTATCGCGTTCCCAAGCATTGGAAGTTATGCCATGTTGCTCGGGTCCGGCTCCCATAATCATTGAAGCCCAATTGGTACTTGAACTCGTAGGAAGTACTGCCCTAGCATGCAAGGAATAGGCGCCTTCTTGCATGAGTTTGTCAAAAGTTGGAGTAGCTGCATTTTGCAATCCATCCGGACTTAGTCCGTCAAAACCTATGACCACTACGTGTTCAATATTTAAAGTAGGAGCTTCTTGACCATTAACACTTTTGGACCATATTCCGCAGAGCGCTAATATTGGTATAAGTAACTTAATTGGCTTCATAATTTGAAAGATTAATTTATAACAATGCTTTTGCCTTGGTTGTTACGTCGGGCAAAAGCATTGCTGTTTATAAGAAGGTTAGTACCGTGTTCCGGTCTCCCACCATCCCTTAGAGTTTATATTATCTCCTCCAATTGCTGTAACTGCCGTATCATAATTTACTTTGTTCAAAGTTTGTTCTGAAGAAGGGTATAGAAATCTAACTGGGTAAAGACCTTGGTTTTCATTGTCCGGTCCGGCTTCAAGTGCAGGAAGGCCTGTTCTCCTGTAATCGAACCAACCTTGGTAATCTACATTCCAAAGTGCTAGTGTTTTTTGGGTTATTAGTAATTCAATGCTTCCATCGTAAGCTACGGAAGGCTGTGCTAAATAAGCATCAATAACCGCATCGTCCGTTACGCCCCAATACTTCATGCTCTGGCGAATTCCTTCATTGTAAAAAGTTTCGGCATCACCGGAAATAAAGCCTCTTTCTGCGGCTTCGGCCAAAATAAAGTTCACCTCAGAGCTTTTTATAATATAGGCCTCAGCTTCAGTTCTGGAAAAGTAGAACAATTCAACATCTAAACGGCTAGGGCTATTGGCATCGTCATACGCTCTAGCATTATCTTGATTTAAGCCAATTGGTATGCCTACGTACTCCCCATCGCTATTACGGTCAAACCAGATATCCAATCTAGGGTCGTTAAAACGGGTAAGGTATTCGAGTCCGGTAGTACATAGGCTTTTCTCGTCAAAACCACCAATACGTCCTGTACTTTCTGGCCAAGAATCAGTATTTGAAGTTCCGCTGAAAGTTAAGGTAGCATTGTCATCATTGGTCATGATATAGTTTCCGGCACTCACAATAGCTTGCATTTGGGCCGATACGTCTCTTTGTTTTGAGATTCGCAACAAGTAACGTAACCGTAGAGAGTTTGCCAGTTTTCTCCATTTTGAGGCATTACCATCAAAAATAACATCTCCCGATGAACCTGTAATGGTTTGATCCAAGGCCAGAGCTGCATCGGCATCAACTAAATCTTGAAGAACGCCATTGTAAACCGTTTCTTGATCATCATATTTTGGGGTGAAGACCGCATCTGTTCTTCCGGTAATGGCTTCCGTATAAGGAACGTTGGCATAAAGATCCGTTAAATTGGCATAACAAAGGGCTCTTAAGGTTAGGGCAATGCCTTCATAAGTGCTATTCTTTGTTTCCTCTGCTCTAGAGATTTCTAGAATATCTGTTACTTCTGGTAAAATTTCATAGAAAAAATTCCAAAGACCTTGATCTCCCCATTCAAATTGACCAAAGCCAGGAAATTGTTCTTTGCCATTAGCTGGGTAAGAGTATTTCCGTCCGAATATCCTTCGGATGTTAAAGTGCGGGCAATTTCTGAAGTTGCCGTAGCGGTAAGTAGATTGGCACTTACCATTTCCGGAGCATTAGGGTTCGTATTAGTTTCTTCAAAATCTGCGGTACAGCCCGTTAAGCTTAAGCCGGATAGAAGGATTATGGTAAATATTTTTGATGTTTTCATCTTGAATATGTATTGTAGTGATTAATTCTATTTAGAATTCAATGTTTATATTAAATCCATAGCTTCTTGTGCTTGGCAAGGCCATATCCTCTACGCCAGGAACTACACTTCCGCCCGAAAATGATAAGGTTTCAGGGTCAACATGGGGGTTTTCAGTCCATAGTGCTAGGTTACGTCCAACAAGAGAAATACTGGCGGAAGCAATTGGGGTTTGGGCGAACATCTTTTTAGGGAAGTTGTAACCGAATTTTACTTCTCTAAGCTTCACATAGCTGGCATCGTACATTGTGGTTTCCTCATTGCTTCGATTGTACACGGTAGAGTAGTACCCGGATGCAGGAACATTTATGGTGTTCTCTTCATATACAGGATTTTCCGTTGTTCCGGTATTTATTACTCCTTCGGCCACAACACCTGTTTCACGCCCTTCCGTAGTAAAATCCAAAAGGCCAGTGGTGCCACCAATGGAGACCGTTCTTGAATGGTAAACACCACCTTGTCTCCAATCAAAAAGAACGCCCAGATTTAGATTCTTGTAACGGAAACTATTTTGAAGGCCTACCATAAAATCAGGATTATAGTTGCCCAAATTTCTAAGATCACTGTCTCTTGAGGGGAGACCCGTATCTGAATTGATAATCCACTTTCCATAATGAGGACTGTTGGTGTCCGTTACTTTTACGAAACCTGTACCATATAGATCTCCCATTCTCTCACCTACCTCGGCACCTACAATAAGGTAGTTTTCTTTTATCTGATAGAAAGGTAGTCCGTCTGCTAGTGCTATAATTTCACCTCTATTGGTAGTAAAGTTGATGTTAGTGTTCCAAGTAAAATTCTCAGACTTTACAGGTGTGGCGTTCAAAGTAATTTCTAGACCTTCGTTTCTAACTTGGCCGGCGTTGATTACCGTCCTGTTGTAACCTGAAGTATTGGAAACAGGTAGTGAAATAATTTGGTTCTTGGTTTCCGACCTATATAATGCCACGTCTAGCCCCAAACGATTACTAAACAATTTTAAGTCCGCTCCAACTTCAAAAGAATTGGTTCTTTCTGGTTTTAAGTCCGGTAGTTTTAATTCGGAAGGCGAATTAACTCTTGAAAAACCGTTGAATGTTGTTCCAAAGCCGTAGGTCGATAATAAGTTGTACGGGTCAGTATCGTTACCTACACTTGCCCAACCTGCTCTTAATTTCGCGAAAGTTATGGTTTTGGGAAGCGTGAACATGTCCGATAGAATTAAACTAAGTCCCGCAGAAGGATAAAAATAACTGCTGTTCTCTAAAGGAAGGGTAGAAGACCAATCATTTCTTCCGGTTACATCTAAGAACAAATAGTCTTTGAAGCCAAAATTCGCAAAGGCGTACAGACTGTTAATTTCCTTTTTGTCATCGTAATCGCTAGACGTTAGAGGTTCTGCCGTATTTCCGAAATTGTATATGCCGGGAATTGAAAGCGAGTTGGCACTTATTCTTTGATATCTATTTTTAACAATACGGCTATTGCCCCCAAAAGAAAGACCAAAATCAAAGTCATCATTAAACGTAGTGTTGTAGCCAAGAAGAAAAAATCTGTGTTCTGCTCAAAAGCATAGATATTATCTTCTCTATATTGACCCCTTGGGAACCGCTGAGTAGAATATGCTCTTTTACGCATATTTAGTTCGTTGGCATAATCAAATCCGGTTCTGAACATAAAATCTAGACCTTTGGCCAATTTAATGTCTGCACGCATATTGGTAATAACACGGTCCTTATCAAGACTATTCGTGTTTTCGTAAACATTAAAGAAAGGGTTGTCGTGGTAATTGTAATTATAATTGTACTGTTGTACGCCCTCTAAACCTGGTTGCCAGTAATCGCGTAGCGAGTCCATATCAACATGTTGTCCGAACCAAATCCATAAGTACATAATGTTTTCCGTGCCATACGAGTTTACAGGACGGTTGCCTGAGTTACTGTTTACATAGTTCATAGAACCGGAGACTTTAAGCCAATCTGCAAGTTGGTACGATCCGTTAAGTGCATATGAACGTCTATTGTAATCCGTATTGGGTACGATGCCCTCGCTTTGTAAATCGGTAAAAGAGAGTCTAAAGTTTCCTTTATCGTTTCCACCGGTTAGCGCAATGTTGTTACTAATGGTATGTCCGGTTTCAAAAAAACTTTTAATGTTTCCGGGTCTCGATAAAAACGGAGTGGCAATAATTTCATCGGCAAAAGTACCGTCTGCATTTCTTGGTCGTACATGAACATCACCCGCACGCAAACCGCTGGTTGTTGGGCTGTCATGCTGTGCAATCAATTGACCGTTTAAAGCAGGACCCCAACTTTCGTCAACATGATCGTTTACGCCTCCCGTAATGGAACGATTTTGACCACCATCGGCAAAAGCGAACTGACCGTTTGATCCTTGACCGTATTCATATTGATATTCTGGAAATGTTAGAATAGACTCAAATGTGGTGTTGTTGGTGTAGGAAACACCTATGCCCTTGTTGTTCTTTCCTGATTTTGTAGTTATCAATATAACCCCATTAGCACCTCTTGAGCCATAAAGGGCGGTGGCACTTGGTCCTTTTAGAACGCTCATGGTCTCTATATCGTCCGGGTTAATGTCTTGGGCACCGTTTCCGTAGTCTACTTCCATGTTACCTTCGCTAGACCGGCTACTTACACTGTTGTTGATGGGAATACCATCAACTACGAAAAGCGGTGAATTCGCGTTTGGACTTGGGTTTAATGAACTTTCCCCACGAATAATGATTTGTGAGGATGAACCTACTCCAGAATTACCACCGGTTACCTGTACACCAGCTAGTTTACCTGCTAAGGAGTTAACAACGTTGGTTTCTTTTGCTTTGGAAATGTCTTCTCCCGAGACTTTTTGAACAGCATACGCTAATTTTTTAGCTTCCCTTTTAATACCCAAAGCAGTTACTACAACCTCACCTAGTTGTTCTGAGTTGGGTTGTAAAACGATGATTGCTGTTGTTTTTTCCGTTGTGTTGAATTCGGAGGATATATACCCCAAATAGGATACTACCAGAATTTCATTTCCTTGTGGTAATTCTATGCTGAAATTACCGTCAAAATCTGTGGCTACCCCGGTTGCACTTCCTTTAATAACTAAAGAAGCACCGGGTAATGGCACTTGGTTTTCATCTAGTACCGTTCCCGTAAAAGTGGTCTGCGCACGGGCGGCCATACTGACCATTAAAGTGAATAAGGCTAAAAGAACTGTTCTTTTCATTTTTTCGTATTTGTAAACTTTGGTTAATTATTACGCAACAAATATCCGTTGAACAGGTTAAGTGAAATGTTATTAAATATTAAGTTATTGCAAGGTTTAAAGGAGGTTTGTTATAAAAATGTTACCTTAACGTTATTTACAAATACTCAAATATAGATTTTGTAATTATGACCATTTAATTAGATTTTTGTTGATTAAATGTCCTATGTATTTTGTAGGTTTAAATGTTATAAAACGTATTTGGTACTAAGTGTATACATTAAGTTATAGATATGGAAGACTACCTTATTGGTATAGGAAAACGAATTAAGGAAATAAGAAAAGGAGGAAACAAGACCATTAGCGATATTGCACAACGGGCAGAAGTTACTGGAGGCCTGATTTCAAGAATAGAGAATGGCCGGACCATACCTTCGCTACCCGTACTCTTAAAAATTATTAATGCATTGGAAGTTGAGGTAACCGACTTTTTTAACGGTATGGCCAAAATAAATGGGGCCAAATTTATCGTATCAAGAAAGGAGGATAATGCCAGCATTGAAAAAGAAGATAATGCTGTTGGTTTTAATTACACCTATATTTTTGGAAAGCAAATTTCTTCGTTAGGTTTTGAAACCATATTACTGGAAGTACTCCCAAATTCTGAACGTGAGAAAGTAACGACCGATGCTTACGAGTTTAAATATATGCTAAGTGGGGAATGTTATTATATAATTGATGATGAAGAAGTGCTGTTAAAAGAAGGTGATTCTATTTTCTTTGACGGTCGCATTCCGCATGTGCCCGTTAACAGGAGTGACAGACCAACCAAGATGCTGGTTATGTATTTCTTTATATAAAAGCCTAGCATAGCTTAAAAACAAAACGATCCGTTGCTTAATTGGGAACGGATCGTTTATTGTAGCCCTATACCGCTACAGTAGCAACTCAGCCTTTAATATAATTGGTAAGTTCTATAAGAGAATTCAATACATAAGTAGGCTCAGCGGATTTCAGTTGTTCTTCTGTGTGGGCTCCGGTGGTTACTCCAATGGTAACACCACACAAGGCATTCTTTCCTTCTTCAATGTCAATTATTGAATCGCCGGCTTTTAATACTTTATTGGCGTCACTTACTTCTAAAACCTGCATGGCTTTTATAATCATAGCCGGATGGGGGCGTCCTTCCAATACATCGTCTGCAGTTACCAAGGTATCATATTGGTTGCCTTTGGTCCAGTTCATTTTTTGAAGTAAAAGTTCTGCAATGGCCCTATTGTAACCCGTGTTCAAAGCTATTTTAATGTGCTGTGATTTTAATTTTGTTAAAACTTCCTCCACACCATCGAATGATGTTACTTTCAAATCATGATAGGCCTCATCTAGCAGTTGTTTAAAATCTTCGAAAATAGGTTCGGATGGTTCCGAGATTGAATTGTTATCGGCTTTTAATATATCTTTTATGGCTTGGTGTTTTTCTTTTCCGGCACCATGTTCAAGAACAAATTCCAAAGTGAAATCGTATCCCTTTTTATTTATAGCTTTTTGAACGGTCTTATAAACTACGTTGCTTTCATTTACGACCGTACCGGCCATATCAAATACTGCTAATTCTATGTTATGCATCTTATATGTTAAATATTGTGTTGATATTTTCTTTGGCAAAACCAGCGCTACCCGTCATGCCTTTACCTCCTATACCTGTTACTATGTGAATATTTTTGTCTATGGTATGTTGATAGATATCTGAATTTTTACATTGTGAGTAAAGCCCATACCATCTGTTTTGTATTTGATAGGTGGGTAGGTCTATTATTTTCTTTGCTTCTTGAAGGATGAAGTTGTCAATATCCATGTTCAAATCCATTCCCAATTCTTCTATACGTGACGCAGGGGCATACTCGTGCGAATCACCAATGATTACAGAGCCATCTGTAGCTTGTTTAAAAAGAATATGAACGCCCCATTTCTTTTGGAAAGACTCTTTACTTTCCTTAGCTTTTATAGCGCTGTACGAAGGGCATTCCGAAAAAGCCTCATAACGGCGTATGGAAAGTCCGGTCAGCACTGAGCTCGGCAATTTATAATTGGGCTGGTGCTTGGTTTGCATCATCTGTAGTTTTGATACGATAAGGTCACTTTCGGCAAACAGACGTGGGTAGAGTGTTTTAAAGTCGCTACCGTTGCAGATAATGACTTTGGTCGCGGATAAGCTTAGGTTGTCCGTTGTATGAACTTGCACCCAATTGGTTAGACTGTTGCACTCCACAACCGTTTTGTTGTAAAAAAGGTTTAATCCTTGAGTTTTTAGATAATCATGGAGTTTATTCACCATCAACCGTGGCTCAACCATTACTTCATCTGGAAAGAATAGTCCCATTTTCACATAATCTTTACGAAGACCGGGGTACTTTTCCAGACATTCTTCCTTGGTCAATAATTTGGATTTATAGGAATTAGTCAAGTTTATGGCATTAAGTTCTACCAAAAGCTGAACCTCTTCATCATTAGATGCTATATAAATGCTCCCCTCTTGACGAACCGATATATCAAACTTAGATTGGATTTTTTTATAGATGCGTAAGCTTTCTCGTCCGTAAATTTGCCATTTGGAATCCATTCCTGAGGGTACTACCTGTCCAAAATTCCGAACTGTTGCTCCTTGAGGTTTTCCATCTTTTTCGAGCAAGGCTACCCTTAGGCCCTTTTGAATGGCATGGTAGGCATGAAATGTGCCCAGTGCACCACCACCAACTACGATAAGGTCATATTTATTTTCCATGGTCATACAATCTGTAATTCACTTTTTAAAGTCTGCTGTTTCCTTCTGTATTTTTTTTTTTGAAATAGAGTAATGAACTCGTGGCTACGACAAAGCCTATAATAGCTATTGCATAGGTTCCGTAGCTAAAGAACTGTAGCCATGAGACGGAGCGTTGCCCAAAATTTTTGTAGAGTAGAATGGCCATGCTTCCTAGATACCCAAAGGCATCGGCAATATAGATGAGGTAGCCTGCATTTCCTTCAATTTTAAAGGTGGCTATCATCCTATCAAAAAAGATGCAATTAAACGGTACGTAGCAGATATATAATCCTAAGCCAATTAAAATCATCCAGAGTACAGGGCCTATAAGCTGGTTTTGAAATAGAAAGGTACTTATGCCAATTAATAGGGCGCCAAAAAGAAGGAGATAGTGATAGGTCATAAAGGCGCGATAGTTATTCTTTACGAACCCAAAAAGGCCAATTGAAAACAGAACTATAATCGCTACCGGAAGTTCCGAAAGGGTGTAGATAGAAGCATTGTCTTCAAAACCTACAGCATCCCAAATCTCACGGGAAAAATTATCCCTAAAATCACGTATCGCCGTAAGGCTGATATAAAAAAAGACAAGAATAATGATGGGGAAGAAGAAATTGGACAACACCGTTTTACGGTCTTCACGGCTCATAGGCCTTCGTTCTTTTCGTAGTACTTTGTCTTCTTCGGTGGGTCTTGGAATCCGGTCAAGTAAAATAGAGAACCCTAAAAAGGGAACTAGAAATACGGCACCGGTCAAGGCAGGCATCCAAATTTCGGAAACACTTGTGGCTTTAATCAAAAGTAAACCGACCGATTTTACGGCACCACTTGAAACTATAAAACTAGAACAGAGGGTAACACCTAATATTTCGGTAAATTTTCTCCCTTCTAAATATGAAAATACTATTCCCCAGATCATTCCCAGCGAGAGGCCGTTGAAGAACATGAAGATAATATTGTATGGAGGAGGAATAAGTCCAAAAAGAATCAAACTTAACTCCGCTAGGGAAATCATGACCAGAAGATACGGCAGCCTATTCTTGGCCTTGAGTTCGGAAATGAGCTTAATGCCAATGAATTTAGAAAGCATATACCCTAAGACTTGGGTGATTATGAGGATAATTTTATAATCTATTCCCATAAAGGACAGCTGCTCAAAGGTGGCTACTGTAAACGGTTTGCGGAAAGCATACATGCAGAAGTAGGTGCCAAATGATGCAAATGCCCCGTAGGCCAGAAATCTAATATCTTTATGTTGAATTTTAAATGTCATCAAAAGTTTACAAATAGTAAATATTGAAACACAAAATTCAATATTAATTCACTATTTGTAACTTTTTGAGCGTTAAGAAAAGCTTATGCAGTAATTATTTAATTGTGAAGGGAGAGTAGGTAATTGGGTTTTTCAGGGACTTTGAGTAAGAGTATTTAACGTTCCGCTCTACTGTAGTTGATAGCCACTGACCCACTAACCAATCTGTTCTCATTATCTATTCCGCTGAAAACACCGTCTTGTTTTTCGCTATCATCTTTTAGAAAGTAGGTTTTGAAATATATATCAACGTGGTCAAAAGCAATAATGCCAGATAAATCCAAGTTAAAATGAACTACGGAGCCTTTGTTAAGTAAATCCATATTGTCTTTCTCAAAGTAGACATTCTCTGTCTGAACGACCATTTGGTAATTGGTCGGTAATATTTTGAAATCTAATTTTTCTTCAAATCCATCGGGAAATTGGAAAGTCAGGGTATAGGAGCCGGCCAAACTCTCATAGATAGAAGCATACGGGCTGGCTTCCGAGATTTCTAGAAAATGCTTTGGAACAATACTTTTGTTTACAATACGCTTGTTTCTGACTTCCATTGCAATGTAAGGAGGGATGGTCGGGTTTTTAGACCGCTCCTCCATATCTTCCTTGGAGTCGCATCTTTCAAGAATTGTTCGCCCTGCCACTGTATTTGTGTAGATGTCAAAAGTACAGTAGGTACCTATTAAATACCTTACGTTAGAGGGATCGGTATGCCCTATGTAATAGATAGATTCACTAGCACCCTCCACCAATTTGCCATCTAGCAAAGTTTTTGTATTGATGTGTAAGGTGTCTTCCCTCCGGACTATATTTCCAAAATTGTAATGCTCTTTATTAGTTCCATCTTCTTGAGGGTATACATAGGTATGTTTTATCTTTTTCCAGTTGTTGGATATGATGGTTTCCCCTTTTAAAATAACATCATCTTCTCCAAAATAATAATTCAAGTAATAAAAGGTCCTGTTTGCCTGCTCATCATAAAGTAGAGCAAGCTGTTTTTTTTTTTTAGACCTTCCAGTCTGTTTTCGTCCAAAAATGCATCAACAGAGTCGTACCCTAAATATAAAAATAGAACGGATTTGTAATATTGGTTGATTTTTATGATCGGTTTTCCCTTTCTAAAGTCCCTAACTTTGTCATAAAGATACTTTCCATTGATAAAATCGCTTCCAATATGTTCTAAGTCCTCTTTAAGGTTTGGCTTCTCGGAATCATAATTTCCATACCCATAAAATTGCATGGATTTCGGTATCTCTTTTATACCATGCTTTTTTTGAAGGTTTCTTTTAATTGCACTATCAAAATTTCAAAATACGCAGCGGTGAGGGGCAGACTAAAAAATTCCTGTTTTTTCATAAATTCCAATTTATTATTTAAAATTATTAAATAATGTTTTAATAACGATAAATAATTGATAAGAATGTGTGTAACATACTTTTATAAAAAAATCCAATGTTCATTTAAGCCAGTCACTTATGAAAAAACTACTATTTATTTTAATGTTGATTCCAATACTAAGTTGGGGTCAAGAACGTACCGTAAGTGGTACAGTAAACTTTGATGGTGAGCCTTTGCTTAAGGAGTTAATATTGTAGAAAAAGGCACTTCTAATGGGGTGACAACAGATTTTAACGGAAAATTTGAAATTGCCGTAAATGGCCAACCTACGTTAGTGTTTTCTTATATAGGATTCAAAACCATAGAGATTCCACTAAAAGAGAGCAATGTACTTAATGTTGTTCTTGAGGAAGACGCCCAACAATTAGAGGGTGTACAAGTAACAGGTTTTGCCGGTGTGGTAGGACGTGCAAGAAAACGTACGGAATCTGTACAGTCTATTCCTGAGTCGGTTACCGCATTGAACAGTGAAGGCATAGAAAAAAATGGGATCAACAATGTGACGAATTTCGCAAAATTGGTGCCCAACCTTAAACTGAACAGCTCTCAAGCGGCCGGAATTAACTTTTTAACGGTCAGGGGTATTCCCCAAATACGAAACGCAGATGCACCGGTTGCATTTGTAATAGATGGGGTTACCATTCCTGACCCTAGTTTGTTGAACCAAGAATTGTTTGATTTGGCATTGATTGAAATCGTAAAAGGACCACAAGGTGCGCTTTACGGAAAGAATGCTATTGGTGGGGCCATTAATATTTACTCTAAAGAGCCTGTAAATACTACTAAGAACAATCTAACCTTAGGATATGGAAATGCCAATGCGCTATTAACGCAATTTGTTTCTTCGGGTGCAATCAAAAAAGATAAGGTATTCTACCGTCTTTCTACACAGTTCAAGAATTTTGATGGTCTATTGACAAATGAATTTAATGATGAAAAAGTAGATTTTTCTAGAGAATTCAATGCTAGGGGTCAAATCATTGCAAGAATAACAGATAATTTCAAGGCTAGTGCTACCCTACAATTTATAGACGTAAGCGGCGGTGCTGCCTACTATTCCGTTAACCCTACGGGCAACTTATTTGTTGAAGGTGCTCCGGGTGGCTCTCTTTCGCCCGACCCTGAAGACGGTAATAATGTCATAAACCATGATGAACCGGGTAAATCGGATATCAGGAATGCTTTTGGAAGCCTTTCTTTGGACTATACTCCTGGTAAGGTTAAGATTCAAAGTATTACCTCGTATAACTATGTTGATAGATCATTAAGCGGAGATTTAGATTTCACACCTTTTGATGATTTTACTCAAGGGGAAACAGCTGAAACAAGAACTTTTAATCAAGAACTACGATTAAGCAATGTAGCATCGGAAGGTAAAATTAACTGGAGCGCAGGTGGTTTTTATCAGGATATAGAAAAGCCATTTTTTCAGGATGGATTTAATAGAGATTTTGATTTAAACCAACTTTTTTATGGTATTGCTGCAGATGTAATAAACACAACAACTACTTATGCGGCATTTGGTTTTATCGATTATAAAATAACGGATAAGCTTACGGCTTCTGCAGGTTTTCGTTATGATAACGATACTTTCAAACAAGAAGACCATTTGTCGGGTGACACCTTTGAACGTTCAAATGATATTGTACAGCCCAAAGCCTCGTTGTCTTACCAAGGCTACCGAAAATGCCTTAATCTATGCCAATTATGGTAGAGGCTATAGAACAGGTGGTTTTAATCCCGCATTGACTGATCGCTTTAATAGGGATTTTGAGGATGAAATTACTGACAATTACGAACTCGGTTTTAAAACATCAATGTGGAACAACCGCTTTATTCTGAACGGATCTGCTTTTTACACTGATTTTTCTAATCAGCAACAGTACATATTTGACCTAGATACATTTTTCCCTGGTAACTATAACTATGATAAGAGTAGAATTATAGGTTTTGAGTTAGATGCCAAACTTAGATTGTCTAAGTATTTAGATTTATTAGCTAACTATGGTTTTGTAGATTCTGAAATTACAGAAGGCGGAACCACTGGCGGTGTCGATGGAACGGCCACAGATTTAAGTGCTTTTAATGGTAAGAAAACTCCTTTTGTTCCCCAGAACAACTTTAACATAGGGTTGGAGTCTAGTTTTGCACTGACCGAGAAAGTAAACTTTGATGGTAGTATCAACCTTAATAGTACGGGCAAGACCTATTGGGATGAAAATAATTCCGATGCCTTTACTACAAGTGCTTACCAACTCTTAGATGCCAGAGCATCCGTTTCTTTTGACAACGTAAAATTCACCATCTGGGGGAATAATATTTTAGACAAACAGTATTATACGGAGTATGTGCTTAAGGCTCTACGTTTGGAGGTTTCGATGACTTCGGATGGAGAGGAAGACCAGCCAACTATGGTGCTTCGGTTTCAGTAAGCTTCTAATAACTTTTCAATAAATGGGAGTGTAGTTAGAATTTTCTGCACTCCTTTTTTCAACAAAATAAAAATACATATGAGCACCAATTACAATTTAGAACGTGCCTTGGTAGCCAAGGTAATCATGCAAGATATGTTTAAAGTAACAGCAGGGGAATCAGTTGCTATAACAGCAGATTCTGGAAATGACCCCCTACTTATGAACGCATTTGCCGAGGCGGTTTATGCCGTTGGAGGTAAACCTTTATTAATCTGGATGCCTAAAGCAGAAAAAGATGGGCAAGCAGGTATGAAAGACTGGCCAGCAGAGGCTTTAACTGGAGCTTTAAGTAATGTAGACGTTTGGTTGGAATGTAATTCTACCATTCTATTATATTCTGATATTTGGGAGAATGCTTTTAAAAACAACAAAAGGTTACGTTATTTAATTATTGCCGACTCTAGTGTGCAATCCCTTTTAAGAACTTTTACTGGATATAATGTACCGGACTTGAGCAAGATGCTCAACAAAGTGCGAGATATGGTTCTTGATTGTAAAACCATTCGCATTACAAGTGATAATGGTACAGACGTCTCTTACGATATCAACCTAGATTATTCTTTTGATATTGATGATGGTGATTTTTCCATGCCTAAATTTGGTACGGCACCTTTATTATGTGAACATTGTTCCCAAAACAGGAAGTATGAACGGAACTATTGTTTTTGACCTGTTGATGAACGCAAATGTCTACGGAACGGATAATCACGTAGAGTTTATTATGAAAAATGGTGAAATTTCAGATGTAAAAGGTACTGCAAAAGAGGCTGAAAACTTCAAGGAATACTTAGCTTCGTTTAATGACCCCAACATGTACAAAATATCGCATAATATGTTTGGTCTTAACCCTAGTATTCGTAAAAATGCGAGGAGAGATTGTAGAAGACGAACGTGTGTGGGGTGGTGTAGATTTTGGCTTCGGTCATACAAGTCCGATGGATATGCCTCCGTTAGGTCAAGTTGCTAAATCTCATTTTGATGGTATTGTGGGTAAAGTAAGTATTTACCTTGATGATGTACAGATTGTTGAAGATGGTGTTTACACGCATCCAGATTTAAAACCTTTAGCAGAGAAACTAATAGGCGCATAACTATGTCAACTGAAGCAGAACAGGGAAACGACGATTACTCCAGAACGAAAGTACCCGAAGAAAAGACCGTTCATGGTCTTCGTATCGCTGGTATTATAGTTGGTATTGGTATTACGCTTCCCGTACTGTTTTTAGGTGCAGAAGTAACCCAATCTGTAGGTATGAGTACCGCTATTTGGATTTTTGTAGGAGTCTGTCTTGTGCTTAGTGTGCTATGTGGTATTACCGCTGTAATTGGTAACCGTACACGCTTATCTACCTATATGCTGTTGCATTTTCCTTTTGGTAAAATGGGTGCAAAACTCATAAATGTCATTGTAGGTGTAACACTATTAGGCTGGTATGCAGTAACTATTGAAATCTTCGGAACCTCATTAAACGATGCCTTTACACAGTTATTAGGATGGAATTTTCCCGCCTGGATAAGTATTTTAATCGGCAGTGCTTTAATGACATTAACGGCTCTTTATGGTATTAAAGCCATGGAAAAGTTATCTAATATCTCGGTACCGTTACTACTCATATTTATGGTGTTTGTACTGTTTACCTCTTTAGGAGGAAGCGAGTGGGATGTTATAATTGCATTTGAAGGTTCTGGCGGAATCGGAATTCGAGAGGCCATTTCTGCCGTGGTAGGTATGGCGATATTGACTCCTGTTTTAATGCCAGATTATTCACGATTCGCAAGAACAGATAAAGATAGTTTATTGGCAGTTTTGGGTTTGGCCATTGGGTTCCCAATTGTATTATTGGCAGGTGGTATACCAAGTTTGACTACTGGTGAGATCGATATTATGAAAATTATGATAGGCTTAAGCTTAACGCTACCAGCCTTACTTATTTTAATATTCTCGACTTGGACAACCAATTCTGCAAATCTATATTCTACAGTACTTACCTTTTCCACAATTTTTACAAAACAGGGTAATTGGCGTATAGGGCTTGTAGCAAGTGCTATCGGTACTATTTTAGCAATTGCAGGAGTTACCGGCTATTTTATCGATTTCCTTAATATTTCGAGTATTTTCATTCCGCCAGTATCGGCTATTTTTATTGCAGATTTCTTTTTTGTGAAAAAGCAAAATTATGATTTAAAAGATTTTGACAGCCTTCCTAATTTTGATTTGGCAGCTGGTATTAGTTGGATCGTAGCCTGTATTGTAGCCTATTTAGGTGCATACGATTATATGACATTAACTACCATTTCATTTTTCGATTCCTTTTTAGTGGCTTTCATCTTATACCTTATCCTTAAAAAAATAATAAAGTAAATGGTTCTTAACGATTTAAAACCTAATGCCATTTGGCAACATTTCGAGTCAATTAACTCAATTCCTAGGGCATCTACCAAAGAAGAAGAAATCATTCAATTCATGATTGCCTTTGGGAACTCATTGGGTTTGGAAACCATAGTGGATCATATAGGCAACGTCATAATCAAAAAGCCGGCATCCGCAGGAAAAGAAAATCATAAAACTGTTGTGTTACAAGGTCACTTAGATATGGTACACCAAAAGGTAGCTGGATCTAAATTTGATTTTGCTACCCAAGGTATTGAAATGTACATAGATGGAGATTGGGTAAAGGCCAAAGAAACCACATTAGGTGCAGATAATGGTATAGGTTCTGCTGCAATAATGGCCGTATTATCTTCAAAAGATTTGGTTCATCCGCCGATAGAAGCACTTTTTACCATAGATGAAGAAATGGGAATGACAGGTGCCATGGCATTGACCAACAAACAATTAAAGGGTAAAATACTACTGAATCTTGATTCTGAAGAAGATGATGAAATAACCATAGGTTGCGCTGGCGGTGCCGATGTAGAAATTAAGGGAACTTACGCTACAGAAACTTTAAACGCTGCTGCCTATGAAATGCAAACCATAACTGTAGGTAATTTAACAGGTGGTCATTCTGGTGTAGATATTCACCTTAATCGCGCCAACGCTATTAAAGTAATGGCAGAATGCCTACAAGAACTTACTGCTAAGTTAGAATGTAGAATACAGTCTGTACATGGTGGTACGTTAACCAACGTAATACCTAGAGATTGTAGCGCTGTAATTGCGATACCAACCACAGAATTAGATGAGTTTATAAGTGAACTGAAAGTCTTAGAAAGTAAGAGGAGACAGCAGTATGCTGCAACAGATTCGGCATTGACGATTACGACTACAAAAACGGCAACTACGCTATCTGTAATGAGCAAAGATGCACATGACTATTTGCTTTCCGGTTTACTATCGATACCGAACGGGGTATATAGAGTTACCCCTAAAATGCCAGATTTGGTACAGACCTCTAACAGTATTTCTATTATTAAATTAGAAGGAGGTAGGTATACGATTGCCTGTCATGCAAGAAGCTCGGTAGATAAAGAGCGTTTAGAAATTATAGAAACCATTACAGGTATTTTCAATGAAAGTGACGTACTTGAAATAGGACCTTACCCTATTGGGAACCTCGCCCTGATAGTGAGCTTTTACATGCGGCAGTAGCTATTTACGAAAAATTAAATGGAGCAAAACCCGCAGTGAAGTCTATACATGCAGGCTTAGAAACTGGTATATTATCTGGCACATATCCTGATATGGAAATGATATCTTTTGGACCTAATATTCTAGGAGCCCATTCACCAGAAGAACGTTTGCAAATTAGTTCAACACAAAAATTCTGGAAGTTTCTTACCGAAATATTAAAGAACTTATAATTCGTTTCAATACATAAATAAAATGGCAGATAACCAATATACTAACACCAAAGTACAGTCGAAAGACTTTACCTCTGGGTGGTTAATTGCCATTATTATTGCAGGTACAGGGCTAACATTACCTATTTTATATTTAGGTTCTGAAGTAGCTTTGAGCGTAGGGTTTAAGAATGCTCTTTGGGCATTCGGACTTTCAACTTTGGTGCTGACCATTATGTGTTTAATTACCACCAAAATTGGTAATCGTTCGCGACTGTCTACCTACATGATTCTCCATTTTAGTTTTGGAAAACAAGGTGCAAAAATCATAAATTTTATTTTTGGTATTACCCTTTTGGGTTGGTTTTCGGTAGCGCTAGAACTTTTATCTGTTGCCGTAGTAGATACTGCCCTCAATACCCTATCAATACAATTACCAAAATGGCCGATTGTAATTGTTATGGGTGCCTTAATTACGGTGACCACTTTCTTTGGTATTAAAAGTCTAGAAAAGCTAGCGAATATAGCCGTGCCATTTTTGACGCTTTTTTTATGCTACGTGATTTACGTCTCATTTGAAAACGGAATGTCTTTTCAAGAGCTGTTAGATTGGGTGCCAGAAAATACGAAGATGACGCTGTTCGAAGCTATTTCTATATTGATAGGCTCTTCTATACTTTTTCCTGTAATGATGGCAGATTTTTCTAGATTTATCTATAATGACAAGCAAAGTATGATTGCTGTTTTAGGTATTACCATTGGGTTTCCGTTGGCCTTGACATTTAGTGCCATACCATCTATACAAACAGGAGAAGTTGATATTATTAAGGTGATGCAGCAATTCGGCTTAATTTTACCTGCATTCGCTCTTTTGCTGGTATCTACTTGGGTCGGTAATGCTAGTAACCTGTACTCAACGGTGTTGACATTCTCTACGATAAAGACAGAGTGGTCATTTAAAAAAATAGTAATTATTGCAAGTGTTTTGGGTATTGGCTTGGCATTGCTAGAATTCTCGCAATACCTTTTCGATTTTTTAAATTTGTTAGGTGTTCTCGCCCCATCGATTTCAGCAATTTATATCATCAATTTTTTCTGGGTAAAAAACCAACGGTACGAGCTGAACGAAATTACGGATTGGGAACCTGCAGCTCTAATTAGTTGGGTTGTAAGTTCTGGTATCACTTTTTTGACCTATTTAGAGATCTTTCAATTGACCCACGCCTATTTTATAGATTCATTTTTGTTGGGAGGGTTAATATACACCCTCTTAAATTGGAAGGAAATAAGAAAAGCAAACTAATAATTTCCTTGGCTATTACCTAAAAAAATAGGTTTTTTTGTGTTCATCCCCATCGTAGCAACACTTCTCCTAGTTTCTTAATAAAATGTTAATTAAAGAATCTCTGATTTTGCAGGCCATTTTGTGGTTCATGTAAGAATACTAACTTCTTTTTTTAATTATTCTTACATTTTTACGCGCTCCATTGATGAATATACATTGATACCTTCATAACGTTGAAAATAACTCCTCAAATTGCTTCAATATCTGATAAAGATGTACTTATTTTAAGTCATATAAGCACACCTACTTATGTTACGTATAGAAAAATATCAACCCTATAAGGGCGTGATATTAATTTTCTAAATTTATTTCCCCCATGTTTTTTTATTTGAACTCATTACGTATTCATTTTTTGCCAAAGTCTATTCAAGTGCAAAACAATATGATTGAGCTTTAATTGGGGCCAATATATTATCATGAGGTAGACGACAATTATTGTAGGTGATAGTGCAAACTATTTATTTTTTCAACTTGAAAAATTCATGCTTATGAAAAAGTCTTTGCTAGTTATTCCTTTCTCTGTTCTTGTACATCTTTTTATAATTAATAGTGTTCTTTACTTTATGACGCCGGCAACATATCTGGCAGGGAGTAATGTGCTTTATTATAATTTAGCTTGGCTAATCATTACCTTTAGTTTTAACTATTATCCTACAGAGCGAAGGGAGCGGTTTGAAACCAATATTGCTAGATATTTAAAGCTTCTATGTCTTTTTGGACTATCCTATTTTGCCCTTTATGGATTTAAAAACAATGGTGTTTATACTTTTGAATACCGTGCTTCGGTCTTCCTTATTATTTGCTTTTTTCTCACGGCCTATAGATCATTTTTCTATTGGATTAGAACAAAATATAGATTGTACGGTGGTAACTTCAGAAATGTGGTGGTCGTAGGAAGGGATAGAAATTTAAAAAAAATAAGAAAGGTTTTTGACCAGCCGGAACTTGGTTATAGATATAAGGGCTTTTTTGATGACCGTACTTCTGAAAGCCCTACTTATTTAGGGAAGATGAACGATTCTTTCAAATATATTCTTGAAAATGACATTGACTACATCTATTGTATTGCTTCAAAATTATCAAAAAAAGAGCTCGAGTATTTAGTAACCTTTGCGGATAACAATCTTAAGAAATTAATGATTATTCCAGATAACAAAGAAATTTTTTCTCGGTCTATGTCAATTCAACTGTACGATACAATACCGGTGTTGGCAATGAGGAAATCTCCTCTTGAGTTAGATTATGCGCCCTTAATTAAAAGAATTTTTGATATCGTTTTTTCATCCTTGGTCATTCTTACGGTTCTGTCATGGCTTACCCCAGTATTATTTGTTTTAATGAAATTTGAATCTAAAGGGCCATTGTTCTTCAAGCAAAAGAGAAATGGTGTAAATAGAAAAACTTTTTGGTGTTATAAATTTAGATCTATGACCGTAAATAAGGAAGCTAATACTACTATGGCTACCAAGAATGATATGCGTGTTACTCGTATGGGTAAAATATTACGTAAAACCAGTATAGATGAACTGCCACAGTTTATTAATGTTTTTCTAGGCGAGATGAGTGTTGTGGGTCCAAGGCCACATATGGAGTCGTGTACAGAGAAGTATGAGACATCTGTAGACAAGTATTTGGTACGGCATTTTGTGAAGCCAGGTTACTGGTTTGGCACAGATTAAAGGGTATCGCGGAGAAATTATTAAAAAGGCAGATATCGTAAACCGTATTCGGTTATATATATTTTATACAGAAAGCTGGTCTTTGGGATTAGACCTGAGCATCATTTTTGCAACGGTGATTAACGCAGTGCGTGGGGAAGAGAAGGCGTATTAAAGGAGAGATTTCTTTAATGAAAATGAGGACAATAAAAAAACCATCAATTTTAATTGATGGTTTTTTGGTGGAGAATACCGGAGTCGAACCGGTGACCTCTTGCCTGCCAAGGCAAGCGCTCTAGCCAGCTGAGCTAATCCCCCATTTAGGCTGGCGTAAAGAAAATACTTTTATACTAAGTATCAAAATTGTAAGCCAAGTAATTACTGCTGCCTATTTAATCCTTTTTTACGCTCAGAACAAGTACGGGAACACGAGAAGAAAACTCAGATTTTTGTATGGTATTCTTTTCCCAAAGTTTTTTGAAAAAGCCTCTTTTACGTCTAAACACACATAACATATCTGGTTGTTGAGATTCAAAACGTTCTAGTACTCCAAGATAGGTGGTAGGAGCCTCTGTCATGGTTATTTGCGAGCTTGCGTCCATCAATGCGGTGTTTATGCGTAAATCGTCATCAGAGTAACCCGGTGTCTTTACTAAAAGTAAGTTTACAGTAGAACCAAACTTCTTTTTAATATCCAATAATGGATTCAGAATACGGTTTCTTTTAAGAATTCCGGATTTAAAAGCTGTCAAAATAGTTTTTGGTGGCGTCATTACATGACCCTTAGGAACTATTAAAGTTGGTATATCTGTCTGCTTAATAATTTTTCCAGAGGTATAACCTAAATAAAACTCTTCAGTAATATCATTACTTCTTGGAGCCATAATAATAAGATCTATACCTAGTTCATTATCAATATCCTTTAAGCCATCTACAATACTTCCGTTATATGTTGCAATAGTGATTTTGACGTCTTTTGCGTCAATTTTATTAATAACTTCTTTTAATCGTTCTTTCCCGCTTTCTGCTACTTTTTCAGTAACATTGGCCAAACTTTTACCAGCTCCCACAGAAACATTAAAAACTTCCATTACATAAACTTGAGAACCAAATTGCTCAGCAAAATCAACAGCGTATTGCAAAGTTTGGTGTGCATCGGGAGAAATACCTATGGGTACTAATATATGTTTCATATGTTATTGGATTTATCGTTTAAATTTACAATTAAAATAGTATTCTAAAAATGGTAAGATCAGCAAAGTTATCGGAAATACCTCAAATTCTCAATATTACTAGAGCTTGTGCCGCTGCAATGATCAAAAATGGTATTTACCAATGGAACGAAGATTACCCTAATAAAGAAGCTTTTCAGTTAGATATTGAAAGAGGAGAGCTTTATGTCTTTGAAGAAGACGGACAAATAATTGGCACTATTGTCCTCTCCACACTAATGGACGAAGAATATGAGCCTGTTGAGTGGTTGACACCATCAAACAATAATATTTACATACATAGAGTTTCGGTACATCCTGATTTACAAGGTAAGGGCTACGCCCAAAAGTTGATGGCTTTTGCGGAAGATTATGCGCGCGAAAACACATTTGTTTCGATACGGCTAGATACTTTTAGCCAAAATAAACGAAACCAGAAATTTTATCAGGCTAGAGGGTTTCAGCGTTTAGGCGATATTTTCTTTCCAAAACAGAGTGATCATCCCTTTCATTGTTATGAATTAGTATTGTAATTTCGTCCTCTTGAAGGCGGAAATAAATTTTAAATCCATCAATAAATTAGCGATACCAGCAACGATTGCAGGTATTGCAGAACCGCTGTTGTCCATTACGGATACAGCTATTGTGGGTAATATTCCTGTAGATGGACTAGAATCGTTAGCTGCAGCGGGTATTGTTGGTTCTTTTCTTTCCATGCTAATATGGATTTTAGGTCAGACGCGTAGCGCTATATCGGCCATTATTTCTCAATATTTAGGTGCTGGCCTTATAGAAGAGGTAAAAACGTTGCCGGCGCAAGCCATCTTTCTGAATATAGGTTTGAGTATTGTCGTTCTGTTGTCTACTATTTTTATCGTCAAAGATATTTTTGAACTGCTTAATGCCACGGGCAAGATTCTAGAGTATTGCGTTTCGTACTATTCCATAAGGGTTTGGGGCTTTCCGCTCACACTTTTTGTATTTGCCGTTATGGGTATTTTTCGCGGGTTACAGAATACCTACTATCCCATGCTGATTGCTATTGTTGGGGCCGTTCTGAATGTGGGGCTGGATTTTGCCTTTGTTTACGGAATAGAAGGGTTTATTGAACCCATGTATTTGGAAGGTGCAGCTTGGGCAAGTCTCTTGGCACAGGGAATCATGGCTGTTATGGCCTTTCTGCTTCTGGTAACCAAGACAGATATTAGTCTTAAATTAAAATTACCGGTTCATGACGAGTTGGGTAGGTTGGTGGTCATGAGCCTTAATCTGTTCGTACGGGCTTTGGCATTAAATACAGCATTGATATTGGCGGTTCGTGAAGCAACGCAACTGGGCCCTAAATTTATAGGAGCACATACCATTGCAATAAATATTTGGTTGTTTTCCGCCTTTTTTATTGATGGGTATTCCGCTGCCGGAAATATTATGGGCGGTAGGCTTTTGGGGGAGAAAAATTATAAGGGTTTGTGGCAATTGGCAAAAAAGATAATGCTGTATGGCTTGCTAGTAAGTGTAATATTAATGATTGCTGGCTTTCTATTTTATAAACCTATAGGACTTATTTTCTCAAAAGAAACAGTAGTGCTTAATGCTTTTTATGCCATATTTTTTATTGTTATTCTAGGTTTGCCCATGAATACCGTTGCCTTTATTTTTGACGGAATTTTTAAAGGGATGGGCGAAATGAAATATCTCCGAAACACGCTGTTGGTGGCTACCTTTTTAGGCTTTGTTCCTGTTCTTTTTATAGGAAAGTACATGAATTTGGGTTTATACGGAATTTGGATTGCCTTTACCGTGTGGATGGTTATCCGTGGGGGTGCTCTGGTCGTTAAGTTTATCAGAAAGTTTCGGCCTCTATTGCAAAACAATTAATTTTGATGATACATTTGTCCAACATTTAAATCGCAATTATGGGAACCACCCGAGAAAACGGAAGTCTTTACATCAAAATTGATAATAAGGTAGCCACTATAGAGTTTGGTCATCCGGCCAGCAATTCTTTTACTGCTGAGCTATTGGGCCGCTTGACTGCTGAGCTTGACAAACTCTCTAATAATGATGATATATCTGTTATTATATTGAAATCGGAAGGAGACCGCGCTTTCTGTGCAGGTGCATCTTTTGATGAACTTATGGCGGTTTCTAATTTAGAAGAGGGCAAAGTGTTTTTTAGTGGTTTTGCCAATGTAATCAATGCTATGCGCAAATGTAAAAAGGTCATTGTTGGTCGTGTTCAAGGCAAAACAGTGGGTGGTGGTGTAGGTCTTGCAGCTGCATGCGACTATGTTTATGCATCTGAGGCGGCATCAATACGGTTGTCCGAGCTTACTATTGGTATTGCTCCGTTAGTCATTGCTCCTGCTGTGGAACGAAAAATAGGCACTGCTGCAATTTCTGAGCTTTCATTGGCACCTACCGAATGGAAGAGTGCCTATTGGGCACAAGAAAAGGGACTCTTTTCTAAAGTTTTTGATGATATAAAGGAATTGGATAAAGAGCTAGATTTTCAAGTACAGAAACTAGCCGATTACAATCCTGAAGCCCTTGAAGAATGGAAGAAAGCACTTTGGCAGGGTACAGATAATTGGAACAGTCTTTTGGTAGAGCGTGCTGCCATTACTGGTAGGTTAGTACTTTCTGATTTTACCCGTAATGCATTATCTAAATTCAAAAAATAACAATAACCGACTGTCGTTAACGTTTTACTTTTTTTAAATCTCTGTTATGAATGTTTTAGATTTCCTGAATGGCGACCTTATTTTTCCCCTTCTCGCCCTTTTTGTAGTAGTTATATACTTTGTAAATCGCGTTCGCGCAAAAAGAAGGTATAGAAGGTAGTTTCTCTTTATTTATTTGGATTAGCGGGTTTTTAACCAACCGGTAATGCTCAGCCGTTCGCGTTTTGCAGGCTTCACCTCGTGCTCTATATCTCGACTTTCAAAAATTACCGCTCTGCTTATGGTAGTGGATAAATAGTTTTCGGTATTTCTCCGTTTTCTCCTTTCAGATAAAGTACTAATTCACCACCGTGTTCAGGTTGCCAGTCATCTTCGTTTAAATAGCAGACAATAGAAAGTTTTCGTCGGTCATCATTTTGGAAAGTGTCCAGATGTCTTGCATAAAATTTGCCTTCAGGGTAAACGGCGTAATGAAATTCTTTTCTCATAATGCCAAGAAAACAGGTTCTATTAAGATAAGAGGCTAAATCGTTAATACGGTCAAAGAAAAATTTATGGCTGGTATTTATTATATTTTCATCCATCCAAAGAATAAAATCACCTCTTATTCCGGTTTGGACCACTTCGTTTAGTCGGTTTCCAATGGCCGCTTTTTTAAATAGGTCATCTTCATATTTCTCTAAAAGGTCTGTGCGCAGGGCGCTCACAGAGACAGGGGAAAGTAAATCATCTACTATACTGTAGCCGTTTTCTAGGATATCAGAAATTATCTTTTCGTAATGCGGTTTCACCGCAAAGTCTAATTGATTATACAGTTCTTCCACTTATGATAAAATTTAAAAGCCGGCAAATGTAATCTTAAAACGAATTGGTTTTACAAATTGAATACCTTTGCAGCACAATCTTATTTCATGAGTAATATTAGAATCACCAAACAGTTCAATTTTGAGACCGGACATGCGCTTTACGGCTATGACGGAAAGTGTAGAAATGTACATGGCCACAGCTATAAATTATCGGTAACGGTAATTGGTAGGCCAATTACGGATACGACCCATGTAAAGCAGGGTATGGTTATAGATTTTGGTGATTTGAAGAAAATCGTTAAAGAAGAAATTGTGGACCAGTTTGACCATGCTACTGTTTTTAATAAAAACACGCCCCATGTAGAGTTGGCAAAGAATTAACTGACAGAGGGCACAGCGTTATTTTGGCAGATTACCAGCCCACAAGTGAGAATATGGTCATCGATTTCTCAAAAAAAATAGGTGCTAGGCTTCCAGAAAATATTAGTCTACATTCTTTAAGACTTCAAGAGACCGATACTTCGTTTGCGGAATGGTATGCATCCGATAATCAATAACACCTTCCTAAAAAGGGTATTCGTTATATTTGACATCAGATGAAAACCATTACCGTTCCTCAAGGCAAAAAAGTCTATTTTTCCAGTGATAATCACTTAGGTGCGCCAACTATGGCGGAAAGCCGCCCTCGTGAAAAGAAATTTGTTGCTTGGTTAGATGAAATCAAAGAAGATGCCGCAGCCATTTTTTTAATGGGTGATCTTTTTGATTTTTGGGCGGAATATAAAACTGTAGTACCCAAAGGTTTTACCCGTACAATGGGAAAACTAGCTGAAATATCCGATTCTGGAATTCCTGTTTATTTCTTTGTAGGGAATCATGATTTGTGGATGGATGGTTATTTTGAAGAAGAACTTAATATTCCTGTTTTTCATAAACCACAGCAGTATACTATAAACGGAGTTTCTTTTTTTGTTGGTCATGGAGACGGGCTAGGACCTAATGATATTGGTTTTAAACGCATGAAGAAAGTGTTTACCAATCCTTTGGCTAAATGGTTGTTTAGATGGCTTCATCCGGATATAGGTGTACGATTGGCAAAACACCTATCCGTTAAAAATAAATTGATTTCAGGAGATGACGATGCCAAATTTTTAGGAGAAGACAATGAATGGTTGGTACAGTATGCCAAGCGTAAGCTAGAAACAGAGCATTATGACCATTTTATCTTTGGTCACCGTCACTTGCCTATGGAAATAGAGGTGGGTGAGAATTCAAAATACACCAATTTAGGCGATTGGATTCATTATTATACCTACGCTGTTTTTGATGGGAAAAAGCTAAGCCTTGAAAAATACGAGCCTACTCATTAGCTTCATGCTCATCAATATCTTTCTGTAAGTCCAATTTTCTAAATGAAGGCGAAACAATAGCTGTGGTGCCTACCGTAATTAAGGTCATAGCACCACCAAAGACTACTGCAGTTACCGTACCCATCAGTTTTGCTGTTACCCCGCTTTCAAAAGCTCCTAGTTCATTAGAAGACCCTACAAACATAGAATTAACGGAAGCTACACGTCCTCGCATGTTATCCGGAGTTTTGAGTTGTAATATCGTCTGACGAATAATCATAGAAACGCCATCTACGGCACCACTCAAGAATAAAGCGATTACAGAAAGCCAGAAGTAGGTAGAAAGGCCAAAAACAATCATACAGAGGCCAAAACCAAATACCGCAAACAGTAATTTCTTACCGGCATTTTTATGTAGCGGAAAACGTGTAGATCCCAACATGGTAAGTGCTGCGCCAACCGCGGGTGCGGCTCTCAAGACACCAAAGCCTTCTGAACCTACATGCAGAATATCTTGTGCAAAGATGGGTAAAAGCGCTACCGCGCCACCAAAAAGTACCGCAATCATATCTAACGTTAAGGCTCCAAAAACAGCTTTTGTACTGAATACAAACCGAAGTCCTTCTCGTAAACTTTCAAAGACCGGTTCACCAATCTTAGGGTTAAGAATGGGTTTTGTTGAAATTTGAAATAAAGATATCAATGCCATTATTGAGAAACCAAAAATGAGGCACATAGACCAATGAACACCAATCCAGCTAATAGAAAACCCAGCTAAAGCAGGCCCTAAAACGGAAGCCAATTGCCAAGTAGTACTGCTCCATGTGGCAGCATTGGGATATATTTTTTTAGGAACGATTAAGGCTATTAAAGAGAATATGGTCGGCCCAAGAAACGAACGAACAATACCACCTAGAAAAACCAAAAAGTAAATACCGTATAAAATGGTTTTGGTTTCTAGCTTATCTTCCATAGAAGGCCAACTGAGCATAAAGAGCCCAAAACTGATTACAGAGAAACCCAAAATGCATTTTATTAGAAGATTGCGTTTCTCTTTTTGATCTACAATATGCCCTGCAAAAAGAGCCATGGATACGGCCGGAATCACTTCCATAAGCCCAATTATTCCCAAAGAAAGAGGGTCTTTTGTCATGGAATATACCTGCCATTCTATAACAATGAACTGCATGGACCATGCAAATACCATGGCAAACCTTACCAACAAAAAGATGTTGAATTCTTTATAACGTAAGGCTGCATAAGGATCCATAGAAATACTTTTTCGCTAAAAATAAGCCGTAAAGGTATTATTATAATCCGATGAAGGGTATGCTTAAAATACAAAAAGCCGTTTAGGTTAATATTTCATAAAACCGACTGAGTAGTCAGTTTTTTAAAGTCTTGAATTTACTGTGAAAGGGTGCTTTATCGACAAACGGTTATTTTTTTAATATGAAACGTGAAGATGATATGCTTCTTGAGCACTGTAGAAATCAAAACCAACCAAGTAGTTTGTAATTTTATTTAGAGCAATCGAGCAAAGGCGCTTAGAAGTCTAGATTATTTACGGATTATCGATGGACTACGTAGTAAGAAATCCGTTAAATGGTAATTTCAATTCGGTTGCCTTCTGGGTCTTGGATAACACTTTCATAATAACCATCTCCTGTGGTTCTTGGTTCACTAGGAATCTGAAATCCGTCAGTTCTAAGTTGCTCGGTAATGGTATCTACTTTTTCTTTTGAACCTACAGAGAGCGCAAAATGAATAAAACCTAAATGTTCTTCCGTAGAATCTGATGCCTTTGTGATTTCCGGTTTGTGCATGAGCTCTAATCTTGAGCCTTCATCAAAACTTAGAAAGTGAGAAGTGAAGTTTTTGTTTGGATTGTGATAGCGTTCTCCACAAACAGCACCAAAGTAATGTTCGTAAAAGTGACGCGTGGCTTCAAGATCAGATACCCATATGGCTAGGTGTTCTATTTTCATTGTATGTCTTTTAGTTTCATCTGCAAGCTTATATTTCCTTGCCATTCATTTTCATCTAGAGAAAAGACAGCACTAAAAGGTTTTTTGTTGGCTACTATAGGGAGTTTGTCACCCATATTAAAACCAATGCCTCCAATAGGGCCAATTCCGTTTTGCGTAGCAGCTAACTTAAGATGTGCCGCATCTTCACCTACACCTTTGGCATAGCCTGTATCTATTAGATTTTCGGACATGAATGTTGGAGTCATGTTACTATACCCAAAAGGAGCGAACTGTTTTAGAATACGCATCAGTTTTGGTGAAATATCTTTGAAATCCAATTGAGCATCTATGGAGATTTCTGGAATCAACAATTTTGGGTCTATAGTTTCGGAGACAACTTTTTCGAATTGTGCTTTAAAGTTTTCGAACTGCTCTTCTAGTAATGTGAGGCCAGCTGCATATTTATGTCCTCCAAACTGTTCAATGCAATCTGCACAGCCCTGCAAGGCATTATACACGTCAAAACCTTTTACGGAACGCGCGGAAGCTGCTAACTTATCCCCACTTTTCGTAAAGACCAATGTTGGACGGTAATAGGTTTCGGTAAGGCGAGAAGCCACAATGCCAATTACCCCTTTGTGCCAAGAATCCTTGTAAACTACAGAAGTAAAACGTTCTTCTTCTTTATTATCAAGAATCTGTTCAAGGGCCTCTACAGTGATTTCTTTGTCGAGTCCACGTCTGTCTTGGTTAAATTTTTCAATCTGGGCGGCAAAGGTTTCGGCTTGGGTAAAATCGGTTTCGGTTAAAAGGTTTACAGCATGTTGCCCATGTTCCATTCGGCCAGCGGCATTTATCCGCGGAGCGATAATAAACACTACATCTGTAATAGTTAGTACCGATTTTTTTATTTGATTGATAATGGCCTTGAAACCAATTCTAGGATTGGTATTAATCACCTATAGCCCAAAATAGGCCAATACGCGGTTCTCACCGGTCATCGGAACAATATCTGCACCAATGGCAGTAGCAACCAAATCAAGATAAGGAATGAGGTCCTCAATAGTTTCTCCTTGCCTAGAGCCTAATGCTTGAATCAGTTTAAAACCAACGCCACAACCACAAAGTTCATCGTATGGATAGTTGCAATCATCACGTTTAGGGTCAAGAACCGCTACAGCATCTGGTAGCGAATTACCGGGTCTGTGGTGATCACAAATGATAAAATCTATTCCTTTTTCCTTGGCGTATGCTACTTTGTCAATAGCCTTTACACCACAATCTAGCGCGACAATCAGAGAGAAATCATTGTCTTCGGCAAAATCTACCCCTTTAAAAGAAACTCCATACCCTTCGGTATATCTGTCTGGAATATAAGTGGCAACGTTGGGGTAATAGCTTAGTAAATAGGAAGAAACCAAAGCTACTGAGGTGGTACCATCCACATCATAATCGCCATAAACAAGAATATTTTCGTTATTGGCAATGGCCTCTTCAATACGTTCTACCGCAATGTTCATGTCCTTCATTAAAAAAGGATCATGCAAATGCGTTAACTCTGGGCGAAAAAAGTTCTTAGCCGCTTCATAAGTAGATATACCCCTTTGTAATAAGAGTTGAGCCACTAAATCGTCAACCTTGAGCGCATTAACCAATTGGTCAATAGCGTCCTGTTGAGGTTTGGGTTTAATGGTCCAGCGCATGTAAAGGGTATATTGGAACTTAAGTTTGAATTAAGGCTTAGTCCTTATGAAAAATAGTCTTGATTTCTAATGTTGCAAATTGACGGAACATCTCCATTACACCACAATACTTTTCTACAGAAAGGTCTACGGCTCTTTGCAATTTTTTCTCCGCTAAGTCTTTTCCGTGAAAATGGTACTCAATAGTAACGGCATCATAAAACTTTGGATGCTCATCAGTTAGATTGGCAATGGTTTCAATATGAAAGTCATCGACCTCTAATTTCATTTTTTTAATAAGCGAAGCCACGTCAAGTCCTGAACAACCCGCTAAACCGGATAGCATTAAAGCTTTTGGTCGCAATCCTTTTCCTTCACCTCCGTCATCCGGACCTGCATCTATGGTTAAGTTTAGACCTGATGGGTTCGTGCTTTCGAACTGCATGTTACCCAGCCATTTGGTAGTAATATGATTTGTAGTAGACATAATTTTATATTTCTTGTAAGTATCAAAAATACGATTAATAGATAGATATTATTGGCTATTCCATCTTGTCTTTGTATTGGAAGAGCAAAAGAATGTAGTCGTAGCAAGCTTATAAAAATAACAAAAACTCATAACGAACAATATAGAGCAAGTACATTAATTTAGATTGATGATTGTGCAGTAAAAAGCGCTCTGGGAATAGGATAAACATCAGAAATTGCAAAGTTGTTTTAGAATTTAAGGCAACTAAATATTTAAAATCAATCATTTTGTCGGAGATATTCGCATTTTATCCGATGGGACTGATTGAATGACAAAAAACGGCTACTTTTCAACCATTCGTTGGTTCTAGACCTCATCACTTTGATAGCTAGCACTGGTTTGCATTTAGTATAAATTTTTTAATAGTATGCGTTCCATATGAATTGTCCTCTTTGTAGTTCACAATCAGAATTTGTTTTTGAAATTAAAGGTTTTGATATTTTAGATTGTGGGTCTTGTAATCACCGTTATGCTAAGGTTAAAGCAGATGAAAAGCATGTTGTTCAAACCTATGGCGATTCCTATTTTAACGAAGGCGAAGGAGGATATGCAGATTATTTGCAGAATTCAGAACTACTGTATGAAAGGGGTAAACTGTATGCCAAAAAAGTTCAAAAAATCACCAATAAAAAAGGAAGGGTTTTAGATGTTGGGGCTGCAGCCGGATTTATTTTAAAAGGTTACTTAGATAATGGTTGGAGTGGAATGGGTATTGAGCCTAATCTCCAAATGACAAAATATGGGCAAAAGGAATACGGTTTAGATATTCAACAAGGTTCTTTTGAAAACTTTAAGGCAGATGATAAGTTTGACCTAATTTCTATGATACAAGTAGTTGCCCATTTTTATGACCAACAAAAAGCATTTGAAAATGCTTCGGAACTATTAAAAGATGATGGGTTACTTCTTATTGAATCATGGGACAGGTCTAGTATTTCAGCTAAAATATTTGGAAAGAATTGGCATGAATACGCACCTCCTAGTGTTTTACATTGGTATTCTGTAGAAAGTTTGACCAATTTTCTAAAAACTTTTGGCTTTGAAAAAGTAGCTCATGGGCGGCCATCTAAAAAAATCTCTGGCAGACACATAAAATCTGTGCTTAAATATCGTTTTGGGGAGAATTTTTTACTAAAAATGATTCCTGATAAAATTATTTTACCATACCCTTCCGAGGATTTGTTCTGGGCTTTATATCGTAAAAAAGCACTTTAAATTAAGTTTTGGTATTTAGGATTGATGAGACCAAGTTTTTTAATTCCGGTACCACATCAATATCAAACCATGGATTTTTTGACATCCAAAAACGATTAACAGGAGAGGGATGCGGTAAAGGAAAAATTCAGGTAAAAACTCATGATAATTTGCCACGTTTTCGGTGAGGTTTTTTTGGACAGTTCTTTTAAATAATGATCTTGTGCATATTTGCCAATTACAAGTGTTAACTGTACTTGCTCTAAATGGCTCCAGAAAACATCGTGCCATAAGGGTGCACATTCTTTACGCGGTGGTAGGTCTCCTGTTTTAGCTTTTCCGGGAAAGCAAAACCCCATGGGTAAAATTGCAAAATTATCTGGATTGTAAAATTGCTCATCCGTAACCCCAAGCCATTCTCTTAATTTTCTACCGCTAGGGTCATCCCATGCTTTGTTGTGTTCATGGGCCTTTCTACTATGAGCCTGACTTACCAAAACTATTTTAGCATTTTTTGTTCCAGCTACAATTGGTCTTGGTCCCAACGGTAAGTGCTCTCTGCAAACTTCACACTTACGTATTTCAGAGAGCAGTTTTTTCATTTTTACTTCCTTTTTAATGGGTCTTGTGCAAAGCTTAAACCTGCAAAGCCGGTATTTATGAAGTTTCGTATGTTCTGGTGTCCTGTTCCTTCTGCATCTTTTAGAACATCGTTAAAATAAAACGCTCCAAAACAGGCTAAAGCTTCTTCTTTGTTAAGTTCTTGTTCTTTGGCAAAAGCGAAAAGTTTGCAAGAACCTGAATTTTGTCCTTCGGCATTTTCTAATGTACCGTTGGTAAAAGCAGTAGGAGTATAGTCGTAATTAGCATCAATTACCGCCATAGTTTCTGAAAACTCAATGGTTTCAGGGTCGGTCTTTAGTTTTTGTATAAAAGTATCTAATGTCATCTGTATTATTTTTTTCCGGCAACAACTATTACAATCTCACCTTTTGGGGGTTTATCGGTAAAGTGCTGTACCATTTCTTCGGCTGTGCCTCTAAGTGTTTCTTCGTAAAGTTTGGAAAGTTCCCTTGAAACGGAAACTTGTCTGTCCGCTCCAAAATATTTCGCAAATTGCACTAAGGTTTTTATCAACTTATAAGGCGATTCATAGAAAATAATAGTCCGCGTTTCTTCGGCTAGTAGCTTTAAGCGGGTTTGTCTCCCCTTTTTTGGAGGCAGGAATCCTTCAAAAACAAATTTATCGTTAGGAAGACCGCTATTCACTAGAGCAGGCACAAATGCCGTAGCTCCATAAGGCAGTCAACTTCTATATTTTTTTCTACACAGGCTCTGGTCAGTAGAAAACCAGGTCTGATATGGCAGGAGTTCCTGCATCTGAAATTAAGGCAATAGTTTCACCGGCTTGTAAACGCCTAACAAGCGCTTCTACGGTTTTATGCTCGTTATGCATATGGTGACTTTGCATTTGAGTGGTTATTTCAAAATGCTGAAGCAGTTTTCCACTGGTTCGAGTGTCTTCCGCTAGAATACAATCTACTTCTTTTAAAATGCGAATTGCACGCAAAGTCATGTCTTCAAGATTGCCGATAGGTGTCGGTACCAAATATAATTTTCCCATAAATCTAAGGTCGTAGCTCTCTACCAGTAAAATAGGCTATTAAGGTAGCTATAAGCGCAATAAAGGCGAATAGATAATCTTGGCCATCAGTTATATAATGTGCAAAGAACGCTAAAAGTGTATCAAAAAAGAAACCTGCATACGCCCATTCTCTAAGCCATGAGGAGAAATTGCCCCATATGGCTATCAAGCCTAGAATTTTAGCAATGGCCAATGGGTATATGAGATAGGTGGGATAACTTAAATGTTCAAAAAAACCGGCTATCATTTCGTATTTAGTGAAATAATTAAATGCGGAAAAGAGCATAATGGCCGTAAGCAAAACTAAAGCAGACCAATAAAGGGCTTTTTGGGTTTTCATAGTGGTAAGGTTTTGGCAATAAAATAAAGAAAACTGCTATCTGAAACTAATTTCCAACAAAAAAACCCTTTGTTCAAAACAAAGGGTCTATATTTTTCAGATATCGGATAGATATCTATCTAAGAAAATTTTCGTTCAATAAATTGCATAAATCGTTCTGCATATTCTTCTTTTCCAGCCCAGTTATTATAATCTGGCTTAACCATGTTATTAATAAAAGCAACGGAGCGTTCTTCACTATCTATAGTGTTTAACTGAGAGAGAACCCTATTGTAATCTTCCATACTACCGTTAAACAAGTGTTTAACAAAAGCCAGTCTATTGTTAAGATCTATTTTAAGCTCTTTGTTAGAAATTTTATCGTTCAGAGATTTTGTGTGTACCTCTTTTTTAGGAGCTGAACCGTTCTGCTGAGGTGCAACTGGTTTTTGAGGTTCAAAAAGTTCTTGATCGTTTTTCATGTAGTCCGGTTTGGACATGAATTCTTCTAATACTTCATCTACACGTTGATCGTGGCTAGGCATTTCAGAGATCATATCTTTTATGGTATCCATACCATAGATATCATTATATCTTCTTGGTGTGGATTGCTTTCGGGTACCGAAGCATTTTCGTTAAGCACGGCATTGGCCATTTTCTCGAATTTGGCAGCAATCACATTTTTTGAAACATCTATTTCTATATCGTTTAGCTGCTCTTCTATGTATTTAAGAACCGCTAATTTTTCATATAAATTTTTAGCGACATTATACATCTCGCTCATATCCATATCACGAGCCGTGATAATATCAGTAGATAATTTTCGTAGCTCTTCCTTCAATTTTTTCTTCATCGGTCAATTTTTTCTAATTCTACCGGGTTGGGGTAAAAAAGGTATCTCTATCTTTGCTAACATTAAATTCTGAACTTTAGCGGAATGTTTTAATAAAAACAATGTATCCACTAAGGTTCTACAATATTAAGAACGAAAAACCCTATATTTTCGTCTAAAATTACAAAATGTTTCTCGAAAATACTGTTAATCATAAAGAACAATTCGGGTGGATAGAAGTCATCTCTGGTTCTATGTTCTCCGGCAAGACCGAAGAGTTAATCCGTAGGCTAAAACGTGCTCAGTTCGCCAAGCAAAAGGTTGAAATTTTTAAACCAACGGTAGATAATCGTTATGATGAGAACATGGTTGTATCTCATGATGCCAATGAAATCCGTTCTACAGCGGTACCTGCAGCAGCCAATATCCGTATTCTAGGAGATACCTGCGATGTTGTTGGTATTGATGAAGCCCAGTTTTTTGATGATGAAATTGTTACTGTTTGTAACGATTTAGCCAACAAAGGAGTACGTGTTGTAGTAGCTGGTTTGGATATGGATTTTAAGGGAAATCCGTTTGGGCCTATGCCCGCATTAATGGCTACTGCAGAGTATGTAACCAAAGTACATGCTATCTGCACACGTACTGGTAATCTGGCTAACTACAGCTATAGAAAATCCAGTAATGATAATTTAGTGCTTTTGGGAGAGACCGAAGAATACGAGCCTTTGAGCCGTGCTGCTTATTATAAAGCAAGGTTGAAAGAAAAAGTGAAACATTTAGAGGTAAAGGTTGAAGAGGTAACTTCTAACGATAAGAAAAAAGATGGCTAAAACAGGTGAAACCGTTCTGGAAATAGACCTTTTGGCTTTAGAACATAATTACAGGTTTTTAAAATCAAGATTAGACCCTAAAACTAAATTTTTAGGGGTAGTGAAGGCATTTGCTTACGGAAGTGATTCTGTAGCAATTGCAAAAAAGCTAGAAGCTTTAGGAGCAGATTACTTTGCTGTTGCCTATGTAAGTGAAGGTATTGCTTTGCGAGAAGCGGGAATAAAGACTCGCATTTTAGTATTACATCCGCTACCGGTAAGTTTTGATAACTTGGTGGCTTATAATCTTGAGCCCAATATCTATTCACCTAAAATACTGGATAATTTTCTGCAGGTTGCAAAGAAAAAGGGATTAGAACAATATCCTATTCACTTAAAATTTAATACAGGCCTCAATAGGTTGGGTTTTGTAGAAAGTGAGATCGATGCCTTAACAGCTGTGTTAGACAATCAAGATCAAATTAAGGTTGTTTCTGTTTTTTCACATTTGGCAGCATCCGAAGATTTAAACGAGCAGGAATTTACCGAAAACCAGATTACAACTTTTGAACACCTTACTAAAGTGCTTCTTCCTAAATTGAAGCATAAGCCTATGCTGCACTTGTTAAATACCTCTGGTGTTATCAATTATGCAAAGGCTCAATATGATATGGTACGATGTGGAATTGGACTTTATGGTTTTGGAAACGAAGCAGCCATAGATGCCCAACTTAAACCTATGGCAACATTAAAGACCGTTATTTCTCAGATTCATATAATTGATAAAGGTCAAAGCATAGGGTATAACAGAGCTTACAAGGCAGAAGTAGCCGTTGTAACGGCTACTTTGCCAATTGGTCATGCAGATGGCATTGGAAGACAATATGGTAACGGAAACGCACATGTAACCATTAATGGAAAAAAGGCGCCAATTGTAGGAAATGTTTGCATGGATATGATCATGGTAAACGTAACTGGAATTGATTGTAAAGAAGGTGATGAGGTCATTGTTTTCGGGGCAAGTCCAACTGCCGAAGAGTTTGCGAGCGGTGCCAAAACCATCTCATACGAAATACTAACTGGTATATCGCAAAGGGTCACTCGCTTGGTTGTTGATAATTAAAACCAGGGGCATCTCGCCGTAATTAATCCTTTTTTTGTTAATTTGCAGTGCATTAAGTTGCGCCATTAATTAAATAACCATTATAAACACTAATTATCATGTTAAAAGAATTTAAGAATTTTATTATGACGGGCAACGTCATTGATTTTGCAGTTGCAGTTATTATGGCTACCGCTCTTGGGCTAGTTATAAACGGATTTGTTGCTGATATGATCATGCCTATTGTAGGTCACTTTGCAGGAGGTATTGATTTCTCTGCAATGGCTATCACACTTGATCCAGCAGTTATCGCAGCAGATGGTACGGTTACTACACCAGCAAACCAAATACGTTACGGTGCATGGATTAACAGCATCATTAACCTTATCATCGTAGGGTTTGTAATGTTCATGATGGTAAAAGCTTACAACAAAACAAAAGCTCCAGAGCCAGAAGCTGCTCCAGCTGGTCCTTCTCAAGAAGACTTATTGGCTGAAATAAGAGATTTGCTTAAAAAGCAATAAGAATATAGTATTCTTTAAAGAATACAACCGCTGCACTGCAGTTTAATCTTAAAACCGTCATTGAAGTTCGCAACTTCTTTGACGGTTCTTTTTTGATTCGTTGTTGTATTTATAACAATTTGTTAAATTATGATTATACTGATTTAAAATGCTTGTCAGGTCAATAGGGTTGCACTACATTTGTGCTTCTAAATTAATTAAAGATGAAAGTAGCCGTTGTAGGTGCCACCGGTATGGTTGGCGAGGTGATGCTCAAAGTATTGAGCGAACGTAATTTTCCAGTTACTGAACTGTTATTGGTCGCTTCTGAGCGTTCAGTAGGTAAGAAACTATCCTATAAAGAGAAAGAATATACGATTATAGGTTTGGCAGATGCCGTAGCAGCAAAGCCAGACATTGCTATATTTTCTGCTGGAGGTGATACTTCATTGGAATGGGCTCCTAAATTTGCAGAAGCAGGTACTACCGTTGTAGATAATTCTTCTGCTTGGAGAATGGACCCGACCAAAAAATTGGTTGTTCCTGAAATAAACGCAAGTGAATTAACCAAAGAGGATAAAATTATAGCTAACCCTAACTGCTCTACTATTCAGTTGGTAATGGCGCTTGCTCCGCTGCACAAAAAATATAAGATGAAGCGTGTAGTCATCTCTACATACCAATCGGTATCAGGCACGGGAGTTAAAGCTGTACGTCAGTTAGAGAACGAGATGGCAGGGATTCAAGGTGAAATGGCCTATCCTTATCCAATCAACAGAAATGCATTGCCTCATTGTGATGTTTTCTTAGAAAACGGATATACTAAAGAAGAAATGAAGTTGGCTCGTGAGCCACAAAAAATATTTGATGACCGTAGCTTTTCAATAAGTGCAACGGCAGTTCGTATTCCTACTTCAGGTGGACATTCGGAATCAGTAAATGTTGAGTTTGAAAACGACTTTGATTTAAACGATGTTCGCAGAATGTTAAATGATACTCCTTGTTACAGTTCAAGATAATCCTGATACAAATACGTATCCAATGCCAATCTATGCGCATGATAAGGATGAGGTTTTCGTAGGACGTATTCGTAGAGATGAGTCGCAACGTAATACTTTAAACATGTGGATTGTTGCGGATAACCTTCGTAAAGGAGCTGCAACTAATGCGGTACAAATTGCAGAATACCTATTGAAAAACCATTTGGTATAAAAAATATATACTTTCTAAATTTTTAGTTAAAACCTATGCTGTGCAACGCCGGCATAGGTTTTTTTATGGTACTTTTAGCGAATTTCAATTGTTAAATCATGAAGAAATACGCTGTATTATTTTCATTTGCTGCGACTATTGTGGCTTGCAAATCACTACCAAAAACAGAGACTACTATTGTGAATTATCCTAAGACCCATAAGTCAGAAACCGTTGACACTTATTTTGGAACCCCTGTAGCGGATCCGTATCGTTGGTTAGAAGATGATATGAGCGATGAAACCGGTGCATGGGTAGAGGCACAGAATGAGGTTACTTTTAATTATTTAGAAAAGATTCCGTTTAGAGATGCTCTCAAAGAGAGGCTAGAGAAATTATGGAATTATGAGAAACTAGGGGCTCCTTTTAAAGAAGGGAACTATACCTATTTCAATAAAAATAATGGGTTACAAAATCAATATGTAATTTATAGAAAGAAAGGTGAGGGTAACGAAGAGGTTTTCTTAGACCCAAATACCTTTTCCGAAGATGGTACCACATCTCTTGCCGGATTGAGTTTTACCAAAGATGGTTCGCTTGCAGCGTATTTGATATCAGAAGGAGGTAGCGATTGGCGAAAGGCGATTGTTATTAATGCTGAAACCAAACAGGTTGTTGAAGATACGCTTACTGATATTAAGTTCAGTGGAATTTCATGGAAAGGAAATGAAGGTTTTTATTACTCCAGCTATGATAAACCTGAAGGAAGCGAGCTTTCTGCAAAGACTGATCAACACAAAGTGTATTACCACAAATTGGGTACTTCTCAAAACGAAGACCAATTGGTATATGGTGGGGTAGACGCTGAAAAACATAGATATATAGGCGCTTCGGTATCAGAAGATGAACGTTATCTGCAAATTTCTGCGGCTGTTTCAACTTCTGGAAACAAGTTATTTATTAAAGACCTTTCAAAAGAAGATAGTCCGCTAGTTCCTATTGTTGAGGATACGGATTCGGACAATTATATTATTGAAAACGAAGGTTCAAAACTTTATATCGTTACCAATAGAAACGCTCCAAATAAAAGAATTGTTACGGTTAATGCTGATAATCCAGCTGAGGAAAATTGGGTAGATTTTATCCCAGAAACAGAGAATGTACTAACTGTTGGTACAGGTGGAGGCTATTTCTTTGCAGAATATATGGTAGACGCCATAAGTAAGGTGCTTCAATATGATTACGAAGGAAATCTAATTCGCGAAGTACAGCTTCCTGGATTGGGTAGTGCTTCAGGTTTTGGAGGGAAGAAAGAAAATAAGGAGTTTTACTTTACTTTTACCAATTATATCATTCCCGGGTCATCTTATAAATATGATGTAGAGACTGGTGAATATATATCCTATTGGAAACCTAGTATAGATTTCAATTCCGATGATTATGAATCCAATCAGGTTTTTTATACTTCAAAGGATGGTACTAAGGTTCCTATGATTATTACCCACAAAAAGGGACTGGAACTCAACGGCAAAAACCCAACTATTTTATATGGTTATGGTGGTTTCAATATCAGTTTAACACCTGCATTTAGTATTGCCAATGCCGTTTGGTTAGAGCAAGGTGGGATTTACGCCGTACCTAATTTAAGAGGTGGTGGCGAATATGGAAAGAAATGGCATGATGCCGGTACTAAAATGCAAAAACAGAATGTTTTTGATGATTTTATTGCCGCTGCTGAATACTTGATTGATAACAAGTATACTTCTTCTGATTATCTAGCCGTTCGTGGTGGTAGTAATGGCGGACTTTTAGTTGGTGCTACTATGACGCAGAGACCAGACCTAATGAAAGTGGCTTTGCCTGCGGTTGGGGTTTTAGATATGTTACGTTACCATACATTTACGGCTGGTGCAGGATGGGCTTATGATTATGGCACATCTGAAGAGAGCAAGGAGATGTTTGAATACTTAAAGGGGTATTCACCCGTTCATACTATCAAGGAAGGTGTGGAATATCCGGCTACATTGGTGACTACAGGGGATCATGATGATCGTGTAGTTCCAGCGCATAGTTTTAAGTTTGCAGCAGAACTGCAAGACAAACAATCGGGAAAAAACCCTACCTTGATTCGAATAGAGACCAATGCAGGTCACGGAGCAGGTACACCGGTAAGTAAGACCATTGAACAGTATGCAGACATTTTTGCGTTTACACTGTATAATATGGGATTTAAAACACTTCCGAATTAAACTCAGTTCAAAGCAATAGTGCTATATTAAAAAAAAATAAATACCGATTTGACTTTTTTATGATAGAGTCTTCCGGTTTATAGAACACGAATATATGTTACAAGTAGATCATGTGTCTTTTAGCTATGAAGATGGTGCTTCCATATTGGAAAACATCAACTTAAAAGTGGCAAAGGGTGAACATGTATCCATTATAGGCGAAAGCGGTTGTGGAAAAAGTACGCTCTTAAAAATTATTTACGGACTCTTACATATTGAGGTTGGCGAAGTATATTGGAATGAAAACCAAGTGTTAGGCCCTCTTCATAATTTGGTGCCGGGCGAGCCGTACATGAAGTATCTCTCCCAAGATTTTGATTTGATGCCTTTTACTACGGTAGAGGAGAATATAAGTCAGTTTTTGTCCGTTTTTGAGCCCGAAGAACTCAAAGAACGTACGTTTGAGCTTTTGGAGATGATTGAGATGACCAAATTTGCCAAAACCAAGGTAAAGTTGTTAAGTCGCGGTCAGCAACAGCGAGTAGCATTGGCAAGGGTATTGGCACAAGAGCCTAAAGTATTACTGTTAGATGAACCTTTTAGTAATATTGATAATTTTAGGAAGAACAGTTTGCGCCGGAACCTTTTTGGTTATTTAAGGCGCCAAAAAATAACCGTGCTAACGGCTACACATGACCATATGGATATGCTCCCATTTGCAGATAGGGTAGTTGTGCTTAAGGATAAGTTTGTTGTGGCTAAGGATAGTCCTAAAAACCTTTATGAGCATCCTAAAGACCTCTATGTAGCTTCTCTTTTCGGCGAAGCCAATAAAATTCCTATAAATATTGTAAAATCATATGCAGATACTAAAAGGCGTATCATTGTTTATGCGCACGAGTTTAAGGTTTCAGGTAAATCCGGTTTAGAGGTTGTTGTAAAAGGTGCCTATTATATGGGAAGCCATTTTATGATTGTTGGTGTTTATGAAGGAGAAGATATCTATTTTCATCATGATAGGCCTCTGGAAGTAGGGAAGGTAATTTTTCTGAACATTTCCATAGAGACCATTAACCAACGTATGGGAGATTCTTAACTTATGAATACCTCCCAACTACTTCAAGAATTAAATTTTAAAGCTGTTAGAAGCAGTGGTGCCGGAGGACAGCATGTAAATAAAGTATCTACTAAAATAGACCTTAGTTTTTCGGTTGATGATTCTAATGGACTTTCTAATACGGAGAAAGAGCGTATTCATAGAAAAATAGGTCATAGACTTACCAAGGAGGGCATTTTACAAATGCAGTGTGATGAAAGCCGAAGTCAGCACCGAAATAAGGATTTGGCTATTGCCCGTTTTTTGAACCTCATTGAAGATGCGCTAAAGGTTAAAAAGAAACGTCGCAAAACTAAACCGTCAAGATCTTCTATTGAGAAACGGTTGAAGCACAAAAAGAAGAACGCACAGAAAAAGACAAATAGAGGAAAGCCCCAAATAGATTAAAAATCATTGGGCTTTTTTGTTCAGGTTTTAAAATCCACTACGCAACTAAACAGCAACTAGGATTAAAACTCTTGCTTACCAAATTCACTGTCAATGAATTTGGATTTATTCTTGTTCTTATTGAAATTATAAGAAAGGTTCAACAATACCATATCTACCTCATACACATAATTTGTGGTGGTGAAAAATTCACCTTCGCGGTAGGTAGTAATCCGTTGTTCATTCGTGTCCAATAACCCCATATCTATATTTTGCCATTGTAAAGTGGCCGTTAAGCGGTTATCTAAAAATGACTTCTTAAAGGTTAGGTTAGGCGAATAAAAACGGGAATCTTCCCCTTGCGCCGTAACTCTTTCAGAGAGGTAATTAAAGGTAAATTGTAAAGAAGCGGTTTCTGAAAAAGTATAAGTGCTGTTCGCATTTATAGAATACACAAAGGAGTTGCTGTCTACGTCACGCCCGTCATATTCACCATTAATAGAATAGTTATAAAGGTTTGCCCCAATAAGTTAGACCAGTTTTCCGTAGCTTTTAGCTGGGTACCTATCTCCAATCCTATTGATTTTGCTTTACCTACATTAGAGTAGATTCTATTTAAAATAGTATCGTTGTAGATTGTGTTTACTCTGTTTACCAAGTTTTTGGTGTCACGGTAATAAGCCGTTGCAAAAACCGAATTTCCACCATCGAAGTTTTTACTGATACCCACTTCAAGTAAGTCTATAAATTCTGGTTTTAGGGTTGGGTCTCCTTGTTCCAAGGTTTCTGAGTGCTCGCGCTCCGGGAACGGGTTCATTTTAAAAGTAGCGGTACGTTCTACCCTTTTGCTATAGGCCGCTTTTAACTTTGTATTATTCTCAAAAGTATATTGAACCGATGCCGATGGAAACGGTTTTACATAATCGTAAGCATAGGTAGTATCAATAAGACCTTGCTTGTCACGAAGGTCAAGTTCGCGGTCCATAGCTTCAATACGTACGCCTGCTGCATATTCCCATTTATCCTTAGCACCCGTTAATTGCGCATAACCAGAATGAATACTTCTCTGAAGGTCTACTTCACTTGAAAACTCTGGTACAAGTTCAAAAGCACCAGCGGTAGTGTCATCCTTTCTTTCGTATACAAAATCACCAGTATGGTCTAGGTTTCGGTATTGGTAACCGGTTTCAATTTGGCCAATTGCAAATGGTTTCCAAGCATAATCTAAGGAGAGGCGAATACCGTTCAGCGGGTTGTCATTAGTATTATATTCTTGTTGGTATATTATGTTTCTATTAGGTTCCCCTAAGTTATCGCTTTCCGTAGGGCCGCCTAGTAATGTGTATTCATATAAAAACGAGGTTGAAAGTTTGGACGTGTTGTCAAAAATATGAGAATAGTCAAAGCTTCCCAATGCAAAATCACTTTTTCTAGTTCTTAAATTATGATTGTAATACTGAAAGGTATAAAATCGTTCACCCCCAACGGCTGGGGTAATCCCATGATTATCGTAGTACACGATATCGGCTAGGCGGTCTTTTTTTCTTTTTCCCCCATAAAACGCCAGCGAATAGGAGTTCTTGTCATCTGGAGCGTAATCAACAGTAAACCTTCCGCTATAATTAATTTCGTCAAAACTACGCTCGCCGCTAGATGGAAATTGTGTAAGTGTATCGTTTATGATAGTAAAAACATCACCTTCACGTCTTCCTCCAAGGTCATTACGTTGGTAACTGGCACCCATAGAAATATTCCAATCGCCTTTACGAATATTATAAGTGGCATCTGCACCATAACGTTGGTGTGCTTTGTCATTGCCATAGGTTTCTATGGAAGGAAGGCCTCCTTTTATGTTTACTTGGGCAAATGAACCATCCGCAGCACCTTTTTTGGTAATTATGTTCATTATACCTGCTTTACCTTCCGGATCGTATTTAGCGGAAGGAGCAGTAATGATTTCAACTCGCTCTATGGCATTTGCTGGAAGCTGATTCAGTAGGTTAGAAGCGTCACCTTGAACTGGATTTCCGTTAAGTAAAACTACAAAACCGGTACTACCGCGAACACTTATTTCTCCTTGACCATCAACACTTACGGATGGTATATTTTTAACCACATCCGTGGCACTACCACCAAGACTATTTTGGAATGTTTTCGTATCAAATACCTGTCGGTCTATTTTATTAATGACCGTTGCACGTTGGCCTTTTATTACTACTTCATCAAGCTGGTTTCCACCAATTGTAAGGTTTATAGTGCCTAGGTCTAGGGCTTTTTTATTTTGTACCGTTATGTCTTTTATGGTTTTGGTTGCGAAACCAATGAAGGAGGCTTCTAGGTAATATGTGCCATCTTTAATATCCTCAATAGTAAAGAAACCATTAAGGTCTGTAATTACACCGGTAACCAGCTCACCGTTTTCTTGGTTAAAGATCGCTGCAGTTGCGTACTCTAGAGGATATTCATTGTCTGCGTCCGTTATTTTGCCAGTTATTTGGGCCGATGCAGATAGCGGAGCCAACGAAATTAAAAAGATGAATAGATAAGAAAACTTCATGTTCAACAGGGTTTGGTCTTAATTAGGTGTCGAAATTACGCTTAAACCCTATTGGATTATGGTCTGTTTGAAAAAATTAAGGTACGATTGCTGCTTTTTTGAAATGTAAAGGGGTTTGACCATCGTGGCGTTTAAAGTACTTAACAAAGTGTGAAACGTCTGTAAAGTCAAAAGCGTAGGCAATTTCAGTTACAGATAGGTCGGTATAAAGTAGTAACCGTTTTGTTTCTTTTATAATATGGTCTGCAATTACGGAGGAAGCTGTTTTATCGTGCTTTTTTTTACAAAGTGCATTTAGATTTTGTGCCGTGGTATTCAGCTTTTGGGCATAATAAGCTACATCATTTTTCAATTTAGTTAGCAACAATTCATCAAAACGTTCTTCTAAATTGGTGGTAGACAAATTTTCATCAATCTCCACATAAGTCAATATTTTAGAGAATAAGGCTTTGAGAACACCTTCTACTAGAATATCTCTACTAACACAAATTTCCTTAATTTCTTTAGATGCAATTTCAAAGAGTGATTGTATGGTTGGGTCAAAGTTAGGTTTGATTATTTTTTTATGCCCCAGCTGCCTTAATTGTAAGTTGATATGTTTATCTAAGGTTTTTTCCATAAAACCTTCTTTAATAATAATAACGAATCCTTCGGGAACTGTGTCTATTTCCCAGTGGTGGACTTCATCCTTTTTGATGATGAATATTACTGGAGGTTCTATAGCGTAACCAGTTTCATCCATATAATGCATTCCACTACCAGCACTAAAATAAACCAACTCCATATACTTGTTATGGCGGTGCGGTTTGGTGTAGCGTTTATTGACATCGAACGGCTCGATTTTGATATCCGCAAGGGCAGAAATTTTGGAATAGGTTCTAATTTTGGTTCTCGTCAATTGATATAGTTTTATCAGGATCTCTTACTAGGACTACCGGTGTTCTCAATACATTGTTTTGAGGGTAAAAATTTGGCTAAATACTAGCTATAAAGATAATAGATTAAAGAACAGTTTAGATGTTACCTACCCTTGGGTATGGCAGTGAATTCTAACACAAAGTGCTTAATTTGTAGCACTTTGGTGTAAATATCTAAAAGAATGTTAATTTTTTTCGTTTAAAACGAGGGCGAAGCTTAAAACTCGAATTTCAACTGTACTGTGACTATTTCCTTTTTTGAGTCTTTTTCTTCCTTTTGGGTATTGAGATTGGCTAGCGAAATACCAAGTAAACGCACAGAGTTTTGTAATTTTTCTTGATACAGAAGTTCTTTTGCTGTTTCTAAAATAAGGCTCTTGGCAGAGATGAAATAAGCCAAAGTCTTACTTCTGGTGTTCAACGTAAAATCGCTGTATTTAATTTTTAAGGTGACAGTTTTACCGGCAATATTTGCCTTTTTTAAGCGCTTCTCCAATTCCTCGGCAATATGGTCCAAACGTTCTAACATAAACACTTCACTGCTCAGATTTTCATTGAACGTTCGCTCTGCTCCCACAGATTTTGGAATACGATGTGGTTTAACCTCGCTGTTATGAATGCCGCGCACCACGTTATAATAGTAACTGCCGCTTTTCCCAAAATTTTCTTCTAAAAAGGATTCTGTTTTTAGTTTGAGGTCTTTACCGGTAAAGATGCCTAGTTTGTACATTTTCTCCGCAGTGACCTTTCCTACGCCGTAGAATTTTCGGATTTCAAGGTCTTCTAAGAATTCTAATACTTCTTCAGGGTTAACCGTCTTTTGCCCGTTTGGTTTGTTGATGTCACTGGCAACTTTCGCAATGAATTTATTTATAGAAATTCCGGCGGATGCATTAAGGCCTGTAGCGTCAAAAATCTTTTGCCGTATCTCCCTAGCTAATAAGGAAGCGGAGGGATTTCCTTTTTTATTGACCGTGACATCAAGATAGGCTTCGTCCAAAGAAAGTGGTTCAACCAAATCTGTATATTCATAGAAAATGCCACGTATAATTTTAGAGATTTCTTTATATCTATCAAAGCGGGCATTTACAAATATCAATTCAGGGCAATTGCGCTGTGCCATTATGCTGCTCATGGCACTACGTACACCATATTTTCTGGCTTCGTAACTTGCTGCGGCTACTACACCTCTTTTTGAACTTCCGCCAACGGCAACCGGCTTTCCACGCAATTCTGGATTATCCAATTGCTCTACAGATGCATAAAAGGCGTCCATATCAACATGAATAATTTTTCGCAAAGGAAAATCGTTTGGCATACTGCAAAATTAAGTTATATTTAGTTGGATGGAAACACAAACAAAGACAGCAATAATACTGGGCGCAACGGGTCTTACGGGGGGCATTTTATTACAACTTTTGCTAGCCGATGACCGTTATGGGAAAATAAAATTGTTCTCTCGCTCCAGTGTGGGTATTCCGCACAAAAAAATAGAAGAGCATTTAGGCGATTTGCTGCACCTTGAACAGTTTAAAGAAGACTTTAAAGGCGATGAGCTTTTTTGCTGCATTGGTACTACCAAGTCAAAAACCCCTAATAAAGAAGTATATAAAAATATAGATTATGGTATTCCCGTAACGGCAGCCAAGCTTTGTGCTCAAAATGGAATTTCTACTTTTTTAGTAGTTTCTGCAATGGGAGCTAGTGCAAAAAGTAATGTTTTTTATAATCAGGTAAAGGGTGAAATGGAAGATGCTGTCCTTAATGAAAAAATTAAGAACACCTATATCTTTAGACCTTCATTAATTGGTGGTAAGCGAGAAGAAAAACGTACAGGGGAGCTGTTGTTTAAACAACTAATGAAAGTGCTTAACCTTGTTTTGGTTGGGCCACTGGCCAAATACCGCTCTATTGAACCTGACGCAATTGCAAAAGCTATGGTAAAAGTAGCGAATACAGGTTGCGAGGTGAATAAAATAGAGTCTGATCAAATTAATAAAATAGCAGCGTTAAGTGATTGAAATTGAACGTAAATTCTTGGTCACGTCTACAGCGTATCAAGACCAGGCCTCATCTAAAGAACGAATTGTTCAGGGTTTTTTAAATACTGATAAAGAGCGAACCGTAAGGGTTCGTATAAAAGACCAATCGGGATTTTTAACGGTAAAAGGAAAGTCAAACGATGCAGGAACAATCCGATTTGAATGGGAAAAGGAAATTTCGGTTTCCGATGCAGAGCAGCTGTTGCTCATCTGTGAGCCTCAATTATAGACAAAATACGATTCAGGGTTCCGTTAGGTTCACATGAATATGAAGTAGATGAGTTTCATGGTGAAAATGAAGGGCTTATTGTTGCCGAAATAGAACTAGAATCTGAAAACCAAATATTTGAAAAACCATCATGGTTGGGGGAAGAAGTAACTGGTAAGATTGCTTACTACAACTCGCAATTAAGTAAAAATCCTTTTAATAATTGGTAGTTTAGTAGCTAGTGTACTTCTAGCATGAAGTTGTTTTTCTTCAGATAATCTTGGGTAGCAATACCGCGTAGATTATTAATGACAATATGCTCTAGTAGCTCTTGAACAGAATATTCTTCAAAGAGGTTTTTTGTGGAGAAGAGGATGAGCTCAAGTCGGTTGAGGTATATCTCGCAGATAAGTTCTACATCAATATCATCTCGCACCTGACCTTTCTCCTTGGCTTTTTGCAGAAGATTTTGAACCAAGGCATAAAGCTCTTTTGACCTGAAATCGCTTATAGAAACGTAAACATCTGGGTAGTATTTTTTTAAGCCGAATAAAAATGAAGGACTAAAGGATTTAAAAGAATCCAATCCTATTCTATACACGTCAATGACGGTAAGAATAGGATTAGATTTTTGTTTTTCAACACTTTCAAGAATTTTAGAACGTAGCTTATTTATAAATGCAACCAAGCTTTCCTGCACAACCTCTTCTTTGCTTTTGAAATTGTCGTAAATCGTTTTTTTCGAAATACTCATCTCATGTCTTAAGGTCATCTAAGGTAAAACGCTTACTTCCGAATTTTATAAATTTAGAAAGGGCAAATTCTAAAAACTTGTCTTTATCCATGATGCGCTCAGAACGTGTTTAATGCCATCCACCACCAAGGGAACGGTACAACTCTACTGTTGCAGATAATTGTGAAAACTTGTTGTCTACCAAGCTAAGCTCAGCATTCAAAGCATTTTCTCTTGCAGTTAACAAGTCCAAATAGGTTAAGTATCCACTGTTTAATAATTCTTCTGAATTGGTTTCCGCTCTTTTTAAGGCAACTACTTGTTTAGTAACGTAAGCTTCTTTTTGAACCGAAATATTATAGTCATATAAGGCATTTGATACCTCTTGGCCAGCATTTAAAAGCGCTTTTTTAAACATTAACAATGCTTGTTCTTGTTGTGTTTTAGCAACTTCATAAGCAGTTCTTATTTTTCTGCCGTTAAAAATAGGTTGAGTAAGACCACCTACAAGGTTAGCAAAAATAGAACTACTGTCTATCCAATTATCCAATTCCAAACTTTGAAAACCACCTTGTGCCGATAATGTTATAGAAGGGTAAAAATTACTCTTCGCAACATTAGCAAGCTCAAAGTTGTTCATTAAGTTATATTCCGCTTGCATGATATCAGGTCTGTTACGTAACAACAGGGCAGGTACACCAAGTGTCATCTCATTAACTAAAGATTGCTCATCTAAAGAACTTCGCACATAGGATTGTGGCTTCTCTCCCAAAAGAATACTCATTGTATTTTCTGTTTGATAGAGCAGATTTTTAAGATCTAACAATTGACTCTGAGCACTATATAATTGCGCTGCAGTTTGATCAACACCAACTAGATTTGCTTGTCCCGCATCTTTTAAAGCCTCAATGGTCTCTAAACTTTTTTGACGGTTATCAATAGTTTGTTCGGTAACCGAGATTTGCTTGTCTAGAGCCAATAACTGGTAGTATGTTGTAGCTATTTGAGCTACCAAATCCGTTTTTACGGCTTGGTGTGCTGCTACAGTCTGCAAGTAACTTGCATCGCTTGCGCGCTTACTACTTCTTATTTTTCCCCAGATATCCGCTTCCCAAGATACTGTTCCTGAGGCTTCATATTGATTAAAAGGTTGCGTGAAAAAACTTCCGAATTGTCCGTTTTCACTGGTTCTTGCTGTTCTAGTTGCACTAGCGGCACCACTTAGGGTAGGCAAATAACCTGCTTTACCTTGTTTAACATAAGCCTCTGCAGCCGCAATGCTCTGAAGAGCAATGCGAATATCTAGGTTGTTGTCCAAACCTCTTTGGATATACGTTTTTAAATGTGAATCTGTAAAAACATCCTTGTAGGAGACCGATGCGAACGACACACTATCCTGTGGCAAATTATCGGTTCTATAAAGGTTTTCGGTTTCCACCTCCGGCTGCTCATAGTTTTTAGCTACAAAACACGATTGCAGCAAGAGCGGAAGCATGGCCACCAATAAGAATTTATTCATTACTAATTTTTTCATGATTTCTTTAGTTCTTTGATTCTTCAATAGTTTCTTGCGGCGCACCGGTTATACGCTCTTGCATGGTCTGGAAAATAACGTATAGGGCGGGTATAACAAACACACCGAATATGGTACCTATTAACATACCACCAACTGCACTCATACCAATGGATCGGTTACCTACGGCACCAATTCCTGAAGACAATGCCAATGGCATTAAACCAAGGATAAAGGCAAATGAGGTCATTAAAATTGGTCTAAGTCTTGCTTTAGCTCCATCAATGGCAGATTCAATTATAGACATACCGTGTTTTCTTCGCTGCAATGCAAACTCTACAATAAGAATGGCATTTTTAGAAAGTAGACCAATAAGCATGATTAATGCAATCTGAAAATAGATGTTGTTTTCAAGGCCAGCCATACTCACAAAACCAATTGCTCCTGCAATACCAACGGGTAGCGACAATAGAATTGAAAATGGTAAAATATACGATTCATACTGAGCACTTAATAGGAAGTACACAAATACCAAACTCAATATAAAAATGATGATGGTTTGGCTACCTGCGCTATTCTCCTCTTTTGTAAGCCCTGAATACTCATAAGTGTAATTATTAGGCAATACTTGAGCAGTAACCTCTTCAATTGCCTTTATGGCATCACCTGTAGAATAGCCAGGGTTCATAGCTCCGTTAATTTTTACAGAACTTAATAGGTTAAATCTACTTACCACTTCAGGACCATAAATTTTCTTCAACGATACAAATTGAGATACGGCAACCGACTCACCACTTGCATTCGTTACGAAAATGTGGTTCAATGAGTTTTCATCTGCTCTATCTTCTGGTTTGGCTTGGATCATTACACGATACTGCTTACCAAACTTGTTAAAGTCGGTCGTATATAATCCACCATAATATCCCTGCATGGCGCTAAACACATCTGTTACCGCTAAACCTGCCATTTTAGTTTTCTCAACATCAACTTCTAATTCATATTGAGGGAAATTGGCATTGAAGTTCGTAATGGCATATTGAACTTCTGGTCTTGCATTAATTGCAGCCAAGAATTCATTGGTTACTTTGTTTACGGTCTGCCAATCATCTGCATCTTTACTCTGTAGGTTCATTTCAAAACCAGTTGAGTTACCAAAACCACGCACACTTGGTGGGGTAAAGAAGAATATTTTGGCATCTTTTAAGCCAGCTGTTTTTGCGAACAAGCTTCCTACTACAGCCTTAACAGATTCCGCATCACCTTCTCGTTCGCCCCAATCTTTAAGACGAAGTACCGAGAAAGCGTATGAACCACCATTAACACTATTCAAAATACTAAATCCTGTAATGTTCATCCTACCTTTATGATATCCATAGATTGATAAATAGAATCTAGTTTTTTAACGGTTTTTTGCGTTTGCTCCAAAGTGGTCCCAGGAGGCATGGTAACATCGGCAAACACAATGGCTTTATCCTCATTTGGTATAAAACCAGTTGGTGTAGATTGAAATAACATGTATGCTATAACTCCAAACACTACAAGAGATAAACCTGTTACCCATTTTCTTTTGATAATGAATTTTACTGAGCCAACATATTTGTCGGTTATTGCATTAAAACCAGTATTAAAGGCTGAAAAGAAACGCTTTGAAAATCCTTTTTTCTTTTCTTCGGATGTATCATGAGGCTTCAATAAAAGTGCAGCCAAGGCCGGACTCAATGTTAAAGCGTTTACCGCTGAAATAAGAATGGCAATAGCCAATGTTATACCGAACTGTTGGTAAAACACACCTGAAGACCCACTAATGAACGATACCGGAATAAATACTGCGGACATTACCAAAGTAATAGAGATTATGGCACCTGAAATCTCGGTCATTGCAGATTTGGTAGCTAATTTGGCATTGGTGGCACCTTCCTCCATTTTGGCGTGCACCGCCTCGACCACCACAATGGCATCATCCACCACAATACCAATGGCCAGAATCATTGCGAACAAAGTCAACATGTTAATGGAAAACCCAAAGAGCGATAAAAAGAAGAACGTACCAATAATCGCCACCGGAACGGCAATAGCGGGTATTAACGTAGATCTAAAATCCTGTAGGAATATGAAAACCACTAAGAAAACCAATAAAAAGGCTTCTATTAAGGTTTGTACAACATGTTCTATAGATGCACTTAAGAAATCTTTAGTGTTATAAGGAATTACATAATCTAGTCCTTTAGGGAAATCTTGACTACTTTCATCTAGTATAGTCTGAATCTCATCAATAATAGCATTTGCATTAGATCCTGAAGTTTGAAAAATACCAACAGCGGTACCGGGTTTACCCATACCTTCGTTCTTGGTACCATAGTTAAAAGCACCTAATTCAATTTCAGCAACATCTTTAAGTCTTAAAAACTGACCATTTTCCTGCGCTCTAATAATGATGTTTTCGTATTCAGCTTCATCTGAAAGACGACCTTTATATTTTAATACATATTCATAAACACCATCGGCATTTTCACCAATTTTACCAGTAGCAGCTTCTAAGTTTTGTTCATTAAGTGCATTTTGTATGTCTGATGGCATCAGTTTATAAGCGGCCATCTTTTCAGGATTTAACCATATACGCATGGAGTAATCCTTAGAACCAAAAACAGTAACGTTACCAACACCTTCTATACGTTGTAATTTGGGTACGATGTTAATTCTGGCGTAGTTCTCTACGAAAGTTGCATCATATTCATCGTTATCAGAGAAAAGAGAGAAGAATAACAATGCACTAGTTTGAGACTTTTGAGTTATAACACCGGTCTGTACAACTGCTTGTGGCAAAACACTATTTGCTCTGGCAACCCTGTTCTGAACGTTTACCGCGGCAATGTCAGGGTCAGTACCCAATTTAAAAAATACGTTTATGGTTGCAGCACCGTCATTACTTGCGTTAGAAGTCATGTATAACATGTCTTCAACACCATTGATTTGCTCTTCTAATGGTACAACAACACTTTTTAGTACCGTTTCAGCATTCGCACCTGTATAGGTACTTGTTACTTGAACGGTTGGTGGTGCTATTTCAGGGTATTCTTCAATAGGTAAGGTCGTTAAACCTAAAACACCTAGAATAACTATGATGATCGATATCACCGTAGACAGTACGGGACGATCTATAAATTTTTGAAACATTGTTCTTTATTTATATGTTATGATAATTAGCGGATGCTTATTTAACCGGACTGATGGTCATTCCGTCTCTTAATTTAGAAACCCCTTCTAGAACTATAGTAGTCCCTTCTTCAAACCCTTTCTCGACGATAAAGCCATTTTGGGTAGTAGTAATGATATCTAATGGCATGGTAGTAACCGTATTATCATCTTTAACTACGTAAACTAATTTTTTACCTTGAAGGTCAACAGTTGCTGTTTGCGGTATTTCGTAAGCACCATTATATACTGTTGGAATTTTTATTTTTCCTGTACTACCACTGCTTAATAAGTTGTTCTTGTTATCAAAATCAGCTCTTGCAGTTACACTACCAGTAGTACTATTAATGATAGTATTGATCATTGCAATCTTACCTTTCTCAGCATATTCCTCACCATTGATCATAATAAGTGAAACTTTTGGAGCTTTCTCCATATCCATAACATTTTTGTCATTTTTGGGCATGGATTCTTTTAGTTTCAATAATTCTTTTTCATTCATAGAAAAATAGGCACGAACCTCGCTAACGTCAGATACAGTAGTTAATGGTTGTCCCATAGCAGAACTTACCAAGGCACCTTTTTTAAAGGGAATTTCACCGATATAACCATCTACAGGGCTGGTGATACGGGAATATCCGATATTTGAAGCAACACTTTGGTAATTGGCTTGAGCCTGAGCAAGCTGCGCTTTGGCAGTCTCTAACTGAACTTCGCTAATTATACCTTTTTCTACTAGTGGCTTAAGTTTATCTACTTCTACTTGTGCCACGTTTACAGAAGCTTTTGCAGCATTGGCATCTTGGTTCAAAGTTTGGGTCTCTAATTTGAAAAGAGGTTGTCCTTTTTTGATTTTCTGACCTTCTTCAACATATACTTCTTGTACAAAACCAGCAACCTTAGGCCATATTTCTACATTCTGCTTACCTTCAAGTGTAGTAGAAAATTCGTTATATACAGTAAGGTCTTGTTTTTTTAACTCACTTACTTTTAAGCTTGGTGGAGGAGGCGTTGCTCCTGCAGCAGGTGCTGTTGGCGTTGTTCCAAAGCATGAGCTTAAAAGAAGTCCAGCGCTTAATAGTCCTATTATTGATAACTTTTTCATTTTTAAATGGATGTTTAATTGTATTAAATTGTTGATTGGGTCCTGTTAAGGTTTTGTTAATTCAGAATGTTCGGTAAAAAACGAACCAATCTGATAAAAAAATTATTTTTGTTGTTTTTTTAATTCTTCAATAGTTGTTTTAAGGCTTGTGGTCATATCCGTAATACACTTGCCATAAACTGTCATTCTATTTTTGTTTTCTTCATGTTTCTCCGGACGGTACTTTTTGTTATATGCTGTTATCTTAACAATCATATCTTTTTCCCTTTCCAATTGATTTAATGAGCGATTCAACTTTTTGATGAAGAACGTATTTTTTTCAGCAACTTTAAAATACCTTTTTCTATCTCCTGACTTCGTAAAATAGTTTACAAAATCCATTTGCAATAAAAGGTTCAACGATGTGGATATTGAGCTTTTACTAGCACCTCTTTTAAGAAGACAATCATCAAAAGTAAGACCGTCTTCCTCTGTGATAACTAAGTTCGCAAAGATTCTAGCAGCCAATGGTGGTAGGTCGTACTCAGATTCAAAGTGAACACCAAGCTCCTCAATTAACTTATTTTTTATCTCTTCTATTTTCATAATTGAAAAATTCAAGCGACAAAGATAATGTTAGTTCGGAACGAAACAAACTAAAAGAACTTAAATTTTATTAAAATGAGTTAAAATTTTGTTACAGTGCGCAAGATAAGGGGGTAACTATTTGAAGATTAACTGAATAAATAAACTTTTTGACCGATAAAACTTTTGTAGGTAAATGCTTTCGGTAAAGAAAGAAGTGGACTAAACTTTTAAAAATGGTAAGTAGAATGGATGAAAATAAAATGAAGTTACAGCTTACTCTGCGAAGATTCCATCCTTTTCAATTAGCGGAATAGTACTAAGATTTTTTTCGGTGACGGTATTTTTGAGGAATAAAAAACGTTTTTCAAAAAGTTTGCCTTCAGCAAAGAAAGTAACAAAGAATTCATTGTCTAAGGCAAGAACATCTTCTTGTAATAATTCTATCTTTTTAAATTCGTTAGGTAATATTGTACCCATACTATGGCGCATTGTAGTGGTTTGGCGTTCATCGTCAAAACCCTTAGATACTACCATTACCATTTCAATTTGGTCTGCTCTACTATTTATTATGTAGGCGTTCCAGTCTTTTGAAAGAAACTCCTCGTTCCATTCTCTAATAGCGACTACTTGAACATCTTTGGCAATTGGTATTTCTATATCTTTTTTCACTACACTTTATTATAATGCACTTTTAAATTGCTCTAAGAATCGCACATCGTTTTCGCTTAATAGGCGAATATCAGATATTTGGTGAAGTAAAAGAGCAATTCTGTCAATACCCATTCCGAAAGCAAAACCAGAGTATTCTTTGGAGTCTATACCACAATTGTCAAGTACATTAGGGTCAACCATACCACAGCCCATGATTTCTAGCCAACCGGTACCTTTTGTCATCTTATAATCGGTTTCAGTCTCAAGGCCCCAATACACATCTACTTCTGCACTAGGCTCTGTAAATGGAAAGTATGATGGGCGTAAACGAATCTTAGATTTACCAAAAAGTTCCGTTGTAAAGAACTGAAGTGTTTGTTTTAAATCTGCAAAGGAAACGTCCTTATCAATATATAAACCTTCAACTTGGTGAAAGAAACAATGTGAACGTGCCGAAATGGCCTCATTACGATATACTCTGCTGGAGAGATAGTACGTATTGGCGGTTTATTATTTTCCATATAACGAACCTGTACCGATGAGGTATGGGTACGCAATAAGATATCTGGATCGGTTTGAACAAAAAATGTGTCCTGCATGTCTCTGGCAGGGTGATATTCAGGAAGGTTCAAGGCAGTAAAATTATGCCAATCATCTTCAATTTCCGGACCTTCCGATACATTGAAACCTATTCTGGAGAAAATCTCTATAATTTGGTTCTTAACAATAGAAATAGGGTGTCTTGCCCCAAGTTCTAAAGGTTCACCTGGACGTGTCAAATCGCCATAAATACCTTTTTCTTCGGTTTTGCTCTCAAGAGCGTCCCGTAAAGTATTCAGTTTATCGTTTGCGGCTTGCTTTAACTTATTTATTGTTTGGCCGAATTCCTTTTTCTGGTCATTAGGTACATTTTTGAACTCAGCGAAGAAATCGGTCAAAAGTCCCTTTTTACCTAAGTATTTAATACGGAAGCTTTCTAGCTCCTCTTTGGTGGTAGCGGTAAACTTTTCTACCTCAGTAATGTGCTTTTTAATAGTATCAATCATGATGTTCGGCTAATGCCGCAAATTTAGGACATTTGCGGCATTACCTGATACATAATTCATCATAAATTGGTCTAAATCCTACGCAGAAGCTTCAATATTCTTTTTTGAAGTCTTACGTTCCAAGTACTGTAGACACTCAGCAAAGGTGTCAAAAATATGCTCTGTAGGAATTAAATCAGGAATAAGGTCTACTCGTTCCATCATATATCTTGGCTGTTTAAGCACATCTACAAACAATACTTCAATATCAGAATTGTGTAAATCTATTAATACGTCTTCCAATGTATAAAGACCGGATTGATCCATATACTGCATACGGTCCATTCGAATGATAACCGTAGATGCCGTTCTTGGTATTTGGTCCGCCAATATTTGAAATTCGCTGGTAGAACCAAAAAACAAAGGTCCTTTAAGGTGTTTAATAAAGACTTGATCTCTTAGGTTTTTAGGGAACCCAACTTCATCTGCCCAACCTTCTTCTTTTTCTAAAGACTTTACATCAGACCTTTCTGCTGTAAGGTCACCCATTTTTTTCATGAACATTAAAGAAGCGATAACTAAACCAACACCTACAGCATATACCAAGTTCCAAACAGAGGAAAGTACTAACACAACTAGCATTATAACTACTTCTGAACTGAATTTTATTGGACCTATGCTCAGGTCTTTAGGTAAACTAGGTATGGCTTTCAACCCTTTGTAATCCATTACACCAATACCTACGGTAACTAAAATACCGGCAAGTACAGCTGCTGGTATTTGAGAAGCAACAGGTCCTAAAGCCAAAAGAACAACCAGAAGTAAAACCCCTGCTACCATACCGGATAACTTAGTTTTACCACCTGCATTAATATTAACAACGGTACGGATTGTAGCACCAGCTCCTGGTATACCTCCAAAAATAGCGGCAATACTGTTTCCAATTCCTTGCCCTACCAATTCTTTGTTAGGTTGATGCTTTGTTTTCGTCATGTTATCCGCAACCACAGAAGTCAAAAGTGAATCAATAGCACCTAATAATGCCAGCGTTAATGCTGTAAAAATATAAGGCGTTACCGAGCCAAGTTCAAAACTGGTGAATATACCCAGGTTAGGCATCGGGAAACCGCTTGGAATTTCTTCTATTGGTCTATAGTTTAATCCAAAACCATACGCTACCCCAGAGACTACAATTAAAGCAACTAATGCGCTTGGTATAGCGGTAGTTATTTTTTTGAAACCATAAATTATAGCAATGGTAGATAAGGCGAGAATAAATTCTAACCAGTTAATGTTCTGTAAAGCTCTAGGCATTACTTTAAGCGCACCCAATACGCCCGAAGCTTCAGATTTTGCCAAAGTTCTTGCTTCTTTAAGCATATCTGCTTCAGTAATTCCTTCTGCTCGTTTAATGGTTTCTTCAAAATTTTCTAAAACTAGAATACCTTCTCCCGCTTCTTCTTTCAGAATATTATCTAAAATAATTTCTTCGGCCATGGGTTTGTATAGGTTTACAAACTCTGCATCTTCTTTAGGGTAATATCCTATTGCAGGTAATATTTGTGTAACCAAAATAATAACACCGATTGCCGTCATAAAACCTGAAACCACAGGATAAGGGATATAACGGATGTATTTACCTATACCTAGAAGTCCAAGACCTATTTGCATAAGGCCGGCCAATAAGAACACTACTAAAATAGCAGGTAATGCTTTTTCTAAGCTACCATCGTTTAGAGCAATTATACCAGCTATGACAACCATACTTACCGCTGTCATTGGCGCAGTAGGACCAGAAATTTGTGTGTTAGTACCTCCAAAAAGAGCCGCAAAAAAACTGATAAATATGGCTCCGTATAGCCCCGCACTGGGTCCAAGGCCTGAGCTAACACCAAACGCTAATGCTAAGGGTAGGGCAACAATACCCGCCGTTATTCCTCCAAATAAGTCTCCTTTAAAGTTTGAGAAAAGATTTTTCATAGAGTTAAGTTTAATGCTGAGAGATTGTTTTAATTTTTGTGTTGAAATATAGATGCCAAATTGAACGTTTGGTTTCTACAAATCAATTCTGGATTAATCTAGGTGATAGATCTCCATTATGTTTTTTAAATAGCCTTCAAAATCTATTTTTAGGTCTATCAATTTTCCGGTATGAACATCAAATATCCATCCGTGTACTTTTAATCCGTGATCGCGATATGCTTTTTGAACCACTGCTGTTTTGATCAGGTTTACACATTGCTCCTTTACGTTAAGTTCTACTAGCCTATCGTATTTTTTTGTTTCGTCCTCAATAGCGTTCAGCTCTTCTTTATGAAGACGGTAGACATCACGAATATTACGTAGCCATGGGTTTAAAACACCCAAATCTTTAGATTGCATGGCGGCTTTGACACCTCCACATGCGTAATGGCCACAAACTATAATATGTTTTACTTTCAAATAATCTACCGCATACTTCAAAACAGAAAGTACGTTAAGATCTATACTGATAACCATGTTCGCAATGTTACGATGTACGAAAACCTCACCAAGGTTTTGCACCCATAACTTCTTCTGCGGTAACCCTGCTGTCTGAACAACCAATATAAAGCAATTCAGGATTTTGCCCTTCTGCTAACTGCTCAAAATAGTCTGAACTAGTTTCTAGCTTTTCAGCTATCCACTTTTCATTGTTGTCAAAAACAGTATCTAGATTCATGGTGTTATTTTTTACAAAATAAGACTAATTCTACGGCAATACTTGAAAAAAGGCCAATGCATTATTGGCCCATTCTATATAACTGAATATAAGCCTATTAGTAAAAAGTTACTTCACCATTAGAAATATCATACATGGCACCTACAATCTTGATCTCTCCGTTGTCTTCCATTTCTGCCAAAACTGGACTATTCTTACGGATATTGTCTATTGTCAAAAGCACGTTCTTTTCAGAAACTTTATCCACAAACTCAAGATTTTTGGAGTTCCTAAGGCTTTCGTCCGCTGGCTCTTTCACAGCATCAACCGCTGGCTCTATCTTATTTATCAAAGCTGTTAGGTTACCTAATCTGGCGTGGTCACAAGCTCCTTTTATAGCACCACAACTTGTATGGCCTAGAACTACAACTAATTTAGTAGCGGCAAGTTTGCATGCAAACTCCATACTACCTAAAATATCTTCGTTAGAAAAGTTACCTGCAATCCGTATACTAAAGATATCACCCAAACCTTGATCAAAAACTAACTCGGCCGAAACTCTAGAATCTATACAGCTTAAGATAGTTGCAAAAGGAAACTGTCCTTCACTAGTATCGTTTACTTGCTCTAAAAGGTTTCTGTTGGCTTTCAAATTGTTTTGAAAACGTTGATTACCTTCTTGTAAAAAATTTAATGCTTTTGCCGGAGTCATAGTTGCCTGCGTCTCCTTAGTATGTGCTTTCATATGTATTTGTTTTAATTATGCTATGTTTAATTTGCTTTGAAAATCGCGTTGCAAGTTTTGTTCTCCTGCAATCATAAGGTTAATGTCTAATTTTTTTACCATGTCGTAAATGTTTGACGGTGTAGAAGTACTTTGTTTTTCCTTCTTCTTTCGCTCTACAAATAATAAATCCACTTTACTCTTGGACAAGTAAATAGGCAGCTTCTTCATTGTATTGTCATTATAATCAAATACGTAATCCACAATTTTCTTACCTAAAAATTCATGAGGTTGAGGCTGTGTTGTAGGCCCGTTAACAATACTGAAAGACTTTAGAGGGCTATTCGTATGTGCAAAGAGGGCTTCTGGAAAAGAAGAACTCAATGACTCATCAGAACAGTTTAGTGCACCGATCCCTATTTTCATGTTAGGTTTTAGACCATTTTCTTCTGAAACAATCATTACGGACCCCTTAAAAATACTTAGAACAAAATTGATAATCCTATCATCTACAGTATTAAAAGGTTTTGTCTTTCTGCGGCCAAGAACTAAAATATCTGGAGTATTATCATCTAGATATCTGGCTATTTCAGTTTTTACATTACCAAAAGTGCTTGAATAACGAATGGGAACCCCATAATCTTCTGAGAACGGTGCCAGTATGTTCTTCATTCGTTTATCAGTTACAATATATTCGTGGTTTATGGTGCGAATAGCCGATAATTGATTGTCTTTTCCAATAATATCAGTAGGCTTTCTAACGTTGAAAACCTCAATTTCTGCATCAACCATTTTGGCTAGGCTAACCGAGCTTTTTAAAAGGTTGTGCATACCGTCTGCCAAATCTGAAAGTAAGGCTATTTTATATTTATTTTTTTCCATAGCGCTTAACTTAAACTTAGGTTAGATTTTGGTCTTGTTCTAAAAAACTCACTATAACTAGTGGGGTTTTCTATAACTCCACGCTTTGATACCAACCGGATATCTATGTTACGTTCTTTGGCTTTTATGGAGAAATCGTCTAAAATCTCAATAATATCAATGTCAAGATACCTAGTTTTAAGTAGATTTAGCTCTAAGTAGGTGTCTCTTGGAAGACTATCTAGTTCTTTAAGAATAGCACCTTTGTTAAAAAATGTTACTTCTTCTGCAAGAGTCATTTTTATTTTATGCTTTCCGTTACTCACATCTTCAATATGAAGAAAGTGAGAATTCTGGTAGCTTTTTAGTAGAATAACAACTATTCCAACAGCTAAGCCCAAACTAATTCCAATAAGTAAATCTGTAAATACAATCCCTAAAACGGTTACCATAAAAGGAACGAACTGTTTCCAACCCAGTTTATACATTGTTGCGAAAAGAGCAGGTTTTGCCAATTTGTATCCAACGATGAAAAGGATGGCTGCCAATACGGATAATGGAATCATATTCAACAAAGTTGGAATAAGAATTACAGAAATCAATAAAAGAAAACCATGTAAAATAGCAGATAGTTTAGACGTTCCACCAGATTGTATGTTGGCTGAGCTACGAACAATTACCTGCGTTATAGGTAGTCCTCCAATTAAACCGGACAGTATATTACCAGCACCTTGGGCAAGTAATTCTCGGTTTGTTGGTGTTACATTCTTATGTGGGTCTAGCTTATCCGTAGCTTCTACACATAAAAGTGTTTCCAAACTAGCTACCAAAGCTATTGTAAAAGCAGTAATCCAAACTTGAGGATTTGTTATAGCCCCAAAATTTGGGAAGCTAAATTGACCTAAGAATGAAGCGGCATCTTCAGGAACAGGTACACTTACCAAGTGTTCTGAAGAAATAGCCAATACTGCACTATCTTGAGTTACTATATAAAAAATAATACCAACGGCAACGGCAACTAAAGGCCCTTGTACTAATTGAAAAATTCTACCTTTTTTAGAAAGAACCTTGTCCCATAGTAATAGAATAGAAAAACCAATGATAGCCACCAATGTAGCACCGGGACTAATATTATTGACCGTATTTAAAATTTCTGAAAATGTATTTTCTCCATCTACTTGGAAAAAAGCCCAATCTCCTTCTGGGTCAGGGTCATAACCAAAAAAGTGTGGAATTTGTTTTAGAATGATGATGATACCAATCCCGGTTAACATTCCCTTTATCACGGAAGACGGAAAGTAATATCCAATAATACCCGCTTTTAGAAAACCAAATACCATTTGAATAACACCGCCTAATACTACGGCAACTAGAAAATTCTCAAAACCACCTAAGGTTCCAATAGCGGTAAGAACTATAGCGGCTAATCCTGCAGCAGGACCACTTACTCCAATTTTTGAACCACTAAGTGCTCCAACGAAAACACCACCAATTATACCGGCAATTAATCCTGAAAACAATGGCGCGCCACTGGCAAGCGCAATACCTAAACATAAAGGTAAAGCAACAAAGAATACTACGACACTTGCGGGAAGGTCGCTTTTAAGATTTTTGAACATATACAATAATAATTTAGCCCTCAATGGCAATTGAGGACAAGTTTTTAGCTAATCGAATAAAAGTCTGAAAAGGATTAACTGATATGTTCGGGTGGGGGGAGTAGGATTTCAAGTGTGAAATCAATATAGCCCATAACATGGTAATGGCCCATAACGGACTGTTCTGATAGAGCTATCAGGGAATAGTCAAAATAATTATTGTTTACGAATTTTTCTTCTAGAGAAGACTTTTTGCCTGCTTCTTGTTGTTCCTCTTCGTTGAGGTTCGTTATCATAACAGGATTATCAACATCTAGTAAAGTTATGATGCTCGGAGCTGCTATGGCTAGTAGCCATAGATAAAGCAAAAGAAAACGAGCAAAAATTTTCATAACAGTTAGTAACAAACGCAAATATAGCACCAACTATTTTATAACGCGTTAAGGAAATATTAAAAATCTTTTAATGTTTTTATGTCCTCAGATGGAATCCAGCCTGTAGTTCCGTCAGAAATACGGATTTTTTTCCAGTCGTTTAGTTCCTCAACAACTTGGACCTTAGTACCCTCGTGAAGTGCAAAAGTCTCAAGACCTTTTTTATTAGGTTCAGCTTTTACACTGGCTTCCTTGGCAAAGACTATGGCGGGTTGGTCTGCTTTAAATTTGTTATACTGAAGAAAAGCGAACACTACGGAAGTTATCATTATAAGTAGTGATATTACGCTAAAAATAAACGCAAGTCTTTTTCTAGAAGAATAGCGGAAGTAATAGAATGCAATGTACAATAACACAAAGATTATCATAAAAATAATAGATGTATATGCCCATTGGTCAAAAGACAAAGTACCAATAATACTATCGTAAATTTTAGAAAGGCCTGTAGTTGGCATTTCATCAATTGCATCAATAGTCATGTTCTTGGCGTATCCTAAGTTGTTCTTTATTTCGCTATCGTTAGGTTTAAGCAAAAGCGCTTTTTCGTAATAATAAATACTTGGCGCAATCTCGTTAAGCTTATAGTAAGCATTGCCCAGGTTGTAATAGAGCTCTGCGGAATGTTTTCCGTTGTCCAAAATTTCCATATAGCTGTCTACTGCCTTTTGGTACTCGCCTACGTTATATGCTTCCGTGGCCTTATCAAACAGAGCATTGTTCTGGGCGGTAACCGTGAAGGTTAAAAAAGAAATAAGTATGAAAAGTATGTTTTTCACTTTGTGATTTTCTAATTGAATTATTTATAACCTTTTTGCTACAGTTGCTTGTCCAAATATGTAATTACCTCACTTGCTTTATCGTAATCTTGTTGCATCTGTACCTCGGAAAAAGGACTGTAACGTGCCATTTCGCAATTCTTAAGTAGCGAAATAAAACCTTCATTGGTTGTGTTATCTACCTGTTTTTCTATTAAAAGAGATGTTATCTTGTCTTTACTGAATTCTGAGGTCTCTATTTTAAGTTTTGCCTTTAAATAATTATGCAATGCCTTTTCTAAGGCAACGTAAAATGCCTCTTTATTACCCAGTTCTTTTTTGGCTTTAGAGAGGTATCTTTTCGCAAGCTTGTTTGCTTTCCTGACCTTGTTGCCCACCACGTCACTAGCAATTGCTTCACGTTTTTTGCCTAATAAAATGGCAAAGGGAATCAATATTAATGGTAGTAATAACCATAAATAATAGCTTTTCGTTCCTAAGAAATAGCTAGAACCAATAGGTACTAAATTAGCATCTAGTTTTAGAAAATTGAATTGGTTTCCTACTGCAACGGCCTGCTTGTTATTAGTTCCACCATCTACTGCGTTACCAATGCTTGAGTCTGTTGGACCTTCTTTTACATTGATTACAATTTCATCTGAAGTAACCGTTTTATACGTTTTAGCGTTAGGGTCAAAATAAGTAAAGGATATACTAGGAATAGGATATTTGCCCTTAAAGGAAGGTACAACAGTATAACTGTTGCTTACTTTACCTTGTGATCCGGATAGGGTAGTACGCACTTTCTCATCAAATTCAGGTTCGTATACCTCTAGTGATGACGGTAAATTTAGTTCGGGCAGTTGAAAAAGTTTTAAATTTCCTTTACCACTTACTTCAACTTTTGCCTGTAATGATTCAGAAGCGTTCAAAGCCGTTTTACTACTAGTTACCGAAAAGTCGAAATTACCAACAGCTCCACTAAAATTAACGGGTTTCCCTTTTTCGGGTAATGGTTTTACGTTGATGGTTCGTTTTCCTGCCGAGACCGTTTTATTTGTTTGAGAGTAAATTCTACCACCAAAGAAATCGCGCTTGTTTGACGGTACATCTACGGTAACATCTAATGAAAGTGGTTCTATTTCTAATTTCCCTGATTTTTGAGGGTAGAGTACTACTCGCTTTAATATTACATACCTATAAGGCTTTCCTTTATAAGTTCCGTTTTCGGCAACTGGTCTGGAAACGGGAATATCTTGGCTCCAAAAATTATTGTACTTAGGGTTATCTAACGGTTGATAGTTGGAAACGCTAATAGAAGGACTTACATAAAGTTTGTAGACCACACTTAAACCTTCGTTTAGGTATGGGTCTGTTTTAGAAACCTCGGCAACAAGATGTAAGCTTTCGTCTGCCACATCGTCTGCGGTCATTTGATCGCTTGGTTTGTCTACCGCAGCAGTAATTCTACTTTTTTGGGAAATGATTTATAGGTTTTTCCATCAATTACAATAGAAGCCTGTTTAATGGAAACAGTGCCTCTAGTGGTAGGGGCTAAGGTGTATGAATAGGTTTTGGAATAACTTCGCACCCCATTGATCCATGAAGAACTTATAGATTGCGATGGTCCCATTAATACCCGGAAGCCCTGAAAATCTGGTGGGTTAAAATTATCACCATCTTTATTCATGGTGAAATCTACCCGTAACCTCTCATTCATACCCAGTTTTTCTTTGCTGAGTTTCATTTCAAAGGTTATGGCTGCATCATCTTGAGCGTTCACCGAAAAAACAAGGAACATTATATAAAATAATGCTATAAGATTTTTATGTATGCTGGTCTTTACCAATCTTTTTCGTTTTTAACCTTAACACCTTTTACTTTCTGGGCGTCTATTTTTTCTTGTACTTTTTTCTCTTCGTTCTGCATAGCTTCTAGAAGATTCTGTACCTGTTGTTTACTTAATTGATTTGGACGAGGCTGTTGCTGCTGTTCTTGAGGCTTATCGCCTTCTTCGGGCTGTTTTTTCTGCTCTTCCTTTTCATCGCCTTCACCCTCTTTATTCTCGTCTTTTTGCTCTTCGTTCTTATCGCCCTCGTCTCCCTTGTCTCCTTCGTCTTTTTTATCTTGGTCTTGGTTCTCTTCTTTGTTATCGCCGTCTTTTTTGTCCTCGTTTTCGTCTTTGTTATCCTCGTTTTTATCTTCTTGATCCTTGTTATCTTGGTTTTGATCGTTCTGCTCTTGTTCTTTTTCGAGCATTTTTTTGGCCAAAGCTAGATTGTAACGGGTTTCCTCATCCTTTGGGTCATTGCGGAGGGCTTCTTTGTAGGCTTCTACTGCTTTTTGATAGTCTTTTCTTTTCATGAACACGTTGCCCATGTTATGATAGGCACGGTGCTTATCAGCTTTATCAGTTGCCAATTCACCGGCTTGCTTGTAGCGCCCAAAAGCTTCACTATAGGTTTCTTTGGCGTAATATGCATTAGCCAGATTATAGGGTGCCGCAGAATTTTCATCACTCTTGGCTATTGCCTTTCTATAATCTACCTCGGCATCTATAAAATTATCTTCGGAAAGTTCTTTGTTAGCTTCCCAAGTTAGATTTTTTGATTCGTTAAGTGCTTGTTCGCGTTCTTTTTCCTCTTCTTGAGCAAAAGAAACAAAACCGATAAAAAACAATATGAAAATAATATTTCTCATTTATTCTATTTCTTTTTCGTTGAATAAATTCAGCTTTTTAAGCCATTTTGTTCGCTTATCAAGAACAAAGATATCTAAAAGTAAAAACAACAAGCCAATACCTAGAAACCATTGAAATTGGTCTTTAAATTCGGCAAATTGCTTTGCTTCAAACTCTTTTTTGTCCATTTGTTGAAGCAATTCTTTAATACGTTCTACAGCAGCTTCTGTATTAGATCCGTCTATATATTCACCATTGCCATCATCTGCAATGTCTATAAGTACATCTTCGTTCAGTTTGGTAATAACTACCTCACCTTGAGAATCCTTCTTAAGACTTTCTACAACACCATTTCTTTTAATTGGAATAGGAGCGCCTTTTGGTTTACCAACCCCAATAGTAAAAATCTGAATACCTTCTTCTAAGGCTTTCTCCACCGCATCCTTGGTGTCACCTTCAGAGTGATCTTCTCCATCTGAAATGATAAAAAGCACGCGATTGGTTTGCTCTTCGTCATTGTAATAAGTGGTTGCCAAATTAATTGCCTCGTTGATAGCTGTTCCTTGTGAGGTGAGCATATCTGTATTCATGCTTTGTAAGAACATTTTGGCAGCACCATAATCTGTGGTAATGGGCAATTGCGGAAATGCTTGTCCTGCATAAGCTATAATACCAATACGGTCACTTGCCAATTGGTTTATGATTTCCGAAACTAGACGTTTTGCCTTCTCCAAACGGTTGGGCGCAATATCTTCTGCCAGCATACTCTTAGAAACATCTACCGCAAAAACAACATCTACACCTTCGCGCTTTACAGTCTCTAGTTTTGTTCCAATTTTAGGGTTTACCAATCCTAGGATAAGAAAAGTGATTCCCAACAAAAAGAACAAGAGTTTTAGGCTAGATTTAAAATTAGATTTGTCCGGTGACAGCCTCTTTAAAAGAGGGGTCTCGGCAAATTTCTTCTGTGTCCGCTTTTTCCATATTTGTAAAAGTGCGAACAAGACGATGATGACCGGTATTATGGCCAGTAAATAGAAATATATTTTTTCGTCTAATTGAATCATTCTGCTTTGTTCGTAGTTTGAAGCTAATACAAGTTTATTAAATACTGCGCTAAAAGTTTCTTAAATAAAACTTCTGAAAATGGTATTTCTCAGGAGCCATTCCAACAAAAGTAAGGCACCAGCCAAAAGCACCCATGACCTAAACTTTTCTTCGTATTTATAATATTTAAATTCCTCTATTTCTGTTTTCTCTAGCTTATTTATTTCGTCGTAAATAGCCTCTAACTTTTCATTATCAGTAGCTCTAAAAAACTTACCTCCCGTAGATTTTGCAATATCTTTTAAAAGGTCTTCGTCAATTTCAACTTGGCGCATACCGTATCTAAAAGACCCATCACTGTTATAAGCTACCGGAGAAAGGGCGTTACCATTGGTCCCTAGTCCTATAGTATATGTTTTAATACCATATTCAATAGCTAAGTCTGCTGCGGTTTGCGGTTCTATAAACCCGGAATTGTTAACACCGTCCGTTAACAGAATAATAATTTTACTAGATGCTTTGCTTTCCTTTAGGCGGTTTACAGAGGTAGCCAAGCCCATTCCTATAGCGGTACCATCGTTTAATTGCCCATAGGTGATATCGCGCAGTGCCCGTAGAACAATTGCCTTATCACTAGTTATAGGTGTTTTGGTATAAGCTTCACCTGCATAAGCCACCAAACCAATACGGTCATTGGGGCGTTCTTTAATGAATTCTGCAGCAACTTCTTTTAAGGCGGCTAAACGATTAGGTTTTAAATCCCTTGCCAACATACTAGAAGAAACATCAATGGCCATAACAATATCTATACCCTTGGTAGTTTTTGTTTTGGTTGAAATATCTTCGGTCTGTGGTCTTGCTATGGCAACTATAATAGCAGTAAGAGCTAATAGACGTAACAAAAACAACAATGGTTTTAATTTTGGAAGAAACCCCGTATTTGTTAAGCCTTTGATTGTAGGTATTTTTAAAGAAGCGACTTGTTCCTTGCGCTTATAGAAGTACCACAGCACAGCCAGAGGAAGCAATAATAGCAACCAAAAAAATTCCGGATTTGCGAATGATATATTATCCAACATCTATAATTCTGTTTTTACTTCTACTGAACCTAATATTCTATCTGCTATTTCTTGTGCGTAGGTGTCGCCTTCTAGCCAATTTATGATGATTTGCTGTTGAAGCCCTTTTGCACCGAATAGTAAAATACTGTATTTACCATCCACTAAATCTTTAGATCCTGGAACAGGAAAGTCGCCACTACCAAAAACTTTGATTCCTTTCACGCCTGTAACAGTAGTAAATTCTTCTTGTTTGGTTATAATATTCTTTGCCCCTTGTTTTTCTAAATTCTCAATGAAAGCTTCAATGGATTTGTTAAACTCGGGCTCTACTTCTTGTGTTAAGGTAGTTGAAGTGGTGCCTACACTGAAAAAACCTTTTTCGCTTCTGTACATAAACATCTGCAGGTCTTTAATGTTGGCTTTCATCTCTGGCGTAAGCTTTGTCTCTTGCCTTTTAAGAACGCGCGGGGTTTCTAAGCTTATTGGCGGATAACCATAAGAGCTAGACACCCAGTCTCCTTCTAAAAGTTGTTTTGAAGGATGGCGCATAATAGTGTCTTTTACGTACGTAAAGCCATAATATGAAGTGGCTACTGCAGCGGCGATTAAAAGTGCCCCAAGAAAGGCAACACTTGCATAAATAATCTTTTTCTTTTGTTGTTTTTTTTCGAGCTCTTCTTTGTATTCCTCTTGCTCCATTAATTCTTCTACGGTAGGTTCCGGAAGGGCTTCGTGGGTTTTGTGAACGATTTGCTCAATGGATTGACGATCATTTTCGGCGACTGAAGTATCTGGTTTTGATTTTGCAAATTTGACCAAATCCGCTGTTTGAAGAATACGTTTGAACTGTTGCAGGGTTTCATCATCTATTTTTAGCTCTCCGGCATCTCTTAACAATTCTAATTTGGTAATCAATTCATCCGTTGTACTTTCTAAGGCCGAAACATTTACGTCCTCTTCTAAATATGAGCGAACAATGTCTGTCAGTTCAGAATAATATTCTTTGTATTCGTCTTGAATAAGGTATTTAGATTTTTCAAGATTTTTAAGCTCTAACAAGGCACGGTCGTAAGGTGGCAAAAGAGCCACTTTCTCTTCTTCTGATAATGGTTTTTTTCTTAAGAAGAACCAATAGACCAGTCCGCCTATAACAAGGATGCCAAGAAGTATGAATAAATAATTTTCCACAGCCTGGAGTTACTTTTTTCTACCTCCATTAGCGGTTTAATGTCGTACATTTTTTGCGCCAGTGTCTACCGCAATGTTCGCAACATTAATTACTCGGGTGGAATCGGTTAAAAACCCTTCTCCATTTATCTCTATACGCTGCGCTGGTAATTTGTACGAACCGGAATCAAATTGGGTAAGGGCGTAGATTTTCTGAAGGGTCATACGGTCGTTCTTGCGAGTCGTATCCGTAGCGAAAACTTCTACCGTTTCTAATGGTGAAAAAGTTTGCCCCTCAGGAAAAATAACCTGTGCGGTAGTATCTGCCTCAACGGTTACCGTAAATTGTATCTGCTCTCCTATTTTTATAGAGGTAGTATCAACCTTGGTAATTACTTTGGGCGTGGTTTGTGAAAAACCGGAAAACCCTATAAATAAAACGCAAAGTAAAACACATCGCTTTAAAAGCGATGTTTCGTTGTTATTATAGTAGTTTGTAAAGTATATATTTAGCATTAACCTCGTCGCTTAAAATAGCCCAATAATTTTTTAACATAACTCTCATCTACCCTGCAGCTTAGTGTGCCACAGCCAGATTTGGTAAACGTTTCTTTAAAATAATCTACACGTTGTTGGTAGTATTTACTGTATGCCATTCGTACACTTTTTGACTGTGTATTTACTAGGCTTACTTTGCCGGTTTCCGCATCCTGCATCTGAACCATTCCTAGATTAGGAATGCTCTCTTCGCGTTCATCGTATATTCTAATTCCCGTAACATCATGCTTGTTGCCTGAAATCTTCAAAGTTTTCTCGTAGTCTTCGTCAATAAAATCGGATAGCACAAAAACTATTGCTTTCTTCTTCATTACGCTACTTAGAAACTTTAAGGCTTCACCAAGATTGGTTTTGTTACTTTTTGGTTTGTATTCCAGTAACTCTCGGATAATACGTAGAACATGACTTTTTCCTTTTTTAGGGGGAATGTAAAGCTCAATCTGATCAGAGAAAAGAATTAGGCCCGCTTTATCATTATTCTGTAAAGCAGAAAAGGCCAAAGTGGCCGATACTTCTGTAATTATATCTTTTTTAAACTGATTGGTGGTCCCAAAATGTTCTGAGCCACTCACGTCTACCATGAGCATCATGGTAAGCTCACGTTCTTCTTCAAAAACCTTTATATAGGGTTCATTGTAGCGTGCAGTAACGTTCCAATCTATAGTACGGACATCATCACCAAATTGATATTGGCGTACCTCACTAAAGGTCATACCACGACCTTTAAAAGTGGAGTGGTATTCTCCGCCAAATATATGATCGGATAGACGGCGCGTCTTAATCTCGATCTTCCGTACTTTTTTAAGTAGTTCTTTAGTATCCATTTCTCAGCAAACAGTTTTTGGCAAGCAGTTTTCAATGGTAGTAAAGAAAAGTCTATTACTACCTAAAGCATCTGCCAACCGCTTACCTTTTAAGGTACCTCGATCTCGTTAACAATCTTATTAATGATTTCTTCGGAAGTAATATTTTCAGCTTCAGCCTCATATGTAATACCTATTCTATGGCGTAATACATCATGAACTATAGCTCTTACATCTTCAGGAACAACGTAACCTCGTCTCTTAATGAAGGCATAACATTTTGCTGCGATGCCTAGGTTAATACTACCCCTTGGCGAAGCACCAAAGCTAATTAGTGGCTTTAACTCTTCAAGGTTATATTTCTCAGGGTAACGAGTGGCAAAAACGATGTCAAGAATGTATTTCTCTATCTTTTCGTCCATATATACCTCACGAACAGCCTTCTGTGCACTTAATATTTGCTCTATACTTACTACCGCATTCACAGTTTCGTAAGATCCTGCTAGATTTTGGCGCATTATTAATTGCTCTTCGTTCAATTTAGGATAGTCAATAACGGTCTTTAGCATAAAACGGTCAACCTGCGCTTCTGGTAACGGGTACGTTCCTTCTTGCTCAACTGGGTTTTGCGTTGCCATTACCAAAAACGGCTTATCTAGAACAAAAGTTTCATCACCAATGGTTACTTGCTTTTCCTGCATGGCCTCCAAAAGAGCTGATTGCACTTTGGCCGGAGCACGGTTAATCTCATCTGCAAGCACGAAATTGGCGAAAATTGGACCTTTCTTTATAGAAAAGTCATTCTCTTTCATGTTGTAGATTAAAGTACCGGTAACATCCGCAGGTAAAAGGTCAGGAGTAAACTGAATTCTACTAAAGCTTCCTTTTACGGCTTTAGACAGTGTGTTAATGGCCAATGTTTTTGCTAGACCAGGACACCTTCTAATAAAATATGACCTTGGCCAAGTAAACCAATGAGTAATCTTTCAACCATATGTCTCTGGCCAACGATTACTTTGTTCATTTCCAATATCAATAGGTCGATAAAAGCACTTTCTCGTGCAATTTTCTCGTTAACCGCATTAATATCTACCGTAGTATTTTCTTCCATATATCGTTACAAATTTTGGTTTGGGCCCACTGTTTTTTAACAGACATGCAAATTGAAAATTTATTAGCTGCTTCGCTGTTAACGATTGGTTAAAAAAAATAGAGAACCCCTCTTTTTATGAAGTTTTTAAGGGATTTCTTTTTAATTTAACGGCTCTATGCAAAAGAACACTTTTTATTCCAGAGTTATAGCAGGAACTATGACTTGGGGCAGTTGGGGAAAAGGTTTTTCCAAATCTAGTATAATTGAATTGATGAACCACTGCGTGGATGAAGGCATTACTACCTTTGATCATGCTGATATTTATGGGGGTTACACCACAGAAGAAGATTTTGGGAATGCGTTTAACGACAGTGGTATTTCTCGTGAATCAGTTCAGTTTATTTCTAAATGTGGTATTCAAATGGATGCTGAAGCCAGAAAAAACCATGTAAAACATTATAATTACGATACAGAATACATCATTTGGTCTGCGGAACAATCGCTTAAAAAACTAAAAACTGAATATTTAGACATGCTTTTGTTGCATAGGCCTAGCCCATTAATGCGGCCAGATGCTATAGTTGAGGCAATAACTAAGTTGAAAGATCAAGGTAAAATTAAAAGTTTTGGAGTTTCTAACTTTTTACCTTCCCAAATAGCACTTATAGAGACAGCTGTGCCCGTTGAAGGTAATCAGGTGGAATTTTCCCTGACCCAGAATGGAGTAATGAACGATGGCACTTTAGACGATGCTTTGGCAAACAGGAGAATGGCAATGTCCTATAGTTCGCTTGGATTTTATTTTAGGAAAGATGATGAGGTTTCACAACGTATAAAAAAAGCTATCAAGCCCATGTTGGAGAAATATGAAGCTACTGAAGATCAATTACTATTAGCTTGGGTAATGAAGCACCCTTCTGGAATATTTCCGGTTGTAGGTACAGCTACCAAATCTCGTTTGTCCGCAGCGATGGACGCAACAAAAATAGAAATAGAACAAACCGATTGGTTTATTTTACTAGAAGCAGCTAATGGTCAAGAAGTTGCATAAATAAAAGTTATGAGTAAAACGGTTTTAATAACAGGAGCAACTAGTGGAATTGGTCGTGCAACGGCCATTCTTTTTGCTGTTCAGGGCTTTAAATTAGTGCTCTGTGGAAGAAGACAGGAGCGCCTTGATGCGCTTCAATCTGAGTTGAGTAAACAATGCGAAGTTCATACCTTAAATTTTGATGTGCGGGATAAAGATGCCGTATTTAAAGAGATAGGTTCTTTACCTGAAAACTTTGCTCGGATAGATGTTTTAATCAACAATGCAGGTAATGCTCATGGTCTAGACCCTATTGATAAGGGTAGTGTAGATGATTGGGATGCTATGCTGGATATTAACGTGAAGGGATTACTCTATGTTTCCAAAGCGATAATACCTAATATGGTAGAGAAAAAGTCCGGTCACATTATAAATATTGGGTCAACAGCTGGTAAAGAGGTTTATCCTAACGGAAATGTGTATTGCGCTAGTAAACATGCGGTTGATGCCCTGACCAAGGGAATGCGAATAGACCTTAATCCGTACGGAATCAAGGTAGGAGGTATTAATCCTGGTGCTGTAGAAACCGAGTTTAGTAATGTGCGCTTTAAAGGTGATGATAGTAAGGCTGATTCAGTCTACGACGGATTTGAACCGTTAAAGCCAGAAGATCTTGCCGAAATTATTCATTTTGTTGTAACCAAGGCCTTATCATGTAAATATTGCCGATTTAATTGTAATGCCAACTGCACAAGCCTCTGCAACATTATTGAATAGGTCGTTATGATAAATAAACGCCTTCTTGTAAAAAACCTGTTAGCTCATAATGACGAGAATAGTTTTTATGACAAGAAGCGTTTTATAACCATTGGAGAAAAAGAAGGTAAGGCCAAATTTTTAAAGCATGTCTGTGCCTTGGCCAATAGTAATCCACAAAATAATTCTTTCATTGTTATTGGGGTAGAGGACGAGGATAATAAAATAGTAGGAGTAGATTTTTTTGATGATAGTAAGATTCAAAACTTGGTCAACGCCTATTTAGACAATCCACCCTTAATTTCATACGAAAACATTCCGTTTCCTAATTTACGAGAGGGTAAAGTAGTGGGGTTGGTTACTATCAGGTCTAGCGAGAAGGTGTGCGCCCTTCGTAAAAATATCTGGAAGTATTACGGCGGTATGGTTTTCTTTAGAGAGGGGAGCATTAGTATGCCAAAAGCTTACGGTGTAGAGCTTCAGGATATAAATTCTGAAACTGTTGCAACTATAGAGCAACACGCCCGTAATAATATTGAATTAACATTAGATGGTGTAATTGATTTTATCAATAACCGACACAAAAACTTAAATAGCGACTATAAAGTTTTCAAAGAGCAATTTGTGGTCTGCTGGGCGGGAAACAAGAAAAAGGTTAAGGATAATATCTTTTTTTCTAGGGTAGATATTGAATTGATTAATGAGCAGGTGAAGCTTTTTTATTCGGCTTTAGATGAAATCAGTATTTCTTATGATGAGCATTCCTTTACAATGATAGAGTATGTTCAGTTGGGCCTAGGCTCTAAGCAAAGATATTTTCAATTGGAAAAAGTAGTCATTAATTTTTTTGATAATGGAACTTATAAAATAGAAAGTAATCTAATTTTTGAACCACCCAGATACAGTAAAAAGAATCTGTTTCATATTTGGAATGCCAATAACACTCTTTTAGATAAAATCCAGAAGGGTGTAGACATAAAATCGTCCGAAAAAGTAGATTTAAAATATTTACCCGACAGCTATTTAATTTGTTATCTAAACGGATTTGATGAAGCCAAGGAACAAATGGAAATGGCCCGTGGCCTATTAAGAGATAACTACCCAAAAATATATTTAGGCATAAAGGAATCCCTTCGAATTATAAGAAAAGTACGGTATAATTAACGAATGTGCTTAATTGTCGAATACAGCCTCATGATCTGGTAAGGAAGGAATTGCTCCGTAACCAGTTGTTGTAATTGCTCCTGCTCTATTAGCAATCGTAACCATATCAATCAATTGGTCATAATCCTTTAGGATAAGGTGTGGGTCTCCAATGTTGGCTATTTGATATAACAAACAACCAATAAAAGCATCACCGGCTCCCGTAGTATCTATTGGTGTTACTGGTATGCTTTTTACAGTCGTTTTTTTGTTTACTGTACTGACCAGTGTGCCTTCGCTACCTAGGGTAACACAGATAATAGGGCAACCTAGTTCGTGCACAATATTACAGGCCTTTTCAATATCCTGTTCGCCTGTAATAAGTTGTATTTCCTCATTACTAAATTTGCATAAATGCGATTTTCCAATGAACTTCAAGCTCTTTTTAATAAAGCATTCTTCTTCTCCTATCCAAAGATCGTCTCTAAAATTGGGGTCGAAGCTGATAAAAGCATCCTGTGTTATGGCGTCAAATATATAACGGTCATAAGCTTCTTCTAATCCACCGCCTAAAAACCCTGTTGCAGCACCAAAATGTACGATGTTACCTTTCAGCTGTTTTTTAGTTTTGAATCATATTTTAATTTTTTATCTGCACCTCTACTGAATACAAAATCGCGTTCGCCATCTTCTGCCAATGACACAAATGCCATAGTGGTGAAGGTTTTGGAGCGTTGTGCAAGTGATATATCAACTCTATTATCCTTAAGAACATTCAATAAAAATGTACCGAAAGGGTCATTTCCTACGGCACCTATAAACTGACCTTTACCTCCTAATTTGGAAATAGCACACGCCACATTAGCAGGTGCGCCACCGGCCTTTTTAGTAAATTCTTTAGCTTTAGAAAGGTCGTTACCTTGCTTAATGGCAACAAAATCTATAAGTAACTCTCCTATGCAGTATATGGTTTTCATTGTTTGGATATAATTGTTAGCTCTAAAGTAATCAAAATTGAATGCTTCGCAAGTATATTAAAGTATACGCGAAATTATGTTATTTATTCCATCAAATCTAAATTGCTTAATCCCTTCTTTGCCCATTTTCCAGAAATCCACTACCTTATTAAAAAATTTAAACGCCTTTAGAAATGGACCTATTCAACGAAATAAAAAAGAAACTAAGTCATGAGTTTATTGACATTATTGAATGGCTAGACAATACCAATGGAACTATTGTGCATCGTTTTGAACGGTATCAAAATGAAATTAAGAATAATGCTAAGCTGATAGTACGAGAAGGGCAAACCGCGGTTTTTATTAATGAAGGTCAATTAGCGGATGTTTTTAAGGCAGGCACGTACACTCTAAATACACAAAACCTTCCTATCCTTACTACGTTAAAAGGATGGAAGTATGGATTTGATAGTCCATTTAAGGCTGAGGTTTATTTTGTGAACACCCATTTATTTACGGATGAGAAATGGGGAACTAAAAATCCTGTGATTTTAAGTGATGAGCGTTTTGGATTAGTAGAGATACGCGCTTTTGGCACCTATAGTTTTAGAATAAATGACCCATAAAGTTTGTTGTAGATGTAGTAGGTACCGATGGTAATTTTACTAATTATGAAGTAAACGAACATCTTAAAAGTTTAATAGTTACACGTTTTACGGATACGGTTGGTGAGGCAAATCTCCCAATTGAACTGTATGCGGCAAATACAAGTGAGCTTTCGGAAACGTGCACCGAGGTAATGCAACCAGAATTTGGAAGAGTCGGTATAGAACTGGAGCGCTTCTATATCGAAAACGTATCAATGCCTGAAGAACTCAAAAAAGAAATTTTTGAATACAGTAGGCTGGACAAGTTAGATATGGTAAAACTTTCGCAATTTAAAGCGGCCAAAGCAATGGAAGCTGCCGCTAAAAATGAAGGAGGTACTGCTGGAGCTGGTATGGGTATGGGCATGGGTTTTGTGCTTGCGCAACAAATGGGTAATATGATGAATCCCCAAGCCGGTCAACAGCCTTTTGGAGGTCAAGCGCCATCAGCTGGCGGGCCACCGCCAATGCCGGTTCAAGTGCAATATTACTATTCGGCAAGCGGTAAACAGAACGGACCGGTTCCTTTCGATATATTAAAAGAGCTTTTTGCCAGCAGGACTATTAATCGCGATTCTTTAGTTTGGAAACAAGGAATGCAAAATTGGATAGCCTTAAAAGAGGTAGAAGAATTAAAATCCTTTTTAGGAGGAAATACTCCACCACCATTACCGATCTAATGTTTAAACCGTTTTTGTCTCCTGATGAATACACTTTGTGTAGAAATTGAGATACGTTGATTAATGGAAGAAGAAACAAAACAATCTGAACATAAAAAGGCATGTGCCAATTGTGGTGCCGAGTTAAAATTCAAACCAGGTTCACATCAACTAAAATGTGAATATTGTGGTTACGAAGAATTTATAGAACAGGCCAAAAGCAGTTTTGAGGAGCTGGAGCTTCAGCACTATCTTAAAGTGGTGGGCGAGAATGCGTATACAGAAACTATTGACATTCTGCATTGCAAGAATTGTGGTGCGAACCAGCATGTGGGAGAAAATTATAAATCGCTGGATTGTATCTATTGTAGTGAGCCCTTAATTCTTGAAGATGTTGAAAGAGAGGGGTGGATCGTACCCGGGGCACTCGTTCCTTTTCAAATTGATGCGCAAAAGGCCAAAGCCACTTTCAAAACATGGGTGGGCGGAATTTGGTTTGCACCTAATAAATTGAAAAGGGCTGCTCTTGATCCTGAGGGTTTGCACGGATTATACCTTCCCTATTGGACCTTTGATGCTAATTTAAATGCGAAGTATAAAGGGCAAAGAGGTGACTATTATTACGAAACAGAACGGGTACGCACAAAAAACGGTACACAAACGCGTCAAGTTAGGAAAACACGATGGTCATCTACATCAGGTGTTGTAAATGGTTTTGTAGATGATATTCTTATTAATGCATCCGAAAAGAAACGCAGAGATATTCCTGCTAAGATTGCATTTTGGAATGTTAAGGAGTTGGTTCCTTTCAACTCAAAATATTTATCGGGCTTTGTAACTGAAAAATATACCGTTTCTTTAAAAGAGGGGCATCACTCTTCGTTTCAAAAAGCCAAACAGATAGCCAATGGTTGGATTCGCAAAGATATTGGGGGAGATACCCAACGAATTTCTCAGGCAGATATTAAACTAGCGGATGAAACTTTCAAGCATATTTTACTTCCGGTATATATTAGTTCTTATCGATATAATAATAAAGAATACAACTTTTATATTAATGGCCAAACTGGTGAATTAAGCGGTACAAGACCGTATTCTTTTTGGAAAATATTCTTTTTGGTACTTTTTATCATTGCTATCCTTGGGATAATTGCGATTTTTGCACAATGAGAACATTGGTAATAGGTGATATTCATTCTGGTTTAGAGGGATTGAAACAGGTACTTGAAAGAGGACAGGTAACCGCAGAAGACCAGCTTATTTTTTTAGGGGATTATGTGGATGGTTGGAGTCAGGCAGTTGAAACCGTTGATTTTTTAATTGCTTTGAAAAGTAGTAACAATTGCAGGTTTATTAGGGGAAACCATGATGAGCTTTGCTTAGAGTGGTTGCGAGACGGTAAGGATAATCCGCTTTGGTTGCAACACGGTGGTGGTGCCACGTTGGCTTCTTATGAGAAGGCAGACAAAAAGACAAAAGAGAATCATATCCATTTTTATGAAAGTCTTGAAAATTACTACTTAGATATTGAGGAAAGGTTGTTTTTACATGCTGGTTTTACCAACTTAAAGGGTGTGGAGCATGAATATTTTAAGCAAACCTTTTATTGGGACCGTACGTTGTGGGAATTGGCAAGGTCTTTAAATCCAGACCTAGAAACAAACGATGCACATTATCCAAAGCGGTTAACGCATTACAAGGAGATTTTTATTGGCCATACGCCTATTTCAAAAACAGGTGTTGCTGTCCCTAAGCTAGCAGCCAACGTATGGAACGTAGATACAGGAGCAGCGTTTAAAGGCCCACTTTCAATGTTAGACGTTGATACAAAGCAGATTTGGCAGAGTGACCCAGTAATTCATTGTACCCAAACGAACCATAGAGAAATTGAAAAAAGCCGTTTTATTTTTATATTTTCACTAGATAATTAACGATCTTTACAAAAAACAGGAATATGTCCCAAAAGAACATAAGATTAGAGGTAATGCAGGCTATTGAGCCGCAGGTGGATGGATTTATGGATTCTTTTTTAATTAAACCAGAGGACATCTGGCAGCCAACTGATTTTTTACCTGATTCTGAAAGTGACGGTTTTTTAGAAGCGGTAAAAGAACTTAGGGGAGAAGCAAAAGAATTAGGTTACGATTTTTGGGTAACCATGGTGGCAGATACCATTACAGAAGAGGCCTTACCAACTTATGAATCTTGGCTTATGGACGTTGAGGGAATTGACCAACACGGACCTAACAAGACAAACGGATGGTCTAAATGGGTTAGAGCATGGACTGCCGAGGAAAATCGTCATGGAGATGTACTTAATAAATATTTGTATTTGTCCGGAAGGGTAAATATGCGTGAAATAGAAATTACTACTCAGCACTTAATATCAGATGGTTTTGATATTGGTACGGATAGAGATCCTTATAAAAACTTTGTATACACTTCTTTTCAAGAATTGGCTACCAATATTTCTCATAAGAGAGTAGGTCAAATGGCAAAGAAGAAAGGAAATGTTTTATTGGGTAAAATGTGTACAATTATTGCTGGTGATGAAATGCGTCACCACCTTAAGATATAGAGAATTTGTGAAAACAATTTTTGGTGAAGACCCATCTGGTATGATGTTGGCCTTTGCAGATATGATGAAAAAGAAAATTGTTATGCCGGCACACTTTTTAAGAGAGTCTGGAGGAACTATAGGTACTGCTTTTGAGAACTTTTCTAATTGTGCGCAACGCCTAGGTGTTTACACGGCACAGGATTATGTAGAAATTCTTAGAAAACTAAATGCTTATTGGGAATTGGACAACGTAAGAAGTCTTTCTGATGAAGCAGAAAAAGCACGCGATTACTTAATTAAGTTACCTGCTAGATTAGAACGTATTTCTGAACGAATGAAGTTTCCAGAAGATCAATATAAATTTAAGTGGGTAGATGCCAACGGTATGGTATAAGCTAAAATGCTTTTAGGTATTAAATTAAAAAAATCCGGTTCATTTATGAACCGGATTTTTTTGCTTAAGTAGGTAAATTCTTTTTTTATAGGTCAAGTAGCGGACTTGGGATTCGTTACTTGTTTCGGTTAAGTTCTAGAGTAGATTTGGGGTCAAGACTATCACTTAATTACACCGTAAATTTACAATCGTTTTATCGTTCATCTAAATAATTGTTGTGAACTTGTGCTACTCTGTGGTGAAAAATATAAGGTGTTCTATTTAGTCGATGAACAACATATATCCACAAAAAAACCCTCCGTTGAGGGAGGGTTTGTAAGAATAGCAAAAGTTGAAAAATTATAACTTTCCGTGGTCATGTTCATCTTGCCATTTGGCAAGTTCGGCCCATTTGCCTTCGTAGCACATTTTGGATTGCATTGGCCACGATGCAGGATCGTGAATTTTATAACGGTCGCCTCCACCTTTTAGAACCTCTTGGCATCTAGCTACCGAGGTTTCCGATAAAGCTTTCCAGGTCTTGACACCTGCTGCTTGAAAGAGACCTTCAATTTTAGGACCTATACCCTCAACAACCTTTAGGTCATTTTCTTTTACGGTCTTGCCAATGGCTAATTTCGCCGCCGCAGCGTCAAAAGGAATAGCAACAGGCTCGGGAGCCATTGCCATAGGTGCTGCTACTGCCGCTGCCGTTGCTCCTAGTGATGAAGAAACACTTGGTGTTTCGGGCATTGTCAACAGTTTTTGGTTACACGCCTCAAGATCGGCCTTCAATTTAGAATTCTTATCATGACAACGTTTCAAATCTTCTGAGTTGTCTATTACTTTAGTGCTTCCCTTGCCAATAAGATAGCCTAGAATACCACAAATTACACCTACAAGAAGAGGGATTAGCCAGCACCAAATGTTTATATTTCCTGATTCCATTTTAATTCAATTTTAGTTTGTTGATTATTTAATAGTAATTACGGTTCTTCTATTCTTGGCCCTGCCTTCATCAGTAGCATTACTGGCAATTGGGTCCTTGGGGCCTTTAGAGTCTGTTTTGATTTTTTCATCTGCAATACCGTTCTGCATTAGATACGCTTTTGCAAAATCGGCTCTTTCTTGTCCCAGTCTCATATTAGTTTTTCTGCTACCTTGACTATCGGTATAACCTACTACTTGACATTTTGCATTTTCCACTTTATCAAGATAATGGGTTATATCCGCTATTTTCTGACGTTGAGCTGCAGAAGGGTTTATAGAGGCTTCAGCAGTATCGAAGTATAGAATTAGAGGGTCTCCTGTAATTTTGTCGTAAAGAGCCTTTAATTGGTCTTCAGCATCAGCAGAAGCTTCTTCTATAGAATAACCTACAGGGCCACGGTATATGTTTTTGTCCGGAACCATGTCATCAACCAATTTTCCACTCGTATTAATTTGCGAAGAAGGAATTTCCTGCGAAACAAAATAGTTCTTTACAGAATTTGCTCTAGCAAGACCTAAGTTAGGAAAGGCTGAATTGTTTTCTTCATCACTGGTGTAATATCCGGTTATGTTAAAAACCTTGTTTTCGTTACTCGTTAAATGATTTTTTAGACCAAGGTAATATTCCTTTTCTAACGTTTTCTGAAACAGGTTCCAGATAATTAGATGAAGACGTGTTAAAATTGAAATTGTCTTCTGTAGAATAGGCAAAATCACCATCACCCAAAGCAAAAGGGTAGGATGTAATTTTTGGTGCAACCGGTGCCGGAGCAACCTGTTCTTTTGGTTCTTCTTTTTGTGTAATTGCCGATCCGCAATAACTACAACAAGAAAAATAAAAATAGGTTCCTACTACAATGGTAATGATAATACCAAGTAGGTAAAGAGTGGTGTTTTTCATTGTTAATGGGTTAAGTGTTTAGACTACAATGTATTAAAAAAAACATAACTAGTACTAAATCTACTAAATTAATAAGTAAAGTACTACAATTATATTTTTAGGTTTAAACGCTTCAATTATATTAAAGTTGTGTTAATGGTATATATCCATTTGCTGGCGCTTAAAAAGTAAAATTGTATAGTGCTTGTAATGAAGGTGTTAGTTAATTGGAGATAAAAATTTTATGCTATTTCTTCCAAAAGGCTATTAAATTGATATTTAGCTATTAAGGTTGAAAAAAATATTTTGGCTTAATGCCGATTACACATGAAAACGGACTAGTTATGTGAAAATATGATGGGCTTACACATAATCGTTTTTTGTCTTAACTGAAGATGGATACATTTATAAAACGAAATTGAGAACCCTAAAAAGACATGAGTTATGAAAGCTGAAATAGTAAAGGTGGTCACCTTTTTATGCATGTTTATAGTCTTGGGCATGCAGACGCTACTTCAAGGTAGTTGGAAGGTTAATGAGACAGAATCTGTTAGAGGAAATCATAGTAATTAATCTCCGTTCTAAAAGTAAAAGTAATACGTTCTTTAAATAGTTATTTGAGTTAGTGTTTTAAAAACCCGCCAATTTTTCGTTTGTCTATTCGGGGGAAGGACAAGTGATTAAAGGCGGGTTTTCAAATTTTTTAAAAAAACACTTAAATCTTATAGGTCAAATTTTATACCTTGAGCTAAAGGAAGTTCTGTTGTGTAGTTTATGGTATTGGTTTGTCTGCGCATATATACTTTCCATGCATCCGAACCAGATTCACGACCGCCACCGGTTTCTTTCTCACCACCAAAAGCTCCACCAATTTCTGCGCCTGATGTTCCTATGTTTACATTGGCAATACCACAATCACTTCCTGCAACGGATAAAAAATGTTCTGCTTCTCTAAGGTTATTGGTCATTATGGCCGATGACAGTCCTTGTGCCACTCCATTTTGTGCTTCAATAGCATTTTCAATAGTTCCTGAATATTTTAAAAGATAGAGTACAGGTGCAAAAGTTTCGTGCTGTACGATTTTAAAATCTGCCTTAGCTTCTGCTATAGCAGGTTTTACATAACAACCACTCTCATAGCCTTCGCCTTCTAGAACGCCTCCTTCTATAATAATTTTTCCACCTTCATCTACAACTTTCGTAAGTGCGGTGTTATAAGAAGCTACGGCATCAGTATCTATTAAAGGACCAACATGATTGTTTTCATCTAAAGGATTACCAATTCTAAGTTGTTTGTAGGCTTCCACTATGGCCGTTTTTACTTTATCATAAATGCTATCATGAATAATTACCCTTCTAGTAGAAGTACAACGTTGCCCTGCTGTACCAACCGCACCAAAAACAGCGCCAATAACCGTCATTTTTATATCTGCATCCGGAGTTACAATAATGGCGTTGTTACCACCTAGTTCCAGTAAAGATTTTCCTAGCCTCGCAGCCACGGTCTGTGCTACATTTTTACCCATTCGGGTGGATCCAGTAGCGGATATCAAAGGAATACGACTATCTGAAGTCATAATTTCACCAATTTTGTAATCCCCGTTGATTAGACACGAAATACCTTCTGGTAAATTGTTCGCTTTAAAAACCTCCGCAGCAATGTTTTGGCAGGCAACACCACAAAGAGGTGTTTTTTCAGATGGTTTCCAAACACATACATCTCCACAAATCCAAGCTAGAGCGGTATTCCATGCCCAAACGGCTACAGGAAAGTTAAAAGCAGATATAATGCCAACTACTCCTAAAGAATGGTATTGCTCGTACATACGGTGACCAAGGTCTTTCTGAATGCATAGTTAAGCCGTGCAATTGTCTTGATAACCCTACTGCAAAATCGCAGATATCTATCATTTCTTGAACTTCGCCCAAACCTTCTTGGTAGCTTTTCCCCATTTCATAGGAAACCAGTTTGCCCAAAGCTTCTTTTTTCTCTCTTAATTTTTCTCCAAATTGGCGTACAATCTCACCACGTAGGGGTGCAGGTTTGGTTCGCCAAGTTTTGAAGGCAGCCGTTGCTGATTGCATTACTTTTTCATAATCCTCTTTTGTAGTAGCTTTTACTTTTGCAATTAATTCTCCGTCTACAGGTGAGTAGGACGAAATAATTTCACCAGAACCAAAATTTGAAGATCCTGTTGAGGTTCCGTTATTTATATCTTGAATCCCTAAATCTTTTAAGGCTTTATCAATACCGAATTGCGATGCTACTTTTGACATTTTATAACTTTTTTAGTATGTATTGTTATATTTTTTATAAAGATACTTTTTCTAAACTAGAAAAAACAAGTTTTTCCAGATGCATTAATCTGCAATAGATTCTTTGGTATTGACGTAACCTCTATTATTTTGGTTAGCTAAATAAAATAAGGGCAATAGTAATTAATGCTGGTACCGTTTGTATGTAGAATATTTTCTTTTCAACAGAAAAGGCACCGTATATTCCTGCTATTGAAACGCACGCTAGAAAGAAGAGGGCAATGTTGTCTTGCCATAAGACATCAGTTATAAAGAGGGACCAAATAAGACCTGCTGCAAGAAAACCATTGTAAAGCCCTTGGTTTGCTGCCATTGGCTTGGTAGGCTCAAAAAGTTCAGGAGGAAACTTACTGAATACTTTCCGGCCCTTGGTAGTCCATGCGAACATCTCAAAATATAAAATATAAAGGTGTAAAAACGCGATAAAACCAATCAGTATTTTTTGTAGCATCTTTTTAGAATTAAGTTTGGTAGCAGAGCAAGCGTAAGCAGCCGTTATGCTTTATTATCGAAAGTTACGGTAAAATGTGTTCCGCTTTCAGTTGAGTTATAAGTTAATTCAGCTGAAATTTGTCTACATAGCGCCTTTACAATATCAAATCCTATCCCCTCTGCATTTTCAATCGCAAAATCTTCAGGTAGCCCCTTTCCGTTATCCTTAATTGAAAATGCCGCCATTCCATCATCCAGCACATCAACATCAATAATAAGTTCATTATACTTGGTCGTATCCGGATAAGCGTGCTTTACGGCGTTCGTTACCAATTCTGAAATGATGAGGGCAAGAGGTACGGCACGATCCAGGTCTATGGATATTTCTGGGCAGTTTATTTTATAACTAAAGGTTGGCGATATTTTATTTTGATACTCCATTAAATCCTTCAGGTATGCATGTAGATTTACTGCCTTTGAATCTTTGTCTTGATATATTTTTTGATGTGTAAGTGCTATGGCGGATATTCTTGCCTTAGCTGTCCTGTAGTGCGGTAATAGCTTCTTTACTGACTAATTTCCGCTTCTGCATATTAATTAGGCTAGAAGTAATCTGGAGGTTGTTCTTTACCCTATGATGTATTTCTCTTAACAGATTTTCTTTCTGTTTGTTTGATTCCTCAAGTTCGGCAGTTCGCAATAGTACACGAGCTTCAAGGCGGTCATTATGATTATCTCTTCTTCGGGCAAGCAAAATCAATAAACAGGTTGTTACTAAACCTAAAATTAATACTACGTAAGATTCAAAAATATGGGGAAAGGATAAATATTCGGATTTCGGCACAAAATGAACGTCCCATTTTCGATCTACCGCATTAATAGTTTTTTCAATAGCGGTTTTGTAGAATTTTTTATCGTTTATTTTGCTTTCATCAACATTTGAAAACAGAAGCGCATCATCCGTGGAATCATGAATACAAATATCAAAAACCTTAACCTCTGACTTTAAGGTTTCTGAAATTAGCTTGTCCATACGATAAACTCCCACGACAATTCCTTTGCTCTCTGTGGATTTTAAATCCCTTACTGACTTTATTGCGAGAATGCCCTTTGCATAATTATTGGCAGCTAGTAAGGTTATGGGCCCGGTAATAGCGGGTTTGTTTGTTTTGATAGATTGAAGAATTGCATTTCTTTTAATGCTATCGGAGTATAAGTTGTATCCTAATACTGTTCTGAAAGGTTCTAACGGATTGAGGACTCTTACCGGATAATATAAATCTCTTTTTTTGGAAGGAATGAGATTATATTGAGAATTGGCCTCTTTAATTGAAGTAATTTTTTCAAACTTATCTTTTTCCGAGTCTACAATTTTCGGTGCCCACGCAAGTACTTTTATACCGTTAAGCTCTTTTAAAAAGGGGTCAGTAAACCGTTCAAATAGATGTTGGGGGATGAAATTTTTGTTCTCGTAAAAAAATGCCATTGACTCAACAACTAAATTTATCTTATTGAGTTCATCTTCTAATTTAATTACAGATTTATTAACTGCATTGTCTATAGTCGCTTTATTTCTAAGGAGATATCTAGTGTTAATAGAAAAGAAGATAAACAAAGAAATACTGCTTCCTACAAGTAGAATAGCCAAGTATTTTAAAATTTGTTGTTTGGTCATAAGTGGTTAATGTGGGGACATCTGTAGAAACCGGCTAGGTTGGGGCTATTTCCAAAGAACGGTAATTTTTGTTTTACTAATTAAACAATCTTTAATCACTGCTAACAAATCTTGGGTCTACGGGCATAACCGTGCGCAATTATCGCAGGTGCGTAGGTCTTCAGAACCATAGAAATGTTTGAAGTGCTTTAAAAAGTCAACTTCAATATCATTTAGGGTAAAATAAGCTTCGTAAAGTTTATTATTGCAATTGTCACAAAACCAAAGTAGCCCATCATCTACGTTCATATCGGCTCGTTTACGCTCAATAACTAAGCCTATGCTACCTTCATGACGAACGGGGGAGTGTGGTATTTTGGCTGGATGTAAATACATATCGCCATGGACCAAGTGTCATTGTTTTCTTTTGCCCATCCTCTTGTATATGAACTTCTATGTTCCCTTCTAATTGATAGAAAAGTTCTTCAGTTTCATTATAGTGATAGTCTTTTCGGGCGTTGGGCCCGGCAACCACCATAACAATATAGTCTCCGGCATCTTTGTAAAGGTTTTTATTGCCAACGGGAGGTTTAAGGGTGTGTCTGTTTTCTTCTATCCAGCGATTGAGATTAAAAGGAGCTTTAATGGACATATATTGACATTTAGAACCAAAACCTCTTGCTCATGTTTGTACATGTGCAAAAGGTGGTCATTTCATCTCAAAGCTATGAAAAAGTATGTTGTATTACTAGTATATGTTGTATATAGTGGATTTCAACACTTAAAAATTAACGAAAAAATATTTGGGTAAAATACAATTTTCCGTTGCTATCTTTCTTTACGCTTACCGCAGTATGGGTAAATTCACCCTCCATTGTCCTCTTATGGCTACTACTATTTAGCCATCCAGAAAGCGCTTCAGAAGCGGTAGAATAATCTTTTGCTACATTTTCGGCAACGAATTCTGCAGTTTCTGCGGCAGATATTTCAGATGCACGAGAACTAAAATTATCGTGGTTCAATGCACCTTTGGAAATCATGTAATCTGTATGTTTGTTGGCGTGTATATAGGCCACTGAGCTAAATTCAAGTGAATTTACTCCAATAGATAGCCGGTGTCCATTAACAGCTTCAAGAAGTTCTTTTTCTACAATTTCAGCATTTTCTTTCTCGGTTATATCTGCAGCCTCAACGGACTCTTTACTACAAGAGGCCAAAGTGCATACAAATAAAACGAGTGCAATATAGTGCGTTCTCATTTTCATACAAAGTTCTATTTGTAAGTAGGCGTGTTCTTAAAAAGTAGGAGAGAAAAGTGGGGTGTTCTCGTGTTCAGCGAATTGATAAGGGGGTGTTATCGTGAGGCGAATATCTAAAATATATTGTTTACTCTGGTTGATTAGTTTCTGTTTTCGATGAAATACATCTTTCCAATAATTTAATATAGGTCTGTTCGTTCGTTGATTTTTTGCATTTTGGAGTAAATAAAATAACAATCAATTTAGTTTTTTCATACTGAAAACAGGGCTTTTCGCCATCCATAATTCAAGGAAAACCGTGACGTACTCTATCTATTAACTGCTATTTTTGTGTAAAACAATCTTTTTATGAAGGTCAATTCTATTTTTCGTTTTCTGCTTCTTTTTGTTTTTTTATCGGCATGTACTACCAAAAAAGAAGATGCTAGCCAGCAGGCAGATAACCTTAATCGGTTTCAAGATTATGTAGGTCAGGTTTCTCACGGCATTATTTCGGCTCAGAGTAGTGTAAGAGTGGTTCTGAATACGCCGGTTGAAGAATGGAATGCAGGTGATGAGCTAAATGAAGATTTCTTTAACATATCTCCAAAAGTAGAAGGTAAAGTAGTAGCTCTTGATAACCGCACAATAGCTTTTGTTCCTTTAAATGGTTTTGAACAGAATACAGAATATAAATTCACTCTGAATCTAGATGATATTATAAGTGATTTGCCAGATGATTTGCGTGCATTGAACTTCAGTGTAAAAACTTTAGAACAACAGTTTAATATTTATACGAATGCCCTGCAGTCGTACTCAAAGGAATTCCAGTACATCACTGGGCAGTTGCGCATGGCAGATGTTTTTCCTTTAGAAAAATCGGAGCAATTGGTTTTCGCAACCCAAAATGGGAAACCTATCCGGATTAAGTTCGATGCAGGAACAGAAAAAGGGACTCAGTTTTCTTTTAAAATAGATAGTGTTCAGAGGTATGATGAAGATTCTAAACTAGAGGTTTCATGGAGCGGAAAGCAGTTTAATATTGAAAGTGATGGCACTCAAACCATTACCATACCTTAGAAAAATAACTTCACTGTTTTGGATGCTACTGTAGAGACGGGAGAAAGTGCTGTTGTGTCCATTAATTTTTCAGACCCATTAAAGAAAGGTCAGAATTTTAAGGGGCTGGTAGTATTGGAGCAAGATGATAACGTTAAGTATGCTGTAGACGGAAATACCTTAAAAGTATACCCTTCTAAAGATATTGAAGGTACGGTGGCACTAGAAGTTTATGAGGGTATTGAGAGCACGGACGGTAATAAATTGAAAACTAAGTTTACAGAGAGAATTGCATTTGAAAAGCTTAAACCACAGGTGAGATTTCTTTCTAATGGAACAATTCTACCTTCTTCCAGTAATCTTAAAGTGAATTTTGAGGCGGTAAGTTTAGCGTCGGTAAAAGTTTCTGTTTTTAAAATTTATGAAAATAACATTCTACAGTTTCTGCAGAATAGTAATTTAAACGGACAAGGAGATTTACGGGCCGTAGCAAGACCTATTGCACGCAAGAAAATAACTTTAGACAATTTATCTGGTTCTAACGGAAAATGGGTGGCGCATGCGCTTGACCTTAAAACCCTTATTACGCCTGACGTTGGTGCTATTTATAGGGTTGAATTAGATTTTGGCCCTGAAGATAGCGCCTATGGTTGTGAAAATTCCAATTTTGAGTCTGTGGCTGAAGATGAGGAAGATTTTGATGAAGAGAATGAGAGTAGTTCTTGGGACAATGTAGAGAACTATTACTATGATGATTACTACTACGATTATAACTGGAACGAAAGAGAAAACCCTTGTGACAAATCCTATTACTACAACAAAAAGGTAGGGATGAATGTTTTGGCTTCAGACTTAGGTGTGACCGTCAAAAAGGGAATTAATAAAAGTTACTTTGTTGCGGTAACGGATATTTTAAATACCAACCCTGTTGCTGGAGCTAAGGTTACATTTTACAATTATCAACAACAGCCGTTGGGGGATGTGATAACCGATGCAGAGGGCATGGCTATATTTGATGCAGAAAAACCAGCTTATTTTGCCCTAGCAGAGAGCAATGGTCAAAAAACCTATGTAAAATTAAATGACGGTAATGCGCTTTCCGTAAGTAAGTTCAAGGTATCAGGGGTAGAACTTCAAAAAGGACTTAAAGGCTTCATTTTTGGTGAAAGAGGAGTTTGGCGTCCCGGAGATGAAATTTTCCTTTCTTTTATGCTGAATGATAATGCACACAAACTACCGGAGAACCACCCCGTAAAATTAGAATTGCTAGACCCTTATAACAAAGTTATTCAACGTGAGGTTAGAACAAACGGACTTAATAATTTTTATCAATTTAATCTAAAAACAGATGAAAATGCACCTACCGGAAATTGGTCGGCTAAAATTTCGGTTGGTGGAGCTACGTTTACAAAATCACTGAAAATTGAAACCATTAAGCCCAATCGTTTAAAAATCAAAACCGAGTTTGATGATGAAATTTTAAAGGCAACCAAGCCCATTACCGGTAAGATGGAAGCAAAGTGGTTGCATGGTGCAATTGCAAAAAATCTGAAAGCTGACATTACAGCAAAATTCAATGCATCTAACACTACATTCAGTAAATTTATTTATGTTTTTGATGACCCTACCCGAACTTTTTCGGTAGAGGACCAAGTAGTTTTTGATGGTAAAATAGATGCAGAAGGCAAGACGCGCTTTAGCATTAACCCTCAGCTTACAAGTCAAGCACCATAATGCTAAAAGCAGCTTTTATAACCAAAGTATATGAAAATGGAGGTGATTTTAGTACGGATGTGTTTTCAAAAACATATTCGCCTTACAACACTTATGTTGGTCTGACCGTTCCTAAAGGTGATAAAAATAGGGGAATGCTTTTAACGGACACGCCTCATACTTTTGATGTGGTTACAGTAGATGAAAAGGGTAATCCTAAGGCCGCTAAAAATTTGAATGTAACTATTCATAAAGTAAGTTGGAGATGGTGGTGGGATACTTCTGCTGATAATTTATCTAATTATAGCAGTAGTCAGTATCACGAGAAGGTCTTTGAAAAGATAATCAGCACCAATGCCAGCGGTAAAGCTAATTTTCAATTCGAATTAAAGTATCCTGAATGGGGTAGGTATTTAGTGCGGGTGGAAGACCCTAACGGAGGACATTCCACTGCAAAAACTATGTATATAGATTGGCCGGGCTGGGCAGGAAAATCTCGTAAAACGGACCCTTCGGCTGCTACTATGTTGGTGTTTTCAACAGATAAGGAAACCTATAATGTTGGTGAAAATGCTACAATAACTTTCCCTAGTTCAAAGGGGAGCCGTGCTTTGGTTACCATAGAGAACGGTACGGAAGTTTTAAAAGTCTTTGGATAGATACAGCCAAAGATGAAACGAAATTTGAATTAGCTATGAGCGAGCATTATGCGCCCAATGTATTTATTCATATTTCTTTACTGCAGCCTCATGCCAATACTTTGAACGATAATCCCATTAGATTATATGGTGTTGTACCGGTTTCTGTAGAGAACCCAGCTACGAAAATTGAACCTACTATTACAATGCCCGAGGTATTACAGCCGGAAGAGACCATAACGGTTAAAGTTGGTGAGAAGACCAAGAAGGCAATGACGTATAGTATTGCAATAGTAGATGAAGGTTTGTTGGACTTAACACGTTTTGTAACTCCAGACCCATGGGGTACTTTCTATGCTCACGAGGCGCTTGGTGTAAAAACTTGGGATGTGTTTGATGATGTTATTGGAGCTTTTGGCGGTAAGGTGAATCAAGTATTTGCTATTGGTGGTGATGGGGAATTAGCTGGAGCAAAAAATAAAAAGGCTAACCGTTTTGAGCCTATGGTAGTTCATTTGGGTCCATTTAGTCTGAAAGAAGGGGAAACCAAGTCACATGAAATTAAGATTCCTAAATACATTGGTTCTGTGCGGACCGTGGTGGTAGCAGGTAATTCTCAAACCGAAGCTTATGGAATGGCAGAAAAGACCACTCCAGTACGCAAACCTTTGATGGTGTTGGCTTCGTTGCCTAGAAAAATCACGCCTGGTGAAAAAATGACCCTTCCGGTCACTGTATTTGCTATGGAAAAGAAAATAAAAAATGTCGAATTAAAATTGAAGTCGGACCCATCATTTACTATTTCTGGAGATGCTACTCAAACGCTTACTTTTGACCAGCCTGATGAAAAAATGGCATATTTTGAATTAAAAGTGGCCGATTTTAAAGGAATAGGAAAAGTTATTGTTGAAGCTTCTGGTAATGGAGAAACGGCTTCTTTTGAAATTCCCATTGATGTGGTAAATCCTAATCTGGTTACATCAGAAATGCAAAAGGTAATTTTGGAGCCTAATTCCTTACAGACCATAAACCTAGAAACTTTTGGTATTATTGGAAGTAATTCAGCAGAAATTGAGCTGTCTACTTTGCCACCAATGAATTTTAATGGTCGCATGCAAAACCTTATTCGCTACCCTCACGGGTGTCTAGAACAGACTACGTCCGCAGCATTTCCGCAATTATATCTTTCGGATATTTTTGACTTGGACGGTAATAGGAAGAAAAGTATACAACAGAATGTGGTGCGTGCTATTAAACTTTTAGGCGGTTATCAAAATGCCACAGGAGGCTTTTCATATTGGCCGGGCCAAAACTTCTCTAATGATTGGGGTACTTCGTATGCCGGACATTTTTTATTAGAAGCCGAAAAAAAGGATATGTGCTGCCAATTGGATTTAAGTCAAGTTGGTTGAAGTACCAGCAGAATAGTTCAAAACAATGGCGTTCGGATAATAGTAGCTCAGATTTAGCGCAAGCATATCGTCTGTATACGTTGGCATTATCTGGTAATGCAGATGTGTCTAGTATGAACCGATTGCGAGAAAGCAACGGTTTGTCTAATGAGGCGAAATTTCGTTTAGCTGCTTGTTATACCTTAATTGGTCAAAATAATGTGGCAAAGGATGTTCTGAGTACGGCTAAACCTAATTTTGAAAGTTCCAACTACGATTATTATACCTATGGTTCGTCAGATAGGAATAGGGCTATGGCTTTGGAATCCTATGTTTTATTGAAAGATAAAACTAAAGCCCAAGACTTGGCTAAAACCATTGCAGAACGTATTTCCGAATCTCGGTGGTTGAGCACTCAGACTACTGCTTATAGCTTAATAGCTATGGCCAAATTTGCTAATTTAGTTGGCGGTAAGGGTGTAAAAGCAACAGTAACGGTAAATGGCAGCTCCAAAAATGTAAGTACGCCAAAGACTTTGGTAACTCGTGAACTTGTAATAAAAAAAGGGGCCAATACTATAGAGTTGAAAAACAATGAAGCCAATACTTTGTTTGTTACTATTGTAAACCAAGGAATTTTGCAGGTAGGTGAAGAGAAAGCAATACAGCGAAATTTGGTTGCAAAAATAGGATTTAAAGGTCGCAATGGTTCTCAGCTAGATGTTACACAATTGGCACAGGGCACAGATTTCGTTGCTGAGGTTACTTTAACCAATACCACAAACAAAGAAATTAAGGATATAGCACTCACCGAGATTTTTCCAAGTGGGTGGGAAATTGTAAACACCCGTTTTACGGATTTTGGAGAATTCGCAGACAATAAGGTAACGTATACTGATATTCGTGATGATCGAACTAGTTTTTATTTCGATATGAAGAAGAACGAAAGTAAAACGTTCAGAGTGCTAATGAATGCATCTTATTTAGGGCGTTATTATTTACCGGGCGTTCAGGCAGAAGCTATGTATGATAACGAATATATGGTGCGAACCAAAGGCCAATGGGTAGAAGTGGTTCAGTAACATTATTTTAATAAGTAAAATAAAAAAGACCCTTTAAAAGGGTCTTTTTTGTGTTTAAAAATATGAGATATTTTTTTATTCCTTTTTATATTTTTCGTGGTATTCGCCATTGCCTTCATCAAAGGTTAGGGTTAGGATATCTCCAGAAATTTTATATTTTGCAACGGTTACGTCCGATCTTCCCTCAGTTCCATAGTCCAGTTGAACTTTTCTATCAAATAGATAAGACCACGTACCAGAATCATGAATTCCTTCTATACAATCACCACTTGCGTTATCCGTGGTGTGATATTGATAATCAAACACGTTTCCGTCTTTAAAGCGCACAATATTCTTGCTCTCACACTCATCGGCTGGTTCTTCACCTTCGTTATCAACATATGTAGTTAGGAACCATGTGCCTAGTAAATCACCATCACCACCGGAGTCATCTTGTTTACAAGAGGTGAAAGTACAGCCTATGGCTAAAGTTAATAAAAGTATTGGTTTTTTCATTTTTATCTGATTTGGTGAACTATTGAAACGTTCTTGCATTTTAGAAAGTACATGAAAAGACATGTTTTAGAGCAAATGCAGCTTTTAAGGGTGAAGTTTATAGTTCAATAAATGCTTTATGCGATATTTTAATAGCCGCCAAAGATAGTTCTTTCTATTTGATGCTAAAAAATAGAAATACGGGTTCCCTGTTCTCAAATCTCCAGGATAATTGTGTAGTTGAATTTGTTCTTCCATAAGGCAACGTAGTTGAAACTTAGTTGGTCACGAAGGCTTTGTGTAGATACGAAACCCCACCAATCTTCCATAACCTTTATAACCTGTGGGTCATTATGCTTTCTAATGAGAACTGCGGCGAAGATGAGCCCGTTTTCGGTAGGGTACCCTTCTGATTTAAAAAATTGCATTTGCTTTTCCATTACGTCAGGTTTGTCTTTGTAAACACCCCGTTGCTTGCCTAATTCAAGTAGAGCAAGATGCTCTTTATACACACAGTCTCGGGCATCATCACATTGATTGTGATCAAAAATCCCCATTTGAAAATCACCTAAACTTGATACCAATTTCTTTATATCACCTATAACTAGATAGTTGCTATCAATATAAATACTAACGTCGTAATCACTAAAATAAAGATGTGGTAATAACTTTGGGTGGCGAGACCTTAAACGTTCTTTGTCCTTTATGTCATCTTTTACCAGAATTGGTTTCCACGGTTTACAGACTTTTTTAGGGTCATCTGTAAAAGCAAAAAAGTCTACACCTTCAATGCTTTTTTGCGGAACAAAGCCGAAGTCGGGTCCAAGGGCTATAGTATAAATGACAAGCTTACGCATGTATATTTTTAGATTATTTGGACAAAGTTCGTTAACAATTTTGAAAAAGTAGGCAGAAAATTAAAATACATTGTTCAATATCCTGTAATGTATTTAGAGTACTTGGGTACGATTTTTTTAACCAAGATAGCCAATACTATACTGCAAAATATGAGGGCAGTCCATACCATGAAGTATGTGGCCCATGGATATGGGACTAGAATATGAAATTTGACCTTTAAGACGGTGAATAATTGCAACACGTAACCGTGAAGAAAATATATAGCAAAACTTGTTGAGGCCAGTAGGGTCAGTAACTTATTCTTAGTGTTTTCAAAACGATGTAAGAATAACATAAAGAAAATACAAAGTATTGATTTTTGAAGCAGTATTAAATCAAACCCGTCATATTCAAAAGCACGCTTTTGATAATTGTCGTACCTGCCGATTGAAGCCTGTAACGAGGCAATGCATAGAACAATAGCTAATAGTACAAACTCTTTATTTTTTAGTGCTTTGTAAATAATGGTTTTGTTTTTTGAACAAAGAATGCCCAATAGAAAAATTGGCGTAAAATATACTGCGGACTGAATTACATTGAGTTCATCTACCGGTCTATGTATAAGAAGAGCAACGACAAATAATAACAAAAGAGTGGTGAATTGATATACCGGCTTTAATTCAATAAGCTTAATATGTATGGGGTACATTAGAAATAAACAAATCGCAAAAGGTATGTACCAGTATGCTACCAGATGAGCTCCAGTAAAGTAATACAGAAATATAGGAGCGATGTACTCGTTGATCACTCCTTCTTCATTCAAGGTAAAATATTGATTCCAGAAGTGGGGTTCTAACTGCAATTTAAGGAAGATTGGCATTATTGATAAAATGGTATAGGGAATTAAAAGCCGCTTTACTTTACCCATAAAAAATTGATGTGTTTTTTGCTTCATATAAAAAACATGATGAAACAAAAAGCCCGAAATAAAAATAAAATTAATGGTACTGCCTGCGGTAAGATTTGCAAATACGGCTTCGGGAAAAGTGTTTATTTTTAGCTCCGAAATAGAATAGCAATGTGCTGAGACAATAAGTAATATAGCAATCCCCCTGTAGGTATTAATTGAATTTAAGTACATAGAAAGTTTGATTATGGGGGAATCAAATTACTACTATCAATCTGGTTTAGATGACTAGGCTTTCGGCATTATCAGTCTCTTTTTTTTATTTCAATATGAGAATCCTCTTTTAAAACCTTTGAGAATATAAATGCTCCAATCTCTTTTATAGGTCCATAAAGTACGGATTCCTTCATTGTTTCATCTTTTACAACATCTGCGGAATCGTTTATACGCTCAAAAAAGATGAGTAGTGCGCCTAAAATTACAGCAACTTTAAGGGCGCCAAAAATACCACCTGCTAGTTTATTGAGTAAGCCAAGCATTGCAAAATTGGCAATTTTAGTTAAAAACCGTCCTGCTAGTTGTACGGCAAGAACGATGACAACAAACGTTATAACAAAGGCAGCAATATTAATATACCGTTCGTTCCATTCCATGTTTTCTGAAAGGTAATCGCCGGCGTAATATGAAAAATGAATAGCCCCATAAATTCCAGCGATTAAAGCAACAATGGAAGCAAGCTCTACGAAAAGTCCGTTTTTTAAACCTTTCCAAAGTCCGTATAAAAGAAGTAATCCTAAAATAATATCTAAGAAGCTCATGGTAAATGTGTTTACGCAAAAGTAGTATTTTGATTTGTACCTTTGCGACTTATATCCATTCAACGGATAAATGCAAAAGGATTAATGGCAAGAGACGAAGAGTTAAAAGAAAGATGGAATGTGTTAGTGGAAAAATTATCTGCCCAATTTGCAGATGGAGATACTTTAGAGCTTGACGCAATTATATATTTGGTAGGGATTCAGGAATTGGGCCAATACCATAAAAAGTATAAAAAGGACGATAAATTAGACTTAATGCACATTGCAATTTGTCGTTTATTGGAGCCTTATGGGTATTATGAGTTTGAGTTTTTTGATGAAGAAGGCTGGCCTCATTACATTACTAAGGAAGAATTACCTGCATTGAAGGCAGGTGAGCAATCCGTTTTAATGAAAGAAGCTATTGTAGGCTACTTCGTAGAACGGGAATATATCTAATTTTTTCAAAAGTCAATTTTGGAACTTGTACCCATTCAAAATGAAAAACAAACTTCCATATTATGCAGTAATCTTCACCTCTCTACTTACGGAGGAAGATAAAGGCTATGCTGAAATGGCCGACCAAATGGAAAACTTGGCCAAATCACAGCCCGGTTATCTGGGTATTGAGAGTGCTCGGGAGCAAGTGGGTATAACTGTAAGCTATTGGGAAAGCATGGAGTCTATAGCCAATTGGAAGGCGAATACAGATCATCTTTTTGCGCAGCAAAAGGGAGTTAAGGATTGGTATTCATGGTATAAGGTGCGCATTTGTGCTGTAGAGCGAGAGTATGATTTTGTAAAATGAAAAGAATTGGCTCATTTGCTAGTAGGCATCCAAAGAAGCTAATTTTATTGGCGGTTTTACTAATTGCATATTATTTCTGCCTCCCTAAGAATTTATTCAAATCCCCAACAGCAACTGTAGTAGAAAGTAAGCAAGGCTCTTTATTGGGAGCTATGATTGCCGAGGACGGACAGTGGCGATTTTCAGAGGTAGATAGTGTTTCTTACAAATTCAAAACATGTATTCTTCATTTTGAGGATGCCCATTTTTATCAGCATCCTGGTTTCAATCCAATTGCAATAGTTAAGGCTATAAAAGCCAATATATCTGCAGGTACAACGGTTAGGGGTGGAAGTACCCTCACGCAACAAGTCATTAGGCTTGCTAGAAATGGGAAAAGTCGTTCTTATTTTGAGAAGTTTGTTGAATTGATATGGGCTACCCGGCTAGAATTAAATCGATCTAAAGAAGATATTCTTAAACTTTATGCCAGTCATGCTCCTTTTGGAGGAAATGTAGTTGGTATTGACGTTGCTTCGTGGCGTTATTTTGGGTTGCGCCCACATCAATTATCTTGGGCAGAATCCGCTACTTTGGCGGTCTTGCCAAATGCACCAAGTCTTATTTATCCCGGTAAAAACCAGATTAAACTTCTGGATAAACGTAATCGTCTGTTAAAAAAGCTTTTGAAAAGCAGGTTATTGACCAAACAACTTATGAACTCTCGTTATTAGAAGAGCTGCCGCAGAAACCCTATCCTCTGCCCAAAACAGCCTCGCATTTAGTGCAATACTTAGCTAAAGAGAATAAGGGCGAACGCATCAAGACTACGGTAGATGAAAATTTACAACGCAATGTAAATGCCATAGTGCAAAAACATTATCAAAATTTAAAACAGAATCAAGTTCACAATGCTGCTGTTTTGGTGCTAGATGTACATACGCGTGAGGTGTTGTCTTATGTTGGAAATACGGCTACAACAAAAGAACATCAAAAAGATGTGGACATGGTTCAAGGCAATAGAAGTACGGGAAGCATCATTAAACCCCTGCTTTATACGGCAATGTTAGATGCAGGTGAATTATTGCCAGATATGTTAGTGCCCGATGTTCCGACTCAAATTGCAGGATACGCGCCGGAAAATTTCAACGAAAGTTATAGCGGTGCCGTAGAGGCAAAAAAAGCTTTGGCGCGTTCATTAAATATTCCTGCGGTTCGTTTGTTGCAACAATACGGACTAGAAAAATTCCGTGACCAATTGAATTTTTTTGAATTAGGTGGAATTAATAAACCGGCTGATCATTATGGTCTTACTCTAATTTTGGGTGGTGCAGAAAGTAACTTATGGGATCTTTGTAAAACCTATGCCAACTTAGCTTCTACTTTGAATCATTTTAATACAAGTTCTAGTGAATATTTTAAGAATGAGTTCACGGATTTGATTTTAAAAACAGACCAGACGGTCGATTTTGGAAAATTATCGACTGCAAAAACTGTTTTTGATGCAGGTAGCGTTTACCTCACATTCCAGGCTATGAAGGAGGTAAACAGACCAGAAGGCGATGAATCTTGGCAGTTCTTCGATAGCAGTAAAGAGATTGCCTGGAAAACCGGAACCAGTTTTGGGAATAAAGATGCGTGGGCTATTGGTGTAACTACAGACCATGTAGTCGGTATTTGGATAGGGAACGCAGATGGAGAGGGAAGACCAAATGTAACTGGAGTAACGTCTGCTGCACCACTTTTATTTGATGTTTTTGATGTGCTTCCAAGGAGTAAATGGTTTCAAAAACCGTTGGATGAGTTTACGGATATAGAGGTGTGTGTCCAAAGTGGATATCTGGCCACTGATATTTGCCCAACTAAGACAATATCTATTCCTAATAAACAAAATTACGTTTCTGAATGTAAATATCATCAGATGGTTTATTTAAATCAAGCGAAACAACTTAGGGTTAATTCTTCTTGTGCCGAATTGGCTTCCTCGGTGTCCGAATCTTGGTTTGTCCTACCTCCTTTAATGCAATTTTATTATCGAACTAAACACCCATCATATAAAGTACTACCACCCATTAAAAAAGGATGTAGCAATAATAGTGCATCTCCTATGGATTTTATATATCCTAAAAACGGAAGTAGCATTACGCTAACAAAAGGTTTTAATGGTAAAACAAATGAGCTCATCTTAAAATTGGCTCATGCTAAGCCCGAGACGGAAGTTTATTGGTACATAGATGAAACATTTGTGGGCCAGACTCGGAACTTTCATGAAATGGCAGTACTTCCCTCAAAAGGTAATCATACAGTAATGGTTTTGGATGCATATGGCAATGAGATTGCTGTATCAATATCGATTCAATAAAATTTGCCCTTTTCCTCTGTGAATTATTGCGTATATTTATTTATATTTGCTGTGCTACACTATGCTACTTTGTGTAGAATTCTAGCTTTAAACATTTATCATATGAAATACATAATATCGTTAGACCAAGGTACTACTAGTTCTCGTGCACTGCTTGTGGACCAAGATGGTAAGATTCAAGGCATGGTTCAAAAGGAGTTTAGGCAAATTTTCCCTAAATCAGGTTGGGTAGAACATGATCCAAAAGAAATTCTTGAATCTCAAATAGGAGTTCTAAACGAATTGCTGAAAAAAGAGAAGGTTGATGTTAATGATATTCAAGCTATAGGGATTACCAACCAAAGGGAAACCACTATGGTCTGGGACAAAACTACCGGTGAGCCAGTCTACAATGCTATTGTTTGGCAAGATAAACGTACGGCAGATATTTGTGAACATTTAAAAAAGAGTGGATTATCAGATCACGTCGGACAGACGACCGGACTTGTAATTGATTCCTATTTTTCTGGAACCAAAGTAAAGTGGATTTTGGATAATGTGGAAGGTGCACGTGCCAAGGCTGAAAATGGCGATTTGCTAATGGGTACCGTAGACACTTGGTTGGTATGGAATATGACCAATGGTGCAAGCCATGTTACTGACTATACGAATGCATCACGTACCATGATTTACGATATCGTAAACCTAAAATGGGACGATAAGATGTTGAAAGCATTGGGCATACCAAAATTAATGTTGCCAGAGGTTAAACCATCTGCGCATCACTTTGGCGATTATGTAATAGACGGAAAGAAAATACCTATTGCGGGTATAGCAGGAGATCAACAAGCTGCACTTTTTGGTCAAGGTTGTTTTAAAAAGGGTACAGCAAAGAATACATACGGTACAGGTTGTTTTATGTTGATGAATACGGGCGAAAAACCTCAATTTTCCAAAAACGGTCTTCTTACCACCATCGCTTACGGATTGGATGGAAAAGTGAACTACGCACTTGAAGGAAGTATATTTATTGCAGGAGCTGCTATCCAGTGGCTTCGTGATGGATTGGAATTGATTACAGACGCAAAGGAAACCGAAGCTTTGGCAGATTCTGTTGAAGGCGAAAACCCAGTTTATGTGGTTCCCGCTTTTGCAGGTTTGGGAGCACCCTATTGGGATATGTATGCTTAGGGGAGCGGTATTTGGATTGACAAGAGATACAGGCAAAGCACATTTGGCGAAAGCTACTCTAGAATCATTGGCTTACCAGACAAAAGATATTTTAAAAGCGATGGAAGATGATTCTGGAATTCAGTTGAAACACCTTCGTGTAGATGGTGGGGCATGCGCAAACAACCATTTAATGCAGTTCCAGAGATATATTAGATTCTGAGGTACACCGCCCAGAAGTAATAGAGTCTACAGCTATGGGTGCCGCGTTTTTGGCAGGTATTCAAGTGGGGCTATGGAAACAAGAAGATGTTGATCAAAATAGACCAATGAACAGAATCTTTAAGCCTACCTTTGACCGCGTAAAACGAAAACGTCTGTACAAAAAATGGAAGCAGGCCGTTGAGCGTACCAAAGGATGGGATGACAAATAAGCGATAGTAAAAAACTGTACATAGAAAGACATAATAAGCTATGAAAAACATAAGATTCTCTAATTTAGACAGAGCAAAAACAATACAGGAGTTAACTAACGACACCTATGATTTAGTTGTTATTGGTGGAGGTATTACAGGTGGTGGAATTGCACTTGATGCAGCTTCTAGGGGATTAAAGGTTGCTTTAGTTGAAAAAGGCGATTTTGCATCCGGTACTAGCAGTAAATCTACTAAGTTAATTCACGGTGGATTACGATATTTAAAGCAGTTCGATTTTTGGTTGGTGAAAGAGGTTGGTTCTGAACGAGCAATTGTTCATAAACTAGCACCACATTTGGTATTGCCAGAAAAAATGTTGCTACCACTTATAGAAAATGGATCTTATGGAAAGTGGTTAACTTCCATTGGGTTGAAGGTCTATGATATCTTGGCTCAGGTAACTGGTGAGGATAAGCGTAAGATGTTAGAGAAGAAGGAGGCAATGGAACTAGAGCCCTTACTTCCCAAGAAAATAGTAAAAGGTGCCGGTTATTATGCAGAGTACCGTACGGATGATGCGCGTTTGACTATAGAAAATATAAAGTCGAGTTTATTGTTTGGGGCTCAGGCCTTGAATTACGCGTCTGTAGAAGACTTTATCTACGTAGATGACCAAGTAGCTGGTGTAAAGGTGAAAGATGGCGTGAGCGGTGCTACTTTCAGTATTAAGTCTAAATATGTTATTAGCGCAGCTGGCCCATGGGTAGATGAACTTAGAAGCACCAATAATTCTAAAAAAGGAAAGCAGTTGCACCTAACCAAAGGTGTACATTTAGTATTCCCAAAGAAAAAATTACCAATAAAACAATCGGTATATTTTGATGTTCCGGATGGTAGGATGATGTTTGCCATTCCACGTGGTAAGGTAACATACGTAGGTACTACAGATACCAATTTTAATAAGGATAAAGATAATGTCCGTACAGATTTGGCCGATGCTATCTATTTGATTTCTGCAGTAAACAATATGTTCCCTAGTATAAACCTAGAAATGGAAGATATCGTTTCTTCATGGGCAGGTTTACGTCCTTTAATTCACGAAGAAGGAAAATCTGCTTCAGAATTATCTAGGAAGGATGAGATTTTCACTTCGGATACAGGTCTAATCAGTATTGCTGGAGGAAAGCTTACGGGTTACCGTAAAATGGCTGAGCGTGTGGTAGATCGAATAGCCAAGAAAATGCATGAAGAAGATGGTACTGAATTGAAGGAGTGCTTTACCGAAAAAATATTCTTATGTGGTAATGTGGATTTCAAGAAATTCAAACATGTAGAAAAGTACATCGCTGAAATTTATGGCCGTATTAAACCAGAAGGTTTTACCAAACATGATGCATGGTTCTTGGTAACCAATTATGGAAAGCAGACAGAAATGATACTAGAGAACTATGCCGGTATTAAGGATAGTGATAAGTATGTTCGTATGGCTAAAGCTGAGCTTCGTTTTGGTATTGATTATGAAATGGTGCAAAACCCAATGGATTTCTTCATTAGAAGAACCGGTAGGTTGTATTTTGATATTGATAGTGTTCGCCTTTTAATGGAACCTATTTTAGAGGAATTCAAATCTATCTATGCTGTTGATGATGCACAGATTTCAGAATGGCGTGAAACTTTACTTGGTGAATTAGATGAACATTCTAATTTTTCCTTAGATAGAGTATAAGGTTTACAATTGGATTTTAAGAAATTATGTTGAGTGAGAAGTCGGTCCGTTTTCCAAAGAAACGGGCTGGTTTCATTTTAATACCTAATGGTTTAAAAATTAATCAAGCTTGTCTGTCAGTGCTTTAAACACCTTTTTGGCGCTTTTATCTTCGTAAAGAACAGCATATACAGCATCTATGATAGGTACTTTTACCTTCTTCTTAAACTTAGATTTAATCTCATAGGCACTTTTGGCAGCGTAATAACCTTCGGCTACCATCCGCATTTCCATTTGGGCACTTTTTACGGTATACCCCTTTCCTATCATATTACCGAACATACGGTTACGACTAAAAGTGGAATAACCTGTAACTAGTAAATCTCCTAGATAAGCAGACTCATTAATGTTTCGGTCTATTTTATGTATTCGTTTCGTATAACGTTTCATCTCACGGATGGCGTTGCTCATAAGTACGCTCTGAAAATTATCGCCATAACCTAAACCATGTGCTATACCCGCTGCAATAGCGTAGATATTTTTAAGCATTGCCGCATACTCAGTTCCAATAATATCCTTGGTAACTTTAGTCTTAATGTAGTCGCTACTTAAGTTTTTAGCAAGATACTCGGCCTTCTCCGTATCGGCGCAAGCAATGGTCAAATAAGATAAACGCTCTAAGGCAACTTCTTCCGCATGGCATGGACCGGTAATTACACCTATGTTTTCAAAAGGGATACCATACTTTTCATGAAAATGCTTCCCAACAATTAAACCTGTTTCTGGTACAATCCCTTTTATGGCAGAAAACACGATTTTATCTTTTAAAGAGCTCGTTATTTTTTTCAGTTCGCCCTCAACAAAAGCAGAAGGGATAGCAAATATTAAAATGTCCGAATTATCAACGGCTTTGTTAATGTCGTCTGTCAACTCCAATTGGTCCGTGTCAAAAGTTACTGAAGTAAGGTAGTTAGGGTTATGCTTTTGAATGTTGATGAAGCCTACCGCATCCGAATTCCGCATGTACCAACCTACTTTTTTTTGGTTTACACAAAGCATTTTCACAATGGCTGTAGCCCAGCTTCCGCCGCCTAATACTGTAAATTTTTGGTTCATAGCACTCTAATAAATGACTTAGTTACTGTTAATTGGTCGGTTATACGTATTGGTATTGGGCTTTCACTCAATACAAAATTAGGTAAATTAAAAACTTAAACCTTAAGTGCTGGTTAATAGTGTATTATGAATAATGGCACGGTGCTTGTTTTATCTAGTAAGAATCGCAATACCAAGATTATGAAGACAAAACTACTTTTATTAACCGTTTTTATAGCCACTTTAATGACCTCATGTTATACAGAGGTTATTGTTGAAGATGAATTTATAGATGAGCCAATTTACAATACCAGTCAAGTGTTGCAATCTTATGACCTGTGGTACGTAGATATAAATGCTACTAGAGGCAATGGCGAAGTTCCTTTTTTACAACGCGCATTTACCATTTCTTTTAATAGAGGTACATTATACGCTAACAATAATATAGTAGGTATAGGTAAGACCGGAAACGGTTTTGGGATAGATGTAGGATATTATGATACGGTGCGTGGTGCTGTAGAAATTGACCATGATATAGATGGACAATGGTTTTTAGATGTATTTGCGATAAACGGAAATACTATAGAACTATATGATGCCCGTTCAGATACTTCATATTATTTAAAAGGATATCAAACAGGTAATTTTGATTATGATATGTTGTTCTATGACAACATCAATTATTTTTTACAGGAATACCATGCTTGGGAAAAAACATATACAAGTCTAGAAGGAGCTTTAAACGAATTTGATAATGAGAACTTTTTACAGTTCAATCCTACCTTTTTTAGGTCGTCTGTAAACCCAGTTGGAACACCCTTGGTAAACCTTCGATGGGATTTTGAGGGAGATTACTCGGTGTATGACATAGAAGCCGATGAAACGCTCAAAACTTTAACACTGGCCTACCGTTCATCGAGCAATGATTACTTTGAATTGTACGTTATTAATGAGAGCACAATTGAGCTTTATCACCCGAGTAGTAAAACAGTATATGAGTTCAGGGGAAAAGGATATCAAGAGTACTTAAAAGCCGGAAAAGGCACCGTAGAAAAAAAGAGAAAAAAGGCTTCTAATCCCATAATGAAGGTGAAAAGAAGTAGAGATATATAAACGTTTTTTGGTTGGTTATTTAGTTAGAAATCGCCCTTTGCAGCAGTGCTTAGGGCGGTTTTTTTGTTTAATTGTATTCTTTAGGGGTAGTGTTCATTATGAACTCTTTATAAAATACCGCTAAATTTTAATATTAACTCATTGATAGTTAGTGGATTTGGTTAATAATTTGTTCAAATGTATTTAGCCGCTTAGTCTATGGCTTATAGGGTATTTTGGTGTATTTTTGCCCGCTTAAAATCTTGATGTTGTGAAGAAGTATTTGAATTTGTTCGATTTCAAACAGAAAGTAGATTACAAAAATGAAATTTTAGCGGGATTAACGGTCGCCATGACAATGATTCCAGAATCATTGATGTTTGCGATTCTAGCAGGATTTTCACCATTAGTAGGTTTGTATGGAGCTTTTATTATGGGGCTTGTTACAGCTATATTTGGAGGTAGACCTGGGCTAATTTCTGGTGGAGCGGGTGCAACCGTGGTTGTACTTATGGCATTAATGAATTCTCACGGTCTAGAATATGTTTTTGCAGCAGTTGCTTTGGCTGGTGTTTTTCAATTGGTCGTAGGCTTTTTAAAGCTGGGTAAATTTATTCGTTTGGTACCACAGCCCGTTATGTTTGGGTTTGTTAATGGTTTGGCCATTATTATTTTTATGGCCCAAATGGACCAATTTAAGGTAGGCGTAGGGGATGCTGCAGTTTGGCTTACCGGTTCTGCCATGTACACTATGGTAGGCTTAGTGTTATTTACAATTGCAATAATTGTTTTTGTTCCTAGAATTACCAAAGCAGTCCCAGCTTCATTAATAGGGATTATTGTTGTTTTTATAGTGGTGTATTTTTTAAATATTGATACCAAACAAGTAGTGGATATCATTAATCAAGACACGCTACCTGGAGAAGAACTAAAGTCGCTTAGTGGGTCTTTACCCTCTTTTCATATACCAACTATTCCTTTTACATTAGAAGCCTTTAAAATTATTTTACCGTACGGATTAATAATGGCAGCAGTTGGACTTACAGAAGGATTGCTTACGTTAAACTTGGTAGATGAGATTACTGGTACAAAAGGTAATAGTAACAGAGAGTGTTTGGCTCAAGGAGGAGCAAATATATTGAATGGATTTTTTGGAGGAATGGGTGGTTGTCCAATGATTGCACAAACATTGGTTAATCTATCCGCTGGTTCAAGAGCTCGGTTGTCTGGTATAATTGCTGCGTTAACTATATTGTTAATAATATTGTTTGGAGCACCTGTAATAGAACTTGTTCCTATAGCCGCATTGGTTGGAGTTATGGTAATGGTTGCAGTTGGTACATTTGAATGGGCAAGTTTTAAGGCTTTGAGAAGAATGCCTAAACCAGATATTTTTGTAATGATATTGGTTACTTTAATTACTGTAGTTCTACATAATTTAGCGTTAGCTGTATTGATAGGCGTAATAATTTCTGCATTGGTATTTGCTTGGGAAAGTGCGAAGAGAATTAGAGCTCGGAAATACGTAGATGAAAGCGGAGTTAAGCATTATGAAATTTATGGGCCTTTATTCTTTGGCTCTGTAACTGCTTTTAATGAAAAGTTTGATGTGGCAAATGACCCAGACGAAGTAATAATAGATTTTGCAGAAAGTAAAGTTTCAGATATGTCGGCAATTGAAGCCTTAAATAGATTAACTGAGAGATATGCCAACCAAGGCAAGAAAGTTCAATTAAGACACTTAAGTAAAGATTGTATTAATCTTTTAGGCAACGCGGAAGATATTATTGATGTTAATGTTCTAGAAGACCCTACTTACAAGGTAGTAGCTGACAGGGCAAATGCCTAATTTGTCTGGGGCACTACTTTGTAAGTAAGGTCTTTTAATAGTTTTTATAAGTAGGAGTTAATTACTCACCGCCATATAGCTTATAAACTTCAGTTCCGGCACTTAAATATGCACCTGTTCCGTATACCTCTGTTTTATCTGGCCAAGCTTTTCCTATAAGTGCGGCTCCTATAGGTTGCACATAGCCTAACATACCATCTTTAGTAACATGGCTTGCCATGGCGTTCCAGCCCTTTTTTACAGCGGGTTCATAGGTTTTCTTATCCAAGATACCGTTGTTAACGCCCCAAGCCAGTCCATACACGTAAAAAGATGAACCGCTTGTTTCAGGTGTAGGATAAAATTCTTGACCTAATAGACTCATAGCCCAATGCCCTTCAGGAGTTTGAATTTCAATTAGCTTTTTTGCCATCTTTTTATAGATATCCAAGAAGTACGCATACTCTTCACTTTTAGGGTCAAGCTCGTTCATGATGTTAACAAGCCCAGCAAATACCCAACCGTTACCTCTAGACCAAAAAACCTTTGTGCCATTATCTAGTTTATCAAAATAGCGTTCATCACGATAGTAGAGGTTTTCCTCTTTATCAAAAAGAAAATCGGTAGATGCCTTAAATTCAGACATCATGAAATCTAAGTATTTTTTTTCGCCTGTAACCTTGTACAATTTAGCTAAGACAGGAGGAGCCATGAAAAGGGCATCGCACCAATTCCATCTGTCTTGATGATAGGGTGTTCCCCAATTTAATACGCTTTGCGAAGGGTGAAACATTAAAAAACTGAATTGTTCTTTGGTAGGTGCAATCATTTTTTCATCCTTATATTTCTGGAATAACTCAACGTACATTTGACCAACAGCATGGTCGTCTGCGTGATATTTTCGCTTGTGCAATTGCCACTCGTTTTCTTCACCTATATTTTTTAACCATTCATAATAGGTATCATCATCTGCCATACTGGCCCATTTTGCCATGCCTACATAGAGTGCGGCATTTGTCCAATCTAATGGGTGGTGTGGTTTTTTGCGGTCGCTGTATAAGCCGTCAAAATTGGCAATTTGCCAATCGGCCACCTGTTGCATGGATTCCTTTACTTTCTTAGGTTTTATCTTTTGAGAAAAAGACGTGCCCGTACACGAAAAAACGATAATTGCGATAAAAAAACGATGTAGTAGTTTCAATTTATTTTGGTTTAAGTGGATTGAGAGCTACTAATATATTGAAAAAAAATATGCCGTTACCCTAAAATAAATAGGATAACGGCATACTGGTATTAAAATAATGCTATTAAAGCGTACGCAGGTACTCTGCAACAGCTCTTGTGTCCTCGTCAGAAAGATTCTGATTTAACATAATGGCATTGTTGTATTCTTTTAGAAGTGCTTTTGCAATTGGATCTTCTTGTATCATTTTATCAGGATTTGCAATCATGTTCATCACCCATGTTGGATTTCTTCTTTCATAAACACCTTTTAATGCAGGGCCGATTAAACGTTTATCTACCATATGGCAAGCTGTACAAACTGCTTTAAATTTTGCTTCACCGGCAGTAGCCATTTCAGCATTAATATCAGCATCAAAAGAAATATCTTTGTATTTACCTACACCTTGGTTATCCATATCAACAGGTACACCTTCAGATTTGGCTTCCACTGCTTTAGTTTCGGTTTTGGTTCTGTTCATTTCAAAACCACCTTTTTTCTCTTCTTTTTTTCTTCACCACAGCTGGCAAGTAGGGCACCAAGGGCCAATACGCTAAGTAATTTTTTCATCTTATGCTTTGTTTCAATATTCGAGTTGGCTTGAGGGCCATTTATTAACGATGCTAATATAATGATTCACTAAATTTAAACCATGTCTTGCACAAATTTAATTGCTGTTTTTTCTGAGTAATAGATGTTAGAAGGTGCTATAAAGCCTACATGTCCTCCAAATTCAGGAACCTTCAAATAAAGATTCCGGTTTTTTTCAGCTTCGGTATATGGGTAACATTCTTCGTCCAAAAAAGAATCGTTCTTAGCATTGATTATTAAAGAGGGTATTTTAATATTAGGTAAGAATTGCCGGCAACTACATTTCTCGTAATAATCTATGGCATTTTTAAAACCGTGTGCTCGGCTCGTATAAATGTCGTCAAAATCTTTTAAGGTTTTAATGCTAGAGATGTCACTTAAGGATATGCTATCAGGAAACATTTTTTGTTTAGGGTATAATTTTTCAATAAGGTGTTTTTTGAAACGTTTGGCATAGAGGTAATTTTTTGGGGACATTAATTCCTTTAATGAACTATGAAGATTGCAAGGTGCCGAAACACCTATAACGGCTTTTACTTCTGGAGGTAGCACGCGTTCTTCTCCAGCATATTTCAAAGCCATATTACCACCTAAACTCACTCCTTTTATATAAATTTCAGTATACTTTTTTTGCTTTAAAATGCATTGCACAACAGCATCCAAATCTTCCGTTGCACCGGAATGGTACGAACGAAAAAGACGATTGGTTTCTCCGCTACATCCTCTAAAATTTACAGCGCAGGCATCAATTCCTGCTACATTAAAAGCTTTTGCGCTTCCGGTTATGTAAGGGCGCTGAGCATTGCCCTCTAGGCCATGCAATAGTATGACCACTTTCTCTGATTTTGTTTTGGAATAACTCCAGTCTAGGTCAATGAAATCACCGTCCGCTAACTCTAAACGTTCTCGCTGTTGCTCCAACCCTTCTATTCGCCTAAAAAGACCAGAATAAACGGTAGATAGATGTCCGTTTTTGAATATAAAAGTAGGGTTGTAATCTGAAGCTAGAACAGGCATGTAATATGAATTGTTTAGAAGCTGAGTAATTTAAATTGGCTGTTTATACGATGGGAAATGAATGACATTTTAGCATAATCTCGCATGTGAAACTTTATTGTAAATTTAGCCATGTCAAAAATAACACGAAATTGTGAGCATTTAGATGCGGTCACAGAAGTAAAAGAGGCAAAAGCACACAAGTGTGCCGAATGTGTAAAAACAGGCGACAATTGGTTACACTTGCGTACGTGTCAAACCTGTGGTGAAACGCTTTGTTGTGACAGCTCTCCCAACCGGCATGCAAGTAAACACGCACAATCAAGCGGTCACCCTGTAATAAGTAGTGCAGAACTGGGTGAACGATGGCTTTGGTGTTATGAAGATGAACAAATTGCTAATTACTAAATTATGAACGATCCTAGATTTCCGGAATTACCACAAAACCATATAAATACGTTAAAGGAATATGGTGAGATAGAATCTTTCTCTGAAGAAACTGTAGTTTTTGAACTAGGTCAACTTAGATATGATTTTTTCGTTGTCCTAGAGGGGGAATTGCCATACTCAACCCTAATAATGATAAAAAGATAGTCGTTACTCATGGTAAAAATGAGTTTTCGGGAGATAGTGGTATGTTATCTGATCGAGGAGCACAATTTAGAGCTATAGCCAAAGCAGGTTCTAAGCTTATACGTGTTAGCCCTGCAAAATTAAAAGAAGCCATTGCTCAACATAGTAATTTAAGCGATATACTTCTGAATGCTTTTTTGCAACGTCAAGATGCAATTTTGAACGAATTTGTAGGGGGTATTAAGTTGGTGGGTTCAGGTAATTCTAAGGAAGCCTATGCCATTCGTGATTTTATGGATAAAAACTATATCTGGTATAATTTCTTGGATGTAGATAAGAGTAGTGAGGCCAATGACTTACTCAAAGGCTTTGACCTTTCTAATAAAGATTTGCCTCTTATGATTTGTAACGGAGGTCAGTTACATATGAAACCTTCTTTGGATGAGGTTGCTCGTTTTTCAGGAGTGTTGATGGATTTTGAAGATAAGGTCTTTGATTTGCTGGTTATTGGAGCAGGGCCATCTGGTTTAGCGGCCAGTGTGTATGCAGCTTCAGAAGGATTAAGTGTTGTAACTATAGATAGTAACGCGCCTTATGGTGGTAAGGCAGGAAAGAGTTCTAAAATTGAAAATTACTTGGGTTTCCCTACGGGGATTTCTGGAAGAGATCTTGCTAACCGAGCTTATGTACAAGCTCAAAAGTTTGGATGTAATATATCCATTCCGCATAGGGCTGAAAAAATTGAACATACTGGAACTCATTTTGTGCTTTCCGCTACTAATGGAAAAGTAATCAAAGCAAAGTCTTTAATGGCCGCTACAGGGGCCAATTACCGCCAATTGCCTATTGAGAATATCAATAAATATGAGGGTAGTGGCGTATATTATTCCGCTACGGGAATGAATGCCTCGGCTTGTAAAAGCGAGTTGGTAGGTGTTGTGGGTGGAGGAAACTCTGCAGGTCAAGCAGCATTATTTTTGGCAGATTACGCTAAAGAGGTACATGTTGTGCTTAGAGGAGGTGATTTGGGCTCGAAAATGAGCGACTACCTTGTGCAACGTATAGTGGCAGCGCCAAATATTCATGTGCAATTAAATTCTGAGGTAACCGAATTGCATGGGGACCATCATTTAGAATCCCTTGTTCTAGAAAATAGTGACGGTGAAAAAACAGAAATGAATATTACGAACCTATTTACTTTTATTGGAGCCAAACCTTGTACTGAATGGTTAGTAGGTATTGTTGCTACGGATGAAAAAGGTTTTGTTTGTACTGGCCCGGGCATTGATGAAGAAGAACTGTATATGTGTGATATTTATACCAAAAGGAAACCGCAATCTTTAGAAACTAGCATACCTTACTTTTTTGCTGTGGGCGATGTACGTAAAGGTTCTGTAAAACGGGTTGCTTCTGCCGTGGGTGAAGGTTCAATGGCCGTTAGTCAAGTACATCAGTTCTTAGGAGAATTAAAGGCCATAGAAGGGCCTTTACAGGCTTAGACTTCAAAAGAATAAAACGTGGTCGGTAGCTATATGTTTTCATAAGCTAACGACCACGTTCTTGCTTCTAAATATTTTTTATTTTGGATATTTTTCTAAAAGCATGATTTGATCTTGGATGGCGGATTTAAATTCCATTTTCAAATCAGAAATTAGGTCAGCTACGGGAAGGGTATTTTCAATCAATGCAGAACCTTGGCCTGCAGACCAGATAGTTTTCCATGCCTTTGCCTCGGTATCAAGCTCTTTTCCAAAGTCTATTTTAGTGTCTTTTTTAAGGTCTTCTTCGGTTATTCCTGCTGCTTTTAAACTAGCTCCCAAGAAATTGGCATGAACACCAGAAATGGAAGCGGTATATACTACATCATTTGCACCGGCATCAATAATCATTTTCTTGTATTCGATAGATGCTTTGCTTTCATCGGTATTAATAAATCGGGTACCCATATAAGCCAAGTCAGCTCCCATTTGCATAGCTGAAGCAATATCGCGGCCGGTACTGATACATCCAGAAAGAATAATAGTCTTGTGAAAGAACTTCTTTATTTCTGCAACCAAAGTCATAGGATTAATAGTTCCCGCATGGCCGCCTGCACCAGCTGCGACTAGAATTAATCCGTCTACTCCTGCTTCTTGAGCTTTTTCTGCATGACGTTTTTTGATGATATCGTGAAATACGAGTCCGCCGTAACTGTGAATAGCGTCTACAACCATAGAAACTGCACCTAAAGAAGTAATAACAACGGGTACTTTATGTTTTATGCAGAGCTTTACATCAGCTTCAAGTCTTGGGTTGGTAGGGTGAACAATAAGATTTACACCAAAAGGGGCCGCTTTTTTACCGGTCTCCTTCTCAAATGCATCAAGTTCTGTTTTTATTTCTATGAGCCATTCTTCAAAACCTTCGCTAGTACGTTGGTTTAGTGCCGGAAAGGTCCCTACAATTCCATTTTTACAACATTCAACAACCAGTTTAGGCCCTGATATCAAAAACATAGGGGCGGCAATTACAGGTAGTGCCAATTCGTTTATAAAAGAAGGTTTTGCGCTCATATCATTAGTTTTAGAAACAATTAAAAATAGCTTTAAATTTTTAGGTTAGAAATTCCTCTCTTGTTCAAAACTATGCTATTTTTGTTATTCTTATGCATGCATAATAAATTAATTCATAAAATATGTACTTAAAAGACTTTGAAATACGCTGGAGCGACGTTGATGCGAATCGCCATTTGGCCAATTCTGCTTATTTGAATTTTATGAGCCACGTGCGAATGACTTATCTAACTGAAATAGGCTTTAGCCATAAAACATTGTTGGAAAAGGAAATAGGTCCTGTCGTTTTTTATGAGCATATGTACTATTTCAAAGAAGCTTTTCCATAAAACCCGTGAAGGTTTCTATGGAAATTATGGGAATGAGCGAAGATGCGCAGTTCTTTGAATTTCATCATAATTTCTATGATTACAAGGGAAGAAATTTTGCCCATTGTGAAATGATGGGAGCTTGGATAGATTTAAAAACAAGAAAGCTAACTGGTTTAACAGATGATTTGTTGGAAAAGTTCAGCACTGTTGAAAAAGCAGAAGGTTTTAGAGTACTCACCAAGGAAGATACCAGAAAGTTCGCTAGGACCCCAAAGGATTTGGTTTAGGTTTTTTACTGGCCAAATACACTCCTAAAAATACCAAGCAGCCAGCTATTATTTTAAGTGTGGTTAGTTTGTCTTGCCCAGTGGCAACGGCAAAAAGGATGCCTATTAGTGGTTGAATATATACAAAGGCACTTAATGTAGAGGCTTTGAGCTGGGTTAGGGCAAAAATATTAAATAGGTAAGTGCAAAATGTAGTTCCTAAGACTACAAATACAATTTTCCATAAAGCTTCAAAAGGCAGGTTGGGCCAGTCTATGGCAATAAATTCGTGATACCCGAACGGAAGGCAAATAAATATCCCCATAGTAAACAACCACTTCATAAAAGTAAACGGATGGTATTTAGCTATTAGAGTTTTTGCTCCAATCAGGTAAGAGCCGTAAAATACGGAGTTAATTAGGATAAGAAAATTTCCTAAAGGAATATTAGGGGCATCTTGTCTTGTTTCAGTTCCGAAAAAAATAAGGCCCAATGCACCTAAAAGGCCAACAAGGATGCCTACTATTTTTTGGGGAATAATTTTTTCTTTAATCAAAACTGCAGAAAGCAATACAACGATAATAGGCGTTGTAGTAATTAGGACCGCACTGTTAATTGGAGTAGAAAGGGCAAGGCCCTTAAAGAAAACTAGCATGTTCAGACCCATTCCCAACAGTGCGCAAATAAACATTCTTGGGTAATCTTTTTTTTCTATTTTTTCTTTCGGTCCAAAAAATGAAATACTCCAGAATAATATAGATGCTCCAATAACCCGTAACATGATAAACCCAAATGGTTGCACATGATTTGGCATTACTCCTTTGGCAATGGTGTGGTTTAGGGCGTAAATAATCGTTGCTCCTACAGCGGCTAATATGGCGAGTGTGCGTTTATTCAATTGTGCAAGGCGTCTTTTGCCGCTTCAACTACTTTTTTGCTATTGCCCACAAAAATTTGGTCATTTACAATTATGACGGGTCGTTTAAGAAAAGTATAATGCTCTAAAATCAAATCTTTTAATTCTGCTTCTGACGGCTGTTTCTCCTTAAGTCCCATTTCTTTATATAGACGAGCTCTCTTGCTGAAAAGGGCCTCATAGCTTCCAGCAAGTTTCTGCATTTGTTCTACCTGTTCGGTAGTCATAGCTTCGGTTTTAATATCTTGAAGAACAACACCGTCTAAAGGTTGGAGTTCTTTAAGGATACGTTTGCAAGTGTCGCAGGTGCTGAGGTGGTAGATTTTTTTCATCTTTCTTAACATAATTTCACTTTACAAAGAAACCCAATTCAGTTCAATTGTACTATTTTTAACCTCCACTTTAAAACGAGAATGCTTTGAAAAAACTTTTTGATGTTACTTTACAGAATAGAAAACGTTTATATAAAATATTGACCGAAACGCCCAAGGAGCAATTACTTGAAATTCCAGCGGGCTTCAATAACAATATTTGGTGGAATATTGCTCATACGGTAATTACAACACAGGTATTGGTGTATAAGTTTAGCCATCTTAAAATGCGTGTTTCAGATGAACTGGTTCAAAAGTTCATGAAAGGAACAACGCCAGATGGAACAGCCACGGATGAAGAAATGATGATAATCGCAGACTTCTTGATTTCTACTTTAGAATGGATGATTGAGGACTATGAGGCTGGTCTTTTTCAAGAATATAAGGAGTATACTACCAGTGCTGGAGTAACTTTAAGCTCAACAGACGATGCCCTTGCTTTTAATGCATACCACGAAGGGTTGCATTCAGGTGCCATCACTGCTTTGCTTAAAGTAGTAGGAAAATAAAAATTACGATTTGCTGTTGACCAAATAAGGTTTGAGGTCTGTAAATGGCAAAGTCAAAACTATTGGGCCATCGGCATATGAAGCAACCTCATATGGGTTGTAGAGTAGTTTTATGCCCTCCTTGGTAAACCCTATGTTTTCAGGGAGGTAAAACGTATCACTCTCGAACATAAACCCGGTACTGTTAATTGGACCTTCTAGAGGTATTTTTTCTTGATTTCTGAATTTTTGCTCAGCGAATTGTTCAAAATCTTTTCGGTCTTTAAAAATCTCCCAGTTTTCTAATTCTTTCGCTTTGTTTTTATCAAAGTTCAAGAAATGCTGAGAGCTATAGCCGTGGGCACCTCCGGTAAAAATATAGGAGTTGAGTTCAATCGAGATGAAATCTGCGTTCTCATAAGAAACTTTGCCTTCTATTTTAGCTTCCCAGCTTGTAGCTTCTTCTGGATATAATTTTTTGAGTTCCCAATAGCCGTTACTAAAGGATTGAACCGCATCCTTAATGGAAGTAGCTTCTAATTCATCATCATAATTAAGGGTTTCTATGATTTCCTCATCAATGGCAGTATTAATACTCTCTGCAATCTTTGAGTTTTCAAGAGCCTTGGGTATATTAATTTCTACATTGGGACATTCAGAACAACGGGTCTCGTCAAGACTTAATGTCTCAAAGGTTAGTTTGTTCTCTTTTTGACATCCAACAAGGACTAAAAGCAAAATGATATAGGTAACTTGGGTTCTCATATAGGTAGTTCATTGGGGTGAAGCAAACGATAATGGGTTATCCAATATCAAATATAACGATAGATTTACACGAATAATTATAAAAAATGAGCGAAAAAACGTTAAAATTTAATAGTAAGGCAATTCATGGAGGTCAGAAACCGGATGCAGCTTATGGCGCGGTGATGCCTCCTATTTATCAGACGTCTACCTATGCGCAGACTACACCGGGTGGTCATAAGGGTTATGCGTATTCAAGAAGTGCTAATCCAACAAGGTCAGCTTTGGAAAATTCTTTGGCAAGTATTGAGAACGGCGCGTATGGTTTAGCCTTTGCTAGTGGCATTGCTGCTATGGATGCTGTAATTAAATTGTTGAGTCCTGGTGATGAAGTTGTTTCCACTAATGACCTGTACGGAGGTACTTATAGATTGTTCAAAAAGATATTTGAGAAATTTGGGATTAAGTTCAACTTCGTGGACATGCAAAATGCCGCAACGATTGAATCTGCCATTACTGAAAACACCAAACTCATTTGGGTAGAGACTCCTACGAACCCAATGATGAACATCATAGATATTAAGGCGGTTGCTCAGCTGGCCAAAAAACATGAAGTGTTAATGGCAGTAGATAATACATTTGCAACGCCTTACTTGCAGACTCCGTTAGATTTGGGTGCTGATATCGTTATGCATTCTGCTACTAAATATTTAGGCGGACATAGTGATGTGGTTGCGGGAGCATTAATTGTGAAAGATAAAAAACTTGCGGACGAGCTTTACTTTATTCAAAATGCAAGCGGTGCCATTTGTGGACCCATGGATAGTTTTTTGGTGTTACGGGGTATAAAAACACTACATGTGCGCATGCAACGCCATTGTGAGAACGGAGAAGCTATAGCTAACTATTTAGTGAAACATCCTAAAGTTGAAAGCGTATACTGGCCTGGTTTTAAAAGTCATCCAAACCATGATATCGCCAAAAGTCAAATGAGTGGTTTTGGAGGTATGATTTCTTTTGTAACCAAAGGAGGTAGTTATGAAGATGCTATTAAGATTGTGGAGAAATTAGAGGTATTTACCTTGGCCGAGTCTTTAGGGGGAGTTGAAAGTTTAGCAGGACATCCGGCTAGTATGTCTCACGGTAGTATTCCTAAGGAAGAAAGAGAAAAAAGCGGAGTGGTAGATGCATTGATTCGGTTGAGTGTTGGTATTGAAGATATTGAAGATCTCATTGCTGATCTAGAACAGGCAATTGATTAAATTTTAGCGGATTTTTAAAAAAAGGCCCTATGAGTTATATAAATAACATAATTTTGTCGTTATAATCAAAATTCAACAAAAATTTCGTTATGGACATTAAGATTAGAGACTTCATGGAAGAAGTCAAAACGAGAAACGGGCATGAGCCCGAGTTCATTCAAGCGGTGCAAGAAGTTGCTGAAACGGTAATTCCATATATCGCTAAAAATAAAATATATAATGGTAAGAATATCTTGTTACGAATGGTGGAGCCTGAAAGGCTTATTTCATTTAGAGTAGCTTGGGTAGATGATGAAGGAGAGATACATGTAAATAGAGGTTATCGTATTCAGATGAACTCTGCTATTGGACCTTACAAGGGTGGTTTGCGGTTCCATCCCTCGGTTAATGCCAGTATTTTAAAGTTCTTGGCTTTTGAACAAGTCTTTAAAAACAGTCTAACTACTTTGCCTATGGGTGGAGGAAAAGGAGGTTCGGATTTTGACCCGAAAGGAAAGTCAGATGATGAGGTTATGCGTTTTTGTCACGCATTTATGTTGGAACTTTGTCGCCATATTGGTCCTAATACAGATGTACCTGCGGGAGATATAGGTGTAGGTGCTCGTGAGATTGGTTTCTTATTTGGTATGTACAAGAAAATTAGAAATGAGTTTACCGGTGTTCTTACAGGTAAAGGTCTTTCTTGGGGTGGTTCTAAAATTCGTCCCGAAGCAACAGGATACGGAACGGTATATTTTGCTCAAAGTATGCTTAAAACCAAAAACGAAACTTTTGACGGAAAAACCGTTGTTATTTCTGGTTCTGGTAACGTAGCGCAATACGCTGCTGAAAAAGTTATTCAGTTGGGAGGTAAAGTTGTAACACTATCTGATTCTGCTGGTTACATTTATGACCCAGAAGGTATTGACACAGAGAAGTTAGCCTTTGTAATGGACCTGAAGAACGAGAGACGTGGTAGAATATCTGAATATACTGATAAGTATAAAGGTTCTGAATACCATAAAGGTAAAACGCCTTGGGAAATAAAATGTGATATAGCATTACCATGTGCAACTCAGAATGAGCTGTTAGTTGATGACGCTAAAAAACTAATGGCTAATGGTTGTATGTGTGTTGTAGAAGGTGCGAATATGCCTTGTGATGCAGATGCAGTTCATGCATTCCATGCAGCAAAAATCTTGTTCGCTCCAGGTAAGGCCTCCAATGCTGGTGGTGTTGCCACTTCTGGTCTTGAAATGTCACAGAACTCATTGCGTATAAGTTGGACAAGAGAAGAGGTAGATGAAAGACTTCGTGATATTATGGAAGACATTCATGACTCTTGTATTGAATACGGAAAAGAAGAGGACGGCTTTTGTAATTATGTAAAAGGTGCAAACATTGCAGGTTTTGTAAAAGTTGCCGATGCCATGTTGGCGCAAGGTGTTATATAAAAGAAACTTTCTATTTTAATTTAGGCCTGCAACTTCTAAAAGTTGCAGGCTTTTTATTTCAGTATGTACTACTTCCTTTCCTAATATTGTAATGTTCAATTTGGTACTATTTAAAGTTATCTTTGTTGTAAAGCCACCCTTATAAATGCAGGTAACTACCAAAGCTATAGTTCTTACATCTCTTAAATACGGTGATACAAGTTTAATTGTAAAAGCCTTTACAAATTCCGGTGGTATAAAGTCTTATTTGTTAAGAGGGGTTTTATCTTCCAAAAAGGGGAAATTGAAAACTGCTTATTTTCAGCCTTTGACCCAACTAGAAATTGTTGCCAACCACAGGAATAAAGGTTCTTTAGAAAGTATAAAAGAGGCTAAAATAAATTATCCGTACCAGACGCTACATTCCGATATTTCTAAAAATGCCATGACTTTATTTCTGGCCGAAATGCTAGCCAATAGTATTTATGAGGAAGAAGCAAACGAAGCTCTTTTTGAATTCATAGAAGTCTCTCTGCAATGGCTGGATGCACAAAGCGGATTCTCTAATTTTCATATTTATTTTTTGGTTCGCTTAACTCGGTATTTGGGGTTTTATCCGGATACAAATGAGATAGAGTCAAGTTATTTTGATTTGTTAGAAGGTGAGTTTACTAATTCGCTTTCTTTGAATCCAATTTTGATTGGAGAGAATCTTACTTATTTTAAAACCTTCTTGGGCATAAATTTTGATGAGATACATCATATCAAAATGAACAAAAGTAACCGTCAAGAGCTTTTACAATCGCTTGTATTGTTCTATGAGTTGCATTTACAGGGATTTAGAAAACCAAAATCCCTTGCCATCTTAAACGAAGTCTTTAACTAGTATGAACAAAGTTTTGTTTTTACTTATTTTTTTATGTGTTCAAGTGGGGTTTGCGCAGCAGACCACGGTTTTGGATGTGGATACCCGTGAACCTATAGGAAACGTTGCTATTTACAATAATGACCATACAAAAACGGCACTTACTGATTTTGATGGAAAGGTAGACCTAAGTATTTTTAAACAAGAAGAACGTATTACTTTTCGTCATCTCAGTTATCAGTTAAGAAAGAGTACCCGTGGTCAAATCCGTAGGCATGGAAACCGATTTTTTTTGGTAATGAAAGCAGAACAGCTTGATGAGGTGGTCATGTCGGTTTCAAAATGGGAGCAGCAGAAGAAGGATATCCCTAATAAAATTACGGTTATAGATGCACGAGACATTGCTTTTTCAAGCCCACAAACTTCAGCAGATTTATTGCAGAACAGTGGTAAAGTGTTTGTGCAAAAAAGTCAGCTAGGAGGTGGTAGTCCTATGATTAGGGGCTTTGCTACCAACCGTTTATTGTTGTCCGTAGATGGTGTGCGTATGAACAATGCCATTTTTAGGGGAGGCAACCTTCAGAATGTAATTTCAATAGACCCCTACTCAATAAAAAGTACGGAGATAATTTTTGGCCCAGGTTCCGTTATTTACGGTAGTGATGCTATTGGTGGCGTTATGAATTTTTACACCAAGAAAGCAGAGTTCTCAAATTCTGAAAGTCTCTCTTTTTCCGGTAACGCAAGCTATCGTTTTGCTTCGGTCAATACAGAGAATACGGTTCATGTAGATTTTAATTTGGGTAAAAAGAAGTGGGCTTTTCTAACGAGCGCTTCATATAATAGTTTTGATGACATGAAAATGGGTTCTCACGGCCCTGACTCATATTTAAGAAATCTATATGTATCAACAGTCAATGGAGCTGATGTTCTTGTGTCCAATGAAAACCCTAAAGAGCAGAATCCTACAGGTTATAATCAATTTAATTTGATGCAAAAAATAGCCTATAAACCTAACAATACTTGGCAATACGACTTAGGTCTTCATTATTCCGAAACATCGGATTACGCCAGATATGATCGTTTAATACGACCAGATAAGGCGGGAGATGGGCTTCGTTCTGCAGAATGGTATTATGGGCCTCAGAAGTGGTTCATGGGTAATTTACAGATGAATAAACGGGGTAAGGGTATTTTTTACGATGGATTAAAGATAACCACCGCATATCAGCATTTTGAGGAAAGCCGAAATGATAGGGGTTTTCAGGACGTAATTAGATATTCAACAGAAGAGAAAGTAGATGCGATTTCTACTAACATCGATTTTGAAAATAAAAAGATAGGTAACCTGCGTTTGTATTATGGAGGTGAATACATATTTAATAAAGTAGGTTCTGTCGGTAGTCAAGAAGATATAGAAACCAATATAGTTTCTGGTACAGCTTCTAGATATCCTGATGGCTCTACTTGGCAAACTTTGGCGGGTTATGTAAACGGGGAGTATAAAGCCAAGCCTAATTTTACTTTACTTTCTGGTCTTAGGTACAGTCATGTTTGGATTGATGCTGCTTTTGATAAGACCTATTATCCGTTTCCTTTTGATGATGCCAATCTTAATAATGGCGCATTAACCGGTAGTTTGGGATTCAGCTGGTTTCCAAAGGCAGATCTACAAATTACTTTAAACGGTTCAACAGGGTTTAGAGCACCTAATATAGATGACGTTGGCAAAATATTTGATTCTGAGCCTTATGCCGTGGTAGTTCCAAATCCTGACTTAGAACCCGAGTATGCCTATAATATGGAATTGGGCGTTCAAAAGAATTTTAATGACAAGTTGGTTTTTAAAAGTGCGGCGTTCTATACCTATTTGGTAGATGCTTTGGTGCGTAGAGATTATTTGTTTGATGGAGAAGATGAAATTATGTACAATGGCGAATTGAGCAGCGTACAGGCTATTCAAAATGCTGCGAAGGCTTTTGTTTATGGGTTTGAATTTGGGGTGGAAGCTTTCCTTACGGATAATATTTCAGTGGTTTCTAATCTAACTATCACCGAGGGTATTGAGGAAGAAGAGGATGGTACAGAGTCTCCATAAGGCATGTGTCACCTACTTTTGGTGATTTACACCTAGTTTATAAGAATCAAAGACTAAAAACAGATTTGTTCTTGAATTATAACGGAGAGATTCCGTTTTATGATTTAGCTACTTCTGAACGTAGTAAAGAGTACATCTATGCAACGGATGTACATGGTAATCCGTATTCTCCGTCTTGGTATACCTTAAATATTCGTTCGCAGTATGAAGTTACGAGCGCTCTTAAAGTTTCTTTGAACCTTGAGAATTTTACGGATCAACGGTATCGTTCGTATTCTTCGGGAATTTCTGCTCCAGGTATAAATTTGGTTCTAGGTTTGGGATACCGGTTTTAGTAATACAAAAAAAAGGTGTAAAAATAAAGAACCCCGGCCATTGGTAGTTCTTACGTTATAATAAGTATAACTTATAATTAGTTGATAGCAGCTTTTGCTTTATCAGCAGCACTGTTAGCAGCAGCTTTAGCATCGTCACCAGCTTTATTAGCAGCGTCCGTTGCTTTGTCAGCAGCACCACTAGCGGCATCTTTAACATCTGCAGCAGCTTCGTTAGCTTTTGCTTTGATATCTTCACCAGCTTCATTAGCTTTAGCTTTTAAATCGTTAGCTGCATCTTCTGCACCAGCTTTGATATCTTCACCTGCTTCAGCAGCTTTGTCCATAGCTTCGCTACCTGCTTCACTTGCTTTATCCATGGCATCAGATCCCATTTCTTTAGCATCTTCACCAGCCTGCTCCATTGCAGCACCAGCTTCGTCTGTAGCACTCTTTGCTTTATCAGCAGCTTCTCTACAAGAAACGAAAGACATACTCAAGGCAAGCATTAAAACGGAACCTAAAATTACTTTTTTCATGATTTTGTGTTTAAAAGTTTTGTTTAATTGTTTTTGTGATATACGTATCAAACGACATTTTGGACGCTATATTTTAACATTTTTCTTACAAAGTTGTTTTTCATGCCGTATTTCAATTCTTTCAAATCGACTTAATTCGGGTAAAAATCCCTAATTTTGCAGCCTTAAATTAATGCAGTAGAGCCACTTATTATGAAGTTTGCGGAATATAAAGGATTGGATTTGCCCAAAGTAGCTGAGGATATACTCGATTACTGGAAACAAAACCAAATATTTGAAAAAAGTGTTTCCTCTAGAGAGGGTAAACCTAGTTATGTATTTTACGAGGGTCCACCATCGGCAAACGGTATGCCTTAGATTCACCACGTAATGGCGCGAACTATCAAGGATATTTTTCCTAGGTACAAGACCATGAAGGGTTTTCAGGTAAAAAGAAAAGCTGGATGGGATACCCATGGACTACCAATTGAGTTGGGTGTTGAGAAAGAATTGGGTATCACTAAAGAAGATATTGGTAAAAAAATCTCCGTAGAAGAATATAACGCAGCCTGTAAAAAGGCGGTCATGCGCTATACTGATGTATGGAACCGTATGACGGAGCAAGTAGGGTATTGGGTAGATATGAAAGACCCATACGTTACTTACAAGCCAAAATATATGGAATCCGTTTGGTGGTTATTGAAGGAGATATATGATAAAGGCCTAATTTATAAAGGATATACAATTCAGCCTTACTCGCCAAAAGCGGGTACAGGTTTAAGTTCGCATGAATTAAACCAATAGGAACGTATCAAGATGTTACGGATACAACGGTTGTTGCACAATTTAAAGCTATAGAAGAATCATTGCCAGACTTTCTTCAGAACGAAGGTGATGTTTATTTCTTGGCTTGGACAACTACACCATGGACACTTCCTTCCAACACTGCATTGACTGTTGGGCCAAAGATTGATTATGTTTTGGTGGAAACGTACAATCAGTACACATTTAAACCTATGAACGTAGTACTTGCCAAGAACTTGGTAGGTAAACAGTTTTCTGGGAAGTTTAAACAAGTTGAGACAAAACCAGAATTATTAGAATATACATCTGGTGACAAGAAAATTCCTTTCTATGTCGTAAAAGAATTTGTGGGTAAGGATTTAGTAGGTGTTAAATATGAGCAATTACTAGATTATGCACTCCCATATCAAAACCCTGAAAACGCATTTCGTGTAATTTCGGGAGATTTTGTAACCATAGATGATGGTACCGGTATTGTGCACACTGCGCCTACTTTTGGTGCGGATGATGCTTTGGTGGCAAAACAGGCTGTGCCAGAAATACCACCATTATTAGTACTTGACGAAAATAATAATCCAGTTCCTTTGGTGGATTTGCAAGGTAGATTTCGTCCCGAAATGAAAGAGTTTGGCGGCAAATACGTCAAAAACGAATATTATGAAACAGGCGAAGAACCTGAAAGATCAATAGATGTAGAGCTTGCTATAAAATTAAAAGAAGAGAACAAGGCTTTTAAAGTAGAGAAGTATGTTCACAGTTATCCTAACTGCTGGCGTACGGACAAGCCTATCTTATATTACCCGTTAGATTCATGGTTCATTAAAATCAGCGATGTTAAGGATCGCATGTTTGAATTGAACAAGACAATTAACTGGAAACCAAAATCAACTGGCGAAGGCCGTTTTGGGAATTGGTTGGCCAACGCTAATGACTGGAACCTATCTAGGTCTAGGTATTGGGGTATTCCTCTTCCTATCTGGAGAACAGAAGATGGCAAAGAAGAAATAATGATCGGTTCAGTAGCTGAGTTGAAGTCGGAAATGGCAAAGGCAGTAGCTGCAGGGGTAATGAAAAAAGATATTTTCGATGATTTTATAGTCGGTGATCTATCCGAAGAGAATTACGATAAAATAGACCTGCATAAGAATATTGTGGATGATGTTGTTTTGGTATCAGCATCAGGTAAACCCATGAAACGCGAAAGCGATCTTATTGATGTTTGGTTTGATAGTGGCTCCATGCCATATGCACAATGGCACTACCCATTTGAAAATAAAGAACTCATTGATGAGGGCAAGACGTTTCCTGCAGATTTTATCGCAGAAGGAGTAGATCAGACTAGAGGTTGGTTCTATACCCTGCATGCTATTGGTACTATGGTTTTTGATTCCGTAGCCTATAAAAATGTAGTGTCTAACGGCCTTGTATTGGACAAAGAGGGTAAGAAGATGTCAAAACGTTTGGGCAATGCCGCAGATCCTTTTGAAACCATGGATGAACACGGTGCGGATGCAACGCGTTGGTACATGATTTCTAATGCTAACCCTTGGGATAATTTAAAATTTGACACAGAAGGTATAGTTGAGGTAAAACGAAAATTCTTCGGGACACTTTATAATACCTATTCTTTTTTCTGTCTGTATGCCAATATAGATGCTTTTGATTATTCGGAAGATGAAATTCCGTTGAACGAAAGACCAGAAATAGACCGATGGATTTTATCGGAACTTCATTCGTTGATTAAAACGGTTGATGAAGCTTATGCCGATTATGAGCCTACAAAGGCAACACGTGCTATTTCAGACTATGTACAGGAGAATTTAAGTAATTGGTATGTGCGTCTGTGTAGAAGACGTTTCTGGAAAGGTACGTATGAGAAAGATAAAATATCGGCCTATCAAACGCTGTATACTTGTCTTGAAACAGTAGCCAAGCTTGCGGCACCTGTTGCTCCGTTCTTTATGGATAGACTTTATAAAGATTTAACAAATACGACTCATACGGAGGATTTTGAAAGTGTACATTTGGCTGAATTTCCAGTATACAATGAAGCAATTGTAGATAGGGATTTGGAAAGTAAGATGGAGAAAGCGCAGACTATTTCGTCTTTAGTACTTTCTATCCGTCAGAAAGAAAAAATAAAAGTGCGTCAGCCATTACAAAAGGTAATGATACCGGTTTTGGATGAAAATCAGAAGCATGAGATAGAAGCTGTTGCTGATCTTATTATGTCTGAGGTTAATGTTAAGGAAATAGAATTACTGGACGATGCCTCTGGTATTTTGGTGAAGCAGATTAAGCCTAATTTTAAGGTTTTGGGCCCTAAATTTGGGAAGGATATGAAGAAAATTGCCCAAGCAGTTGGTCAGTTGAATCAAGATGATATCCAAAAAATTGAGCAGGATGGCGAAATTTCACTTGATATTGACGATAAAATTATTACATTACAATTGCAAGATGTAGAGATAGCCTCTCAAGATATTGAAGGTTGGTTAGTTGCTAGTTCAGGACCTATTACGGTAGCTTTGGATGTAACAATCAATGAAAATTTAAGAGAAGAGGGTATTGCTAGGGAGCTTGTAAATAGGATTCAGAACATAAGAAAAGATTCTGGATTTGAGGTGACCGATAGAATTGACGTGAAAATTCTTAAAGACGGTTTTGTGGAAAAAGCGGTATTTAATAATTTAGATTATATTAAGACTGAAACACTGACCGCCGAACTTGTTTTTGAGGAAAAATTGGATGAAGGAACTGAGGTTTCTTTTGATGAAGTAACAACTAAATTATTTATTGAAAAACATTAATATAATGGCAGAAGATTTAAAAGTTAGGTATTCGGACAAGGATCTTGCCGAATTTAAAGTATTGATCGAGGACAAAATCGAAAAGGCAAAAAGTCATTTAGATTTATTGAAGAGTTCTTATATGAACGATGGTAATAATGGTACAGATGATACCTCGCCAACGTTCAAGGCCTTTGAAGAAGGTTCTGAAACGATGAGTAAAGAAGCGAACACACAGTTAGCTATACGTCAAGAGAAATTCATTAGAGATTTAAAGAATGCCCTTTTGCGTATAGAGAACAAAACCTATGGTATTTGCCGCGTTACTGGCAAATTAATCGCTAAAGAACGTCTTAAGCTCGTACCACATGCTACATTAAGTATTGAGGCAAAGAATATGCAGAAGTAATTTCAGCAAGATTATAATTTTAGGGCCTACAAGAAATTAGTTCTTGTAGGCCTTTTTTACACCCGAAAAAATGAAGTGCTTTCTTGTTTTCTTTTTCGTCTTTAATCTCTTAGCTGCGCAAAAGGTGGTAAAAAAAACATTGATCAATGATGCGGTTACGGCAATCAATATTGATGTAAACAGTTGTTATAAATTAGTTTTAGAAACATCGGAAAGTCATGAAATGTCTGTTGAGGCCGTTATTGATGGTGAGTATAAGAAAGACCTTTTGTTATCTATAAAAGAGGAGGGTACTTCTATAATGATAAGTAGTGGTTTTCAGCCCAATTTTAAGAATCCCAATGACAAGCTTAGTGCACATAAGGTCATTTCAATTTCTTTAAAAATCATGTTGCCTCGTCATAAGTATGTTACTGTATTTGGTAGAAGTTGCAATGTTATTGCGGAGGGAGATTACAATGGGCTTGATGTTTCGCTAAACGATGGTAATTGTCAGCTTTTTAATGTTTCTAAAAGTGTAAAGGTGCATACCCAAAGCGGTGGCATATGGGTACATGCCTTAAAGGCAGATATAGATGCTATTAGTAAATATGGGAAAATTACTAAGGAAGACATTCCAAAAGGGGGGTCTAAGTATACGCTGACTTCCGTAACGGGAAATATCCGAATAAATAAAACCGAATAATATACTTATTTTTGCCCATTCAAGTTGTAGATGTACTATGAATTTAAAGAAGTCATTGCTCATTATCATAGCAGTATTGTTAATTGATCAGCTGAGCAAAATATATATAAAGACCCATTTTGTATTAGGGGATTCCGTTGAAGTTTTCAGTTGGTTCAAAATACTGTTCATTGAGAATTCTGGAGCGGCTTGGGGAGCTAAATTAAGTGACTTCCTTCCTATTTCAGAGCCTACAGGCAAATTGGTGTTAACGGTATTTAGACTATTTGCTGTTGCAGGAATAGGGTATTGGTTATATGATACCATACAGAAGAAATCCTCCAAAACTTTAATACTTGCGGTCTGTTTAATTTTTGCTGGAGCATTGGGTAATATTATTGATTCTGTGGTATACGGAGTTGTTTTTAGTGATAGTTATCAGCAATTGGCCACGGCATTTTCAGATGAGCCATACGGTAGTCTTTTCTACGGTAAAGTAGTAGATATGCTTTATTTTCCTATGGTAGATACCACATGGCCAGATTGGGTACCTTATTTTGGAGGGGCTACTTTTCGCTTTTTTGAACCAGTATTCAATATTGCCGATATGGCAATTAGCACGGGTGTAGGCGTTCTTCTTGTTTTTAATAAGAGAGCTTTTGGTAAAGAAGGTGAAGACGAAGAAACAACCTTAGAGGAAACAGCTTAATTTCTTAAAAGGAGTAAGTCTCAGAAGGAGTTACGCAGTAATCTAAAGGAACATCATTATCATAGGTATCCGTTATGAGATCATCTTCAGCTGGAAATAGAGATAAGCCTATTTTGATAACATCTTCTCTGCATTCTGCTAAAAATGTATCATAGAATCCTTTTCCATACCCTACACGATTTCCCTTTTTATCAAAGGCGAGTAGCGGAATAAAAACAACATCAATTTTACTAATGGGTACTTCTATACCATCAACTGGTTCAGGTATGTTCCATTTGTTCTTTTTTAAACGGGTAGAATCAGTAAGCAAATAATGCTGTAGTGTAGTATTGTCTCCTACTTTTGGTAGGACTACATTCTTATCTTTTCCTTGAAGTATGGACAAGATAAATGTTGTATCAATTTCTTTATTTTCCGAAATCGGTAAAAAAATGTGGTAATAGTCATGTGACCATACCGGCAATTTAAGCAGTCTGTTGGCGATATTCAGACTAGAGTCTTCAAGCGACGCATTATCTATTAATCGTCTACGGTTTTTGTATAGCGATCTTAAATCTTTTTTAAGCATTGATTATGACCTCAGTACAATTGGGGAAACTGTATATGTGCCTATTCTTTTGCTGAAACAGTATAATATATCTTAAAAGAAATCATTAAGATGAGATACAATCCGAGGGTTATTATATATTTATCCATGTGGTATATTGATTTTGATTCTTAAAGCTAAATAAAAAAATCAATCAAAACACTGTCAACGGCAACTTTTTATCGGTGAAATGCATTTTTTAGTGTTTTTTTAACAAATTTGCGCATTTTTAAGTGCAAAATCTTACAAATTACCATTTGAATTATGCTTTGCCCTTGGTTCTTTCAAATAGTGTTTGAATTTAGTATTCGTTAAAAAACACCAAAACACTAAGCCCTTTTAATAAAACATAGTAATTTAACGTGTTAGAAGCCAATGTGCCCGCTACTTAATTTTTTAAACCATTTTTATAATGCCCCAAGTGCCTATAGAAGTTCAATTACGTACGTTGCCCCAGGTCCTGGAGTGTATCAATTTTATGACGTAGATGATAAAATTTTATATGTAGGAAAGGCCAAAAATTTAAAAAAGCGGGTATCCTCTTATTTCACCAAAAATCATGAGTATGGCAAGACGCGTGTTCTTGTAAAAAAAATAAAGCTCATTAAGCATATTGTGGTTCCTACGGAGTCTGATGCTTTACTTCTAGAAAACAACCTTATTAAAAAGTATAGGCCAAGGTATAACGTTCTTTTAAAGGATGATAAATCCTATCCTTGGATCTGTATTAAGAATGAGCGCTTTCCTAGGATTTTTCCTACCAGAAAATTAATTAAAGATGGTAGTGAGTATTTTGGTCCTTATACAAGTATGAAAACCGTGAGGATTCTATTGGATCTTATAAAGGGAGTGTACCCATTACGGACATGTAATTATGACCTTTCAAAAGAGAAAATAGAAGCGGATAAATACAAAGTATGCTTGGAGTATCATTTGGGTAACTGCAATGGTCCTTGCGAAGGTTTTCAGAGTTTAGAGGAGTATGATGAGCAGATTCAAGATATTAGAAGAATAATTAAAGGAGATTTTAAGTCATCATTGAATTATTTCAGGTCTCAAATGAAAACCTTGGCATCAGAAATGAAGTTTGAGGAGGCTCAGCAAGTAAAAGAGAAGATAGAAGTATTAGAGAATTATCAGGTAAGGTCTACTGTCGTTAATCCAAAAATTAATAATGTAGATGTGTTTTCAGTTATTTCAGATGAGGCATATGCTTATGTTAATTTTCTACAATTATCCCATGGTTCTATTACACGTTCGCATACGCTAGAAATAAAAAAGAAACTTGATGAAACAGATGCTGATCTTTTGGCACTGGCCATCATAGAAATAAGACAGCGATTCAAATCTCTATCCAGAGAGCTTTACCTTCCTTTTGAGGTTCCGGTAGAAGCGCATTTAAAAGTCACAGTGCCCAAATTAGGAGATAAAAAGAAAATTCTTGAACTCTCTGAACGTAATGCCAAATTCTATAGGCAAGAGCGTTTTAAGCAAAGTATGATAATTGACCCGGATAGGCATACCAACCGGATTATGGCGCAGATGAAGAAGGATTTACATCTTTCTGAAGAACCTAGGCATGTAGAATGTTTTGATAACAGTAATATTCAAGGAAGCAACCCAGTTGCAGCTTGCGTAGTTTTCAAAAATGGGAAACCTTCTAAAAAAGAATACCGTCATTATAATATAAAAACGGTTGAAGGTCCAGATGATTTTGCATCTATGGAAGAGGTGGTTTTTAGGCGTTACAAACGCTTGCTTGCCGAAGATGAACCTTTACCGCAATTAATAGTTATTGATGGGGGAAAAGGGCAATTATCTTCTGCTCTAAAAAGTTTGGATATTCTTGGATTACGAGGAAAGATTGCCATCGTGGGAATAGCAAAACGTTTGGAAGAAATCTATTTTCCGGAAGATCCTATTCCGCTTTATTTAGATAAAAAGTCGGAAAGTTTAAAGATTATTCAGCAATTAAGAAATGAGGCGCATCGCTTCGGTATAACTTTTCATAGAAATAAAAGGAGTAAGGCTGCAATAAATTCTAAATTAGAGAGTATTGAAGGTATTGGCGAGAAAACCGCAGAAGAGTTGTTAAAGAAATTCAAGTCAGTAAAAAGAATAAAAGAAGCTTCCATAGAAAACCTGACAGAAACCGTTGGCATGTCTAGGGCTAAAAAAATTTATGAAGCTTTTCACTAAAATTACGACGAATACAATAGTATGCAAAAAGCCATTTTAAGTATTGGTTTACTTTTATTTACCTTGTTTTCCGTAGCGCAAGATTCGGAGAAGAAGGATATTAAGGTGGGCTTAGTGCTCAGTGGCGGTGGCGCTAAAGGAATGGCTCATATTGGTGCTATTAAGGTGTTGGAAGAGGCTGGTATTAGGGTTGATTATATTGGAGGAACAAGCATGGGGGCAATAGTAGGTTCTTTATATGCCGCGGGTTATACCGGAGATCAACTAGATTCGATTTTTAGAGCAACCGATTTTACTAATCTTATACAGGACAATTTACCTAGAAGTGCTAAAACTTTTTACGAAAAAGAGAATTCGGAAAAATATGCAATTACCCTTCCTTTTGACAATTTTAAAGTATCAGTTCCGCCAGCATATTCAGGTGGTCAGAATGTTTATAATGAGTTAGTCAAATTTTTGTATCCAGTCCGGAACATAAATGACTTTAATGATCTACCCATACCATTTGTTTGTATTGCCACGGATGTTGAAACAGGTGAGGAAGTTATTTTAAAAGATGGATATCTGCCGGAAGCTGTTATGGCAAGTGGTACATTGCCTTCCCTTTTTGAGCCTGCACGAATTAATGGAAAAGTATTAATAGATGGTGGAGTGGTAAACAATTACCCTATTGAAGAAGTCCGAAAAATGGGCGCTGATATTATAATTGGTGTTGATGTACAGCATGGTTTAAGAGATAGAGAATCTCTTTTAACCGCCACAGAGATTTTATTACAAATTAATAATTACCAAACCGTTCTTGATATGGTAGAAAAGTCTAAAAAGACTGATATCTACATAAAACCGAATATGGATGATTATTCCATAATTGATTTTAATCTGGACGATGTAATTATTAAAAGTGGCGAAGACGCAGCACGGAAAAATTTTGATGCCTTAAAAGAAGTGGCTTCCATGCAAAGCAAGAGAAATGAGGAAAGAGAGCGTATTGTTTCTACAGATACATTAAGTATTAGTCATTTGGTTATAAGGGAAAGTGAAAATTATTCTAGGGGTTACGTAAAAGGAAAATTGAGATTTGACGTAGATAAGCCAACCACATTTTCAAGGGTTCATCAAGGTATTAGTAACCTTATGGCAACGGGTAATTTTCATACAATTCATTATAAATTACAAGATAATGAGGATAGCGATGAACAAGAGATGATTCTTGATTTAGATGAAAATAAGAGCAAATCATTTATACGGTTGGGAGCTCATTATGATAACCTTTACAAGACAGCAGCAATTCTAAATTATACAAGAAAAAGTCTAATTACTAGAGATGACGTTTCTTCGTTCGACTTTATTATTGGAGATAATATTAGATATAAATTACGGTATTATGTAGATAAAGGATTTTATTGGAGTTACGGATTTAATTCTAGTTTTAATGAGTTTGAAAAAGATGTAAGTTTTGATTTGGTACGCAGTAATTTTGATTTTCAGGCTGCAGCTAATTTAAATTCTATAAATCTAGATATCACTGATTTTACCAATCAGGTTTACGTCCAAACCGTTTTGCGGGAAGAGTTTTCTTTTAGAATGGGTATAGAGCATAAGTTCTTAAAGGTTAGTACTACTACCTTAGGGCAAAGTGCAGATACGCAGGCAAGCGCTACGGTAAGTAACTCTAGTGATAGAACGTTTCTTGAGAAAGTAATTTTTACAGTGCTTTTGGACAGTTGACTTTTGATTCATATGACGATAAATATTTTCCTTCTAAGGGATTGTATTTTGATGGTGATTTTCACTTTTATGTATTTTCCTCGGATTTTAATAACAACTTTAAAGAGTTTTCAATTGCAAAGGCCAAAATAGGAACGGCAGTACCTTTTTTAAATAAATTTTCTTTTAATGTGGAAGCAGAAGGTGGTTTTAAGCTGGGTACATCAAATGTTTCTACTTTCGATTTTGTTCTAGGAGGTTTTGGAACCAATCTTATAAATAATTTTACGCCCTTCTTTGGATACGATTTTTTGGCTTTGCCGGGGAATTCCTTTGTAAAGGCATACGGTAGGTTAGATTATGAGTTTACGCCAAAAAACCATTTAATGCTTACGGCAAATTATGCCAATGTAGATGATGACCTTTTTAGAACGGGAGAATGGTTTACCCTGCCAAGCTATTCTGGTTACGGAATTGGTTATGGTTGGGAATCTTTCGTAGGGCCCATGCAAATGCATTATTCTTGGTCTCCTGAAGGTAAGAGTAATAGCTTCTTTTTTAGTTTAGGCTATTGGTTTTAATCTTCTTGGATTAAGGTTGAGGTTTTTTTCCGATATTTGTGTTGTATGCTACAATTTAGAGTTGATATTACTGCTCATCTTAGAGCCATGTGGTAACTAGCCATGTAAATAATAGTTCATGCTTAGGTATGAACTCAATTGTATTGTTTCTCAACTTTTTAAAATAATTACTTTACTAAAATACATTTACATATGTCAACTTTAGATAATACTTCATTGCATTTACCCAAAGAAAACCCGGAAGCAGAAGATTTTCTTCCTTTGTTAGGTACAGATTATATAGAACTTTACGTAGGTAACGCCAAGCAGGCAGCCCATTATTATATGTCCGCCTTGTGATTTCAGCCATTGGCTTATGCGGGCCTTGAAACAGGCGTAAAAGACAGGGTGTCTTATGTGCTTCAACAAGATAAAATTAAGTTAGTGCTTACCTCTCCATTAAATTCAGGGGGAGAAATCAATAAACATATAGATGCCCATGGAGATGGGGTAAAGGCTATTGCTTTATGGGTTGATGATGCTTCTAAGAGTTATGCCGAAACCACAAAAAGAGGTGCCGAAAGTTATTTGGAGCCTAAAACTGTTAAAGATGAAGGTGGTGAAGTTGTGCTTTCTGGTATTCATACGTATGGAGAAACGGTGCATATTTTTGTAGAAAGAAAAAATTACAATGGTATATTCATGCCGGGTTATAGAGCTTGGAATCCTTATTATAACCCCACAGATGTAGGTCTAAAGTTTGTAGATCACATAGTAGGTAATGTGGGGTGGAACGAAATGAATAAATGGTGTGAGTTTTATGCTAAGGTAATGGGCTTTGCTCAGTTGGTATCTTTTGATGATAAAGATATTTCTACAGAATATACCGCACTTATGAGTAAGGTGATGAGTAATGGTAACGGCAGAATTAAATTTCCGATAAACGAACCTGCTGATGGTAGAAAAAAATCGCAGATAGAAGAATATATAGATTTCTATAATGGATCAGGAGTACAACATATGGCGCTTGCAACTGATAATATTATCGAAACTGTTGCGGCTTTAAGAGAAAGAGGTATTGAGTTTTTAAAGGTGCCTTCTAGTTATTATGAGGATGTGTTGGACCGCGTAGGTGCAATAGATGAAGATTTGGCACCTCTTAGTGAACTAGGAATTCTTATTGACAGAGATGAAGAGGGGTATCTACTACAGATATTTACCAAACCTATTTTAGATCGCCCAACGATGTTTATAGAGATTATCCAGAGAAAAGGAGCTAAATCTTTTGGAAAAGGAAACTTTAAAGCACTTTTTGAGGCAATAGAAAGAGAACAAGAGTCAAGAGGTACGTTATAATTTAATTTTTAATGAGTTTTTTGAAGGTCATGATGGGCAACGCAGTCTCTAAAGAGTAGATTTTCATATCAGAAAAGAGTATAATTTCTTAATGAAATGCCAAATTTTAAGCCGTAAGTAAAAAGAACTGTTAATGTAATAGTTAAAGTAAGTTAAAACGATTTGAGGATTAAAAGTATGCCTTAAATTTGTACTCGTAAGGGGTGGTTCCCTTACAACTTTAAGTATTGGTTTTTCATAATTTAAAGTTTGGTTGGTTATTTAGGAAAAGCCCTGGCATGTAATGTCAGGGCTTTTTTTTAAGCTCGTTTTTCTGATGTTTATTTTAATTGTACCAACTTTCTTTTCCATGCTTAAAGAATCAAAATAATATGGTTGTGTAGTGCATACAATACTTTGGAATAAATTTTGTTTAAGTAATTGTAAGCCCTTAAAATAATATAAGAGCATTTTGTATTTTTATCGTAATACTACAGCTATGAAAAAAGCATTTACATTACTTTTTCTTCTCGTCATCTTTTCTTCTCATTCGCAGAATAGTGAGTCTGCTTTTGACCCCGGTGAATGGTTGAAATTTAGAATGCATTATGGTTTTCTAAATGCCAGTTATGCAACTTTACATGTAAAGTCTGCTGTGGTAGATGATGTTCCTGTATATCATGTGGTAGGTCGCGGTGAGACAACTGGTTTTGCTAGCGTCTTTTTTAAGGTAGATGATACTTATGAGAGCTATTTTGGAAAGGAAGATGGGAAGCCTTATAAATTTATAAGAAAGATAAATGAGGGTGGATATACAAAAGACATTGAGATAAACTTTGATCATAAGGAAGAGAAAGCCGTCCTGAACGATAAAAAGCATAATAAAAAGTATAATTTTGAACTACAGGATAGCATCCAAGATTTAATATCTGCATTTTACTATTTACGAAACAATTATGAGCCTAGTGATTTAGTGATAGGTGAGGCTGTAAATTTGAAAATGTTGTATGATGATGACGGCATTTTTAACTTCAGACTTAAATATTTAGGAACAGAAGTGCTTAAAACTAAGTTCGGTAAGGTAGAATGTTTTAAATTTAGGCCCTTGGTTCAGTCAGGGCGTGTTTTTAAGGAACAAGAAAGTCTTTCGCTATGGGTTTCAGCAGATGATAATAGAATACCTGTACGTATACAAGCAAATTTAAGTGTAGGAGCTATCAAGGCAGACCTTGACGGATATAACGGACTGAAACATCAGTTTAAGATAATAATGGATTAACAACCCAATGAGAGATAAAGAGCGAATAGATTCACAAATTTCAAAATTAGAAGAGAAGTATAAAGATTCCGGTCAGGATTTAAGTTCTTATTTAGATGGGCTTCTTTATCAGCGTTACCTCACTTATTGGGATTATATTCATCTTGATACTCTTTTAAGCCTTCAGGTGCCTAGGACCTATTTCCCCGATGAGGAAATTTTTATCATGTACCATCAGATTACTGAGTTGTATTTTAAGCTTATTCTTCATGAGCAAAAGCAATTGGTTGATGATAAATCTCAAAACATCGATTTTTTTATAGAAAAGGCAAGACGAATCAACAGCTATTTCAAGGCATTGATATCTTCTTTTGGTATTATGATAAAAGGTATGGAGAGAGAACAGTTTCTTCAATACCGAATGGCGTTGCTTCCGGCTAGTGGTTTTCAGTCGGCTCAATATAGAATGATTGAAATTTATGCTACTCCTTTGGAGTATTTGGTGCACCATACGGAGCGAGACGCTTTTTCATCAGAAAATAGCTTGGAAGAGCTTTATGAGCAAATCTATTGGAAGAAAGGTGCCACTGATTTGGCAACAGGAGAAAAGACATTAACCCTTAAGCAATTTGAGTACAGATATACCCCACGTTTAATACGAATTGCTAAGCAAGTAGAACAAAGTACTATTTATCAGAAGTACCAGCAATTATCAGCAGACAAGAAAGATAATAAAGAGCTTATAGAAGCGTTAAAGACTTTGGATATGAACGCCAATGTAAATTGGCCATTAATGCATATGGGATCTGCTCATAGGTATTTAGGAAAAGACAAGAGCAGATAGATGCTACAGGAGGAACCAATTGGAAGGAGTATTTACCTCCCAGTTTTCAGAAAATTGTGTTTTTCCCGGGATTATATTCAAAACAAGAGTTAAATGATTGGGGAAAAGAATGGGTAGACCATATCTTTAACCCGGATAAGAAACAAACAGAGTAGCATGAACAAATATTGGGGCCTTCTTTTCGTTATTTTAGTATCTATATCATGTAAGCATGACAAGCCTGTTTTAAAAGAACCGCTTGTTAAGCAAATGGCTTCCATTGTTCCTGAGAAACCCGTTTTAAAACAGTTTGGTTTTAACCTAGATGAGTTTACCGTGCAGTTGGATACGGTTAAAAACGGAGATAGTTTTGGAGAGCTAATGCTTCAGAACAAGGTAGATTACCCCAAAATTGCCAAAATTACCCAAGAATTTAAAGATACTTTTGATGTTAGAAGAATTCGTGTGGGCAAACCATATATTATTTTAAAGTCCAAAGATACTACAGAGGCAGCCCAAGTTTTTATTTATGAGAACGATCCAATTAACTATACCGTAGTTGATTTGAGAGATACGGTTAAGGCGTATAGAGATAAGAAAGAAGTTACTTATGTTGAGCGGGAAGCTTCGGGAGTTATTGAAACTTCTTTGTCTCAGGCAATTTTAGATCAAGGAATAGATTACACCCTTACTAACAGTTTATCTGAAGTATATGCTTGGACAATAGATTTCTTCCGTCTGCAAAAAGGAGACAAGTTCAAGATTATTTATAAAGAAAAATTTATTAATGATTCTATCTACGCTGGAGCTGGTGAAATAGAAGCTGCTTATTTTGAGCATAGCGGAAGGCCTATTTATGCTTTCGCTTATGAAAATGATTCATTAAAAAATATAGTTGATTATTTTGACGAGGAAGCTAATAATCTTAGAAGAACATTTCTAAGAGCTCCGGTTCAGTTCAGTAGAATTTCTTCAAGATATAATTTAAAGCGAAAAATCCGTTATTACGGAAACAAAGTAAGACCTCATATGGGTACGGATTACGCGGCACCAAGAGGTACGCCTATTTTGGCAACTGCGGATGGTACCGTAACGGAATCTACAAGAAGAGGTGGTAACGGTAAATATGTAAAAATTAGACATAACGGAACGTATTCTACGCAATACTTGCATATGAGCAAGCAGAATGTAAAACGAGGCGCATATGTAAGACAGGGAGATGTAATTGGTTGGATAGGTATGACCGGTAACACGAGTGGCCCTCATGTTTGCTACCGTTTTTGGAGAAACGGAAGACAGGTAGACCCATTAAAAGAAGAACTTCCTTTGGCAGAGCCTTTAGATGAGACCTTACAGCCAGATTATTTTAACTACATCAATCCAATAAAAGATCAGTTAGATTGCATGAAATATCCTGAAAGTTCTATAGAAGAGGATATTCTAGCTGAAGATTTGGCATCCGCAGAAAAATAACGGTACATAGGGTTTTGGTTTAGAATGAATATGGCTTATTTTCGCCATAGACAATTGCTAACACTAAAACACCCGAAAATGTCATTACAGAGCACAAATCCTACTGAAACTTCTGCTTGGAAGAAACTTGCCCAGCACTTTGAAAACACTAAAGAAGAACAGTTAAAAGACCTTTTTGCGTCTGATGCATCTAGGGCTGAAAAATTCACTTTAAAGTGGAATGATTTCTTAGTAGACTTCTCTAAAAACAGAATTACCGACGAAACTTTACAATTGCTTCTTCAATTAGCGAAAGAAGTTAATTTGGCCGATGCAATTCAAAAACAATTTGGAGGAGACGAGATAAACCAGACAGAAGGTCGGGCAGTTTTGCATACAGCACTTCGTGCTAAAAAGTCTGACACCATTTTAGTGGATGGTGAAAATGTGGTAGAAGAAGTTTATGCCGTTAAAGACCATATAAAGAAATTTACAGAAACTATTATTTCAGGAAGCGCTACTGGGTATACCGGCAAGGCTTTTACTGATGTAGTAAATATGGTATTGGAGGGTCGGACTTAGGTCCGGCTATGGTAACCGAGGCTCTAAAATTCTATAAAAATCATCTTAGGCTTCACTTTGTGAGCAATGTAGATGGAGATCATGTAAACGAAGTTCTAAAAGAACTTGATCCAGAAACAACGCTCTTTGTTGTCGTTTCAAAAACCTTTACTACACAAGAAACGCTAACAAATGCCACGACCATAAAAAAATGGTTTCTAAAGCATGGTACGCAGGCAGATATAGCCAAACACTTTGCAGCAGTATCTACAAATACAGAAGCTATTTCAGAATTTGGTATTGCTCCAGAAAATGTTTTCCCAATGTGGGATTGGGTAGGTGGTCGTTTTTCTTTATGGAGTGCGGTTGGTTTATCCATAGCATTGGCAGTAGGTTTTGAGAATTTTGATTTATTATTGGTAGGAGCCAATGAAATGGACGAACATTTCAAAAACACAGATTTTGAAGATAACCTTCCTGTAGTATTGGCACTTTTAAGCGTTTGGTATAATAACTTCTATGGAGCCGAAACTGAGGCTATCATCCCGTATGCACAATACTTGAGCAGATTTTCAGCTTACTTGCAACAAGGTATTATGGAGAGTAACGGTAAAAGCGTAGACCGAAACGGTAAACGTGTAGGTTATGAAACAGGTACTATTATTTGGGGTGAGCCAAGGTACTAATTCACAACACGCTTTCTTTCAGCTAATACACCAAGGAACAAAGCTAATACCAGTAGATTTTATTGGGTTTAAAAAATCATTGCATGGTGATGTTGATCATCACAATAAGTTAATGGCCAACTATTTTGCCCAGACCGAAGCTTTAATGAATGGTAAGACTGCTGGGCAGGTTCGTGAAGAACTGGAAAGCAAAGGTATGGCTGAAAGTGAAATCGAGAAATTACTAGCATTCAAGGTTTTTGAAGGTAATAAGCCAACTAATACTATTCTAATAGATAAGTTGTCGCCAAAAAGCTTGGGTAGTTTAATCGCACTTTATGAACACAAAATATTTGTGCAAGGCATCATTTGGAACATTTTTAGTTATGACCAATGGGGTGTTGAACTTGGTAAGCAATTAGCAGGTACTATTTTGAAAGATATTCAAGGTTCAGAAATTGCCGATCATGATAGCTCTACTTTACAACTTTTAAAATATTTTAAGGGTTAAACTAGGGTATCCTCAGTTTTTTACAATTCTTGCGGAACTTCTTTTTTTTTAAGAGAAGTTCCGCTCTCATATAGTATATTTGCGAAAGTGTTATTTAACCTTTACTTAACATTCGCATGCCTAAAACGCCGCACTTTTGCAGCAAATTGAGAAAACGTAAAAACTGAACAAATGAAAAAGATTTATTTCGCTTATGTCGCATTTTTAATGACGGCAATGGCTTTTTCACAAGGTGTTACTACATCTTCGTTGGGGGGTCAAGTAACAGACAATCTAGATGAGCCGCTTTTAGGGGCTAATATCGTTGCCATTCATACGCCTTCTGGATCAAAGTATGGAGCAACAACAGATTTTGATGGGTACTACCGAATATCAAATATGAGAGTAGGTGGACCATATACGGTAACTATATCTTATGTTGGATTTAATAACTTTGAAAGAACAGGTGTCTTTTTAAATTTAGGTGAAACGGTAAGGATAAGTAATAAAATGTCAGAGTCCTCTACTGCATTAGACGAAGTAGTTGTGACTGCAAGTTCTACAGGAGTTTTTGATTCTGATAAAACTGGTGCTTCAACTAGGATTAATCAACGAGACATTGCTACGGTGCCTTCGGCTTCAAGATCTATTGCGGATTTTGTTCGGCTTACTCCACAAGCGCAAATTTCAGAAGGTGATGATGGTTTTTCAATCTCCATAGCTGGGCAAAACAACCGTTACAATGCAATCTATATTGATGGTGCTGTAAACAATGATGTTTTTGGACTAGCTGGTTCTGGAACAAATGGAGGTCAAACGGGTGTGAATCCATTTTCTGTAGATGCAATTGAGTCATTTCAAGTAAGCGTTGCGCCTTTTGATGTGAAAATTTCAGGATTTTCTGGTGGTGCTATTAGTGCGGTAACTAGATCAGGTACAAACGAGATTGAAGGTTCTGCTTACTATTTTTATAGAAGTCAGGATTTAGCAGGTAAAACTCCGGTAGAATCTGCTGGTGATAGAGAAAGAACAAAACTTAATGATTTTACTGCTCAAACATATGGAGTTAGAATTGGTGGGCCAATCGTAAAAGATAAGCTCTTCTATTTTGTTAACTATGAAAGACAAAATGATGAAACACCACAGCCCTTTAATATTGACAATTACAGTGGTAGTTCATCTGCAAACGATTTAAATACTTTAAGACAATTTCTTATTAATAGTTACGGATACGATCCAGGCTCGTATGATAACAATACGCGTACACTGGAAAGTAATAAATTGACCGCTAAAATTGACTGGAATATTAATGATAATCATAAGCTGTCATTAAAACATAGTTATGTTGGCGGAGAGAATTTGGAAGCAAGAACATCTGATAATAATGATATAGGTTTTATTAATGGTTCCGAATTTTTCAAGACAACTACAAATTCAACTTCATTAGAGCTTAACTCGCGTTTTGGGAATAAGTTTGCTAATAGTTTTATTTTGGGGTATACTTCAGTTAAGGATGATCGTGATCCTAATGGAAGCCCATTTCCTTTCATTGATATTAATGACGGTTCGGGTGGTAGTGATATATCAATTGGCGGTGAGCAATTCTCTACGGCTAATTTATTAGATCAAAATATTTTAACTCTTACCAATAATTTTGAAATCTACTCAGGTAGACACACTATAACTCTTGGTACACACAATGAATATTCTAAGGCTAAAAACTTATTTTTAGCATCAAATTACGGTGCATATGAGTACAATAATTTGAATGACTTTTTAACAGGCGAACGCCCAAATATTTACCAAAGGGGGTATTCTTTGATTAGTGACGGAGTTGGTGATACTTCTTCTGGTGCTGCGGAATTTTCAGTGTTTCAATTAGGTTTTTATATCCAAGATGAGATTCAGTTTACTGATAATTTCAAATTTAGACTTGGCCTAAGATTAGACACACCTTTCTGGGAAGATGGTACTGTTAATGAAGATTTTAACAACAGAGCAATACCGTTACTTGAAGCTGCAGGGAAAAACTTGCAAGGAGCAGAAGTTGGTAAAAAAGTATCTACTTCATCTTATTTATCGCCACGCGCTGGATTTAACTGGGATGTCAAAGGGGATAGAAGTACACAAATTCGTGGTGGAATAGGAATTTTTACTTCAAGACTGCCATTAGTATGGCCTGGAGGAACATATAATAATAATGGGGTTACTGGAGGTTATACTTTTCAAGGCTCTTGGTTTACTGAAACACCGTTTTTCAATCCTGATGTAAATACTCAACCAGTAGGAGCACAACCGGGAACGGGAGAAGTTGGTGGAAATATAGATTTATTTGCTCCCGATTTTAAATTACCTCAAGTTTTGAAAGTAAATATTGCAGTAGATCAAAAATTACCAATTTGGAATTTGGTAGCTTCTGCGGATTTCCTCTGGAACGACAATATTAATGCTATTTATTATGAAAACTTAAATGTTCCTTCTCCTATAGGAAATCTTACAGGGTCAGGTGATAGTAGACCTATTTATTCAGGTGGGACTATAGATGGCACTTATGATAGAGTTATTTTGGCTTCCAATACAGGTGATGGAAGTTCTTATAATGCCTCTTTTACTTTAAGAAAGCCTTTCCAAAATGGTTTTGCTGGTCAAGTATCATATAGCTACGGTGATTCTGATGTAATTTTTGAAGGTACTTCTTCTCAAAATAGTTCGCAGTGGAGAGGTATTCAAACCGTAAACGGTAAGAATTCAAGATTGAATATAGCGACTTCAGACTTTTCTCAAGGTCATAGAATTACTGCTAACGCATCTTATGAGTTTAAATGGAACGATAACCTTAAAACTACTTTAGGAGTGTTTTATGAAGGTGTTAATGGTAGTCCATTCTCATACATTTATGGTAACCCTGATGGAAACAGGTTGCTAAATGATGATTCACGGGATAATGCCTTAATTTATGTGCCTTCAAATCTGGCTGATATTAATTTAGTCGATATTGTTGATGGTGATGATAATGTTATTGTACCTGTTGCTGAACAATGGTCTGCTTTAAACGGATATATAAATGACAGTGAATATTTGTCTTCTAGAAAAGGTGAGTACGTAGATAGAAATGCAGATAGAGGTCCATGGAGTCATATTGTTGACTTGAAAGTTTTACAGGATATTTCAATGAATTTTGGAGGGACTAAAAAGCATACTCTTCAATTATCTTTTGATATATTCAACTTCACCAACTTATTGAATAAAGATTGGGGTGTTATAAAAACAGTAGGGAACTTTGATTCGGTTTCTTTAATAGATTTTCAAGGTTTAGAAGCAGATGGCACTACGCCACAGTTTAGCTTTGATCCATCAACTATTGATAGGATTGAACAAATAGATGATCAAGGTATTCAAAGTTCAAGATGGCAAGCACAAATAGGTGTTCGTTATATCTTTAAATAAGAATTTATATTTTTTATTTAAAAACCCTGCCAGTCGGCAGGGTTTTTTTATGAGCAAAAATCAGTACATTTAAAGCTTAAAATAAAATTAATATGTACGAAATTATTCAGTCAGTTCACTCTTACTTGGCTTATGTTGTTCTTGTCCTTTTGTTCCTTGCAGTTGCTAACGCTATTATGGGTTGGGTAGGTAATAAAGTGTTTAATATGGGAAAGGATTTACGTTTAAGTCTTTTTACTTTGATTTTAGCTCACATTCAGTTATTGGTAGGGCTAATACTTTATTTTGTTTCTCCAAGCGGCCTTCAAGCTATTCAGGCTTTCGGTATGGGGGGTCTTAATTCAGCATCTAGATTATTAGCTGTGGAACATCCGTTCATTAATATTATTGCAATTGTTTTGATTACCATAGGCTGGTCGCGTCACAAAAAGTTTGTAGACGGTAAAAATAAATTCAAGAGCATTGCCATTTTTTATGGTCTTGGTCTTGTGTTGATACTTAGCCGTATTCCTTGGGGACAGTGGTTAGGTTAATATCAAATAATTAATAACGCAAATGGATTATATGAAAAGCGCATTAACAGCAGTATTAATTATTTTTACATCACTTACGTTTGGTCAACAAACGGACCTTTTTAATGGTGAAAATTTGGAAGGTTGGACGGTCTATGGTACCGAGAAATGGTATGTAGAAGATGGTCTTTTGGTTTGCGAAAGCGGTCCGGATGAACAATATGGTTACTTTGCTACTGATAAACATTATAAAAACTTTGAGTTGACGGTAGATTTCAAACAACTGGCCGATGGTAACAGTGGTGTTTTTATTCGATCAACTATAGATGGCACTACCGTTAGTGGTTGGCAGGTAGAGATTGCACCTCCCGGTCATTTTACAGGGGGTGTATATGAGTCTTATGGGCGTAATTGGTTGATAAAGCCTACTCCAGAAAAAGATAAAGCTCTTAAAATGGGGGAATGGAATACCATGAAAATACGTGTGAATGGCGATAAGATTACGTCATGGCTAAATGGTACAGAAATGATTACCCTTACCGATAAGATAATAGGTGCCGGTGAAGGTTCTATTGCACTTCAAATTCATGACGGAGGAGGAATTAAAGTACAGTGGAGAAATATTAAAGTTACCGAGATGGATTAATACCTTATTACGGAATATAAGAAAGCTGCCTATTGGTTTCCGAATCAATAGGCAGCTTTCTGTTTTAAAATAGTTATAGATTTTTACTCGGTAGTTTTTTCTTCGGAAGAAGGTTTGATCAAATACATATAAACAGGAAAGTGATCGGAATATCCACCGGTATAACTCCCGCCAGCATACGTTCTTTGTGGGTACCCTTTATACTGCCCTTTTTTGGCAATTAAATAAGGCGCATTAAAAACTCTGGTTTTCCAAAACTTATACTTTCTTTCTTCTGGATGCAAAAGATTTTCTGTGAAGAAAATCTGATCAAATAAATTCCATTTATCTCGGTAAGCGAGAGAGCCTATTCCTTGTTTGTATAACTTTTCCATTGGGTTGTATAGGCTTTGACCTTCCAATTGGTTGGGTTTTCCAATAGTCTTCAGAATTTTTTTGAAACTATCATTGTTAGGGTCATCGTTAAAGTCGCCCATACTAATAATCTTGGCATCTGCATCTAAACGCTGAACAGAATCTATAATACGTCTGCTGAGTTTTGCAGCTGCCATTCGGTTGGGCTTGCTTCTAGCCTCGCCTCCGCTACGGGAAGGCCAATGGTTCACCATGAAGAATAGCTGTTCGTCATCTAATAGACCGCCTACTATGAGCTGGTCTCTTGTGTAGTTTCTTTCACCATCGTCATTAATCAGTAACAATCTATGGCTAGCGGAAGAGGTGGGCAGAAATACCGATTTCTTGTAAAGCAACGCAACGTCTATACCGCGTTCATCTGGTGAATCATAATGCACAATGCCATAACCTTTAGAAATTAAGTTGGGGTGATTAATCAAGTCTTCAACTACCCTTCGGTTTTCAACTTCACAAATACCAATAATGTCAGGAGAAGTCTTGCTGGTGCTTGACCCAATTTCAGAGAGAACCTGAGAGAGGTGGTCTAATTTTGTGTTGTAACGTTCTAGTGTCCAATGATCTTTTCCTTCTGGTGTTCGGTCGTCATCAAATATGAGGGTATCATTTTCAATATCGAATAGATTTTCCAGATTATAGAACGCAATAGTCCGAATTCTATATGATTTATTTTCCTGTGAATTTACCCCAAAAGCGAGCAAAAGAAAAAGCGGTATAAGTCTAAAATTCATATAATCAGATAGATATAAATACCAATTAACGAAAAAACGATGGACTTTGTAGGGGTTTGTTGCAAGTCATTTTAAGTTTTCGATATCTTGTTTGGGTTCACCGACCATTAAACCCCCGTTAATGCGATTTTCTCTTATTGTTATCCTTTTTCTTTTATGGCAAAGTACCATGTGCGCTCAAACGAGTTTTTCAGTTGAAGGTGAAATTCTTTCCCTTCGGTCAAAAACACCTATTACAAACGCAAAAATTAGTCTAGAAGGCTTTTTGATTTCTTCACAATCCGATAGTAACGGAAAATTCATTCTAACCATTCCTAAAAAGGGAGAGTACATTATATCTATTGAGGCTACTGACTATATAGTAAAACGGTTACCTATTTCTGTAGAAAACGAAAGTTTGGATTTAGGGGCACTTTCTTTAGAACAGAATATTCAAATAGAGCAGGCCGATAATCTCATTTCGTTAAGCGATTCAGAATTGTTGGATGACGAAGTGAGCTCAAATTCATCTGGCCTGCTAAGAGCTACTCGAGATTTATTTCTGAACAGAGCAGCTTTTGATTTCGGTCAAGCTTTTTTTCGTGTACGTGGTTACGATTCTCAAAACGGGACCGTTCTTTTAAACGGCATTTCTATGAACAAGTTTTATGACGGCAGGCCTCAATGGAATAACTGGGGAGGCATGAACGATGTAACTAGAAATCAACAATTCACGAATGGTTTGGAGGCATCAGATTATACTTTTGGTGGTATTTTGGGTAATACCAATATAGATACTAGACCTTCAGGTTTGCGTCCTGGTACTAGGTTGTCTACTTCATATTCTAATAGAACTTATGCAGGTAGGTTAATGGCTACCTATACATCCGGAGTTCAGAAAAGTGGTTTGGCCTATACCGTATCCGGTTCAAGAAGATGGGCGAAACAGGGTTATATAGACGGAACTTTGTATGATTCATTTTCATTTTTCGGTGCTTTAGAATATCAAATTAACGAAAAAAATAGTGTAAACCTTACTGCACTTTGGGCATCAAATAGGCGAGGGCGTTCATCTGCCATCACCGAAGAGGTTTTTGAATTGGTAGGTAAAAAATACAATCCTTATTGGGGAGAACAAGACGGTAAAGTAAGAATTCTAGAGAACGAAAAATAGCAGAGCCTGTCTTCATGTTCAATCATTATTTCAATTCGGAGAAGTTTAGTTTAAATACAGGTATAGCATATCAGTTTGGTAAAAACTCTAGAAGTCGATTAGGGTATTATAATGCTCCAAATCCAGACCCCACATACTATAGATATTTACCAAGCTTTTACGTAAATAGCCCTGTAGGTGCCAATTTTATCAGTGCTAATACCGCAAAAGAGGGATTGTTGAACAATCCTCAAATGGATTGGAATCAAATTTATACAGCTAACTCAAATGGGCAAGCAGCCTATGTGCTGTATGATGATGTTGTGGACGACACTCAAATTAGCATTAATACAGTTGGGAATCTGATTCTGACCGATAGACTTTTAATGGATTTTGGTTTGACCTATAAAAACTTGAACTCTGAAAACTATGCAAGAATCAATGATTTACTTGGAGCTGATTTTCATGCCGATGTAGATCCTTTTTCGAATACGCTAAATGACAGCCAAGGCACTATTGAAAAAAAGAAGATGATATTTTCAATTATAACTATCGAATGAATGCAGATCAGTTTGAATCGTTTATTCAATTTAAATATAACCATGAAAAGTGGAGTGCATTTATGTCTGCCAAATATGGGGCTACCTATTTCCAACGGACAGGTTTGTTTAAGAATGATCGTTATTCAGATAGTTCATTAGGTGAAGGTGAAGAAATTGGGTTCAAAACCTATGGTGTAAAATCGGGTTTCACTTATAAGTTAACCGAAAGACACTGGTTATCTGCTCACGGTTCGTTCATGAAAAGGCCGCCGGTGCTTCAAAATGTTTTTATTAATCCAAGGGAAAACAATAGTGTAGTGCCTAATATTCAAAGTGAAACCAACTCAACGGTAGACCTTAACTATTTCTTGAGACTCCCAAAGTTAACGGGTAGACTTACGGGTTTTTATACCCGTTTTCAGAACCACGGATGTGAATTTCTTTTTTGCCGATGCTGGTGTTGGCTCAGACTTTGTCCAAGAGGTGCTTACAGGATTAGATAAGCTTCATATGGGCACAGAACTAGGTCTTGAATATCAATTGTCGTCCGCAGTAAAATTAACGGCTGTGGCCGCTGTAGGGAAGTACGTTTATGCCAGTGACCCAAATGTGGCTATTAATTTTGATACCGCAGGAAGAGAAGAAGATCTTATAAATCTTGAGGGCACTGTTGATTTGGGTGTAGCTAAGATTAAAGATTATAAATTGGCGCAAGGTCCGCAGCAAGCTTATGCAATTGGCATTGAGTATCGTGACCCAAAATATTGGTGGGTGAGTGCAACAACTAATTACTTGGCAAGCAACTATGCTAATATCTCTACTCTTACAAGAACGCAGAGTTTTTATCTAGACCCAGAAACAAATCTTCCTTTTGTAGATGCTACGGAAGAAAATGTCAACCAAGCATTGGCGCAAAAACCATTGGAAAACTTTTATCTTTTAAATCTAGTAGGAGGTAAATCTTGGTTGAAGAAAGGAAAGTATATCAGTGTTTTTGGGAGTATCAATAATCTTTTTGATGGGGTGTTCCGAACAGGAGGATACGAACAGAGCCGGAATGGCAATTATGGTCAGTTCAAACAAGATAATTTAAGTGGTACCCCATCTTTTGCTCCCAAATATTGGTATGGTTACGGCCGCACCTATTTTTTAAACTTGGCATATAGTTTTTAAGAAATTACCTATGATAGGAAACTTTAATTTGAGCAGATTTCTTTTGAGATTTATGGTCCTAATGACCGTGTGTTTTTGCAGTTGCGTAAAGAGCCGTAGTTATGATGTGCCGCCAGACAATTGTGTTTCAGGATTGGTTGCCAATAGCACATTTTCGGAAGTAAAAGCTCTTTATAAGGGAGATACATTTCAAATTCAAGAAGATTTAATTATTGAGGGGTTTGTTGTTTCTTCGGACGTTGATGGTAATTTTTTTAGTGTACTATATTTTCAGGATAGTCCAGTAAATCCAACGGAAGGTTTTAGGATTGAAATAGATGTTCGTGATTCTCATTTGTTTTATCCTGTGGGAGCGAAAATAGGAATCAAGCTTAAAGGGCTATATCTAGGTAAGAGTAAGGATGTGTTTAAACTAGGAGCGACGTTTACTTCTTTTGGAAATGTTTCGGTAGGCAGATTACCGGCGGCAATTGTAAATGAATATGTCTTTAGATTTTGTGATGGTGAAGTAGCTATTGATCCTACGGTAATTGCTGTTACAGACCTCAAAAAGGAATTAACGAATACCTTGGTTACATTTAATGATATAGAGTTTGTAGAAGCCGAGTTAGGACAACCTTTTGCCGAAGTAGGTGAGGAGACGGAACGCATTTTGACAGATTGTAACGATAACCAGATTGTGATGTCCAATAGTGGCTATTCCGATTTTCAGTCGGAGATACTTCCTGATGGAAGAGGAACTGTGACAGGTGTCTTGTTTCGGGAAAATGATAGTTATCAAATTAGTATCCGTAGTACTTCTGATATCAACTTTGACAAAGAGCGCTGTCCTGAATTAATAGATGAGTTTACTTCGGATAGGATCTTTATTTCAGAACTGGCCGATCCCGATAATAATGCTTCAGCCAGGTTTGTAGAGCTCTATAATTCTTCAGGTGAAGATATAAGCTTAAAAGGCTGGAAGCTGAAACGTTATACTAACGCAAATACGGAAGTGAGTTCAGAAATCGACTTATCAACTTTAACTATAAATGCAAATGGCTTCTTGGTAATCTCCCCTAATGCAGAAGAGTTTGAAACTGTTTATGGGTTTGTTCCGGATTTAGGAGTAGGTACTAATAGCCCAGCAGATTCAAATGGAGATGATAATTTACAATTGGTAGATCCTTTTGGAGCGGTTATAGATATGTTTGGGGTTGTAGGCGAAGACGGTACCGGTTCTAACCACGAATTTGAAGATGGGAGTGCCGTTAGGCGTATAGAAATCCTAAAAGGCAACTCTATTTACAATATAGAAGAGTGGTTAGTGTCTAATGATAGTGGTGATGCCGGAACAATCAAGCAAGCAAAAATTGCTCCTGTCGATTTCACTCCAAAAAACAGGGAATAATAATTGTTCTTAAAGAAGGATGCTTTTTAATTTCTCTGAGTAAATGGGCTTGGTCAGATAGTTGTTCTCTAAATTAAAGTTCTTGGCAATTTCAGTATCTTTTGGGCTTATAGAAGAGGTCATCATATAAATGGTTGGCTCTTCTTTTTCCTTAGGCCAAATTTCGCGCAATTCTGAAATAAGATCCCATCCACCCATTACTGGCATATTAATATCAATTAAAATAAGAGATGGTAATTCTGCGTTTTCGCTAATCATTTCTTGAAAACTTTCAATAGCGTCAAGACCATTTTCATAAACAAGCAACTCTGGTGTAAACTCCATAGTTTGCATAGCTCGTTTTAATCCAAAAACAACTATTGCATCATCATCTACAATACATACTTTCTTATAACTACTCATTCAATTTGTGGTGAGGGTTGCGGGGTTTTACGGATAGTATATATACCCTAGTCCTCTAAAATAATCAAATCTCCTTAGTTACCAACGCTTTTAAGAATATTATGAAGGTCTTCTATTGAAATTGGTTTTAAAATGTAATTATTAACGATCTTATATTGTTGAATTCTTGCAATGTCTCTTGGGTCAACAGAAGAGCTTATGATATAAATAATAATGTTTTCACTGTTGTTGTTAGGTATTTTAATGAACTCATCTAAAAACTCCCAACCGGTCATTATAGGCATGTTAATGTCTAGAAAAATCATAGAAGGTAGCTCTTCACCTCTTTCCGCCATAGCTTTTAATCCATCAAAAGCTGCTTGACCATCATTGTAAACAAGGATTTCATCTGTAAAATCAGCCTCGTTCATTATCCGCTTTGTACCGTAGATAAAGATAGGGTCGTCATCTATAATACAGACACTTCTAATTTTTGTTATATTCATAATAGTAATCTATGTTAATGGTTTCTCAAAATATAATTTAAAAGTACTACCCACGTCCACCGTGCTTTCCACTTCTATTTTTCCGTTCATGGCTTCCATTTGGTTTTTTGTGATAAAAAGACCAATTCCTTTAGCATCTTTATTACGATGAAATGTTTTGTACATGCCAAAGAGTTTATCGCTGTTTCGTTTTAAATCTATGCCCAAACCATTGTCTTTAAAAGAAACAGTAATTGCATTAGATTCTATTTTAGAGCTTATTTGTATTAAAGGTATTCGTTCTGGTGAACTATACTTTAGGCTATTCGTTAATAAATTCAATATTATACTATCTAAATAAGCTGGTATTACTCTAATTTTCAAGTCTTTGGGAATATTTATTTCGCAAATTGCATTTTTTTCTTGTATTAAGATGTTAAGGTTTTTTTGCACATCTGTAATACTATCATAAAGATTAATATTCTTCATCTTTTCAAAAGCCCCCACTTTTACCTGAACCACTTCATTTAAATGCAAAATGGTGTCATTAAGGCTGTCAGTAGCTCCACGGAGCATAACTAGAAGATTTTTTCGTTCAGAATCGTCCTTTTCTTTGATTAAAAAGTTAGTCAGCATAGATAGGTTGCTGGAGTGTGAGCGTAAATTATGAGATACAATATGAGCAAAATTTAAAAGGCTATCATTTTGTTCTGTAGTGATGTCTACTAAACGGCTCAGTTTTTTTTCGTTTTTAATACGGGGGGTTATATCCGTTACTTGGGAAACAAAATGAAGCAGCTCTCCGCTGGTATCCTTAACTGCTGTAACTGTTAATATGCCATGGATAACATGGCCGTCTTTATGAAAATACCTTTTTTCCAGTTTGTAACTAGACCTTTTTCCTTTTGTAATTTGTTTTAATAGACTACGGTCATCATTAAAATCCTCTGGATGGGTAACCTCTTTAAAATTCATAGTTAGCAGCTCTTTTTCTGCATAACCAAGGCTTGCGCATAGACTTTCGTTAACTTTCTCAAAGGAACCGTCCAAAGCTACTATTGCCATTCCGGTATCTGAGTTTTCAAAAGCGCCATGAAATGATTCCTCGCTCTTCTGGAGCATCATTTGGGTGTTCTTCAATTCTGTAATGTCGTAGTTGGTTCCTAAGAATTTTACTACTTCTCCTTCGGCATTCTTTTGTGTTATTCCTACACCTTTAATGTGTCTAATTTCACCATTCGGGCAGACTATTCTAAACTGAGAATCAAAATTCTTTATGCCGTTTAAGGCATTTTGCACCTCCTGATGGCTTCGTTCTTTATCTTCAGGATGAACATAGTTAAGCCAAGTTTCATAGGTGATATTCTTGGTGTCTTTGGGTATTTTAAAAAGCTCATACATAATATCATCCCATACCAGTAATTCTGACACTAAATCATATTCCCAAATACCAACGTTACCTCCTTTTGTGGCTAAAGCTAGCCGTTCGCTTACCTGTTTTAAATTAAGCTCTGCTTTCTTTTTTCATCAATATCTTGGAAGGTACCAAACACGCGTACGCAATTGCCATTTATAAACTCAACCTCACCTTTGGCTCTTACCCATTTTTCATTTCCTTTTGTAGTAATGATTATTAATTCGGTATCCCAAGGAGTACCATCTGTCATGGCATTTGTTACCAAATTGGTAATTTCCTCTCTATACTTACCCTTCTTATAAAAGTTTATACCGGTTTCTAAATTAGGTTGATAATCTTTGGGAACTTCGTGTATCTCTTTGGTAATGGCTGTCCAATATATCGTATTATCTGCCATGTCAATCTCCCAGCCACCAATCCTGCCTACCTTTTCTGCTTTAGCGTAAAGTTCTTCGCGCCTTTTAACTTCAGTTACATCTTCTAGGAGAACAATAAGGCCCCCAATTTCATTATTGGCATCTGTCCAAGCATTTATTTTCCATTTTAACCATTGTATTTCGCCGTTTGGATAAATGAATTTTTCGCCTTCACTAAGGTTTCTAACACCTTCTTTAAGACATTTTTCCAATATAGCTTTTAGCTTTTTTGGGGTGCGGGGTATGACGTCAAAATAGTTCTTTCCAGTAAGTGACTCGCAGTTAGGACAAAATTCATCTGCCCATACTTTTGAATTTCCCGCAAAGCGAAATTGAGTATCTAGGATAGCAACTGCGCTAGGGGAATCTTTAATTAATGAGGTTATTGAAAGAGTTTGCAATTTCTAGTTGTTTATGTAAAAGTAGGGTTTAACAGTGAGTTGTGAGATTTCGTAAATAATTTGACGCTTTTATCAAACATAACTCAATGATATATACGAGAATAATATACGAAAAATCTGTCAGAAAAAACTATTTGAAAATTTCTAACGAATAATTGAACGTAAATAAATCTATTTTATGCAACCAATATAACTAATAGAGCAGTTCGGGAAAAGAGGTTATTTACCTGAATTCTATTGTTAAGACTGAGATTTAGAGGTTTAGTTATGATTAGGAGATGAATCTATTTTAGAAAATAGAAGAGACACAACACATACTGGTGCTCTTTTGTTTAAATTTATAAAATGAAGTAATTCGGGCTTTGAAGACACCCAAAAATCATGATAACATATAAGTATGAACGATAAGTTTTTTAATGAAATACGCTTGGGCAACTCAAAAGAGGTGGCCCAAATTTTAAACGACAATCCGGAATTAGTTAATGTTGTAGATAAAAGAGGGTCTACACCACTTATTTTGGCAACTTACTATGGTCATATGGAAACAGCAGAATTATTGGTGAACAATGGCGCGAAAATAGATGCTGTAGATGAATCTGGGAATACGGCTTTAATGGGAGTTTGTTTTAAAGGTTTTACCGCGATTGCAAAAATGCTGATTGAAAAAGGAGCCAACGTAAATGAACGTAATTCTATGGGCGGAACATGCCTTATTTATGCAGCTACTTTTAATAGGCCAGAAATTGCAAAGCTATTACTGAGAATGGCGCAGATACGACGGTCAAAGATGCTAGAGGAAATACAGCATTGGCTCATGCGGAGAACCAGGAACGCCAGAATTAATTAGCTTATTGAGTACGGACAATTAATTTTAAATTGAGATGAAGGAGTTAGAGCAAATCAAGCGAATAAAAGCATTAGCAGAGATGGGGCTTGTGTATGCCGAAGACGAATATAATCGTGAACGTTATGAGGAACTTAAACAGATTGCTTTAGAGTTGATGGCTTCCGTGGCTAATCAGCCTTTATCTATTTTAGAAAATTTCTATATGCCTGTTACAGATTACCCTACACCCAAAGTTGATGTTCGGGGGTTTGTTCTTAACGAAAAAAATCAGGTTTTAATGGCCAAGGAAAGTATTGATGGTAAATGGACGATACTGCGGATGGGCAGAAGTTGGTTACACTCCCTCAACTTGTGTCACAAAAGAAATAGAGGAAGAAACTGGGCTGAACACAACTGTAGTTAGGCTGTTAGCGGTGTATGATAAACAATCTCACCCGCATCCTCCACAACCTTTTTATATCTATAAATTATGCTTTCTTTGTCAGCTTACTGGAGGCGAGCTTAATCATGGTTTTGATATGCAAGGCGCTGCTTTTTTTGATGTTGATGATTTGCCAGAACTTTCAACGGACCGCATTTTAGAATCACAAATAAAGCAATTGTATACCATGGCAGTTGAAAATAAAACGAATGTATATTTTGATTGATTTTTTCTATGGATGAACTATTGAATGTAGCCTTAGTGCAAACCTCACTAGCGTGGGAAGACCCAAAAGCCAACAGAGAAGAATTGGATACAAAATTGGAAGCACTTACTTTTGATATAGATTTAATAGTGCTTCCTGAAATGTTTACGACAGGTTTTACCATGTCTCCCCAAAATATTGAAAAAGAAGAAGGGCAAAGGACCTTAGCTTGGATGCAGCAAAAAGCGAAAGAAAAAGATGCTGCCATGGCGGGAAGCATTGTTTTCTTTGAAAATGACGCTTATACAAACCGACTTCTTTTTGTTGAACCAGATGGCAAAACCTCAATCTATGATAAACGCCATACGTTTACTCTCGCAGGAGAGGATAAAGTCTACCAAGCAGGTAAAGAACGCCTTATTGTAAATTATAAGGGCTTCAAAATTTGCCCTATGATCTGTTACGATTTACGTTTTCCGGTATGGGCAAGAAATACGGAAGATTATGATGTTTTGATTTATGTAGCCAATTGGCCGGAACCAAGAATTACCGCATGGGACACACTGCTAAAAGCACGGGCAATTGAAAATATGACCTATTGTATTGGAGTAAATAGAATAGGCTCTGATGAGATTGGACATAAATATCCCGGGCATTCGGTAGTTTTTGATGGTTTGGGAAAAGAATTGGAATTTTCCGCAAAGGAAGAAATTGTGACTACGTCTTTATCAAAAAAGCATATTAATGAAGTTCGTAATAAACTAAAGTTCTTGAACGACAGAGATCGCTTTACTTTGGAATAACAAAGGTTTGTTCCATTTCCCAGTTGGCACGTACCTCAATAACATCTGGGTAGTAGCTTATTCTTTCCGGTTGTTGTTTTTTGAGGAAGTTTCCTGTATCCCACTTTTGATTGCCATTGGTGTCAAAAATTACCCGAATAAAGTATTTTGAAGGTTCAATATTATTGAATTCAAACACTTTAGATTCTGTGGCTATAATCTCACGTTTTAACTCTCCCTGTTCATCCGTTAATTGAACGATTAAAGGGTATTCGCCTCCTGTAATATTAAATCTCAAATTACCATAATCTGCATAACTTCCGGTAGATAAATAGTAAGATATGGTATCGTTTGGTTGCTCAAAAAAATCTGTGATAGCACCATAAGGCAACATATCTAATTGATAACTTTGGTTGGGCTCAATTTCAAAATCGACATCAATCTTATTTTCAATAGTATCTAGTTTAGCGGTAAAGTCTACTGCTAGAGAATCTTGGTTCGTTATGAAAAATAGGGTAGAATCTATAGTACTTATTGGAGTACTAGCCGATATAAAAAATGGGTCGTTAAAATTAAGGGAGCCACTTTGGTTAGGACTCAGTCTAAGCGAATCAACATCTACTTTTCTACTTTTCACCGTAAACGTGTCAATCTTTTCCAGTCTTTCATTAGTAGCTGTAAAGACAATGGAGTCCATCTCATAAGGTGTAAACCAAAAATTAAGCGTGTCTTTACCTTTTTCTTTTAATATTTTAGTCTTAACAGTATCCGGTATAACCGTTATTGGTTTTATGACAACATCTGCTGCGTCCCCATAATACCCAAACATAATTCGGTTTTTAGCAACTAAACTTGGTACGGACATGCTATAGTTGGGCACTTCTTTGAAAAGAGTAAGTACGTAAGTAGAGTCTGTTGGTAATGTGATTGTGTCGTTAAGGAAAGCAATTTTATCCACGTTCTGATCGAACATATTATTCTTTGCCTCGTCTTTTAAAGCAAACAGTTTGTATTGCCCTTCTTTAAGATTCTTAAGTTTAAAAATCACCGCGCTATCCAGCGTATTGGTAATATAATTAGGCGGTCTTTTAAAAATAGTAGAATCAGTATAAGCGGTATCAATTTTATATAGCATCACACTAATAAAATCATCGGCCTTTTTCTTGAACGCGTCTTTGACGGCTCCGGTAAGACCTAGTGAATCAATATAATCTCCAGTGGAAAAAACATAGGTTAGAAAACTACTAGGATTACCCTCGTTATTATCTTGAACACTCTGGCCAAAATTAAGCGTGTACGTTGTGTTTTCGTATAATGTATCCTTGAATTTAATCTCAACGTACTTGCTAGCAGCACCTTGGGGCTTAATATCTGGCTGATATTTTAAAGGGGGAGAAACGATGAGTTGCTCTTGGATATCTTTAAGTTTAATGAACTCATCAAAATAAAGTCGGATACGACTGGCCTTAAAATTAGTAGTCATACTATCCGGTTCAGTCTTTAGAAGAGTAGGAGGGGTAAGGTCTTTGGGCCCTCCAGTAGGGCTTCCTCTACGGGCACATTGCCACAATACGGCAATAATCATAAATAAAAATAAAAAGGTTACAAACCGGCGGACCATATGACTAAACTATAGCACAAAGAAACAACTAATTTTCTTTAATTCCACACTTATGGCACTACGGCCATACTAGTAATGTATAGCGTGGTATTTGTTGCTTGGGCCAGTGTTCTAGCACAAATTTCCATAGTAGCACCAGTGGTAATTACATCATCTACAAGAAGAATGTGTTTGTCTTTTAAATAGTCTGGGTCTGATAGTGTATATAGATCCTTGGTGTTTTGCCATCTACCAATTCTTCCTTTTTTAGTCTGTGTTTTTGTGTTGGCCGTTTTAATCAGAAGGTTATCTGCATATTCAGCTTCTAGATGGAATGCCAGTCTTTGGGCAAAAGAAGCTACTTGGTTGTACCCGCGTTGTCTAAGTTTTTTCTTGTGCAAAGGAACGGGAATAATAAGGTCTATGGTATTTAGGAGTTCATTATTCTCTTTTAGGATTTGCCCATACCAATCTCCTAAAAATGTAGCTACTTCTTCTTGGTTTTTGTACTTTAAATGATGAATAAGCTCGCGAACAATACCCTTTTCAGAGAAAAAAAGCATCGAACTTGCTTTTTTTATGTTAATTCTACCATAAAATATACGGTCAACTGGGTTTTCATCGTTAAAAGTGTAATCGGTAAGCGGCAAATCGTTTCGGCAAATGGTACAGAGGAGTTTCTCTCCTCCGTTTAAATGAGCATTACATCCAAAACACACCCTTGGTGCTAAGACCGAATTAATATCATTTAGTATATTTGTTAACATTTCAAACACCAAACCTTTTGCCTTTGTGCAAGCTACTTAAAAGCCCCACACGCCCCAATGGACGTTCAAGATACTAAATTTAACTACAAAATAATACTTACTGCACTAGTTGCGGTTCTCATAGGTATCTTAATAGCATTTTACTATAGCTATGCCCAATCTAGAAGTCAAATCATGTATCTAGAACAGGAGAAAGAACTACTTGTTAAGGACCTTACTATAATGAGAACTGATGTTGATAGACTTTCAGCACTCAACGAAGTAAATGAAATTGAACTGGAAAGTTCAAAATATAGGGTGCAACAATTGTTAGATTCTGTGGGTCGATTAAATTTCACTGTAGAAAAATTAAGAGAATATAAAACTGAGTTACGTAGGTTAGAGGCAAAGAATGATAGTTTGAAGCTTAAGAACAACTTCTTACGATACAATAACATGTTACTTTCCGATAAGTACGAGGAAACAAAAAAACAGATAGAAGTTTTAAGGGGCAAAAGTACTTCCCTTGCCGAGGCAGAAGCGCTTCAGAGAAAAAAAATAAGTGAGCTAAATAAAGAGCTCAAAGCAAAGAAATATTTGGCTTTACAAAATACAGAAGGCAGTGGTTTTAGATTGCGTTCCGGTAAGCCTATTAAAACAAATAAAGCATCGCTTATAGAAAAGCTTCGCGGTTGTGTTACCGTAGCAGCAGATGGCCATGAATTAAATGCCGAAAAGGTAGTTTATTTTCAATTCTTAGGTCCAAATATGCGAGTTATTGAAGATAATGCCAATACTATTGCGGTAAATGGTAATATTTATAGTAAACGAGTAGAGTTTACTTTTAGTGGAGAAGAGACTAACGTCTGCGACTTCATTACCCTGCCCCAAGGCTCTTTGGAGGAAGGTATCTATAGGCTTAACGTTTTTGAAAATCAAAAACTTCTATCCTCAAGTGAATTTGAACTAAAATAAATTTTCTGTCATTGCCCTAATATTCTATTTTTGCCGCATGGCAAAACAAGAAGACGATTTTAAGAGGGTAATTTCCCATGCAAAGGAATATGGTTATGTATTCCAATCTAGTGAAATTTATGACGGATTAAGTGCCGTTTACGATTACGCGCAGAACGGTTCTGAACTCAAAAAAAATATAAGGGAGTATTGGTGGATGGCTATGGTACAGCTAAATGAAAATATTGTGGGTATTGATTCCGCAATTTTCATGCACCCTACTACTTGGAAAGCTTCCGGTCATGTAGATGCCTTTAGTGATCCATTAATAGATAATAAAGATTCTAAAAAAAGATACCGTGCAGATGTGCTCGTTGAAGATCACGTAGCAAAAATTGAAGGTAAGATAGAAAAAGAAGTAGCCAAGGCAGCTAAACGTTTTGGTGATAAGTTTGATAAGGAGCAATTTCTAGCAACTAACCCAAGAGTTGTAGATTATCAAGAACAAGCAACGACCATTTTAAAAAGGTTGGGTCAATCTTTGGAAAAAGAAGATTTAGCAGATGTCAAAAGACTCATTGAGGAGTTAGATATTGCTTGTCCTATGTCAGGTTCTAAGAATTGGACGGATGTTAAACAGTTTAACCTTATGTTCGGGACTAAACTGGGAGCTACTACAGAGACCGCAATGGATTTGTATTTACGCCCTGAGACTGCTCAAGGTATTTTTGTAAACTTCTTGAATGTTCAGAAAACAGGTAGAATGAAAATTCCCTTTGGTATAGCCCAAACAGGAAAAGCATTTCGTAATGAAATCGTTGCACGACAATTTATCTTTCGTATGCGCGAGTTTGAACAGATGGAAATGCAATACTTCATTAAACCGGGTACGCAGCAAGAATGGTATGATAAATGGAAAGAGAAGCGCATGAAATGGCATCTTTCTTTAGGAATGGGACAAGACAGCTATCGTTTCCATGATCATGAGAAATTAGCTCATTATGCCGATGCGGCCTCAGATATAGAATTCCGTTTTCCTTTTGGATTTAAAGAGCTTGAAGGTATACACTCACGAACCGATTTTGATCTATCCAGTCACGAGAAATTTTCTGGCAAAAAACTACAATATTTTGATCCGGAAACTCGGGAAAGTTATGTGCCATATGTGCTCGAGACTTCTATTGGTCTAGATCGTATGTTCTTGGCTGTTTTTTCTAATTCTTTAAAAGAAGAAGAACTAGAGAATGGAACAACTAGAACGGTCTTAAAATTACCTGCTGTTTTGGCTCCTACCAAAGCTGCAATATTTCCGTTGGTTAAAAAAGATGGCTTACCTGAGATTGCACATGAGATTATAGAAAATCTTAAATGGGATTTTAATGTGATATATGATGAGAAAGATGCTGTTGGACGTCGTTATAGAAGACAAGATGCTAATGGTACTCCTTTCTGTATAACTGTTGATCATCAAACAAAAGAAGATAATACGGTAACTATTCGTCATCGTGATTCTATGGAGCAAGAACGTGTTAAAATATCGGAATTAAAATCGATTATCCATGCTGCTGTAGATATGAAGGGTTGGCTAATGAAGATGGAAGAGTCTTAGATCTGTATACCTAATTTAAGGCCTCCGTACCAATTAAGTCCATTTCCGGGGTAATAATAGCGTGGCTCACTGCCACCAAATCCTGTAGCGTTATAGAACCGATTGGGCATATTTCGTATCAAAAATATTATTGATACCGAAATTAAGCCCAATCGTGAAACGCGAGGATAATTCCTTTCTATATCCAATTTTTGTGTTAAGAACATTGAATGCATCACTGTATAACGTGTTAGCATCTGTCAGAGATATTTTGTCTACATATTGGTGAGTGGTATTCCAATAGAATCCGTTGTTCATTTGCATCTGAAGACCAGAATTTAATCGGTTTTTTGGCACACCTGTTAACGGGTTTCCAGAAAAATCATTTTCTCCATCAATAAATTCTACAAAGCTGAAATCGCTCAACGTATAATTTATGAATGGTCTTAGTTGAAGTTGAGGTGTGAGTGCAATAGTGTAGCTTAATTCTAAATCTATTCCTTGGTGTTTGGTGCTTCCTGCATTTTTTCCAATGTACTGGTCTTCACCAATTCTTTGGTCCACCAAAAGGTTTTTAATATCCATGCGATAGACGGCTAGGTCTACGTGAAGATTTTTCTTGAATAAATTAAACTGACCTCCAAGTTCATAATTAATGCCTGTTTCTTGAGCTATGTCCGGGTTGATGACACCTTCTGGAGTGAGTGATCTTTCAAGACTTGGATTGGAGAAGCCGCGGCTAATATTGGCGTATATAAAATGGTACTCGTTCAGTTTGTAATTTAAATCAAGGCTCGGTAGTACTATCGCGTTAAAATCGCGTTTAGCATTTTTGTTATCAGAACCTGAATTGAATTTGTCTCTAAAATCATAATGGGTCTTGTTGATATTTAGGCCTATTTGGGCAGTGAACTTATCTGTAATGGGAAGCGTTAAGGAACCAAAACCATTAAATTTTCTGCGAAATTCTTTATTATCACTAATGCGCCCTCCCTTTAAGCTGCCATTACTGTTATTCTCTTCGTATAGATTTTCAAACGTACCCCAATTATATTCATCTTTATAAAGTTCGGCACCAAAAGTGTATTCTGCTTTTCGCTGTAGAAAATTAAAATTCCCCAGAAATCGGCTTCTAAAACCATAGCCATTGGTAATTTCATCCAAGATATTGAAGGGTCTAGGCTCATAATGGTCAAGGTAGGTGTAGAAAACGCTGGTAGTGTTTTTTAATTTTGAGCTAAATTCATGCTGGTATGAGAATCCGGCTAATGTGTAATTGTTATCCTCATGACCTTGAGATGCTTTCCATGTAAATGCAGCTTGTTTTGGATTTTCATCAAATGCAGAACGACTTATGGAGCTAGGTATTTGAGCAGAATAATCAATATGGTTTAGTAAAAATGAAACCTTATTTTTTGAGTTAATTTTATACGATGTATTTACTAAAATCCCATCGCGTTCAAACCTGTTGTTCTCACGGTAACCATCAGTTTCCATATGTCCATAACGAACCATTAAAGAAAGCTTGGTGTCTGAATGAGAAAAGCTAAGATTATTTTTCAAAAGCCCGTATGAACCTGTTGTAAAATTATTTTCAAGGCTAGTAGCTTCCTTTGTGTTTTCTCCTGAATGAAGAATAATGGCTCCCCCAAGACCTGTGCCGTAAGCAGTGCCTTTTGGCCCTTTAATAACCTCTATACCGTCTAAATTTTCTAAATCGTAAGTCTCAATGGTAGAGGAACCTGTTCCATTTGTCAAAGGAATGTCATTATAATAAAGCTGAAGTTTGTCTGTCCCATACTGGGAACGAGCGCCAATACCCCTAATTGTAATTTTGTTAGTGTTCAAAGCTCCGGAGAGAACGAACACCCCGGGAATTTGATTGATAGCCGAAACCATATCTATGGGACTATAATTTTGAAAGCTTTTTGTACCAATTACAGAAGACGGAACAAATCCAGTTGCATTTTTAGTTAGAACGGTATCGGTTAGGATTACTTCCTCTAACACGGTTATGCTATCTTTTTGTGACGGGCTTTGAGCCTTTGTAATTTGTGTAAGAAAAATGGAAAATAGGGCTAGAAAAAAGGACTTCATTTAGGGCTTTTGTTAGAAGAACTCAAAAATAACAAACTTCAGGGGCTTCTTGGTTCACATTGCTTATTTTCGTAAAAAAGTAAAAATCGTGAAGATAGTATCATATAACGTAAATGGCATACGTGCTGCATTGAACAAGGGGTTTATAGAGTGGTTACAAGCAGTTGATCCAGATGTAGTTTGTCTTCAAGAAATAAAGGCTATGGAGGAGCAATTAGACCTTTCGCTTTTTGAAGAAGCAGGCTATAAATATAATTACTGGTTTAGTGCACAAAAGAAGGGATACAGCGGCACCGCTATTCTTTCTAAAACCCAACCGGATACTATTCAGAAAGGAACCGGTATAGATTATATGGATTTTGAAGGCCGTAATATTAGGGCAGATTTTGGTGATATATCAATCATGAGCATGTACTTGCCTTCAGGTACGAATTTGGCCCGTTTGGATCTCAAGTTACAGTATATGGCAGATTTTCAAGAGTATGCGGATGACCTGAGGAAAACACATCCCAACTTAATTGTTTTAGGTGATTATAATATTTGTCACGAAGCAATAGATATTCACGACCCTGTCCGTAACAAAAAAGTGTCTGGTTTTCTACCAGTTGAACGTGAATGGATAGGCGATTTCATGAGTAGTGGATTCATTGATAGCTTCCGTCATTTTAACGAAGAGCCTGATAACTATACTTGGTGGAGTTACCGGGCCAATGCTAGAAATAATAATAAAGGATGGCGTTTGGATTATGCCATGGTGGCGGAGCCTTTAAGAGATCGATTAAAACGATCAGTAATACTTGCTGAAGCCAAACACAGTGATCATTGTCCCATTTTAGTGGAAATTGATATGGTCTAATCTGGTTGATTTGATAGGTTTTTGTATGTAGATATGCATTTTGGCGATTTTCAGACAACAATCGATAAGGGGTTTTTTGTAACCCTTCAAATTGCTTAGATTTGGGCTTTTTGAAATAATACCCCAAAGAATACATGAAGAATACAATCCTACCCTACACTGACATAGAAGTCAGTAAAATTTGCCTTGGTACAATGACCTGGGCAAACAGAATACGGAAGCGGAAGGCCATGAACAGATGGACTTTGCTTTAGAAAATGGAGTTAATTTTTTTGATACTGCAGAATTGTATCCTGTTCCTGCGCATCCAGACCGTCATTCGGCAACCGAGAAAATAATTGGAACGTGGTTCAAGAAAAATGGTAATCGTAATAAAGTAATTCTCGGAACCAAAATTGCTGGTAAGGCCGATTTTACAAAGTTTATCCGGACTACAGGTTTCTCGCCAGATGCTATTCGTAGTGCTGTTGAGGGAAGTTTAGAACGCCTTCAGACTGATTATATTGATCTTTATCAATTGCATTGGCCAGAGAGAAATACCAATTACTTTGGAAAAAGAGGCTATAAGCATGATATATCAGACCATTGGAAAGATAATATTCATCAGGTTTTAGAGACCATGCGCGATTTAATTCGTGAAGGGAAGATTAGACACGTAGGCATATCCAATGAGACACCTTGGGGAGCTATGCGTTTTTTAACGGAAAGTAAAGTTCATGCTGGTTTGCCTCGAGCAATTACCATACAGAATCCGTATAGTCTTTTGAATCGCCAGTTTGAGGTTGGTCTTTCTGAAATTTCATTGCGTGAGAAGATTGGCCTTTTGGCATATTCCCCAATGGGTTTTGGAACATTATCTGGAAAATATTTAGGAGGTATGAAGCCTGCAACAGGAAGAATTACTTTGTTTCCTAACTACAATAGATATAGTAACGACCCTGCAATACAGGCAACTGAAAAGTATCATGAGCTAGCACAGCAGCACGGACTTTCTATGGCGCAAATGGCTTTAGCTTTTGTAAACACAAGACCGTTCGTTACCAGTACCATTATTGGGGCTACATCAATGAAACAATTGCAGGAGAATGTTGAAAGTATAGATTTGAAATTGGGCGAAGAGGTGCTTGAAGGCATCGAAGCGATACATAATTCCATTCCTAACCCAGCACCATAAATAGGTAATATGTTCTTTCTAAAGGTAGGTTTTGGACAGTTGATAGTAATTGTGGTGGTAATCTTGATAATCATGGTTACCGCCCGAATACTTCGCGATAAGAGATAGGGTGGTTCTGTTGTTTTTTAGTTAAACACATTACTCAAAAAGAGCGTTGACCATATCTTCTATTCTTGAGATAAGATGCACTTCTATTTTTGTGTTTTTTAAGGTGATTTTATTATTCTTAGAAACATAGATGGAAGTGAAACCAAGTTTTTCAGCTTCGGAAATACGTTGGTCCACTCGTTGTACTGGCCGTATTTCCCCAGCAAGACCAACCTCCGCAGAAAAACAGACGCCTTTTTCAATGGGAATATCCTCATTACTGGAGAGTATGGCAGCAACTACGGCTAAATCAATAGCTGGGTCATCAACCGAAATTCCACCAGTAATATTTAGAAAGACATCTTTAGCTCCTAATTTAAAACCAGCCCGTTTTTCAAGAACGGCTAACAGCATATTGAGGCGTTTAGCATTGTAGCCTGTAGTAGAGCGCTGTGGTGTACCATAAACGGCCGTACTTACCAAAGCTTGGATTTCTATCATTAATGGGCGCATACCTTCTATGGTAGACGCAATGGCGGTGCCGCTAAGTCCTTCATCGTTTTTGGAAATCAATATCTCAGAAGGGTTGTTCACTTGTCTTAGTCCACCACCTAACATTTCATAAATACCTAATTCTGCCGTAGAACCAAAACGGTTTTTTAAAGCTCTAAGAATACGGTATACGTAGTTCCTATCACCTTCAAATTGCAAAACGGTATCTACCATGTGCTCCAAAATTTTGGGGCCTGCAATAGAGCCATCTTTGGTAATATGGCCAATTAGAATAACTGGTGTATTGGTTTCTTTGGCAAATTTTATTAGTTCCGCAGTACATTCACGTACTTGGGATATGCTCCCCGCAGCCGATTCAATATAATCTGAATGTAACGTTTGGATAGAGTCTATAACAACAATATCCGGCTCGGTGGTTTCTATCTGCTTAAAAATGTTTTGGGTCTTGGTTTCTGTAAGTATAAAACAGGTTTCGCTATTCGGGTGAATTCTATCTGCCCGCATCTTGATCTGTTTTTGACTTTCTTCCCCGGAGACATAAAGAGTTTTATACGGAAGCTTTAACGCAATCTGTAAAAGCAAGGTGCTTTTTCCAACTCCTATTCACCGCCTAGTAAAACTAGCGCTCCATAAGACAAGTCCGCCGCCTAAAACACGATTGAACTCCAAATCAAAAGTGTTTAATCGTAGTTCCTTATCCGTACTAATTTCATTAACACGTAAGGGTTTTGCTATTTTCTTTGCGGTTGTACTACTTGCCTTCCAATTTGTTTTTTCCTCCTTTTGAATGACTTCTTCAACTACGGTGTTCCATTCTTTACAAGCAGAACATTGTCCCACCCATTTGGCGTATTGAGTGCCACAGTTCTGGCAGAAAAAAGCTGTTTTTGTTTTGGCCATACCTTGTTTTGATGATTGGCCTTAAAGGTAAAACTTTGTTTGATAATTAGCGTTGTGTAGTTGGTGATTTAGTATCCAAAATCAGCTTTCAAAGCATCTATTTTCTCTAAAGCCATCTCTTTGGTAAGAAAATCTATTTCATCCATAGCAAATGCTTTTTCAAAAGTTTTGAACGCTTTCTTTGGTTCACCCATCTGCTCGTAGTATTCACCTTCAAAGTAGAAACCCATCATAGTATCAGGGAATTCTTTTTTACAAAGTTCTGCAAGCGGTTTTAAAGATTCTGTGTCCTCCTTTTTTCTACATGCGGCATAAATGGCCATAATATCGTTAAGGTCAACTGTTTTTTTAACTCGGAATAAATCCTCTATATTTTGATATTTGTTTTCTAAATATTGAAAAACAGGTTCTTCAGAAGTTAATATTTGTTGTTTGTATTCCTTAGGACTGATTGGCTTGAACATGCCAAAAATATTATCAAAAACCTTTCCTAGGCCGTAAGTAGCTATAGAAATATGGTCTGCACCATCATATTGTTGAAAGTTATAATGAAGCGATTCTTTGTCAATGGCTTTAATGGCCTTGTCCATCTGAAGAATTCGTGAAGTATTCTTGTTTTTTTCCGTCTCTACTATTAATTCATAGAAAATTTGTTTGTCAAATGACGCTAAACGTGTCGGTACTCTTGTTTCCATTTCGGGAGCTAAATCAGGCGAGATGTTTACGTAAGCATTGAATAATGAATTTTCTTTAAAAAGCCAATAGTTGGTAAAGTTGGCTGTAATGTCATATCCAACAATCATTTTGAAAGGAGCAGTGCTGTAAGTAAGGTCTAGATAGGGTATAATTTCCATTCCTAGAAACTCAAAGAATTTTTTTGCTTTTTCAGAAGGAAGACCAGAATCTGGGTCATAAGCACAATCATCAAAACGAATGCTCTTTTTGCTTTGTTCCACACCTACAACTATACTGGCGGGCATACCATGAAATTTATGATAAAACTTAGCATTGGCTACTACTTGATCAAAAAGGTACTCGCCATCTAGAACAACGATCAAAGGGTATTTCTTTTCTTTGTCGTAATCTTCTGGAAAGTAGTATTTTACGTCTCGACGCTCTTGTAATTTAAAAGATTCAAAAATCTCTTGTGTAACTTGTGCGTTGAGGCTAGCGCATAGAAGGCATGCAAAAAAAGTAAGTTTCCGTAACATGGTGTAGTTTTTGGGTACAACGAAACCTTATCGGCTTCTGTTGAATAACGGTAATACCAGAAAAGATATTGCCCCAAAAACAACGATCATTAAAGTTTGTGCAATCCACATAATCCACCCAAAGGCATCACCGGATACTGCGCTGATGCCAAATATGGTTAACGCACTGCTTACTGCAATAGGGTAAAGGCCAATACCACCGTTGGTAGCTGTCATTGCAAAAGACCCAGCTACAAAAGCAACCATAAGCTGGCTTAACGATAAATGTATGGTTTCGGGCACGGTAAATTTAATGACCCAGAGCATGCCAATATAACAACCCCAAATAAAAAGAGTGTGAAATACGAACGCCCATTTCTTTTTTATTTTAAAAATGCTAAAAACGCCTTCCATAAGTCCTTTAACGAAACCTTTAATCTTAATGGCTATTTTATGCGACGATTTTTTGATGAAAAGAAAAAAGAGAACTAGACCAACAACTCCTGCTCCGATTAAAAGTAGCAGTCCCTTAATGTTAAACCCTTTTTCTTGTAAAAAGCCTAAAATAATATCTGTCTGTAATAGTAACGTTATGCCTATTAATAAAAGAAGCATGATTACATCAATAACACGCTCTGTTACAATAGTTCCAAAACCTTTTTCAAAAGGCACATCTTCATAGGTTGTTAGGGCTGTGGCTCTAAGAATCTCCCCTGTTCTTGGTATGCCTAAGTTTGCAAAATAGGCCATTAGAATAATAAAAATATTGTTTATTATTTTGGGTTTGTAACCTAGTGGTTCCAATAAATAATTCCAACGAACGGCACGAGAAATGTGCCCAAGAATACCAAGTGTTATAGAAATACCAACCCAAAAAAGGTCCGCTTCCTTAATGTAAAATAATATTTGGGTTCGGTCCTCTGGTGAAGTCTTATAGTAAGAGTACCAAACTAAAAAAACTCCCAAGGCTATTGGGAGTAGTGTTTTTAGTATTTTTTTTAGTTTCTCGTTCAAGTCTACTTCAATAAATTAGTGTCTTCGTTAGGGAATACCAATGATGGGTTAAACTTTTTAGCTTCTTCAATATCCATTCTACCGTAGGTAATTAGAATAAGAATATCCCCTACAGCTACTTTTCTGGATGCAGCACCATTCAAAGTAATTTCACCACTTTTTCTTGGCCCCAGATATAGCATAGGTTTCTAAGCGTTCACCATTATTATTGTTTACAATCTGTACTTTTTCACCTCTTATGATGTTTGCTGCATCCATTAAATCTTCATCAATAGTGATGCTGCCAATATAATTTAAATCGGCCCCGGTAACTTTTACACGGTGTATTTTAGATTTTACAACTTCTATTTGCATGGGATAAAGGTAATTAATTATAGAGCAATATTGTCTATTAGACGGACTCCGTCAGCATAAACGGCGATAAATGCCCTATATTTTAGTTTTTCGTTTTTTCTTGTAATTGGGCTTAGGGTCTCTACGTCGGTTATTTCAATATATTCCAACTCTAAATCTTCCTGTTCGTTAAATTGTTCTTTAACCCAATCTAGTACATAATCAGCATTTTCCGTGCCAAATTTTTCTTTGGCAGTCAGGAGTGTATGGTAAATGAACGAAGCTTTTTGTCGTAATTGTTTAGATAACCTTTCATTACGTGAACTCATGGCTAAACCATTAGTTTCCCTAACAATTGGGCAGCCTATTATTTCTACAGGAATGTTCTGTTGTTGGACTAATTTTCTTATAATCTGTAGTTGTTGAAAATCCTTTTCTCCAAAGTAAGCCCTATCTGGTTTTACGAGTAAAAGAAGCGCTTCAACAATAGTACCTACTCCATTAAAGTGATCATCTCTAAATGCACCTTCCATTACAGTATCTAAGCCTTCAAAATTATATTTCTTAGCTTTAATTTTATGGTCATAAACTTCATCTGCAGATGGTGAAAAAATAAGAATATCTTCCGAAATACTAGAAAGCAAATCCAAATCGTCATCAAAAGTATCCGGATATTTAGCAAGATCCTCCTTGTTATCAAATTGTGTGGGGTTTACGAAAATACTCACTACAACGGTTTGATTTTCGTTAACTGCCTTTTGAACTAAAGAGGTATGACCCGTGTGAAGCGCACCCATGGTGGGTACGAGCCCTAAATTATTTGTTTTAGGAAGGGTTGAAATATGATCTGAGAGTTCTTTTTTGGTTTTGAATACCAACATAGGTTTGGTTTAAAAGCGAGCAAACTTACTATAATTACGGCTAATCTGTAGAATTTTCGTAATTTTGCACACACGTTGCACCAAATAAATAAAAAAACATTGCATATATGAATGGTAAAAAGATATTGTTCGTATCGTCGGAGTTAGTACCCTACCTTCCTCAGAACGAAGTTTCCCTAATGTCTTATGAAACTCCTAGGATGGTCAACAGTAATGGCGGTCAAATACGGATTTTTATGCCAAGATATGGCAATATAAACGAACGGAGACATCAACTTCACGAGGTGATACGTTTGTCGGGCATGAATTTAGTTATTAACGACATGGATATGCCTCTTATTATAAAGGTAGCTTCCATTCCTCGCGAGCGAATCCAGGTTTATTTTATAGATAATGATGAGTACTTTAAGCGTAAGGCTACGTTTACTGATACGGACGGAAATTTATTTCCAGACAATGATCAAAGAGCTATCTTTTTTGCTAAAGGTGTTGTTGAGACAGTCAAGAAATTGAATTGGTCTCCAGATATAATTCACGTTCATGGGTGGTTAGCTTCTTTGTTGCCATTGTACCTCAAAAAATACTATGCAGACGAGCCTTTGTTCAATGCCAGTAAAATTGTTACTTCTGTTTATGGTAAATCTTTTGAAGGAGAACTAGATTCCGATATGATTAAGAAGGTAGCTTTTGATGGTATTTCAGAAGATAGTATTCAAGATCTTAAAGCTCCCAATTATAATAATTTGTTAAAGATTGCGGTAGATAACTCGGATGCTGTTATTTTAGCCGCGGAAGATATTCCGGAAGATTTACAGAGTCATATTTCCAACCTTGAAAAACCTGTGTTGCCATATGTTACCTTACAAGAATTTGAGGAAGCCTATGCCAATTTTTATAACACTGAAGTTTTAAAATAGCCCGAATGATTTTTTTGAACAGATTAAAACTCCCTGCTTTTGCAGTAGTAGCACTTGTCATCATCTTTGCATCTTGTGAAGAAGACTTAACAACCGTAGGCTCTGGTGTAGTTGGGGGAGAGCCGTTCAAAAACAATAAGGCTGTTTTTGATGTATTTGCTTATAACAAGAAGATAAAGGCAGTATCCACAAATAAGTTACCTATTTATCAATTAGGTATCTATGATGACCCGCTTTATGGAAAAACTGAAGCGCGTGTAACTTCTCAAGTTTTGTTGCCTAGTGCAAACCCTACTTTTGGAACGTATTCTCAATTATTAGAAGAAACTGAGAATACAAGTGTGCCCGCTCAGATACCGGAAAATGAGACTGTAGAATCAGTATATCTGTATATTCCGTTTTTGACAAATCCAACGGGTGATGCCGACTTAGATGGCCTTATTGATGAGTTAGATGATGATCCATTAGATGCAAATAGCGATACTGATGGTGGTGGTCTTACAGATGCTCAGGAGAAAACAAAAGGTTCAGATCCATTAAACCCTGCTGATGATGTAGACACGGCAGATTTTGTGAAGGATCAGTTTCCTAAAACCTTTGATTTAGATAGTATTTATGTCGATAGTAGATTATATGATCAAGACATTGATAATGCAACCTTTAACTTAAAGGTGCAGAGGTCTACTTTCTTTATGAGAGACTTAGACCCTTTAGCTAATTTTCAAGAAGCACAAGAGTATTACTCTAATCAGGAATTTCCAGCCAGTTCTTTTGGTGAGGTACTTTACGACAGTTCGGTTGGAGAGCAATTGGTAATTAGTTCGGAGTCAATTCCGGTATCTAAATTGGATGATGCTACAACTGAGGATGTTAATGAGGAGACTCAATTTAACTATTTGGCTCCCGGAATTCGTGTAGAACTAGATAAAGATTTTTTTCAAGAAAATATTTTGGATAAAGAAGGTTCATCGGAGCTATCTAGCCAAGCTAATTTTAATGAATTCTTAAGGGGGATTCATTTTTCGCTATCAGCAGGAAACAAAGATGTGATGTTACTTTTTAATTTGAAAGCAGCTAGCATTACCATTAGGTATAAGTATGATAGCGCAGATACTGCTGGTGTGGTTTCAGTACAAAATAAACGAAAAGATGTTGTGCTAGGCTTTATTAATGATGTGACTAACACTCAAACCGGTCAGGTTACTACTGTGGGTAATGCCGCAAATACACTTGTTAATGAGGTGTATCCTGTTGAAATAACTGATGATTTAGATACGGATATAAATGCATCAAAAATTTATTTAAAGGGAGGGGCTGGTTCTTTCGCTGAAATTAAATTGTTTGATGATGCAAACAGCAGAGAAGCTATAAATGAAATAAAAGCAAACAATTGGATCATTAATAATGCCAATCTTGTGTTTTATGTAGCTGATGATAATCTAGGTGCAGCACCTCAAAAATTGTATTTATACAATAAAGAAACCAATGCAAGTTTGCCGTTATCGGCTACTGATGCTACTAGTCAATTGGCGGAGTATGATGGGGAATTAGAGACTTCTAGTGCAGGTAAAGGAGTAAAATATACGGTAGACGTTACAACCTATATCAACAGTCTTGTGTTGGATGATGCTGAAAATGTTACTTTAGGTTTAACAACAACACCTAATCTGTTTTTTACAGGTACGCTTAATGCTATGCTAGAGAACGATGTGGAAGAACAATTGCCGGTTGCAAATACCTTAACGCCATTAGGTACTGCTCTTTATGGTAGTGATGTTAGTGGAGCTGATTCTGATAAGAAGCTACAGCTTGAAATTTTTTATACCGAAACCAACTAGTTTTTATACAAAACAACTACTCTAATTTTATTTACGCGAGTTTACGCTTCAAGCGGTGAGATTAACCTTACTATACCAATTAACGATATTTTTCGTTTTATAGGTGTGTTTTAGGGAGATTTGGCTAGCTTCTAGTACATTTGCGGCAAAGTGTTTATTTTCCCCAACTTAAATTAACGTATACAGTATGTGTGGAATAGTAGGTTATATAGGGCATAGAGATGCCTATCCGATTATAGTAAAAGGTTTACAACGTCTTGAATATAGAGGATACGATAGTGCCGGTGTTGCAATTTACGACGGCGAAAAAATAAACTTGGCAAAGACCAAGGGTAAGGTTGAAGATTTAAAGAAAAAGGCCGAAAGTACTATTTCCTTAGAAGGGAAGCTAGGTATTGGTCATACGCGTTGGGCTACCCATGGGGTACCAAATGATGTTAATTCTCACCCACATTATTCTAATTCCGGTGATTTAGTAATTATCCACAACGGAATTATTGAAAATTATGAGTCTATAAAGAAAGAGCTTACCAAAAGAGGGTATACTTTTAAATCAGATACAGATACTGAGGTTCTTATCAACTTAATAGAAGAGGTTCAAAAGACCGAAGATGTAAAGTTGGGCAAAGCTGTTCAGCTCGCTTTGAATGAAGTAGTAGGTGCTTACGCTATTGCTGTTTTTGATATAAAGAAGCCTGATGAGATAGTGGTTGCTAAATTAGGTAGTCCATTAGCAATCGGTGTTGGTGATAATGAATTTTTTATTGCCTCTGATGCTTCTCCTTTTATTGAATTCACCAATAATGCTATATATATTCAAGATGAGGAAATGGCGATTATTAGAATCGGGAAGGAAATCAAACTTCGAAAAATTAAAAATGATGCTGTAGCATATCCAAATATTCTCGAATTGAAAATGAATATCGAGGAAATTGAAAAAGGTGGTTACGATCATTTTATGCTTAAAGAAATTTATGAGCAACCAAGGGCTATTTTGGATACCTATAGAGGTAGATTGCGAGCAGCTCAGGGTCTTATAAAAATGGCTGGTATTGATGAGAATTTAGAAAAGTTCATGAACGCGAACCGCATAATTATTGTGGCTTGTGGTACTTCATGGCATGCAGGCTTAGTGGCTGAATATATATTTGAAGATTTGGCAAGAATACCTGTAGAGGTAGAGTATGCTTCTGAGTTTAGATATAGAAACCCTGTTATTACGGATAAAGATGTGCTTATTGCTATTTCTCAATCTGGTGAAACTGCAGATACTTTAGCTGCTATAAAATTAGCGAAGGAAAAAGGAGCGTATGTATTTGGTGTATGTAATGTTGTAGGTTCTTCTATTGCTAGAGAATCAGATTCAGGTGCTTACACTCATGCTGGTCCTGAGATAGGAGTAGCGTCAACCAAGGCTTTTACGACACAGATTACTGTTCTAACATTGATTGCTTTAAAATTAGCAAAGGAAAAAGGTGTTTTCTCCCAGTCTAGGTTCCATGAATTTTTAACTGAACTAGAAAACATTCCTGCTAAGGTAGAGAAGGTGTTGGAAAGTAATGCTCTTATAGAAAAGATTGCTGAGGTTTATAAGGATTCCACCAATTGTTTATATTTAGGTAGAGGTTATAATTTCCCGGTAGCTTTAGAAGGAGCGCTTAAACTTAAAGAAATTAGTTACATACATGCAGAAGGGTATCCTGCTGCAGAAATGAAACACGGACCTATTGCTTTGATAGATGAACAAATGCCAGTATTCGTGATTGCCACTAAGAGAGGGCATTATGAAAAAGTGGTAAGTAATATTCAAGAAATCAAATCCAGAAAAGGAAAGATAATAGCTATTGTCACAGAAGGTGATACACAGGTTAAGGAATTGGCAGATCATGTAATTGAGGTGCCTGAGACTTTGGAAAGCCTTACGCCATTATTAACTACCATTCCTTTACAGCTGTTGTCATACCATATTGCGGTAATGAGAAATTGTAATGTAGATCAGCCTAGAAACTTGGCAAAATCGGTTACAGTAGAATAAACTACTATTAAAATAATAGTATTAGCTTTTAATAGGCCTTGACATATGTCAAGGCCTATTTGTTTTAGGGTATTTGTAATTTGAAGGGGGTATTTTTATGAAAAAAGTACTATGCATGCATAATTTTTTCCATTTTATGATTATTGGTCGAAAAAAAAATGTAACTTCGATTTACTAACATTTTTAACTTAAACTTAACATGAGAGCAATACTATTTTTAGCCTTGCTGTTGGCGACTAGCTTTGGATTTTCGCAAACAACGGTAAACGGGAAAGTGGTGATCAGAACAGTCAGCCCGTACCATGGGCCAATATCGTTATTGAAGGAAAAGCGATTGGCACCACAACGGATTTTGATGGTAATTTTAATTTACAAACTTCTGAGGTACCCCCTTTTCAGTTAATGATTACCAGCATCGGATATTCGGATGCTACAGAGGAAGTCACCTCCAACAATCAAACCTTGACCATTACAATTGATGAGTCCCAAACATTTTTAGATGAAGTAGTTATATCTGCTTCTAGAACGCCTGAGCGTATTTTTGAATCACCGGTTACGGTTGAGAGAATTGGTGTTTCTGAGATTAAAAACACTACTGCTGCGGATTTTTATGGCGGTTTAGAGAATTTGAAAGGGGTTGATGTAAATACAAATAGTTTAACTTTTAAGTCTGTAAACACAAGAGGTTTTGCGTCTTTTTCTAATACGCGTTTTATGCAACTTGTTGATGGTATGGATAACTCTACACCAGCATTAAATTTCCCTATCGGAAACTTAGTAGGTTTAGTTGAACCGGATGTTTTAAGTGTTGAGTTATTACCCGGAGCATCATCTGCGCTTTATGGTGCAAATGCCTTTAACGGTATTTTGTTTATGCGAAGTAAGAATCCGTTTGACTACGAAGGAATTAGTGTGTCAATTAAGCGTGGGATAACTTCTCAAGAAGCTTCTGGCGATAATTCTTATACAGATTTTGGTATTAGGGCAGCGTATAAATTCAGTGATAAATTTGCTGGAAAAGTTAATTTCGGATATCTAAAGGGAACTGACTGGGCCGCTAATAATACAGATGATAAGATTACACCATAAGTGGTACAAGAGATAACTTGAACTATGACGGGGTTAATGTTTATGGAGATGAGGTTTCTACTAACATTAAAGATGTGGCGCTTACTTTAGAAGGTTTAGGTATCCTACCTGCTGGGGCCAATTCTTTGGTTCCTTCAGAAATTGTAAGTAGAACAGGTTATGCTGAAAGTGATCTTACCCAGTACAATGCAGAAAGTATAAAAGCAGATTGGGGTTTATATTATAGGCCAATTGAAGGTAATAGCTTGGAGATTTCTTACGTAGGTAAAGTGGGTACAGGTACTACAATCTATCAAGGTACCAATAGATATAATATTGATGGATTTTTTCAAGAGCAGCATAAGCTTGAAATCAAAAACGATAACTTCTTTGTAAGAGGCTATGTTGTTGGTGATAAAGCTGGAGATTCTTATGATATGGTATTTACGGGTATCAACATTAATAGAAGTTGGAAAGATGACAACACTTGGTTTGGTGAGTATACAGGAGCTTATGTTCAGGCAACTTTAGGAGGAGCTACAGATGCTCAAGCTCATGCTGCTGGTAGGGCCCAAGCTGAATCAGGTAGATTGTTACCTTATGGTACATCAGAGTTTGATGCTGCCTTTAATACAGTTATTAAAGATCCAGATTTGAGTAAGGGTTCTCAATTTTATGATCAATCTAAATATTATCATGCAGATGCTAATTATAATTTTGCTCATTTAATTGATTGGGCAGAAATTCAAGTTGGTGGGTCGTTTAGGGAGTATAGTTTAAATTCCTTAGGTACTATTTATACAGATATAGATGGTCCAATTGATTATTCGGAATTTGGAATTTACTCTCAGGTTCAAAAGACCTTGCCTTTTGCAGGAGAAAAAAGTTTAAAATTAACGGGTTCTATTCGTTATGATAAATCTGAGTTTTTTGATGGATTTTTATCACCAAGATTATCCGCTGGTTATACAATTAGCAGAAATCATAACATTAGAGCTTCTGCCCAAACAGGATTTAGAAATCCAACTACTCAAGATCTTTTCATTGGTTTGAATGCTGGTAGGGCAATTTTAGTTGGGTCTGCATCAGATAATCTAGATCGATATTCAAGGGATTATGATGTAAGTGCTACCGGTCAACTTTTATATCAACAACCGGCTTCGGTTACGCAAACTGGTGCGGTGGCATATAACAATTCTTATTCTGCCGCTTCTGTAGCCTCTTTAGGTGCAACAGGGAACCCTGCGGACTTGGAAATTGCTAATCCAGATTTAGTTAAACCTGAAAAAGTATCATCTATTGAAATTGGATACCGAGGTAAGGTTGATAAGCTGGTAATTGACTTTAGTACATACTATAACAGGTATAAAGATTTTATTTCTCAGGAAGTTGTAGTTTCTCCTTTATATGGAGTAGTTGGTGATGGTGCACTTTCTGTAGCAGCAATAGCCAATGGGGATTACCAAGCATATAGCACGTACACTAATACCGATGCTGATGTTAGTTCATATGGTGCATCTTTGGGCCTTAATATGAAAGTATTTGGAGATTTTAATTTAGGAGGTAGTTATACGTTTACAAAATTAGAATTTGACCGTGATGCTAATCCAGATGTAATGTTGAATTTCAACACTCCAGAGCACAAGTTCAAGGCATCTTTTGGAAATGAGCAGTTATTTGAAAATTTTGGATTTAATGTGTCATACAGATTCAGTGATGATTATTTCTGGGAAGCTACTTTTGGTAACGGTGTTATTCCAGAATTTCATGTAGTTGACGCACAAATCAATTATAATGTTCCAAGTATCAAATCTTCCTTTAAAATAGGAGGGACAAACCTAACCGGTAAAGAATACTATACAGCGTTCGGTACCGGATATATTGGGTCTATGTACTACTTATCTTGGACAATTAATAATTAATTTTTAATCTAAAGTTGAAATGAAAAACTTAAAATATATATACATCTCTTTAGGTATCTTGGCTTTTACCGCCTGTAATGACCCTGAAGATGTTGATCTTGAGCCAGAAGTAATGGCGGAAGCACTTGTTGAATTAAATGCGGGCTCAGCAGATTTTTCAACATATGTTTCTTTAGGAAATTCGTTAACTGCAGGTTTTACGGATAATGCACTTTTTATTACAGGGCAAGAAAATTCAATACCTAATTTACTGTCTACTAAGTTTGCTCTGGTAGGAGGTGGTGCTTTTTCACAGCCTTTAATGAATGATAATATAGGAGGTCTTTTAGCCGGAGGAACTCAATTGGAAGGTTTTAACCCTAGATTGGTTTTTAACGGATCTGGACCAGCTGCTTTAGGCGATGTAATAGGGGAGGTTGCTCCAACCACAGATATAATTTTGAACAATCCAACAGGTCCATTTAACAATATGGGTGTTCCAGGAGCAAAGAGTTTTCATTTGTTGGCGCTATTATGGTAATGCTGCAAATTTAGCTGCACAGCTTGCCAATCCATATTTTGTAAGAATGACGGGTACTACACCAGATGCTAGAGTTTTAGAGCTGGCTATGGCGCAATCACCTACATTTTTTAGTTTGTGGATCGGTAACAATGATGTTTTAGGACATGCACTTTCAGGTGCTGATGGTACAAACCCTATGACTGATCAACCCACTTTTGATTTTGCTATAAATACATTGGTAACGACTTTGACATCGGCAGGAGCAAAAGGTGTGATGGCTAATATTCCTTATGTAACGACGATTCCACATTTTACAACCGTTCCTCATGACCCTATTGATCCAGCTGAGAATGGTTTTGCTGCACAAGTACCAACATTAAATACAGTTTATGGAGCTTTAAATCAAGTGTATACTGCGCTTGGAGAAACGAATCGAATAGTTGTTTTTTCGGATTCAACAAATAATGCGGTAGTTATAAAAGACGAAGCACTTATTGATATATCCGCACAAATTACGGGCGCATTCAATGCTAATCCTGGTTTTCCTGTGTTTGTTACACAGCTGGGTCTGCCTGAAGCAGCAGCACCTTTGGTTGCTAGTCTTTTAGGTACTGCGTACGGTCAATCCAGAGCCGCCACGGAAAATGACTTATTGGTGTTGCCTAGTAGCAACGTAATCGGTAAGGTTAATGAAGAATCTTTTGCGGCCTTTTCGGCAACAAACCTTCCTCCTGCGGTTGCGGGTCAATTTTCTGTTGAAGGGGTTACATTGCCTTTGGCCGATAAATGGGTTTTAACTCCAGAAGAACAAGATGAAATTAATGCAGTTACAACCCAGTTTAATGCTACAATTGCTTCCGCAGCTTCTGCAGCAGGATTAGCGTTTGTAGATGCTAATCAGTTATTACAGGATTTGGCTAGTGGCGGTGTTACCGATGGTGACTTTACCCTGACGGCTAATTTGGTAACTGGTGGTGGTTTTTCTTTAGATGGTGTTCATCTAACGGCAAGAGGTTATGCACTTATGGCTAATGAGTTCATGAAGTCTATAGATGCTACTTATGAGACTAATTTTGAAGCATCAGGGTCTTTGTTCAATATCGGAAATTATCCAACAAACTATTCACCAGCATTGCAATAGGCATTGTTTTTATTACATTTAACAAGGCGCCATTAACTGGCGCCTTTTTTTGTAGTGAAAAAAGAATAAAAAGTATTTTCAATTCGAGTTGAAAAACATACCTTTGCAGCCTGAAAAACATGGGTGTATTAAGGTGTTTTTCAATACAGTAAGTAATTTGAATTCATAAACTAATAAAGTAATGTCAAAAGTTACAGGTAAAGTTTCCCAAATTATTGGGCCAGTAGTAGATGTGGAATTTCAATCAGGAGATACCCTTCCAAAAATATACGATTCTCTTGAAATCGCTGGTAAAGATGGTTCTAAACTAGTTTTAGAAGTACAATCTCACGTTGGTGAAAACACAGTGAGAACAATTTCCATGGATTCTACTGATGGTCTAAGTAGAGGAACAGATGTGCTTTCGACAGGTAGCGCAATTCAAATGCCAGTTGGTGATGACGTATATGGTCGTCTTTTCAACGTAATTGGTGATGCTATTGATGGTTTAGGTAATTTACCTAAAGCAGGTAAAGATGGTTTGCCTATACACAGAGACGCTCCAAGATTTGAAGACCTTTCTACTTCTACCGAAGTTCTTTTTACAGGTATTAAGGTAATTGACCTTATTGAGCCTTATGCAAAAGGTGGTAAAATTGGATTATTATGGTGGTGCAGGTGTAGGTAAGACCGTATTAATTCAGGAGTTGATTAACAACATTGCAAAAGGTCACGGTGGTCTTTCAGTATTTGCAGGTGTTGGGGAACGTACTCGTGAAGGAAACGATTTACTTCGTGAAATGTTAGAATCCGGTATTATCAAATACGGTGATGATTTTATGCACTCTATGGAAGATGGTGGATGGGATCTAAATAAGGTTGATAAAAAAGCCATGAAAGATTCAAAAGCAACTTTCGTTTTTGGTCAGATGAACGAACCATAGGAGCACGTGCTCGTGTTGCATTGTCTGGTTTGACAATCGCAGAGTACTTCCGTGATGGAGCAGGAGAAGGTCAAGGTAAAGATGTACTTTTCTTTGTAGATAATATCTTCCGTTTTACGCAAGCAGGTTCTGAGGTATCGGCTCTTTTAGGTCGTATGCCTTCTGCGGTAGGTTACCAGCCAACTTTGGCAACAGAGATGGGTGCTATGCAAGAGCGTATTACATCAACTAAAAGAGGTTCTATTACTTCTGTGCAAGCTGTATACGTTCCTGCGGATGATTTAACGGATCCGGCTCCAGCAACAACCTTTGCTCACTTAGATGCAACAACCGTACTTTCTCGTAAGATTGCGGAGTTGGGTATATACCCTGCGGTGGATCCATTGGATTCTACCTCTCGTATTTTAACGGCTGAGATTTTAGGTAACGATCATTATAACTGTGCACAGCGCGTAAAAGAGTTGTTGCAACGCTATAAAGAATTACAGGATATTATCGCTATTCTTGGTATGGAAGAACTTTCCGAAGAGGATAAGTTGGCGGTAGGTCGTGCAAGACGTGTTCAACGTTTCCTTTCACAGCCTTTCCACGTAGCAGAACAGTTTACTGGTCTTAAAGGTGTGTTGGTTGATATTAAAGAAACCATAAAAGGGTTTAATATGATTATGGATGGAGAGTTAGATCACCTTCCAGAGTCTGCTTTTAACCTTAAAGGAACCATTGAAGAAGCAATGGAAGCAGGTGAAAAAATGTTAGCTGAAGCTTAATTGGTACTAAGTACGGAGTAGAGAGTATTTGTACTTTTTACTTTGGACTAACTACTTAACACTAAGAATATGTATTTAGAAATTGTATCACCAGAAGCCACTTTATTTTCAGGCGAGGTAACATCGGTAACTGTACCGGGAGTAAATGGCGAGTTTCAAATTTTGAACGGTCACGCTGCTATAGTTTCTTTGCTTCAAAAGGGTAATGTTCGTGTTGATGGAAATATAACGATAGAAGGAGCATATGCTTCTAAATTCTCAAAAGATGCTAGTGGAAAGGTTACTCTTCCCATTGCTAGTGGAACTGTTGAGATGAGTGATAATCGTGTTATTATTTTGGCCGATTAAAAAGTCTTATTGAATTATATAATTTATAAAAGCCGTACTTAATAGTATGGCTTTTTTTTTATCGAATTTTTTAAGGTTTGTTCGTGTAGAGTTTTAATTAAATCCAAATATACTCCGCAGGGAGAGCGTACAAGTCAAAAAGGAATGGTACATAACAGGTTGCTAAGGTTCTTTTCATAAGTTTTTAACGCTTTACTAGCTAAATTGATTACCAGTTACTGTAAAATCTGTTTCCGTCCGTGCAGGGTCTGCAGTGAGCTTACCGCCGCTTGGTTTAGAATATATCAGAAAGCCCTCAAAAGGTTTTGAGAAATTACTTGAGAACAACAATTTTCCATTCCTGATCACCAGCTTGATAAGTTTTTAGCTCCTTAAAACCTATGGCATAATGTGCTTGAAGCGAACGGGTATTGGAAGCATCTATTTCAGTAATAATACATTTGAAATTTTCTCGCGTTTCGGCCTTCATGGTTTCATACAATTTTCTGAAAATTCCCTGTTTACGAAAAGCTTTGTCAATACAGATTTGGCCCATAACCAGATAATTTTTCTTTTTTGGGGTTATGGAATCAATTTCATTGAACATGGGTTTTAAAACCTCAATTTCATTAGCAAATTTTGGATGCATGCAGAGAGCATAGCCAACAACGATATTGTTAGATTTAGCAATGATATGCGGACAAGCTTCGTTCATTGCTTTTAAAATTTTAAAAGTATGTTCCACAGTAACAAAGCCTTCATGTTCTTTTTCTTGTAAAGAAACCTTAAAAGGTAAATTTCTTTGCTGTAGGGCAAGAATTTGCTTTAGTTCATCATCTATAGAAGCCAAAGTATACTGTATCATTAGGGAGCTACGGTTTTAAGCCAATCGGCTCTTTGGCGTAATTGTTTTTTTGATGGTTTATCACCTTCTTTTTCAGTTAACAATAGCCTATAATCTGGGTTTGCTTTTAGAATTACATTGGTGTTCCTCTCAACTCCGAAGCGATTAAAACTTAATTTTAAGGTGTCGCCAACTTTTAATTTTTGGATATAAGTACTAAACTGCTGTCCGTCTGGGAATCCGCTTCCGTTAATATTAGTTATGATATCACCTTTATCCAGTCCGGCATCATAGGCGGGTGTATTCATTTTAGGATTAGATTGAATTTCACCATGACCATCACCGTCCAGGATACAGCTGCCCCAAAATAAGGTACTTCTGAATTCTGTTTCAACGTAACACCAACGGAGTTTAATAGAGAGCTATAATCAGGCATCTCACTTTTGTAAATATACTTGTTGAAGAAAGTACTGGCAAAGTCGCTTCCAGCATATTCAGCTAGCACTTGTTGAAGGTTTTCTATTACATACGGTTTTTCAGTTTTTCCATATTGTTTCCAAACCAGTTTCATGAAGTCATCTAGATTTAATTTCTCTTCCCGCAGGGATAGGTCAAGAGCAAGGCCTAGTATGCTTCCGTAAGAATAATAAGAAATAAATGTATTTTCTCTATTTACCGGGTCAACCGAAGTAGCTGCATCTACAAAAGGCGCTTGATAGCTCATTTCAATCGGGTTAAAAAATTGACGGGCAGGCGAGTTCCAGACGTAATTGAAAGTGCTCGAAATCCCTTCTACATACTTTTCGGACGAGATGATTCCTGCCCTGCAAAGAATAAGGTTGGTGTAATAACTGGTAAAACCTTCGGCAAACCATAGAGCTCCACTCATATTAGTTTCCTCAAAATTAAAAGGTTCCAAAGATTTTGGCCGGATACGTTCTACGTTCCATAGGCATGAAAAAATTCATGTGAAACCGTTCCTATATTACCTTCCATGCCACCATTGGCGAGACTACGTGTACTGGTAAGAATAGTAGAGTTGCGATGTTCCATGCCATCTCCTGAGGCATTAGGTATGTAACAGGCTAGAAAAGTGTAAGTGCCATAATCAAAATCTGGTAGTTCTCCATAAACCTCTTTCTCGGCAAGAACAGTTTTCTTAACGTTCTCAAAATAGGAATCTAGTTCTTCTTCTGTGCCATTATGGTGCAATACAAAACGTATGGTTTGTGTTTTCCCATGATTATCAACCTGAAATTCACGAACGGAATGATTGCTTATTTCCGTTGGGCTATCCATAAAATAATAGAGATTTGGCGCTGAATATGTAGTGCCTGAAACTAGGGGTAGTTGTGTAGCGACTTTCCAGCCTAAATCTTCTCGAATTTTAAAATCTACTTCTATTTTGCGGTCTTTTAAAGTTGGAGCGTACATAAATGTCGCAGGTATGTTTAAATGTGCATGGGTTTCATCTACTTGAGAATAGGTGCCGCCGCCTCGGTTGGCAAATAAAGTGTAACTTATTTTAATAGTTCCATCATGGCCTATTACATTCCATGAATAAGGGTCGGGACGTAGAACCTCTAGAATATTCCCTTTGCTATCCGTTGCTTTAAAACTATAAACGTTTTTAGCAAATTCATGAAGTGCATATCGTCCGGGAGAAGATCGGCTCATTCTAAAAGTAACCGTATCTATTTCTAGTTCTGGGAAGGTCCCTTTTACTACCGTTTCGTGATGAACAGCATTCTCAAAAGAAATTTCGTAGTTATTGGTTTGGGCAAAAAGTATGCTCGTGGTGATAGAAAGAAAGAAGGAAAAGTAGAATTTCATTAATGTAAATTTAATGAGACCAATATACTACTTAATAGGTGCATTTGCTATATTTGGATAGTACTACATTCAGTAAAGAATAAGATTACCACATTAGATTTTAGATAAACCTTCAAAAACTAAAGTATCTCGTAATGACCAAATTGCTATGATGAAAAAAATAGGTTTTATAATCTTATGTTTCCTTAGTTCTATCACATTTTGTTCAGCACAAGAAGAAATAGATATTGCCCAATACAATAATCAAATTTTTACCAATCTCTTATTACCGCTGGTGCAGAGTTTTGATTTGAGTTATGAGCGCACAGTAGCTAATAGATGGGCGATAGGTTTGTCTGGAGCAATCTATGGAGAGGGGTTTTCGGATTTTAGTACTGATTCTTCTGGCTATTACGACCGTATTACAAACTATGAGATAACACCCTTTGTGCGGTTTTATTTAAACGGAGCTCAAAGAAGAGCCATTTTTTTGAATTTTTTGGTTCCATTGCTGAAGTTGATGAATCTGGCGGATATTTACGAAATGTCAATGAAGAAGGATATGGTGTTTATTCTATTGGTACCAAAACATATACCGTTGGAGGTCTTGGGGCTGGGTATGGATACAGATTTCTTTTATTGAAAAAGAAGATGGTATTAGAGGCACAATTGGGAATACGAACTAATTTTAATGTAGATTTTTTTCTTCTGAACGGAGCTCTGGTGCGGACCGGAATAAAAGTAGGATATAGATTTTAAAAGTTGTGGTTATGGGTACAAAACACATATGTTTTTTACTGGTGAGTTTTTTGTTGATTGGTTGTTTTTCTGATGACGATAGCTATTCATCAGGTGATATAAGGGTAACTACAACTGATGCATTTAACATAGATAATCAGGTTAATTATATGGTGGGGGATACACTGTTCTTTACACAGAAATTTAGTAGATACCTAAAGGAGGATGGATATAATAATGAACTGTTGGATGTTTACGAAACCACAAAAGATGAAGAATTTGGTTATGGATTTGATTTGCAGAAATTCTCTGAATTTTCAAACTCGTTTGGAACCGTTTATATAGATTCAGAATACCTAATTACTACAGGGTCATATATTTCAGATTACTATTACTATAATAATAATAATGGTGTTGCTGCCCAATTGAACGAAACAAAGGATGCTTACGAATCAAAAGTGGGGATTGTTTTGGCGGAAAGCGGGGATTTTAAACTTGATTTTTCTAATGTTTATTTTAGAAATCAATATGACTATTACACCTACGGAAAGATAAACCTGGATATAGAGCACCGGTTTACAGATGAAACCAAAGCTATATTAGAGTTTACGGTATTAGAACAATAATAGTCTTGATTGAACTTTAAAGTCAATACATAGTATCTCACTCAAAGATGCTACATTTGGGTTATGGTTAAATTGCCCAACAAATTAGCGAAAAAGCTAAGCGATAGAACTAATGCTAATGCATTGCGAAGCTTGCCTAATCCTAATAATCTAGTAGATTTTTCATCAAATGATTATTTGGGGCTTTCACGTAACCAAAGTATTTTAGGACAAGTGCCACACCTCTTAGAGGCACATAATACTTTGCAAAATGGGGCAACGGGCTCGCGATTGCTTTCGGGAAATCATGCACTTTATCAAACATTAGAGACTACACTTTGCAAATTTCACAAAGCGCATGCTGCTTTGGTTTTTAACTCGGGTTACGATGCCAATATTGGGTTTTTTAGCTCGGTGCCGCAGCGGGGAGATATTGTTTTATTTGATGAGTATATTCATGCTAGTATTCGTGATGGTATACGAATGGGTAATGCCAAGAGCTACAAGTTTAAACATAACAATCTGAAAGATTTACTCGCTAAATGTCAGGATGAGCGAAGTCGAAACTTGATTGACGCACAAATTTATGTAGTCACGGAATCTGTTTTTTCCATGGATGGAGATACTCCTGATTTAAAAGAGTTTGCAGATATATGCGCAACTTATAATTGTCATTTAGTGGTAGATGAAGCTCATGCCATAGGTGTCTTTGGAGAACATGGCGAGGGAGTGGTTCAAGAATTAAACTTACAAGATAAGGTGTTTGCTCGTCTGACTACTTTTGGTAAAGGTATTGGATGTCATGGTGCAGCAATTCTTGGTAACGAAGATTTAATATCTTATTTAATAAATTTTGCGCGAAGTTTTATCTATACAACAGGTCTTCCGCCGCATTCTGTAGCTTCTGTTTTATCGACTTATAATTATCTAAAAAATCAGGTAAATGAAGTGGAACAGCTGAAACATAACATTTCTTATTTCAACAATAAATTGTTAGACTTAGGATTGCAAACCCAATTCATTTTTAGTAATTCTGCTATTCACTGTTGTTTGGTTTCGGGTAATGATAGTGTACGGGAAATGGCAAAGGTTGTTCAGGAAAAAGGTTTTGATGTTCGCCCAATTCTTTCGCCTACCGTTCCAAAAGGTCAGGAACGATTGCGGATTTGCTTGCATAGTTTCAATACTGAAAAAGAGATGGATAATTTGCTAGATATAGTGAGTAGCGCAATATAATATGAAAGAGAAATTCTATACAATAGCATCTTTTGAATACCCTTCTGATGTTCAAATACTAAAAGGCAAATTAGAGTCTGAAGGTATTCCTGTTTTTCTCAAAGATGAATTTACTTTGAATTCTGACCCTATGATCAGCAACGCAATAGGTGGAGTGAAAGTACAGGTATATACAGAAGACAAGGAAAAGGCTATTGAAATATATAATGAAATTAGGGCTTACGCCTTGGATGATAATGGTAAATTGATTGTCTGTCCCAATTGTAAAATGCAAAAATCAGAGGTGTATTATAACAGAAAAGGAATTTTATATAAACTTTTCCCTTTTTTTGAGGAAAAAAATACAAATGCCTACATTGTAACATGATAACAAAACCTCAATAGCATGCAGCAAATTTTTGTGACAGGAATATCTACCGAAGTAGGAAAAACTATAGCTTCGGCCATCATAGCGGAAGCTCTTGAGGCTGATTATTGGAAACCCGTTCAAGCCGGCGATTTGGATGACACGGATAGTGACAAAGTAAGGTCGCTAATTTCAAATGATAAAACGGTTATTCATAAAAGTCGTTACGAGCTGAAAACTCCTATGAGTCCGCATGCTGCTGCAGAAAGAGATGGGGTTAAAATAGACCGACTAGAAATAGTGGAGCCTAAAACTGATAATTCTTTAGTGATTGAAGGTGCAGGCGGTATTTTGGTGCCCCTGAACGAAAATGATACAGTTTTAGATATCATTATGCCAACCTATCATGTTATAGTAGTTTCAAGACATTATTTGGGGAGTATTAACCATACGCTTTTAACAATCGGTTGGTTGCAACAAAAAGGATATGACGTTTCTGTGCTCTTTAGCGGAAAGGAAAACCCGGAGACTGAAAATATTATTCTACACAAAACGGGTGTATCGTTAATCGGTCGTATTGATGAAGAGCTTGTTTTTGACAAGGCCGTAATCAAGAAATATGCTGATAAATTTGCGCCAATCTTAAAAACGCTTCAATCTTAATCAATTCTTACCAAGGCTAGGTTTACTTTACTTATCGTGAACTCATATAATGGTTTTCTACCTTCTAGGTTTTGCCGGTTAAAAATGTAATAACCGGGCAATTCGCATTGGTCCGTTCTGGAAACTACTTTTTTTCGGGACATTTCTAGAAATGATGCCGTTTCATAAAATTTAAAGGGTGTTTGAATATGTCTGCGTAAACTTTCCTGGTAAATAGATACAAAGGTGCCTCGTCTCCAATTATTTTGTGAATGTTATCAGCATATGCTTCATTTGGTGCGCTAGAAGAAGTCAATGCTTTTAATGGAAGGGCAACATGGTCAAAAGCCAATCTGCAAACCACAATAAATGCAATGACAAATAGATGCTTGGGGTAGCCAATAGTTTTGTGGTGAAATATAAGAACCGTAATCAGCAACAAACCAAAAAGTGGCATGGTGAATTTCAGGTGTGGTAAAATTGAGAAAAACCCAATGAACGGGATTACGAAACAAGCCAGAGCCGCAATGATCATTATCACCGTAAAAAACATGTGATAAGTCTTATGTTTCCAGTTAATATCACCAAGTTGAAGGAACAAAGGGTAAGTGAGTACGGTTATCACCATAGGGAAAAACATATAAACATATCGCATCCTTGCTCCATATGAAATCCAATAAACTAAAAAGTTTGCAATAAAAGTAATAACTAAAAAAATCAAGTAAGGTTGTGTCTTTATGTTGCGTATCTGTTCTTTTTTCCAAATGAACAACAGAAACAAGGTTGCGGGAAAAATGACTGCAACAAAATTAAGAGGGTAAAATATAAGGTGTTTTATAATTCCGCTAAAACGGTCACCTAGTAAGGTTCGTTGGTGCGTTAGCCCCCACATTTCGGATATATACTTTCCTAGGTCTTCATAACTTCCGTAGATATAAAAATAGAAATAAACGGCAGCGGCAGATAAGGCGGCACTAAAGATATGTGGCCAAGAAAATAGAAGTTTTAGGTCTCTGTTGTACAAAAGATAAACACCCAGTGTAATAATTATAAATGCAAAAGATGCGAATCCTTTGGTTAAGAAGGCCAGAGTAATAAAAAAATAAGCAAATCCAAATAGACGGTAGAATCGCTTTTGCTGATAAAAGTGAAAAACACTAAAAATGCTCAGGATGACTAAAAGCGAATAAAAGATGTCAATTTCTGCAGTTAGGCTAAAGTAAAAATAAAGGTCTGCACATACCAGATAATAGAGCGCGCTTAGCAACCCAAATTTTACCCCAATATATTTTCTTCCCATATAGAACGTAATAATTCCTGTGAGTAGAAATGAAAAAGCGGAAGGAAAGCGGAGGGCAAAAGTGCTATAGCCAAAGAGTTTTATGCTTCCGGCAAGCACAATGTTCCAAAGTGGTGGGTGGTCATAGAAGGTTTCATTTAGGATGGTAGTGACAATAAAATTATTGTTCAACAACATTTCAAGTGCGACTAAAGCACGCCTTGGTTCTTCCGAATACAGAGGGGCAAGGTATAAATTGTAAAAAAGGGATATCGTGTAAAGGATGATAATTAAAAACGATAGCCGGTATATATTTTTGGTATTGGTCGGTTGTAAAAATCCGGCATCAAAAAACTTCATGTTTTATAGATTTTTCTGAGCTAAAGATCAACAAAATACTTCAAAAAAAAAGTTTTAATTCCTCATCTTTGCATTATGAAGAAGGCAAACGCGTCAGAAATTCAAGTAACTGAAAGTCTATCTGTTAGAGATAGTAAGCATCTTTGGCACCCATTAACACAGCATAAATTGCATCCTGAAATGTTGGGAATTGTTAAGGCGAAAGGTGCTGTTTTGTATGATGAGAATGGAAAAGAATATATAGACGGTATCGCATCTTGGTATACAAGTGCTTATGGCCATTGTAACAAGTATATTACGGATAGGGTCTATGCGCAAATGCAAAAACTAGATCAAGTGGTGTTCAGTGGTTTTACCCATGAGCCAGCCGTAAAACTTTCCGAAGAGCTGATTAAGATATTACCTGAGAATCAAGAAAAATTATTCTTTTCCGATAACGGTTCTACGGCAACGGAAATCGGTATAAAAATGGCCTTGCAGTATCATTTTAACCAAGGTAGAAAGCGCAAAACGATGCTTGCTTTTGAAGAAGGTTTTCATGGGGATACGTTTGGTGCTATGTCCGTTTCAGGGCTATCTGTTTATAATGGTCCTTTTGAGGAGTTTTTTATTGACGTAGAGCGGATTGTTGTTCCTAGCAATGAAAATATAGAAGAGATTCTTTCAGATTTAGAAATTAGGTTGCAACAGAATCATATTGCGGGATTTATTTATGAGCCTTTGGTACAAGGTGCTGCGGCAATGAAAATGCACAAGGCTGAAAACCTTGACCGCATTTTAAAACTTTTGAAAAGGCATGGTGTACTGACCATTGCAGATGAGGTGATGACTGGTTTTGGTAAAACTGGAAAACCTTTTGCTTCGGATTATATAAATACCAAACCAGATATCATTTGTATGTCTAAGGCATTAACGGCAGGTCTAATTCCTATGGCAATTACGAGTTGCTCACAAGAAGTTTATGATGCGTTTTATAGTGATGATTTGGCAAAGGGATTATTCCATGGTCATACATATACAGGAAACCCTTTAGCCTGTACTGCAGCTTTGGCCGGGTTGGAGTTGTTGCAATCGGAAGAGATTCAAAACAGCATTAAAAGAGTAATTTCCTCACACCAAGAATTTGATTCTAGAATAAAGAATCATGAAAAAGTGGCGCGTACACGGCAATGCGGAATTATTTACGCGTTAGACCTTAATGTGAAAATGGAACGTTACGGGAATTTACGCGACCAAATTTTCAAGCATTTCATGAATAATGGGGTATTTTTACGGCCTTTGGGTAGTACAATCTATATTTCTGCGCCATACGTCATTACCGATGAACAGCTAGAGAAAATATATACTACCATAGAAGATCTACTGAACAGTATTTAAATTTTCCGCTTGAAAGAACCAATATCCATTACCGCAATAGGCTCAATTTCTCCTTTAGGAAAAACATCTGAAGAGACCTGGGCAAGCTACCTCCAAAACAATCACTTTTTTGAACAGAAAGCTTTTGGCGAAGCTACTGAATGGGCCGCCTCATTGTCCAAAGATTCAAAACAAGAAATAGAAGAACTTAGGAATTCAGATAATAAATACAAAAGTCTTGATGATTCGGTCTTGTTTGCGCTTTATGCATCAAGGGACGCGATAGCGAAAGCAGGTTGGAAAGCAGGCGATGATTTCGGAATTAATATTGGATCGTCCCGAGGTGCTACGGCACTCTTTGAAAAATATCATAAAGAGTTTCTAGAAAATAATAGAACAGCAACACTTTCATCACCCACCACTACGTTGGGAAATATCTCTTCTTGGGTAGCTCACGATTTAAAGTCAAAAGGTCCGGAGATATCACATTCTATTACCTGTTCTACGGCGCTACATGCAGTTTTAAATGGAGTGGCGTGGCTAAGAAGTGGAATGGCAGATAAGTTTTTGGTAGGCGGTAGTGAAGCGCCCTTAACACCTTTTACTATTGCGCAGATGAAGGCACTCAAAATTTATTCTCAATATAAAACGGAGAATGCTTCTGAAGGAAATGCAGGATATCCTAGTCGTGCGTTGGATTTTGAAAAGGAAAAAAGCACCATGATTCTTGGAGAAGGTGCTTCTGTAATATGCTTGGAGAAAGGTGTAAATGAAAAGACTTTGGCTATTATTGAAGGTGTAGGTTATGCTACAGAACCCTTACGCCATAATATTTCTATTTCTACAGATGCGGAGTGTTTTCAAAGTTCTATGAAAATGGCATTGGGAGAAATAAACCCCGATGAGATAGATACTATTGTAATGCACGCACCTGGAACAATTAAGGGTGATATATCTGAATATAAGGCAATTGAAAAAGTTTTTTGTAACAAACTGCCATTTTTGACTACAAATAAATGGAAAGTAGGGCATACTTTTGGAGCTTCGGGAGCGTTAAGCATAGAATTGGCGGTCTTGATGTTGCAGCACCAACAAGTGATAAAAGTACCATTTGTTGCAGATTCTTCAGCACCAAGAAAACTTAAGAGAGTACTGGTAAATGCAGTAGGATTTGGTGGTAATGCAGTTTCTATTTTATTGTCACACAACGTATAGTCCTCTTTCGAATTAGTTTAAGGTAAGATAATTCTTATCTTTAGTCGCCAACCTAACTTTGTAGCTTATGGAACTAGGGTTCGAAATGATGACATTATTCGAGAAAATCTACTGGGTCACTGCTCTTATAGCATCCGTAATTCTTATTATTTTATTGTTACTCACCTTTATTGGGGGGGAGATGGATGAAATAGATGCGGATGTTGATACAGAAATAGATGGGGATACCGGTATTGACTTTCAATTTTTATCTTTTAAGAATCTTGTTGGTTTTTTTACCATTTTCGGATGGTCAGGTATTGCTTGTCTAGATTCAGGTTTGTCAAGAGGCATTACGGTTTTAATCTCGGTCATATGTGGGTTGTTGATGATGTTTGCCATGGCAGCCTTGTTCTACTATTTGAGCAAATTACAAAGTAGCGGAACCCTGAAACTTAAAAATGCCCTAAACCAAGTTGGGGAAGTGTATCTGACAATAGGTGCTAATAGGTCTAATATAGGAAAGGTGAGTATAAGTGTACAAGGTACTTTACGAGAACTTGAAGCGCTTACCGAAGAAGATAAAGACTTGCACCAAGGAGATGTGGTAAAGGTCAAGGATGTTACTGAAAACGGAATATTAATTGTTCAACTCTTAAATAACTAACCAACATGTTCGTATTACCATTACAATTGGCAGGAAGTGCCTCATTGCTTGCAATTGGGTTTGCAATTCTTTTCTTTTTTATCATAATAATAGCATTTATACGAAGGTATAAGCGTTGTCCTTCAGATCGTATTCTTGTGGTTTACGGTAAAGTTGGAGGCGGGAATTCCGCAAAATGTATTCATGGTGGTGCGGCATTTATTGTGCCCGTAATTCAGGATTATCAATTTTTAGATTTAACTCCTATTTCCATAGAAGTTAATCTGGTAAATGCATTAAGTAAACAGAACATTCGTGTGAATGTGCCTTCCCGATTTACAATTGGGGTTTCTACAGAGCCGGGAATTATGCAAAATGCGGCAGAACGCCTTTTAGGTCTTGGTCAAAATGAAATTCAGGATTTAGCTCAGGAGATTATATTCGGTCAATTACGTTTGGTGGTTGCTTCTATGGATATTGAGGAAATTAACTCGGATAGAGATAAGTTCTTGACCAATATCTCACAGAGTGTAGAGTCGGAATTAAAGAAAGTAGGTTTAAAACTCATCAACGTAAACATTACGGATATTGTTGATGAATCTGGGTACATAGAAGCTTTGGGTAAAGAAGCAGCAGCACATGCTATTAACGCAGCAAGAAAATCTGTTGCAGAGAAAACTAGAGATGGTTCTATTGGTGAGGCCAATGCAGTCCAAGATGAACGTACTCAGGTAGCTGCAGCCAATGCGCAGGCAGTAGAAGGGGAAAACCTTGCGAAAATTAATGTGGCCAATTCAGATTCGTTGCGTCGTCAAAGAGAGGCAGAGGCAGAAAGAACGGCAATTGCATCAGAGAAAGTACAAACGGCAAAAGCCTTGGAAGAGTCATATGCCGCTGAAAAAGATGCGGAGATTGCTAGAGCGGAACGTGTTCGTAGTTCACAAATGGCAGATATAATTGTTCCAGCTGAAATAGATAAAAGGAAAGTTGAAATTGATGCTGAAGCCGAGGCTGAAATGATTCGTAGAAGAGCAAAAGGTGAAGCTGATGCAATTCTCTTTAAAGCACAAGCCGAAGCACAAGGTTTATTTGAAATATTGACCAAACAGGCACAAGGTTTTGATGAAATCGTTAAAGCTGCAGGAGACAGTCCTAAAGATGCTGTTCTTTTATTGGTAGCTGATAAACTTCCTGAGCTGGTAAAAACTCAAGCTGAGGCGATAAAGAATATTAAAATTGATAAAGTAACCGTTTGGGATTCTGGAGCCAAGACGGCTGACGGAAAAGGATCTACGGCAAACTTTATATCAGGAATGTATAAGTCGGTTCCACCTTTACAGGAAATGTTCAATATGGCAGGAATGCAATTGCCTGAATATTTAAAAGGTAAAGATGTTACTGAGGAAACAGCCAAAGAAGAGACAAAGTCAGCTACATCTGAAAAGAAAAGCGATAAGAAATAATTCTTTTTTCATCTTACAAAACAGAAGCCTGTCGATATATTTCGACAGGCTTTTTTTATGGTCTGAAACATGATTATCCATACTAATTTGGAATTTCAATTTTAGAAAGGTTATTTTTACGCCGAGATTTCAAAAAGACTATGAGCGAAACAAGACATAACTGGACGAAAGAAGAAATTCTTGATATTTATAACAAACCTTTAATGGAGTTGCTTTACGATGCAGCTACAATTCATAGAGAACATCACGATCCAAATACGGTTCAGGTTTCTACTTTACTTTCTATAAAAACTGGTGGTTGTCCGGAAGATTGCGGTTATTGTCCGCAAGCGGCACGTTACCATACAGATATTGAAGGTAATGACCTTATGAAAGTTTCGCATGTAAAAGCGCAAGCACTAAGAGCAAAGGCTTCTGGTAGTTCGCGAGTTTGTATGGGCGCTGCATGGCGTAATGTAAAAGATGGTCCAGAGTTTGATCAAGTATTGGAAATGGTACGTACCATTAACAAGCTAGATATGGAAGTTTGCTGCACGTTGGGTATGCTAACGGAAAACCATAAGACACCGTTTGGCAGAAGCAGGTTTGTACGCTTACAATCACAATTTAGATACTTCAGAAGATTATTATAAAGATGTTATTTCTACCCGTGCTTTTGAAGATAGGTTAGATACCATAGATAATGTTCGCAAGAGTAATGTAACCGTTTGTAGCGGTGGTATTATTGGTATGGGCGAGGAGATAGAGGATCGCGCCGGAATGCTAGTTGCTTTGGCTAGTTTGAATCCGCAGCCGGAGTCAGTTCCAATAAATTCATTAGTTGCGGTAGAAGGTACGCCAATGGCAGATATGGACCCTATTTCTATTTGGGATATGATTCGTATGGTAGCTACTACGCGTATTGTTATGCCAGAAACGCAAGTGCGTTTGTCTGCGGGTCGTACGGAAATGAGTAGAGAAGGACAGGCTATGTGCTTTTTTGCAGGTGCCAATTCCATTTTTGCAGGAGATAAGTTGTTGACTACTCCAAACCCAGATGTGAATGAGGATATGGAGATGTTTAAACAACTAGGTTTAAATCCTCAAAAACCCTTTACAAAAGTTTCTCAGCCTAAGACGGTAGAAGCTTCAGAATCTAAGTTGCAACCTTTAGGCGAGAAGCCAAAATGGAGCCGACCTGGGCATAAGATTGAGCGTAACGAAGAGGCAAAGGCAAAAAGCAAAGTAGTAGATTAATTTAATTTTAAGTAAATCTTTACTTAAGGTTAATTAAATTTGCGGCTTAAATCGAATTCTGTTTCCATTGAAGCTAGCAGCCATTCCAAGGGTATCAACAATTACCAAGGAAGACTTTTTAGAACATTATTTTAAACCGCAGAAACCTGTGGTGATAGAGCGTGCCATAGAAAATTGGCCCGCTTTTGAAAAGTGGAATCTAGATTATATCAAAGAAGTTGCCGGTGACAAGGAGGTGCCGCTTTACGATGATCGGCCCGTTAACCATGAAGATGGTTTTAACGAACCCCATGCCAAAATGAAGATGTCCGAGTATGTGGACCTTCTAAAGGCAAAGCCTACTAAATACCGCATTTTTCTCTGGAATATTTTGAAAGAAGTTCCTCAGCTTCAGAAAGATTATAGTTTCCCTGATTTTGGATTAAGGCTAAAAAAGAAGCTTCCAATGCTCTTTTTTGGTGGAACCGATTCCTATACTTTTATGCATTATGATATAGATATGTCCAATATCTTTCATTTTCATTTTGAGGGAAAAAAGGAGTGTATTTTATTTGCTCCTTCAGAAACCAAGCATCTTTACAAAGTGCCTCATTCACTAATAACACACGAGAGTATAGATTTTACAAATCCAGATTATAACAAATGGCCTGCGCTAAAAAAAGCCAATGGTTATAAAACTGAATTGAATCATGGGGAAGTGCTCTATATGCCTGAAGGATATTGGCATTATATGCAGTATAAAACTCCTATTTTTCAATGAGTTTAAGGTCGTGGCCAAAGAATCCTATAAATTTTGCAGAGGGGCTCTATAATGTTTTCATAATGCGTAATTTTGATATATTAATGCGAAAATTACAAGGTCAGAAATGGATAGATAAAAAGAATAAAAAGGCAATTGAGCGAACCGCTAAACTCTTGTCTTAATAATTTTTATGATATCCTTTTTCTTTTAAAAAAAATACTATAATGAAATTCTACATTCTATCTGTTTGCTTACTTCTTTCAACAACTTATCTTTCTGCACAGGCTTATGATGGCAGGGATGATCAAAAATTTCAAGTAGGGGCTAATTTGCAGAGCAACGGTACAGGAATAATGACTTCTTATGATTATGGCCTTGGTGAAAATATATCAATAGGGGCAACTGCTACTTACCTTTTAGGAATAAATGAAAGTGTGTCTGCCAGTACTTGGGAACGTTTTGATGCAAAGGCGCGTTTTAGTGCGCATTTGGGTAATATAATAGGGTTGGGTGATGAGGTTGATATCTATCCTGGACTAGATTTAGGTCTTAAGAATTTTGGCTTTCATATGGGCGCACGTTTCTTCTTTTCTGATGGGCTTGGTGTTTTTACGGAATTTGGCTTTCCAATAGCCAAGTATAAAACTGAAAATCTAGAACCTGCTGAAAAATTGCACAATCAGTTTATGGTGAACATAGGGGCAGTATTTAACTTCCTTTAGTATCGGGTTGGTGCTACGGCACTAGTTCTTTTAGTTTTTCGTAGACCAAATGGCTTTCCCATCCTCTGTATAGAAGGTAATCGGCTAATTTTTTCTTTCGTTTTATTGGGTTGCGCTCTGTTATCTGGGAGATTCTCTTCTCTGCTAGAGCGTCTAACGTACTTAGGTAGTCCTCAGGGTCTATTTCTTTAAGTGCGGTGGTAATGTTATACTTTGATATGTTGCGTTGCTTCAGTTCGCTAACAATACGTTTTTTACCCCACTTCTTTATCGAAAATTTGCCTCGGGCATAACTTTGAGCAAAGCGCTCTTCGTTAAGAAAATTTTCGTTGATCAAATGAACCACAATTTGGTCTATGGCCTCTGGTATCATGCGCATTTCGCGAAGTTTAGTGACCACTTCTTTATGACAACGGTCTTGGTAGGCGCAATAACCTTCAAGTTTTCTTTTGGCTTCCTCTATGGAATAAGCTCGTTGTTCGTTCATATTAATTTTGCTTGGCGCTTTATAATTCAAAAGTACAATTTGATGCATAAAGAAAGGTGACTGTTTACATCTAAATATAAGGCATAAAAAAAGCGACCATCGTTGCCGAAGGTCGCTTTAATATTTTAATATATGGTCTTACCGTCTTTATCTTTAAAACGATATTCAAGATACGTATACGCATCCCTAGGTTGTATTTTAATCCATTTCTTATGTTCTAAGAACCATTTAGAACGTATGGAAGGAAAGCCTTTAGTAATATAGGCTGCGATAAACGGATGAATGTTAAGTGTAATCCCGTTATCTTTCTTAGGTCCTTTCAACAACTTTTCAAGGTCGGCGTTAATTTTGTCTATTAAGACTATTGGGGCTTCTATTTCTTTCCCACTACCATTCGGATTTTCCTCGGTTGTCTTAATGTTCATTTCGGGCCGGACCCGTTGTCTTGTAATCTGTATAAGTCCAAACTTGCTCGGAGGCAATATTTTGTGCTTTGCACGGTCATCTTTCATTTCATCACGGAGATGATCAAAAAGTTTTTTCCTGTGTGGTGCTTTTACCATGTCTATAAAATCGACTACGATAATACCACCCATATCACGCAAGCGCAATTGTCTGGCTATTTCTGAAGCGGCCAATAGATTGACCTCTAAAGCAGTATCTTCTTGATTTTTGGCCTTATTAGAACGGTTACCACTGTTTACATCTACAACGTGTAGCGCTTCGGTATGTTCAATAATTAGATACGCACCTTTGCTCATGCTGGCGGTACGGCCAAAAGAAGTTTTAATCTGTCGCTCAATTCCGTATTTTTCAAAAATAGGAACAGGTGAATTATACAGTTTTACTATGGATTCCTTTCCTGGTGCTATTTCTAGCACGTAATCTTTGATTTGATCATAAAGGGTCTCGTTATCAACTTCAATTCCTGTAAAAGAATCATTGAATATATCCCTAAGGATAGAAGATGCCCTGTTAAGTTCAACCAACACTTTTGAAGGCGTGTGAGCCTTGTACAATTTTTTACACATTGTTGACCATTTGGCCAACAAATTTTCTAGGTCTTTGTCTAGTTCCGCTACTTTTTTGCCTTCGGCCACTGTTCTTATAATGACCCCGAATCCTTTAGGTTTGATACTTCTTACGAGTATTTTTAACCTTTCTTTTTCTTCGCTACTTCCAATTTTTTGAGATACGGAAACACGATCAGAAAAAGGTACCATTACCAAATAACGCCCCGCTATAGAAAGTTCGGAGCTAATTCTTGGTCCTTTGGTAGAAATAGGTTCTTTTACGATTTGAACCAATAAAGACTGGTTTGCTTTGATGACGTCTGTAATTACGCCATTCTTGTCAATGTCTTTTTCGAATGGAAAGTTGGCTAGTGAGTAATCCGTAATCTTATTGGAACTCACGCCCTTAATGAATTTTAGCATAGTGGCCAATTGAGGGCCAAGGTCATGATAATGCAAAAAAGCATCCTTTTCATAACCAACATTTACAAAAGCTGCGTTTAGACCGGTTACGGGTTTGCGAACTTTTGCCAAGAATATATCACCAACGGAAAAATCGTTGTTGTCTTCTTCTTTATGCAATTCAGTGAGCTTTCCATCTTTTAAGAGGGCAAAATCGACGGCATCAGAACTTGATCTTACGATTAATTCTCTATTCACCTGAATGTATTTGTATTTGTCAACACTTACTAGTAATAATAAGTGGACAAATCGATTAAACAATATTTGAGACGAACCACAATAATTCGCCGAGATTTTCTGAAATCTCTATGTCAATGAACGTTTGGGTGAAAAAACAAGCAAAGGGGTTGAAAATTTTCAACCCCTAGCAATTATTTCTTCTTGTGTCTGTTAGCTCTCCTACGCTTTTTGCGTTTGTGGGTAGCTACCTTATGTCTCTTTCTCTTCTTACCACTCGGCATAAAATTCTACTTTAAGTTAGTATATTTATTTTACTTGTACGTTGCTTTTGACACCTTCTACAAAAACCTTTGCAGGTTTAAATGCAGGAATATTATGTGCCGGTATTTTAATTGTCGTGTTCTTGCTAATGTTCCTTCCAGTTTTCTCGGCTCTAGTTTTAATAATAAAACTACCGAAACCGCGAAGATACACATTGTCTCCACTTTCCAAAGAAGATTTCACTTCTTCCATAAAACTCTCAACTGTAGCCTGTACGTCTCCTTTTTCAATTCCCAGCTTGTCTGAGATTTTCGATACAATTTCTGCTTTCGTCATCTTTCGTGTTAAATTTTCAGTATAATTTTTTTGGGATGCAAATATATAAATTAAAATCAATCTTTCGTGCTAAAGGGTTAATTTTAAGTCGTTCACCATCACTTTTCAATTTATGCTCATTTTGAAAGGCCCATATCGGTTTATAAACCGTTAATTTTGTCGCATAGCAGTTATAAAAATGACTTTTTCAGAAAGAATTCTTGTTTGGTACGATGAAAATAAAAGAACCCTACCGTGGAGGGGTACACGGGACCCGTACAAGATTTGGCTTTCGGAGATTATGTTGCAACAAACACGGGTGGTGCAGGGTACTCCGTACTACCTGAAATTCATAGGTAATTTCCCTAAAGTTCATGACTTGGCAAACGCTTCAGAAGAGGAAGTTTTAAAGCTTTGGCAAGGTTTAGGCTACTATTCTAGGGCAAGGAATTTACATGCTACAGCTAAGATGGTAGTGGGGGAGTATGGGGGTGATTTCCCTGATACTTATAAGGAACTATTGAAACTTAAAGGGGTTGGAGACTACACCGCAAGTGCTATAGCCTCTATCTGTTTTGATAGGCCTGAACCCGTTGTGGATGGTAATGTTTACAGGGTTTTAGCACGTTATTTTGGAGTTGATTTAGCTATCAATAGTACTGAGGGTGTTAAATATTTCAAAAAGTTAGCACGAGAGGTGATGAATGCGGAAAACATTCGTGATTATAACCAAGGTATCATGGAATTTGGTGCAATTCAATGCTCGCCAAAAAAACCAAATTGTGAAGAATGTCCGTTGAATAAAAGTTGTATTGCGCTTCAAACTAACAAAGTAGGTGAGCTCCCGGTAAAGCTAAAAAAGACTAAAGTTCGTGATAGATATTTCAATTACGTTGTTTTTATGTCCGAAGAGAATAAAATGATACTTGAGCAACGAAAGGGGAAAGGAATTTGGCAGAATCTATGGCAATTTCCACTCTTAGAGTCTCAAGAAAGCCTTTTGGAAGAAAGTTTTACTCAGAAACTAAGCAGTTTTGATTATCAGCCAGAAATTATATCTGTAGATAAATTCAACACGGACGCCATTGTCCATAAATTATCTCATCAACATTTATATACAACATTTTGGATTGTGCGTACAAAAGGAAGAGTAATAGATAGTATTTCTTTAGAGGAAGTAGAGAAATATCCTGTTCCCGTTCTTATTGCCGACTTTTTAGAGCGCTTTAAAAAACAGTATTTCTAATAACGACCTCTTGCGCAGTATTAATTTCTGTTAAGGGATAGGTTAAATTTGAATATCGTTGATGAAACTGGTAGTAATCAAGGCTAAAAAACGAGTATATTTGTAGATTCAAATTGCAAAAAAGGAGATTATGAGCGGTACGTTAAATAAAGTAATGTTGATTGGCCACTTAGGTGATGAAGTCAAAATGCATTATTTTGAAGGAGGAGGGGCCATTGGTCGCTTCCCAATTGCTACTAATGAAACCTATACCAATAAACAAACTGGGGAACGCGTTACTAATACAGACTGGCATAATATTGTTGTTAGGAACAAGGCAGCGGAAATATGCGAAAAGTATTTGAGTAAAGGCGATAAGGTTTATGTTGAGGGTCGTTTGAAAAACCGCCAGTGGCAAGGTGAAGATGGTAATACCCGTTACAGCACAGAAGTTCATGTGCAGGATTTTACATTTCTTTCTACAAAGAAAGAAAGTATGGCAAACCAGCAATCTGGAGGGCAAAAGCCGCAACAAAATGCAGCTTCAAATACACCAAGTAGCCCTAAAGCAGCTCCTTTAGTTCGTCCTGATCAAGAAGATGATCTTCCTTTCTAAAAAAAAATATGTATTTTTAGTAAACCCCTAGAAATACAATCAATACGTATGACAAAAGCATATTCAGACAATTGTAGTTTTACGGCATTTTCAAAATTTGCCTTACCATATACCAAGCAGAGATTTGCGCTAAAGTTATATTCACAAACCACAGTTTACTACTAAATTTCTGACCGTTGGACCCTGACCCCCTTAGCTTAGTACCTTACTTTATTACTCTTGCAGGTGCGTTTGCATTTGAAATCACAATTCTTGTTGTATTATTAATGTTATCTGCCCTAATATCGGGTGCGGAGGTGGCCTTCTTTGGTCTTTCGCAGACAGAGGTCAATGAGATTGCAGAAAACAAGTGTCAAGGGTAATATAATCATTAAGCTTCTGGAGAGGCCCAAAAAACTTCTGGCCACTATTCTTATAGCAAATAATGCTATTAATATAGGCGTGGTATTGCTGTTTAGTAATATAGGTAATTCATTATTTGCCAATGTAGAATTGGAGTGGGTTAGGTTTCTTTTGGAGGTAGTGGTAGCTACTTTTTTAATATTGATGTTTGGAGAGATTTTGCCTAAAGTATACGCGAACCGAAATAGAATAGCATTTGCACACTTAATGTCCTACCCTCTTAATGTATTGGATTTTCTGTTCAGCCCGTTAAGTCTTCCTATGAGAGCGGGTACTCTTTTTATGTATAATAAATTGGGTAAACAAAAATCTGGTTTAAGTATCGATCAACTTTCCCAAGCTTTAGAATTAACTGCAGATGGCGATACTACTAAAGAAGAACAAAAAATTCTGCAAGGTATAGTTACATTTGGCAACACGGACACAAAGCAAGTCATGCGTCCTCGTATAGACATATTTGCGATTAGTGAAGATATGAAGTTTCTGGAGGTAGTGGGTGAAATTAAAAAACACGGCTATTCTAGAATTCCAGTTTTTTCGGAGCATATGGACAATGTTCTTGGAGTGCTCTACGTTAAAGATTTGTTGCCCTATATAGACAGGAAGACCTTTAATTGGATGACACTTATTCGAGAGCCATATTTTGTTCCAGAGAATAAAAAGCTTGATGATTTGTTGTTGGAATTTCAGGAAAAGAAGAATCATTTGGCAGTAGTAGTAGATGAATATGGTGGTACTTCGGGTATTGTTACCTTAGAGGATATTATAGAGGAGATAGTTGGAGATATAAGTGATGAGTTTGATGATGAAGACCTTATATTCTCAAAATTGGATGATTTTAATTACGTTTTTGATGGTAAGACTGCCTTGAAGGATTTTTACCGAGTAGCAAAAATTGAAAACGAAACCGAATTTGAAGAACAGAAGGGAGAATCTGAGACTATTGCTGGTTTTGTTCTTGAGATTGCTGGAAGTTTTCCAAAGAGAGGTGAAGTAATTGTATTTAACGGATATCAGTTTATAGTGGAAAGCTTAGACAAAAAGAGGTTGAAGCAAATAAAAATAACGTTGCCCCAAGATGTACAGATATAGTTTGTTTCTTTTAATAGTTTTTATTTTGGCTGTTGGCTGTAATGAAGAGGTTCTGCCTAAGCCTAAAGCCCAACTTAGACTAGAGTATGGGGCGCCAAAACAGGGAGAGTTAGAGACTGATTATTTCTCTTTTAAATATAATACCCAAGCTAATGTAAAAAGTAAAACAAGGACTTCTCTGGTCTTAGGGTATCCCGAGATGAAGGGGGAAATCTACATTAATTATAAAAAAGTAGAGAACAATGTTCAAAAACTACTTTCTGATGCTCAAAGGTTAAGTTATGAGCATGCCGTAAAGGCAGACGGTATAGCAGAACAGCCCTTTGTGAACGACGAAAATGGAGTTTACGGTATGTTCTTTGAGGTTAGCGGTAATGCAGCCTCACAAGCGCAATTTTATGTTACTGATAGTACTGATAATTTTGTGACAGGCTCGTTGTATTTCTATACACGGCCTAATTATGATTCCATTTATCCGGCAGCAGCTTATCTTCAGAATGATATTCGTGGAATTATGGAGAGTTTAAGATGGAAAAAGTAATATAGAAATAGCTTAGTTTTTGGTGTATAAGACCTTTGGCCTGCTCGTAAAATCATTCTCTTATTTGACTTTAGGTGTTAAGTTGATTTAAATTTATTTATAATCGATTAGACATTTTTCTTAAAATGAAATGGATAATTGTTTTCATGCAAAACATTTATTTTTTTATTTGTATAGTAAAAATCATGATATTAGAAGTTTATTATGATAGATTTGTATTATTATACTTACAAATTCGCCGAAGTTTTTAATTTTTAATATTACCTAATGTCGTTACTCCATATAATCCATCGACTAAAAGAAGTAAATAGTTTAACAAAGCACGAACAATTAGTGCATGGTGTAATTGAAGCTTTGGATTCCGGGGAGCTTTCTGTGGGAGATAAATTACCATCAATAAATAAAATGGTAGGCGATATAGGCTATGCAAGAAAGACAATCGTTAAAGCTTACGAGGAGTTAAAGGAGAGAGGCTTGGTAGAGTCTAAAAAATTGAAAGGGTACTTTATCATTAGTGATGAAACAAAAGTAACTCTAAGAATTGCATTGCTTTTATTCTCATTTCAGCGTTTTCAAGAAGATTTTTATAATACGTTTAGAAAAGAATTAGGAGATCGCTATCAAATAGATGTCTTTTTTCATCATAACAATGTTGCCATTTTTGAAACTATTTTTAATAACATTCGTGGTAAGTACGGAATGTACGTAGTGGCACCAATTCCTAACTCGGTAATAAGACCGCTTCTTGAATCTATTGAACCCCAAAAGCTTTTAATTGTTGACCGGTATTTGCCTATGACTGAAGAATATTCCTACATCGCACAGGAATTTGAGGCAACAACTTTTGATAAACTAATAGAGTTGCTTCCGCAGATACAAAAGTATAAGAAAATAGTGCTTTTCTATGCTGAGAATAAAGATTACCCAAGGGGGATTTTAATGGCATTTCATAGGTTCGTGGCAGATTACGGTTTAAATGGTGTTGTATTGGAGGATTACGTAGAAGGCTCGCTAGAAAAAGGGTCAATCTACTTTTTTATTAATGATGCTTCACTTTGGGAATTGCTTAAAGATTGTCATAATTCTGGGTTAGTAGTAGGGAAAGATGTGGGTGTTCTATCCCATAATGACCATATTATAAAAGAAATTGCCTTTGGAGGCATCACAACCATTTCTACAGATTTTAAAGATATGGCCACAATGGCTGCACATCACGTTAAAAACAATATGGTTTCTCAAACTATAGTTACATCAAAACTGTTTAAGCGCAATTCTTTGTAACACCTTTTTTTAGGCTGTGTTTACTGCAAAAGTTACCTCTCTAAATTTAAAATTATATAATTTTAAGGCCTTAAATTGATTATTTCTTATTTAACATGCTAGATTTTTGTCTATCGTATCAAAAAAATTCTTATTTTTGCTTTATAGCATAGAGTAGCATAGATTTTCTTAAAACTGTTAAATATTATTGTATTTATACTTCTTGAATTCTGGTATTATCAAAAAAAGGGGGTAAATTGTATAAGATTAATGTTAAAGTAAATTTATGTAATGGTATGCTCAATATTGTTTTATGTCTTTCTTAACACTCTCTAAGTTGGAGAGGTAGACTATGAACAAGATTACTAACTCAATTTTTTTAATACTAACTTAAACTACTCATTATGAACCAGAATTTTAAGAGATTCAATAGGGTTCGATCACATGGTTTCGTGATTGCAGCTTTGTTTTTCTTCAGTGTTGCATCTTTGTGCGCACAAACCACAATTTCAGGTACTACTTCTGACGACCAAGGTGTTCTGCCTTATGTATGTCTTGGTGAAAGGCACAACCGTAGGAAGTGTTTCCGATTTTGATGGAAACTATAGTATAGAGGTGCCGGAAGGTAGCTCTGCTTTGGTGTTTTCCTATGTAGGATTCTCTAAACAAGAAGTGGCTATTGATGGCCGAACCACTATTAATGTTATCTTATCTGAAGATGCGCAGGCTCTAACTGAGGTTGTTGTCGTAGGTTATGGAACGCAGAAAAAAGGAAATCTAACTGGTGCTGTAGGTTCAATTGGCGCCGACGAAATTGGCACAAAACCGTTAACTAGTCCTGATCAAGCATTGGCAGGAACTATTGCGGGTGTTAACATCGCTAATCGTAGTGGTGATCCGGCAGCTCCAATCAACGTTCGTATTCGTGGTGTTGGTTCTCCAGGTGTCAACGATCCATTATGGGTAATTGATGGTATTCCTTTAGTGCAAACTACAAACATTACGGTAAATACTTCTTCAACTACAGATTCTAACCCTTTGGCTAGCCTAAACCCAAATGATATTGAGTCTATAACAGTACTGAAAGATGCAGCTTCTGCCGCAATTTATGGAGCAAGAGGTGCAAATGGAGTTATAATTGTGACCACAAAACGTGGTAAAAGTGGTGTTGGTAAAATGACCTATAGTGGGTATACTGCTTTTAGTGAATTAAGAGAAAAAATTGATGTACTAAACGTTTCTCAATACATTGATATTCAAAGTCAATTAGGTCGTGATTACTCTGGGTTTGCCAATAGTCCGGAAGTGGATTGGCAAGATGAGTTTTTTAAAACCGGTTTCGTTCAAAGTCATAACATAAGTGCTAGTGGCGGTAACGAAAATGCAAACTACTATATTTCTGGTGGTTATTTAGATCAAGAAGGTATTGAACAATCTCAGGCTTTCGAACGATATTCTCTAAAGGCAAATTCTGATTTTAAAGTAGGTAAACGTTTAAAATTTGGACAATCATTGGCTATTAGTCATTCTGATAGACAGGTTCAACCAGAGGGAGGTGGGGTTAACTCTGCTGGTATTTCGTTGAGAAATGCACCTTATTATCAACCATTTGATATTAATGGGCCATTGGGTTACAATATAGAATCAATTGCCAACATAGGTGCTGGTAATGGATCACAAAATACATTGTGGAGAAATGACCCAAGGGTGAATTTAACAACTATAGAGGTGCGTCAAGTACTTGGAAATTTTTACGGTGAATTGGAACTTGCAGAGGGTTTAAAAGCAAAAGCTTCTGTAGGTGTTGACCATATTACAGGTGAAGGTCTTTTTAATCAAACACCAGCCGATTTTATTGGTACAGGCGGTAGGCAATCGCTAAGGGTTCAAAACCTTACCAAACAATTTACGCTTACTACAGGTGCAACTTTAAGTTATAACAAAACTTTTGGAGAGTCACACAATTTTTCTGCCTTGCTTGGTTTTGAACAGACAAAATTTACGTTTGACAAAATAAGAGTACAAGGTACTAACATTTTCAATCCTAATTTTGCATATACAAGTCTTAATTCAACCGCTACCCATAAGGTGATCTTTGGACGCTCCAAGGTTGGTTAGGCCGTGTTAATTATGATTATGAAGGTAAGTATCTTGCTACCGTAAACTTTAGAAGAGATGCAAGTTCTCGTTTTGCAGAGGGTAATCGGTCTGGTGTTTTTCCATCGGTTTCATTAGGTTGGAGAATTTCATCTGAGGAGTTTTTTAATACTGAAGGGGTTGTTAATGATTTGAAAATACGTGCAGGATGGGGGCAATTGGGAAATCAGCAGACACCTGATAGTTTTCCATATCAACCAGCTCTTGAAAGTAATATCTTTTATGTAATTGGTAATGACCAAACCGTCGTTAGAGCTCCTGCTCCAACAAGATTTGCAAATGCGGCTCTTACCTGGGAGACTAGTACTCAATTTGATATTGGTTTGGATGCTAGTTTGTTTCAGGGTAGAATGTCTATAACTGCTGATTATTATAACAAAGAAAGTGATGATGTATTGCTTGCTGTTCCGTTGCCATCAGTTTCTGGTATTTTCTATGGTGCGGATTCTAATTTGGGGTCTATTAAAAATTCCGGAGTTGAATTAGCTGTTGATTATAGAGGAGAAGTAGGTGATCACTTTACGTATAGTGTTGGAGCAAATATTACTACTGTTAAAAATGAAGTAACTGATTTAGGCGATGTAACTGCAATCAATTCAGGTATTGGAGGGGGTCAAACACACCGTACTGTAGTTGGTGAGAGTCTTGGTCATTTTTACGGTTATAAGACAAATGGTCTTTATCAAAATACTTCGGAAGCGTCAAGTGCGCTGCCTGACGCTTCATCACAAGGAGCAGAACCATATGATATTCGTTTTGTTGATGTTAATGGAGATGGGGAGATTACTCCTAAAGATAGAACAATTTTAGGTAGTCCAATACCTTATTACTTTTATGGAATGAATTTTAATGCAAATTATAAAAACTTTGATTTTGCTTTAGTTTTTAGAGGTGTAGGTGATTTGCAAGTATATAATTCAGCTCGTAGTCAAATAGAAGACCTTAGAAGTACAAACAACTTTAGCACACGTGTTTTAAATCGTTGGACGGGTGAGGGAACAAGTAACGATATGCCTAGATTGACACTTGATGACCCTAATCAAAATAATCGTTATTCTGATCGCTGGATAGAGGATGCGGATTATTTGCGTATTCAGAATCTTCAAATTGGGTATAATATACCTGGAGAGGATCTTGGAAATTGGACAGGTGGTTTTATTAACGGCCTTCGAATTTATTTTGGAGCTTCAAACCTTGCTACTTTTACTAGTTACAAAGGATGGGATCCTGAAGTTACACGTGCGCAAAGTTTCCAAAAAGGAGCAGACGCACTTGCCACCGGTCAGGATGGAGGAACTGGTCCGGCACCTAGGACTTACCAAATTGGTTTAACAGTAAATTTTTAAATAAAAAAACATTAAATTTTATTTAATCAAAAAATACTTGATTATGAAAAAAATAAATTTTTATATCTTTTTAGTTGCCATTTTTGGCTTCTATTCTTGTGCAGACGAGCTAGATTTAGCTCCTCTTGACAGGGTGACCCCTGACACATTTTACAAAACTAGGGCAGATTTTGATGGTGCAATATTCTCATCTTATTCCTCATTACAAGATTTTTACGGTACAAGTACCGAGACTCTTGGGGAAACGGGAGAGTATTGGAAAATTTCAATGATTATTACCGATGATGCTGAAGTAGATGCCAACTCTGGAGATACAAGAACTCGAGCGGCAGATAATCTTCAAGTGACCTCTGCTGATGTAGCTTTTCAAGCTGTGTTCGGTGAGATTTATGAAGGTATTTACAGAGCTAATATTGTACTTGAAAATTTAGATGCTGAGAACGAGTTAACAGCAGAAGACAAAACTGTTCTAGCTGCTGAAGCCAAGTTTTTAAGAGCATTTTACCATTTTCAAGCCTTAAAGCTTTTTGGTGAAACCTCTCCAATTGCTATTGCTGTAGGTAAGGATTTAAATAACTTAGCGCTTCCAAATGCGGGTGCTGGGGAGTTATATGCTCAAATTCTTGCTGATTTTTCTGATGCTGCAGCTGGTTTACCGGAAGTATGGGACGGGGGTAATACAGGAAGAGCTACCGCATGGGCAGCTAAGTCTTTTATTGGTAAAGTAAATGTATTTAAGGAAGATTGGCCAGCAGCAATAACTGCAATAGGTGATGTTGTTGAAAACGGACCTTATAGCCTTGTGACATCTTCTTATGATGATGTTTTTGCATATAACAACGAAAACAATTCAGAATCTATTTTTGAAATTCAATATGGAGGACCTTTTTCTGATGATAATATTTGGGTTTTTGATGATAATCACAGTGAAAATTTTAAGGGGTCACAAGGCTCAGGTAGAGCGTGGTATTGGGATCCGGCAAATGGTGCTCCTGCACAAGCGCAAGGTTGGTTTATTCCAACACAAGATTTAGTTGATGCTTTTGGTAGGAGATACAAGATTGGAAACCAGTATTTACCAATAGGAAACTTATTATAAATTGAGTCCTTATGGAGTTCTAAATGTATTAGACTATGATCCAACATGGTCGTCTAATGGTCTTTCTCTTAAAAAGTATCGGGGTCAGACAAATATGGTTGCGGCTAATTATTCACCAAATGGTGTTGGCGATTTCAATAACGAGCGCTGGTTTAGATTTGCTGAATTGAAATTATTATATGCTGAAGCATTGATTAGAGGGGGTGGTGATGTTAGTATCGCGGTTCAACAGATTCAGGATATTAGAGATAGAGCAGGTTTAACTGCTCCTATGAATTCAGACCCTTTAGCAGCAATGATGCAAGAAAAGAGAGTTGAAATGGCGTTTGAACCACACCGTTGGTTTGATATTGTAAGATGGGATTTAGGTCCAACTATCTTTGGTTCTTCTTGGGATCCAAAACTTGAGGTATTTCCTTTTCCTCTTTCTGAAATAGATCGTTCAGGAGGTCTTATGACCCAGAATGCAGGTTACTAAAATGCATTAAAATATTTTATGATTTAATTGATATAAAGAATCCAATCTCTTAGATTGGATTCTTTTATTTGCAATACAAACATATTGTTTATATTTTGTTAGAACATGCACTATAAATTCAAAGGGAAGCTCCCGTATTTCTTGTTTTCAGTCATTGTATTATTCGTTTCATGCAAGAATAATAATAATTTGTTTGAAGCATTGAACCCAGATAACACAGGTGTTACTTTTTCAAACAACTTAACATACTCCGACAGCCTAAGTGTATTAGACTTTGAATACATGTATAACGGGGCTGGTGTTGCAACTGCTGATTTTGACAACGACGGTTTACAAGATATCTATTTCATCGGCAATATGAATAGTAATCGATTGTATAAAAATTTAGGTGATTTTAAATTTGATGACATTACTGAATCTTCTAAATCCGGATCATCTAATTGGTCTAACGGAGTTGCAATAGTAGACATTAACCAAGATGGTTACAAGGATATTTATATTAGTAAAGGTGGGCCAAGAAGCTCTAAAGCCAACGAAAGACAAAACCTATTGTTTATTAATAAAACAAAGGAGACGGGAAAGATAGAGTTTGAAGAAAAAGCAGCAATTTGGGGTATAGCAGATACTGGCTATTCAGTACAATCTGCTTTCTTTGATTATGATTCTGACGGTGATTTAGATTTGTATGTATTAAGTAATGACTTAGTAGATTATAACCGTAACGTATCACGACCAAAAGATAGATCTGGCAAATCACCTTCGGTAGATAAACTATATCGCAATAACGGTGACCAAACTTTTACAGATGTTTCAGCCGATTCAGGAATTTTAATTGAAGGCTTTGGTTTGGGTGTTGAAATCTGTGATATTAATACCGATGGATGGCCAGATGTATATGTATCCAATGATTTTCTTACGGATGACTTATTATATATCAATCAACAAAACGGAACTTTTAAAAATGAAAACAAAAAGTATTTCAAACATCTAACTTATAATGGAATGGGTCATGATATCGGAGACATTAATAACGACGGAAATATGGACGTTATAGTTTTAGATATGCTGCCTCCAGATAATGAACGCTGGAAACTTACTATGGCTGGAAATCGCTATGATGTATTTGAAAAAAGCATTAAAGACGGGTATCAACCTCAATATATTAGAAATACGTTGCAGCTTAACAACGGTAATGGTTCTTTTAGTGAAGTAGGTCAGATAGCTGGTATCTCGGGAACAGAATGGAGTTGGAGCGCATTGCTATTCGATTATGACCATGACGGCTTAAAGGATTTGTGTATTACCAATGGGTACCGACAAGATATTACCAATTTAGATTTTATGGTATATGGTAACCGAATATTAACAATGGGTACTGAAGAGGCCAATAGAAAAGAACGTATAGCAGCACTAGGCAAATTACCTTGGCATTAAGAAGCACAATTACTTATATAAAAACAAGGGTGATTTTACTTTTGACGACATTTCTGAAGAGGCAGGATTTATTACGCCTACTTATTCAAGTGGCATGGCTTATGCCGACTTAGACAATGACGGTGATTTAGATTTGGTGATAAATAACATTGACGAGCACGCTAGCATTTTAAAAAACAACACCAATATTGGCGAAAATAAACATTATATAAAATTCAAATTTCAAGGAGAAGCACCCAATCTTGAAGGCTTAGGAAGTCAAGTTGAGCTATTTTACGACGGACAATTACAAAAACAATACTTTACCCCATATAGAGGGTACTTATCAACTGTTGAGCAATCTGTTCACTTTGGCATAGGCAATATAAATGTAATAGATAGTGTACAGGTAACTTGGCCTAATGGTATTCAGCAAATTTTGAAAGATGTACCTGTAAATCAAGAAATTACTCTACATCAAAAAGATGCATCTGAATTAATAAAACCTGCAAAAAAAAGTAGTCTGGCATTATTTCAAGAAATTGACAGTATAGGTCTAGATTTTAAACATCAAGAAAATGAGTTTGTAGATTATAAAGTTCAACCCCTATTACCCCATATGCACTCAAAAAATGGACCTTAATGGCTGTTGCCGATGTTAATGGAGATGAGTTGGAAGATGTTTTCATAGGAGGTGCAGCTGGACAAGCAGGGACGCTAAAAATTCAACAAAATGACGGCACTTTTAAGGAAATTCCCCTCCAAGATGAATTATACGAAGACATGGGAGCATTATTTTTGGATGCTGATTCAGATGGTGACCAAGATTTGTATATAGTAAGCGGTGGTTCATCGCATGAAACTGGAGATACCTTATACCAAGACCGTTTCTATAAAAATGATGGTTCTGGGTCATTTACTAAAACCAATGCACTTCCTGAATTAAATATTAGTGGCGCTACCGTAAACGCCGCAGACTACGATAAAGATGGTGACTTAGATCTTTTCATTGGTGGCAGAATACGTCCTTGGGAATACCCTATGGCTCCTGAAAGTGTATTATTAAAAAATGAAAGCACTCCCAGCAATATTAAATTTGAAAAAGATAATCAACCTATTTCCAAAACGTTTTCCAATCTTGGCATGGTGACGGCTTCGTTGTGGACTGATTTCAATAACGATTCTTGGCTTGATCTTATCGTTGTAGGTGAGTTTATGGCAATCCGCTTCTTTCAAAACGACTTAGGTAAACTAAAAGAAGTGACCAGTGAAACAGGATTGAAAAATACCCATGGCTGGTGGAATAGTATCAATGCAGGGGATTTTGATAATGACGGTGACACTGACTATATCCTAGGTAATTTAGGACTTAATAGTCGGTATAAAGCAAATGCTAAAGAACCTTTATGCATTTATGCAAGCGATTATGACAAAAATGGAAGAATTGACCCTGTGATGTGCTATTACAACAACGGTAAAAACTACGTAGCGCACTCAAGAAGTGACCTCATCGACCAAATAAATGCCATGCGAGGGCGATTCAGAACATTTGAAGATTATTCAAAAGCTACATTTGAAGAATCATTCACTAAAGAAGAAATAAAAAATGCATATGTAGTTAAAAGCGAAACTTTTGCGAATGCTTACTTAGAAAATACAGGCGGAGGCAAATTTAAAATTAGTGATCTTCCAAGAACATCTCAAATTGCTCCTATATACAGTACCACAATTAGTGATTTTAATGACGATGGCAATTTGGACGTTTTAGCTATTGGTAATTTTTATAGTGGAGAAACTTTCGCGGGTCGGTATGATGCTTCCATAGGAACATTACTTGAAGGTAACGGTACAGGTCACTTTAATTCAGTTAATGTTGATAAAAGTGGCTTCTTTGTTCAGGCAGATGCAAAAGGACAAGTAAAATTGTTTACTACAAACGATGAGCTGATTATTTCTAGTGTAAATGATGGCAACCTTAAAGTTCATAAAAAGCTAAGCAGGGCGCAAAAGGTATATTCGCCTAAAAACAAAGATGCCTATGCACTCATTGAATACGAAAACGGTAAAAAACAAAAGATAGAATTTTATTATGGAACCGGATATTTGTCGCAAGGTAGTCGTAAACTAGTTATCCCGCAGAACGCTGTTTCCGTTAGAATATTAGATTTTGAAGGTAACGCTACCGAAATCCTTACAGTTCAATGAGAAATCTAATACTTCTATTGGCAAGTGTAGTTCTTTTGACCTCTTGTGAAACCAAAAAACCGAAGCGTTTTAAATTATTGAATCCGTCTGATACAGGAATAGATTTCAATAACCTTATTACAGAAAACGACAGTATTAATGTATTTAAATACATGAATATTTATACGGGAGCCGGAGTTGCTGTAGGTGATGTGAACAATGATGGCTTAACTGATGTTTATTTTAGTGGCAACATGGTTTCAGGGCGATTATATCTAAATAAAGGTGATTTAAAATTTGAAGATATTTCTAAAAAGGCTGGTCTTTTGAATAATAGCTGGGGCACTGGAGCATCAATTATTGATATCAATCAAGATGGTTTTCTAGATATTTATATAGCAGTTTCTGGCGGAGCCGAAGAATCAAAACGCGCCAACCTACTTTACATCAATAATGGCCCTTCGTCAAATTCAGGTGAAATTACTTTTACTGAAAAAGCAAAAGAATACGGTCTTGCAGACACAAGGCAATCCATGCATTCAGCATTTTTTGATTATGACAAGGACGGTGATTTAGACTTGTATTTATTGGTTAATCCTGCTGCTTATGAACATCAAGTGAATTCCAGCAATCCTAGAAAACTAGATGGGAAATCAATAAGTAATGACCGACTTTATCGAAACGAAGGCAATGGAAAATTTACAGATGTATCTCTAGAAGCTGGAATTTTAGTAGAAGGTTACGGCTTAGGTGTTGCCATCTCAGATATCAATAATGATTCTTGGCCAGATATTTATATTTCAAATGATTTTGTTGGTAATGATATTCTATACATAAATAAAGGCGACGGCACCTTTAAAGATGAGATTACAGAATACATGAATCATACATCTTACGCCGGTATGGGCAACGGTGTTTCAGATATTGACAATAACGGTAAACCCGATATAATGGTACTCGACATGAGACCGGAAGATAATGAGCGGCAAAAACTGATTATTTCGTCTACCGGTTATGACCGCTTTCAAATGATGCTCAATGCAGGTTATCAGGCACAGTACAGCAGAAATACCATGCAGCTAAATATGGGTGAAGGTGAGTTTAGTGAAATTGGCAATATGGCTGGTATAAGTAGTACTGATTGGAGCTGGAGTACGCTTCTTGCTGACTATGACAACGATGGGTATAAAGATATTTATATTACAAATGGATTTTTAAGGGATTTAGGAAACCTTGACTACATTCACTATCAAAACATATACGACAATCCACTTGGTGAGCGAGAAGCGAAAATCAATCAAAAATTAAAATCTATTCAAGAATTACCTCCAGCTAAACTGGTGAATTATTCATATCGTAATTCTGGCAATACAACTTTTGAAGACACTTCCGAAGATTGGGGAATAGTAGATGCAAGCTGCTCAAATGGTGCTGCATATGCTGATTTAGACAATGATGGTGATTTAGACTTGGTAGTTAATAATGTTAATCAACCTGCTTTTGTTTATGAAAATAGAACTCTGAACGATACCATCAATCATTATCTTAGAATACAGTTAATAGGAAAGCAAGGAAATCTTCAGGGTATTGGAGCCAAGGTTAAAATAACCACAAAAACCAGTACGCAGTTTGAGGAAAATTTCTTGAGTAGGGGCTATGAATCTAGTACAGATCCTATACTGCATTTCGGATTAGGGAAAGAAAATGTCGTTGAGCGAATTGAAATTTGGTGGCCAGACAATAGTTATCAAAACCTAACAGGTATTAAAGCGGACCAACAGTTACTTATAAAACAAACTGATCAAGTTACTTTAGAAAGCAAAGAGACAATCAGCCAAGATAAAACTTGGTTTAAGTCAACAACTGAAAAGTCAAAAATTGACTTTAATCATATCGAAGATGGTATGATTGATTTCAAAATTCAGCCCATTTTGCCGCACATGGCATCAAGAAATGGCCCCGGTATAGCTGTCGGGGATTATAATGCTGATGGTCTAGAAGATTTTTATGTGGGTGGTGGTTCTGGTCAATTTGGAGAATTTTTCGTACAAAATAAAGATGCAACTTTTAGCAAATCCACTATTCCATTTGATGTAAGTAAAGAGGATTTGGGTAGCCTTTTCTTTGATGCCAATAATGATGGCTATCTAGATCTTTATATAGTAAGTGGCGGAGTACTTTTAACCGAAGATTTTATTTATCAAGACAGGCTTTACCTAAATGACGGTTCTGGAAATTTTTTTAAATCAGATGCCTTACCACAAATCAAAATAAGTGGATCAACGGTAAACGCGGTTGATTTTGACCATGATGGTGATTTAGATTTGTTCGTAGGTGGTCGTGTAAATCCTGGTAAATATCCAATGCCGGTTAAAAGTTATCTCTTAGAGAATTTAGCCAATGAAGATGCAGAGAATATTAAGTTTAGAGATATCAGTAATCAAATTAGCGATTGGGATAAACTAACCATGGTAACCTCAGCACTTTGGACCGATTATGATTCCGATGGATGGAGTGACTTAATTGTTGTGGGTGAATTCATGCAAGTGGAATTTTTTCATAATGAAAAAGGCAAGTTAATACGTGCTACAAATACAACTGGACTTAAAAAAACAGAAGGTTGGTGGAATAGTATTAACGGAGGGGATTTTGATGGCGATGGAGACATCGACTATATTATTGGTAATCAAGGGTTAAACAATAAATTCAAGGCTTCAGAAAATGAACCGCTATCCATTTATGCTAACGACTATGACAAAGATGGTCGCATAGATCCAATAATGTGTTATTATAATGATGGCGAAAACTATATTGCTCATTCTCGAGATGAGCTTATTGGTCAAATAAGTGCTATGCGATTACGTTTTAAAACCTATAAATCATACGCAGAAACCCCTTTTGAAAAATCATTTTTACCAGAAGAATTAGAAAATGCCTATGTAGTGAAAAGTCATAATTTCGCTAGTAGCTATGTAGAAAACTTAGGAAATGGTAGCTTCAAAATAAGTGATTTACCAATAGCGGCTCAAATGGCTCCTATCGAAGGAATTGTTATTGAAGATTTTAATCAAGATGGTAATCAAGATGTGATTTTAACTGGCAACTCTTACTCAACTGATGTAGCTACAGGAAGATATGATGCTTTGAAGGGATTAGTTCTAAAAGGAAAGGGTAATGGTAGTTTTGAAACACTGTCTCTTAAGGAAAGTGGATTCATAAATGATTTTGATGGAAGTGGTTTGGCTAGCATCCGTAATAACATGGGAGATTTGCAAATTATTGCTGCCAATAACAATGGACCATTGAATATTTTTACAATAAATTCATCCGAAGAAAGCATCGAAATTATCAATGCAGAAAAAGAAACGCTATTTGCAGAAATCTTTTTCGAAAATGGGAAGAAAGTAAGAAAAGAATTCTACTACGGTTCAGGCTATTTGTCCAATAGTTCTAGAAGTATTCAAGCTTATAATAAAATAAAAGAAATAAAATTTACTGATGTATCAGGAAAAACAAAAACAGTATTTAGTAAAAGTGAAATCAAGTAGTCTTCTACTTTTTATTCTAATAGTAATCTCATCTTGCGGGCCGGAACATAATCAGGAAGGCCTTGACGCTTATTTTGAAGGAAGTATTTCGACTTACAATCGTAAACTTACTGACGTAATCGTTGCTGACATATTCACTCCACCCGTGGCAAGTAGAATCTATGCCTATGCCAATATTGCGGCATACGAAGGAATTCGGTTTGAAGATGCCTCAAAACAATCTCTAGGCGGTCAATTAAATGACTTAAATAAGTTAAGTGAACCAGAAGCCAATAAGGCTTATTACTACCCATTGACGTCTTTGGTAGCTTTTACTGATGTAGCCAAATCACTCGTCTTCGATTTAGAAAGGATTGACAACATACAGCAAGAATTGTTGAAAGAGGTTCAAGAAATTGGTATTGATAAGGAGACCTATGAAAACTCGGTTTCTTTAGGTAAAAAATTAGGGAAAGAAATTTTAGCTCGTGCCAGCAAGGATGGATATTTAAAAAGAACAGCGTTGCCGAGATTTAGTATTTCAGATACCACAGGTCGTTGGAAACCTACCCCGCCTGACTATATGGAAGCTATTGAGCCGCATTGGAGAACAATAAAACCTTTTGTATTAGATTCCGCGGGTCAATTTGATCCGGGACTTCCCACTTCCTTTGATGCTGAAAAGGATTCTAAATTTTATGAAGAGGCTAGTGAAGTATACGAAACGGTAAACAACTTAGATTCAACCAAACTAGAAATTGCCAAATTTTGGGATTGTAATCCTAATATTTCAACTACGAACGGTCATGTGATGTATTTTCAACAACAAATTTCACCTTATGGTGGCCATTGGGTACATATTACTGCCCAAATTTTAGAAGAGAAAAACTCTTCTTTATTAGAATCAGCTACTGCTCTTTCTAAAGTTAGTGTTGCCATCGCTGATGCCTTCATTAGCTGTTGGGACCAGAAATATAAGAGTAATCTAACTAGGCCTGAAACATTTATAAATGAACACATAGATCCTGATTGGGCTCCTATATTACAGACTCCTGCATTTCCTGAGCACACGTCAGGTCATAGTGTAGCTTCTTCCGCTGCCGCTACAATTCTGACTTCTATTTTTGGTGATAATTATGCTTTTGTTGATGCTACTGAAGTACCATACGGGCTTCCTGTAAGAAGCTATCAATCATTTAATCAGGCAGCTGAAGAAGCTGCCATAAGTAGATTGTATGGAGGAATACACTATAGACCGGCCATTGATCTTGGTGTAAAACAGGGTAGGGCAATAGGTAGTTTTGTTTTAGAGCGCTTAACTCTAGAATAATAACTAATAAAATAGCTTGCGTTGGAGTTGAAAAATTATATACAGTTTTATTAATAAGGACACAGGTTTAATATTCTTATTTTATTACTTTCTAGTATTTCAATACACCTTTAATCAACACAAGTCATTAGCTTACATTGATTGAGGGATGTTTCTTATATTTTATTTAGATTATATTTATATTTCAGAGATTTTTATGGAATAAAGCTTTCTGTAACAAGATACTCTTGCTATAATTTAAAATAATAGAGATATTTTTACTTGCTTTAATTGCGATTTTCGTTATAAATCAACAATTTTAATGAGGATTAGAGTAAGTTTTCTTTGAAGGCTTTACAATACAATGTATATTTGAATAGTAGCATAGAATATCATAGTATATTGAATGGTAAATATTTTTTTTCCTACTATTTATATATGATAGATATAATTTTTTTTGCTAAAAGAGAAAAGTCAGAAAACCATCAATTGCTAATTAATTACTGGACAATATAAAAAAGATGATTGTAAAGAAGACCATTACAGCAAATCCCGAAATCACTATAATAGGAACGGAACAGAGTTTAGTAACATCCCTTAAGAAAGTATATGACCATGCAGGTACTCTGGTCTATGATTTTGAAGTTAGCAGTGATGAACAAATGGTTCCTAAACCAATTACACTGCAATGGAAGGTTCCTGCGATTAATGTAAAGGGTATTTGGAAACCTACCACGGATTTCAATAAACGTATTCAGGCAGACTGGGAACTAGATAATATGGAATCTAGAATTTCTATAGATTCTCCGGTAATTTCTCTTTTTGGAAATAGTGATGAGAATGTTTTAACCTTTGCTTGTTCCAATGCTATCAATAAATTGGAAATGAATGCGCGTTTGCGTGAAGAAGACAATTGTTTTTATTGTCACATTACTTTTTTTACTGAACAGCATTATCCATTAAAAAACTTTAAAGTCCAATTGCGATTGGATAACCAAAACAAGCATTTTTCAGATAGCCTTAGAGCAGTATCTTCTTGGTGGGAAACTTTTGAACAGTTGAAGCCGGCATATGTTCCTGCTATTGCCAAAAAACCGTTGTACTCTACTTGGTACCAGTTTCATCAAAATCTAGATGTTCCATTACTTTTAAAAGAATGTAGATTGGCCAAAAATTTAGGTTACGAAGCTATCATCATTGATGACGGTTGGCAAACATTTGACACAAATAGAGGTTACGATTTTACGGGCGATTGGCAGCCGGATCGTATTCCTGAAATGGCAGAATTTGTAAAAAGTGTTCACGAAACGGGTATGAAAGTGGCCCTTTGGTATTCAGTTCCGTTCTGTGGCGAAAAATCAAAAGCCTTTAAACGTTTTAAAGGGAAGTACTTAACAGAAGACCATAGATGGGCTCCTGTTTTTGACCCACGGTATCCTGATGTAAGGCAATACCTTATCGATATTTATACAAATGCAGCTAAAGACTGGAATCTAGACGGTTTTAAATTAGATTTTATAGACGACTTTAGATTGTACAAAGACACACCTACTAAGCTAGGGTCAGATGCGGATTACGCTTCTATAAATGGAGCTGTTGACCGTTTGTTGACAGACGTAAAAAACGCTTTAACAGAAATTAACCCCGAAATCTTTATCGAGTTCAGACAGAAATATACTGGGCCGGCAATGCGTAAATATGGAAACATGTTCCGGGCTTTTGATTGCCCGGGAGATGCTACCATGAACCGATTGCGAATTGCAGATATACGTATGCTTGCGGGTAATACAGCTGTACATTCGGATATGGTTACTTGGAATGCAGATGAACCGTTAGAAATTGCGGCACTTCAAGTCATCAATACGCTTTTTGGTGTCCCTCAACTTTCGGTAATGTTAAGTGATACACCTAAGGAATATTTGAATATGATCGGATTTTATACCAAGTACTGGAATGAAAATGCTGATGTTCTTATGAACGGTGATTTCCTTCCTTCTAAACCTCTTGCCAACTATCCCACAGAAAGGGTATCTAAGAATGGGCAGGTAATTATTGGTGTTTATGATGCTTGGGTTACTGAGCTTAATGAAGCGCATAAACTTATAGATATCTTAAATGGTCAAATTGCAAATCAAGTTATCATCCGAAACACTAAAGATTTAGGAGCTTACCGCTGTAAAATCTATGATTGCCAAGGAAGTTTGATAAGGGAGGATAATGTAGTATTTTCGAAAGGTGTACTCGAAATAGAGGTTCCTGCTTGTGGAATTATAAGAGCCGAGAAAATATAGTAGACTTCAAATGACCGAAAAAGAAAAAATGATTAGCGGGGAACCCTATAATCCCAATGATAAAGAATTGGTTAAGGGAAGGTTAAACGCAAGAAGGTTGATGCGTGAAATTGAGGCCATACCTATGGATAAGGAACGGCAGCGCAAGCATTTTTTTAAAGAGCTTTTTGCCGAAACTGGTAAGAGTTTTTACATCGAAAATCGTTTTACATGCGATTATGGCTTCAATATTTATTGGGGAGAAAACTCATATGCTAACTTTGATTGTATTATTTTGGATGCCGCGCCGGTTTACATAGGTAAAAATGTGATGATAGCGCCAGGAGTAAGATTGCTTACGGCTACCCACCCTTTGGAATTTGAAGCCCGAAATTCAGGAATTGAATATGCAAAACCAATTCGTATTGGTGACAATGTTTGGATTGGTGGAGGTGTAATTGTAAATCCGGGTGTTACCATAGGTGATAACAGTGTCATTGGTTCAGGTAGTGTAGTCGTTAAAGATATTCCTGAAAATGTAGTAGCTGTAGGCAATCCGTGCCGCGTATTAAAGAAAATTGATAACTGATAGTTAAGTTATATTTATTGCTCAACACCAACTTAAAACACCAAAAATATGCTCTCAATAGTTTCTTTTGTAGGTTTTACACTCCTAGTAGCCGTCATCGCTTGGTATGCTACAAGAAGTACCAATGAAAATTCTGCTGATGGCTATTTTCTTGCCGGTAGAAGTCTAGGAGCAATCACAATTGCTGGTTCGCTACTTTTGACCAATCTTTCTGCAGAACAGATTGTGGGGCTGAACGGACAAGCATTTACCGAAGGTGTTCTGGTAATGGCTTGGGAGACATTGGCGGCTATTGCGATGATTATAACTGCTGTATTCTTGCTTCCTAGATACATGAGAGGTGGTATAACAACAATTCCGCAATTTGTGGAAGATAGATTCGATCATGGTACAAAAGCCATTCTTACGGCTTTATTCTTGTCAGGTTATGTTATTGTGGTGATTCCTTCGGTACTGTATTCGGGTTCCTTGGCTTTTAGTACAATGTTTGATCTACCTAGTCTTCTTGGACTGTCTGATACGGCCACGCTGTGGCTCTGTGTTTGGAGTATAGGTACTATTGGTATTATATATGCAATTTTTGGCGGATTGAAGGCTGTTGCTGTTTCTGACCTTATCAACTCAATAGGACTTTTGATCGGTGGTCTTCTTATTCCTGTTTTTGGGTTGCTGGCCATTGGAGACGGTAGTATTGGCGATGGAATATCTATTTTATGGGAAACTCATCCTGAGAAATTCAACGTAAAAGGAGATGTAGATGCTTCTATTCCTTTTGGAACTATTTTTACAGGAATGATGCTTGTGCAGATGTTCTATTGGGGAACGAACCAAGTTATTTTACAGCGTGTTTTTGGAGCTAAAAATTTAAAGGAGGGGCAAAAAGGAGTAATACTAGCCGCTTTAGTGAAGTTTTTGATACCAATAATCGTAGTGCTACTAAAGGTATTATTGCTTGGCATATTTTTGAAGGTAAACTAGACAATCCTGATCAAGCCTACCCTAAATTGGTTGCCACAGTGCTTCCTGCAGCATTTACAGGTCTTTTTGCTGCGGTACTTTTTGGTGCCATTCTAAGTTCGTTCAATAGTTTATTAAATAGTAGTGCTACTTTATTCGGATTTGATCTTTATAGACAATATTTTAAAAAGACCGCTACTGAAATAGAAACAGTAAAGGCGGGTAAGGTGTTCGGTCTTGTACTTGGCATTTTAGGAATGTGCGTGGCACCGTTGATTGCGAATGCTCCACAAGGACTTTTTGCTTGGTTACAAGAAGCAAATGGTTGTTATAGTATTCCAATTCTAACCGTAATCGTTATTGGTTTCTTTACCAAACGCGTACCGGCAATAGCCGCTAAAATTGGGGTGATTTCAGGGGTTGTTCTGTATTCTATAAGTCAGTTTATTATCAAGCCCTATTTTGTAGATAATGCACTTGCTGAGGCTGCTCAGAATGGTATAACTGAAACAAAGGCCTTGAGTGTGATACAGGCAGAAGCTTATCCACACTTTTTACATGTAATGGCTATTTTATTCGTTCTGAACATTATCATCATGTTGGTAATCGGAAAACTCTACCCAAGGGATACGGATTACGAACCTATGACTACGGATGCTGTTAGTGTTGAGCCATGGAAATATGCTTTTATAGCAGGGGCAGCTATCACAGCTTTGGTATTGAGCACGTATTTGATATTCTAAACTGGGAAGAATTTAAAACTGAACAACAACACCCAATGTTCCGGGGCCAAAGTTGAGGTTCCAACTCGTCTTTTTAGCTTGGTCGTTGTATTTTTCGTCGTATTTTTTATCAAGGTATCTGTCAATAGATTCTACGGTAGCTACGCTAATTGCAACCGCAAAAACAAAGTCACTTAAATAATGCTGACCGTCCCAAATACGGGAAATTCCGGGGATAGCTCCCAAAGTGTAAACACCTGCTTTTATCCACGGGCTTTTAAATTGCTTACCAATAGCATAGGCGTTGGTAAATGCCAATAATGCGTGCCCTGATGGAAAAGAATGATAGTTTCGGTTTGAATTGAACGGGTCAAAAGTATCTTTCCCTTTTTCCGCAACGGGCCTTGCACGACCTACAACAGATTTTAAAACTTGCTGTAAAAAACCTGAAGAAGTTGCAGATGCAATTAGAAGAACACCCGTACGGCGAAGTTTTTCATTCTTGGTGATTAGTCCCGCCAAGTAAACTCCTGATGTTGCTAAATAATTATTTTCTGGGCTACCATAAAGTTCGCCATATTCACGAATAACATGTGGTACACTTTCTTTTTGTCTTTGTATAAACTCAGAGCTTTCTTCATCAAAAAGATAAATTGCTCCCGTACCAGCTACCACACCGCCTAATTGTGCCCACTGTTGGCCCTTCCAATGAACTGGTCTAGCATAGGAATATCCTACACCTTTAAACATATTTACAAAGTCGTATTTAAACATATCCCACCTTTTTTCAGTAGGTGCTACAATAGAATCTTGAGCGTATGTCCCAATTGTAAAGAAAATAAAGAGTAAGGCTATGGTCTTTTTCATAATAAATGCAAAACTAGATGTATTCTGAAAACCTTCAATGTTTAAAGCCGAAAAAAATAGACGCTATCGGTTAGATTGGCTGTATTTGTGTTAGTAGAGCCAGAATCTTCTGATAAAATACGAAATAAATGAATAGAAATATCAATAATGTGGTTGATGAAAGAGAAGAGGTATACGTTAGAAATAGATTTCTTGGGCAAGACGAAAGGTATTGGCATGGGCGTCAACAATAGTTTTTATATCCGGAGAGTAGCCGCCGCCCATACTACATTGAACAGGTATTTGAAGCCGGTTGCAAGTTTCCAATACAAACGCATCCCTTTCTTTGCAACCTTTAATACTAAGCCCTAAAGTTCCAAGTTTGTCCGAAGCAATAACGTCTACACCGCAAAGGTAAAAGATGAAATCTGGTTTTTCTTTGGAAATCAGTTTAGGTAAGGTTTCTTTTAATAAGGACAAATAGTCCCTATCACCAGTATCTTTGGGAAGGGCAATGTCTAAATCCGATTGTTCTTTCTTAAATGGATAGTTACTGGCCCCGTGCATGGAAAATGTAAATACGGAAGCATCGTTCTGAAAAATTTCTGCAGTACCGTTTCCTTGGTGCACATCTAAATCAACAATAAGTATTTTTTTAGCCAAGCTTTTTGCCTGTAAATATCTTGCTCCAATAGCCTTAGTCGTTCAACATACAAAAAGCTTCACCATGATCAGAGTAGGCGTGGTGCGTTCCACCGGCAATATTCATGGCTATACCGTTTTCTAAAGCATATAGGCAACCTTTCATTGTGCCATCTGCTATCATCCGTTCGCGCTCAACTAAATCTTCGGTCAGTGGAAACCCTATTTTTCTGGCTTCACGAGATGGAATTTTTATATTTAAAAGATCATAGAAGTATTCTGGGTCGTGAACAGCAACAATGTATTTATCGTTTGGTATTTCTGGCTCAAAGAAGTTTTCAAGCGTACACGTGCCTTCATGTAAAAGCTGTTTGGGTAACAACTCGTACTTAAGCATTGGAAATCGATGCCCTTCGGGTAAGGAATGTTTGTAAATAGGGTGATACGCAATCTTGAGCATACTGCAAATATAGGAGGTCTATTTCCTTTTTGAAATCAAGAAATTGTAAAAGCAGACGGGTAAGTTTTTGAAGAGAGAAATTGCCTAGGCTACTTTCTTTAAAAGGTCAAAACAAGGACAGCGCCCACACCTTTTACTTTCATTCTTTTTATACTTTTTACAACACTTACTTTTCAGCTTCGCGTTATCTGCAAGTGCATTTTCAACTTTACGTTGTAGAAGTTCGGATTTTGCTCCTTTTTTATCCTTCTTTTTGGACGATTTCTTCTTTTTTGACACGGGTCTTAGTTCTAGATAGAGAACAAATGTAGTTATTTTAAATAAATCTAAATAAGCTTTAAAAGTTAAAATTGATGTTTAGCTTCAATGAGATTTTAATGCAGGGTAGTTTTAGCGTGTTGGTTTTGAGTACTTTATTCTGATGTAGAACCTCGTCTATCCTTTAATAGAAGAGATATTGGAAAAATTTATAACCTATTTTTTATGCAAGGCCAACTGAATTCGTTTTCTTGGAATATCAATGGACAGAACCTTTACAGTGATTTGTTGATTAAGATGTACATGCTCGTTCACGTCTTTCACGAATGTATCTGATAAATTGGACACATGAATAAGACCACTTTCTTTAATGCCTATATCTACAAAACATCCAAAGTTGGTAATGTTGTTCACAATACCCGGCAATAGTTGACCTTCTTCTAAATCTGTAATAGATTTGATATTTTGATTGAAAGCGAAAACTTTGGCTTTCTCACGACGGTCAAGACCTTACTTTTCAAGTTCCTCTACAATATCCTTTAGAGTGGGTAAGCCTATGGTTTCAGTACAATAGGACTCTAGTTTTACGCTTTTTAAAGCACTACTGTTTCCTATTAATTCTGTGAGCGGAATTCCTTTGTCCTTGGCTATTTTCTGAACTATGGAATAGCTTTCTGGGTGTACGGCAGAATCATCCAATGGATTCTTAGCATCTTTTATCCGAAGAAAAGCTGCTCCTTGTTCAAACGCTTTACCACCAAGACGGGCTACTTTTTTAATTTCCGTTCTGCTTGTAAAAGCTCCATTTTCATTTCGGTAGGCAACAATATTTTCTGCCAATTTCGGGCCAATTCCCGATACATAACTCAATAAGGGAACACTAGCGGTATTTATGTTCACTCCAACGGAATTCACACAACTCTCTACGACACTATCTAGCGAAGTCTGAAGCTTACTTTGGTCAACATCGTGTTGATATTGCCCAACACCAATAGATTTAGCATCTATTTTTACGAGCTCTGCCAATGGATCTGCTAATCGTCTTCCTATAGAAACAGAACCTCGTACGGTTACATCGTAATTGGGGAATTCATCACGAGCTATTTTTGAAGCGGAATAAATGGATGCTCCCGCCTCACTTACTACAAAAACTTCAATAGGATTTTTAAAATGAATACGTTTTACCAATTGTTCGGTTTCACGGGATGCCGTTCCATTACCAATGGCAATAGCTTCTATTTTATACGCGTCACAAAGCGAACTTATTTTTTTTATGGCTTCGGTATCCTTGTTCTGCGGGGCATGCGGATAAATGTTTTCATTGTGTTCTAAATCTCCTTGTGCGCTCAAGCAAACTACTTTACAGCCTGACCGGAAGCCAGGGTCTATTGCTAAAATCCGCTTTTCACCTAAAGGAGCTCCCAATAGGAGTTGTTTCAAGTTTTTAGAAAATACCATAATGGCATCATCATCTGCTTTTTCTTTTGCGTTTTTGAGGATTTCATTCGATAATGAAGGATAAAGTAAACGCTTGTATGCATCCGCTATAGCCAATTCAATATGAGGCGTACAGGAATTGTTGGATTTTATAACTCGGTCTTCAATACGCCGAAGCATCTCATCAGCATCAATCTCTATTTTTACGCGGATAAAACCTTCGTTTTCGGCACGTAAAATGGCCAAAAGACGGTGAGAAGGACATCTTTTTAACGCTTCGCTCCAATCAAAATAATCACGAAATTTTTGCGCTTTCTCATCTGCCTTCTTGGTTGCGATAACTTTTGTTTAAAGCGCTTCGCTCTAATTGGTTTCGTACTTGGTTTCTTATAGATATACGCTCGTTAATCCATTCTGCAATAATATGTCTTGCACCTTCTAAAGCTTCATCCGTATTGGCAACTTCACCATTGGTATATTGGTTGGCAGCCGCTTCAATATCATTATGGTTTTGAGCCATAATCATTTTAGCTAGAGGCTCTAATCCATTTTTACGAGCGGTTTCGGCCTTGGTCTTTCGTTTTTTCTTGAATGGTAGATATAAATCTTCAAGCGTAACAAGGTCGTCAGTCTGTTCAATTTTAAGCCGAAGCTCAGCAGTTAATCCGTCTTGCTCTTCTATAGCTTTTAAAACTGCAATTTTTCGTTTTTCAAGTGCTTCAAACTGCGTTTTAAATTGTACAATGGCTCCAATCTGAACCTCGTCTAAATTGCCCGTTATTTCCTTTCTATAACGCGAAATAAAAGGTACGGTACAATCTTGGTTAAGAAGTTCTACTGTATTCTCAATACTCTTTTGAGGGAGTTGAGTATTTTTTGTGATGAAGGAAATGAGTTGCATATGACTTTATTAACGACCGTTGAAAATAGTTGAGACAATTGAGAAAATCTTAGGCAAGCCTTTAAGGAATTTAGCTTATCCCTTCCCCATTGCCAACACTGTCTTCATCTGGGTTTACAAAAACCAGTTTTCCGTCTGCGTTTTCAGTCATTAAAATCATGCCTTCACTTTCTACACCACGCAATGCTCTTGGAGCAAGGTTGATAAGAACGGTAACTTTTTTGCCAATCACTTCTTCAGGGGTGAAACTCTCTGCAATACCAGATACAATAGTACGTGTGTCCAAGCCAGTATCAACTTTTAATACTAGTAATTTCTTGGTCTTAGGCATTTTTTCGGCTTCCAAAATGGTGCCTACTCGCATGTCTAGTTTTGTGAAATCATCAAAATTGATAGTATCTTTCTGTGGCATAAGTTCTTTGTTCTCGTTTTCGTTTGCCTTTTTTGTGGCTTCAAGTTTGTCTAACTGAGCTTGTATTTCGCTGTCTTCTATTTTTCTAAAGAGTAGCTCGCCCTTGTTAATTTTATGATTAGCAGGAAGCAATGTTTCTTTGATAGAAACTTCTGCCCATGAGGTATCAACTTCACCAGAGCCAATAGCTAATATATTTTTTAGTTTTTCAGCAGTAAACGGTAAAAATGGTTCGCTTAATACAGATAACGCTGTTGCAATCTGAAGGGCAACAAACATAATTGTCTTAACACGTTCTTCATCTTGTTTAACTACTTTCCACGGTTCTTCATCTGCCAAATACTTATTACCCAGACGTGCTAAGCTCATAAGTTCTTGACCTGCTTCCCTAAAACGATACCGCTCTATAGAGCTAGAAATGGTTTCCGGGAATTTTTGAAGTGACTCTAAAGTCTCCTTATCTACCTGAGAGAATTCAGAAGGCGTAGGAACAATACCATCATAGTACTTATTGGTTAAGACCACTACGCGGTTTATAAAGTTTCCGAGTATAGCAACCAGTTCGTTATTGTTTCTAGCTTGAAAATCTTTCCAAGTAAAATCGTTATCCTTGGTTTCAGGAGCATTCGCAGTTAAGGTATACCTAAGTACATCTTGCATATCCGGGAATTCCTCTAAATATTCGTGCAACCACACCGCCCAGTTCTTTGAAGTAGAAAGTTTATTGCCCTCTAGGTTCAAGAACTCATTGGCAGGGACGTTTTCAGGTAGAATATAGTCACCATGTGCTTTTAAAATAGCCGGAAAGATAATACAGTGAAAAACAATATTATCCTTTCCTATAAAGTGTACTAGCTTGGTGTTTTCATCTTTCCAGTAAGGCTCCCAGTCTTTTCCTTCACGGGCTGCCCATTCTTTTGTAGACGAAATATATCCGATAGGCGCATCAAACCAAACATATAGCACCTTTCCTTCACCACCTTCTACAGGAACAGGAATACCCCAATCTAAATCTCTTGTTACAGCACGTGGTTTTAATCCATCGTCAATCCAACTTTTACATTGACCGTAAACGTTGGGTTTCCAATCAGATTTATGACCTTCTAATATCCATTCCTTTAGAAAATCTTCATAACGGTCCAAAGGTAAGAACCAATGCTTGGTTTCTTTGGTAGTTGGAACCGTACCGGTAATTGTAGATTTTGGATTGATGAGGTCCGTTGCGTTTAAGGTTGAACCACAATTTTCACATTGATCTCCATATGCTTCTTCATATCCGCATTTTGGGCAAGTACCAACTACAAAACGGTCGGCCAAAAATTGTTTCGCTTCGTCATCATACAATTGTGCCGTAGTTTCTTCAATAAAATCGCCTTGCTCATAAAGCTTCACAAAAAAATCAGAAGCTGTTTTGTGATGAATTTCCCTAGATGTTCTAGAGTAATTGTTAAAAGTGATGCCGAAATCCTTGAACGATTTACGAATGATTCCGTCGTATTTATCAATAACCTCTTGAGGAGTAATACCCTCTTTTTTAGCTTTCATTGAGATAGCTACACCATGCTCATCGCTTCCGCATACAAAAGCAACATCATTGCCAGTTAAGCGTAAGTAACGTGCGTAAATATCTGCGGGCACATAAACACCGGCCAAATGACCAATGTGTATTGGGCCATTGGTGTAAGGCAACGCGGCTGTAATGGTATATCTCTCTGGGTGTTTTAGCTTCTCGGCCATTGATTTCGAATTAGGGTGCAAAAGTACTGATTTTGCACTGCATTACACAAGAGGATTTGTTAGCTAACAAACGAAAGTTAAAAGAATGATTTTTAATTAAATAGGTAGAGGTCCTGCAGTTCAACGAATATGTATACGAATTTGGTAATGGTACAGTTTTATATAAGAGTCCCTTATTTAACCATTAACTTAAACACATAAACCATGAGTACAGGAAACCCAAACAAATTTAAAATTTTAGAAGATATTAAAGAAGGTGCGGAAGCGGCAATGAATAGTCAGGGAAAAGAAGATGTAGCCCGACTTTATAAAAATAAAGGTTCTCGTGTCTCAAAAGAACTATCGTTCAAGACTAAAAATGATAAGTCTAAATGGAGTTAATAGTAGACAAAGTCTTTTCTTGAGATATGACGAAAAGCAACTAAAAAACCTTCGCTAATGGATTACCATTGGCGAAGGTTTTTTTATGAAGTGAATCTAGTAAGGTTATGCGACCATTACAGATTTACTCATTTTATGCTGCTGCACTTGAATGCGATAAATATATTTTCCCGCAGCCAAATGACCATAATGTTTTCCTTAATATTGATCTCGTTCACACCTTCGGACATTATAGCGTTACTGATTGTACCAACTTTTTGTCCTATAATATTAAAAAGCTGAATATCTACATGGGCCGTTACTGGCATTTCTAAGTAGATATGTGGTGAGTTGTCCGTTGGGTAGAACGGTTTATGAACTATAGAGTTCAGTTGTTCGCTATTGGGTACTACAGGTTTATCGGTCAATCCGCCATTTTCTGACGTAGGTATTGTTGGTTCTCCATCGCTATAAACAACGTCAGGGAAATCAGTACCACTACAGTTAAACCCAAGATTTACCGGAGCGTACGTATGTCCTAATAAATGCTGTTCTACTAGAGGTATGGGTACACAAAGCCATTCCGCCAAAACGGTAGCATATAAATCTCTAAAATCCATTGTGTATTCTAGGTTTCCTCTACCATCAGGATTATCAAGTGTAGGATGTTCGCCTACAAAAGCACTGCCCTGCAAACCAGGTCCGAAAAATAGAGTAGGAGCAGCTTTACCATGATCCGTACCGTTAGAGCCATTTTCAAAAATACGCCTCCCGAACTCGGAAAACGTCATACTAAGCACATTGTCATCTTGTTCCGTATATGCTAAATCTTCATAAAAATTATCAATAGCAATAGAAAGGTTACTCATTAAACGCTCATGAGCCAAAGGTTGGTTACCATGTGTGTCAAAACCACCCATAGATATCATATAGACCTTAGTTCTAAGTTGCCTTTTATTAATCGGGCTAGTAGCGCCAATTGTTTAGCAAAACTATTTTCTTGATATTCTACTTGATTTGCTCCACGTGACCATGCCTCGTGAATTACTCCTGAATATTCATATGTGGTATTGGCAACTCCTCTTAAGAATTGCAATTGGTCACCATACATACAATCATTGAACAATTCTTGTTCAAGACCGTAACGTACACCAGATTCTGCTATTTCTTCTAGTTGTTCCACATTTGAGGTTACAAATGCATAATTAGTTTCATCTCCTTGAAAAACCAAGCTTCCAAACTGACCAATTTGAATGGCAGCCGGTGCAGGTGGGGGAGATACGAGATAATCTGGGTAACATTCTTCAAAATGCCTTCCCATCCAACCTGTGTTGAGCCCGCTGAAACCCGTTGAGGTTAAATCGGTATTAGCAAAAACGTCGGATCCCGTAAAATGCGATAGACTTTGGCCTTCGTATCCTACACCATGAACAGCTTTAAACTGACCTTCGCTCCACATAGGTTGCAAGGACTTCATATAAGAAGGTATACCAAACTCATCGGTAAGTTTCAAAACTTTACTTTCTGGAATATATATATTAGGTCGTGCCTTGGCGTATGAATCGTATTGTTCAATAGGAATAACAGTGCTAAGTCCATCGTTTCCGCCAGAAAGTCGAATTAAAATTAAAATTTTATCCGTTTCTGAATTGGCTATTGCCGCTGTTAAGGGTGATGGTGCAGAAGCGGTAAGCATATTACTGCCTAGCATCATGGAGCCAGAACCGGCAATTCCTAAAGCCTGTAAAAATGAGCGTCTGCTCCAAGATTTATGTTCTTGATCGTGGCCATCGTGTTCTAGGCCTTTATGGGGATCTGTGTGGTGAGTATCGCACATAGTAGTAGGTTTACTTTAGTTGAAATTCGGGTTGTCTGGCTAAATATTGTAAGAGTAGATATACTTGGGTGGGGCCTTCCATGGAGGTTTGCAAAGACCAACTTGGGGTTGAGCCGCCTTCATAGTATTGTTCTTGAACGTCACTTCTAAAAATGACATATGCCTTATTGTATTCTGAATCGTTAAGTAAACCTTTGGGTAAAATAAAATCAATGATTGCTCTTGCGATTACATCGGGATTACTTGCATTACCTTCATTCACGCTAACGAGAGATAGGCCAAAGGCTCTAAACTGCTCATCATCTGAATTAAAGAATTCTTCCATGATAGTTTCTATGGTCAACCACCGGCCAATCATAAAGTTGGTATTGATCCAAGAACGGTTTCGTTGCCAACCCGCCACATCAAATGGGTCAAACATACGCTGACTAAGAAGTCCGCTGTAATTTATCAGACTGGCCAAAACGGTATCGTCATAACTAAAGCTACTTTCTTTGAGTATATTAAAATAGAAGTCATAAGGACTCTTGATGATCACGCCAATGGCTTCGTCATCAAAGAAATGTTGACTTTTAAATAATTGTGAAAGCACTGGGGCAATTTCAAAATCGTTGGCAATGAACGTATCTGCCATGCCAGAAATTATAACTTGTGCGTTACCCGCATTATCGTTAGAATCTGGATGTACAAAAAACTCGTATAATTTTTTGCAGATAAAACCTGCTATTTCCGCTGGTCGTTGTTCAAATAGAATATTGATAACATCGTCATAACCCCAGTTCCCTGTTTGGCCTAGAATGGTCTTACTATCCGTATCATGCTTTTCAGGGTCAAAAGTTACTTGCTCGCAACCTAATTCGCCACGCTCAACATAACCGGAAAGAGCACGTGCCGTTTCTACAATATCTTCTTCCGTATAATTATTACCCTCACCTAAGGTAAAAAGTTCATAAAGTTCTCTTGCATAGTTTTCGTTGGGGTTGTGTCCATTATTATAAACTCCATCTAGGTAATATAACATGGCATCTGTAATCCCAATTTCACTTGTAAATGTTTTAAAATTGCCTAGCGAATTGCGCTGTAGACAATTAACGTAACTGTAAGAAATGGAGTACACTGGTATATATCCAGTTCTGTAACAAAATGATTGCTCCAGAAAAAGCTCATGCGATCGCGAAGGGTGTTATTCAGCATACTTTCAGCGTATGCTAAACTAAAGTCGTCTTCTTGTTTTCGCTTTAATTGACCTTTTAAGGTACTATCTTCAGGGTAATTGCTGTTGTTCCAATCTGCCCATTCGGGCTTGGGTATAGTTGGAGCACTAGCAGCTTGAGACATTATTGCATTTACAATGGTCTCTGCAGTAGAACCCACAGCTTGGTCAATAGTTTGGACCGAAGCGCTAAATCCAAGTCTTCTATACAGATGAGCCGCCCTGTTTCTGTCTAAGGGAGTAGTATACGGTGCCAAAGGCGCCGTATTACAGTTAACAAAATATTCCATAATTTTCGTAGGCTTTAAAGAACAGTTTCATGTGTTTGGGGCTAGTTCTTAACGCACAAAGATTTTGGATAGTATGTGTTTTCTGGTATTTTCGACATACTGTAAAATGATTTACGGCTGCAATTCAATTATTGATGTCGTTTTACACGCTTTTTCGATGAATTACACGTTTTATTAAGACTTAGATGAATTTATATGGGGAAACACAATGAATTTGGGAAAGAAGGGGAGAAGCTGGCAGCCGATTTTTTGCTTGAGAAGGGATATGAAATTCTTGATAAAAACTACCGTTATTTAAAAGCCGAAATAGATATCATAGCCCAAAAAGAGGATGTGTTGATTATTGTAGAAGTCCGTGCCCGTAGTAATGATCAAATTATACCTATAGCAGAAACGATAACATCTAAAAAAATTAAGCTTTTAGTTACCGCTGCAGATTACTACATTACTGACAATGACCTAGATGTAGATGTTCGTTTTGATGTAATTACCATTTTAAAGAACCCTAAAATCTTCAAAATAGAGCATTTAGAAAGTGCTTTTTATCATTTTTAGTCTTTTTTGAAACTAGTGCTTCCTTGAATAATGCCCGTCTTTACGGTGATTATGGACGGTCCGAAAATTTTGGTAAAAGAACATTACAACACAATTTGTTTTATTTATAACAATATGTTATTTTTGTCCAGCAACCAATACTTGTGAACCCATGAAAACGATTTCTTCCGTAGTCGAACAGTACATTAAAAAGAAGCCTTTCTTGCAAAGTGCACTAGCACAGGGCATTATTAACTTGACATCACTTTCTAGGATTGTAAAACCTGAAATTGAGAACGAATTAGGAAAAGACATTCGCAACGGAGCAATTGTAATGGCTTTAAAGCGTCTTTCAGATGATTTAGAATTCAGGGCTACCCACAAAATTATTAAAGTTTTAAAGAATATTGGTGAGATTACGGTGCGCTCATCACTCACTGATTTTACGTTTTTGGTTTCTGAATCCATTCTTGAAAACCAGAGCCAATTATTGGAGGAAGTAAATAAGAACAAAGATGTTTTTTATACTTCTTCTCGTGGCGTAAATGAATTGAACATAGTAGTAAGTAATAGCTTAGATGGTACGGTAGAAGATCTTTTCAAAAATGAGAAGTGTACGCAAAAGGCTGAGAACTTATCTTCTATTACCGTGAAACTTCCTGCAGAAAATGTATCCGTTCCTAATTTATTACTTTATATTCCAGCGCTTAGCTTGGGAAGGGATTGTTCTTTACGAGGTGATTTCTACAACCAACGAGTTTACCATCCTAGTTGATGATAAGCAAGTAGATGTAGCTTTCAAGACTATAAAAGATTTGAAAATGCTTTAAGAGGTTACTTTTTTAGTAACTCTATTACTCCCTTATCGCTTTCTGGTTTAGCTATAATACGCTTATCGGAATCTAAAAGGAAATAAGTTGGCGTTGAACGAATATCGTATAATCTAGCATACTTACTTTCCCATCTTCCTAAAGCAATAGCATGTTCAAAAGCAGGTAGCTTGGCAGATTCTGGCACCCATGTGTCTGTATTGTCTTCTAGACCTACTGCAATGACCTTTACATTTGGATACTTTTTCAATTCTTTATGAAGCTCTGGAAGTTCCTTTAGGCAATGAGAACACGTACTGCTCCAGAAAACAAGGAGATAGTGCTCTGCACCTTCCATAGCACTCAATTTTTTCTGAACATCAGCAGCTGTCCATTCTAGTTCTGGTGCTTTTGCACCAATACGTAAACGATGCTGAGATGCTAATTCTTGAGCTTTGTTTGGGTCACTTGATGCTTTGGCAAGAGATTTTAAATAGGTATCGTAAATGAAATCTGTGGTTTCGTTTAGTCCACCGTTAGTACTCATTTTCCATAAGCTGTAAAATACATCAAATTTATAAGCATCTGCTACCGGGGCTAGTTTGGTGTTTACCTTCTTAATATTAGCTTGAATTGCCTTTTCCGTTTCAGTAGAGGATAGTTGCTCGGCTGGTAAAGCGGTAAAAACGTAATTCTTCAACTTATCGGTTAAAAAATCAGAAGCCTGTAAAACTTGGTTATCAACCTTTAAGTGGTCAAAATAATGTTCTTTTTTATGGGCGATGTACTCTTGAACCGATTCAAAATTCGTTGGGATATAAGGTCTGTTTGCTAGAATGAAGTTTTCTACCATCAAACCTTTCGCTTGCTCTTCATAAGCTTCTTGGATAGTTCTTAATTGGCTAGTACATTCTTTAAATTCCCTTTTGTCTGACTGGCCTTCTATATAAAAATTAACCAATTGTTCTACAGAAGAACCTATGCTCTGAAAATAAGAAGACATGATCTTATTTTCCTTTGATGAGGTAAAGGAAACGCCTTGTGTAGCATCAAAAGCTAGTTGAACATCCTCTTTGCCATTGTAAATAACATCAAAATAAAACTCATCTTGAGGAACGGCATATACCAAACGGTACATACCTGTTTTAGCATTTTCAGGTATTTGCAGTGTAAACTTCCCGTCCTTAATGGTAGTGTTTGCAATGAAAGACTGCGAACCGGCCTTTAATCTATAGGCAAGTAAGTACTTGTAATCTTTGGCAGGTGTAAATGATCCTGAAATGGTATGTTGGGCTTGTGCACAAAAAGCAAAAAGCAACGTGAATACAAAAAGATATTTCTTCATAATATAAATGCTCCAAAAATAATACCACAAAAGTATTAGTTTTGGAGCGATACCCTAGTCTTTTATTACTTTTTCATTTTTTGAGCTAAACGGTAGTGGCGCACAACAATCTTGTGTACCGCCTACTTCTACGGATGAAGATCCAAATACTTGAATCGTAGATTTAATAAAATCTTCTTCATTAGCCTTGTAAATATTGTCCACATATTTCTGCGGGTTACGGTCAATGTATGGGAACCAAGTACTATGAATCTGTATCATAATACGATGGCCTTTTTTGAACGTATGTAATATGTCTTGCAGTCTAAAATTAACATCGCTTGGCTCACCGGGGACGAAAGGTTCTGGATTTTCAAAGCTATTTCTAAATCGGCCTCTAAAAACTTCGGCACGTACAAGTTGTTGGTAACCGCCCATTATAATATTGTCTGGGTTGTGCTCGTATTTTTCATGGTCATCTGGGTAAACATCTACTAATTTTACAATAAAATCACCATCTGTTCCTGTCATGGCTACTTTTAGTTTCGCCATAATTTCACCAGCCAAAACTCTATCTTCTTCAAGAACATCTGTTTCAAAGGTAAGTACGTCTGGACGTCTTGATGCATGTCTTTGATCATCTGACATATATCTACGTGGTGTAAAGGTCAATCCTTCTATCTGTGAAGTATATGGCACTGGTTTATGTGGGTCACTAGTGTATTCAAAGACTGCCTTCTCATCAATTGGTTTGTTGATGCTTAGTTTTCCGTTTTCACCAAAATAAAGACTTATTGGTTCAATTTCTTTAGGAGGCCATGCATCAAAGGTTTGCCATTTCTTAGCTCCGGTATCAAACATATAGGCTTCAGGCAAAGTGTCTGGGCCATCTTCTTTTAAGTGGTGAGCAAAGAATTTACTTTCTATGTTTTTTAGATAAAAGGATGATATGCTGTCTCCAAAATAAATATGGTTGTGTATTGTCTTTTCTGTCTCATGTGCCCATGCGCCATGATCCCAAGGACCCATAACAATACTGTTTTTTGCTTTTGGACTAGTAGCTTCAACTGTTTTGTAAATATTTAAAGGTCCGTAAAGATCTTCGGCATCAAACCAACCGCCAACCGTCATAACAGCATGGTCAATATCTTTTAAGTGAGGGAGAATATTTCTCTTTTGCCAGAACTCATCATAGTTGGGGTGGTCTACAATCTGGTTCCAGAAAAAGTTATCATGATGATAATTTTTGGTAATATTCTTTAGTGGTCCAAGTTTCAGGAAAAAATCATAGGCGTCTGGAGCGGGGTTGTCATAGAGGCGCATCAATTTATCCATATACCATGAGTCTCTAGTTAGGCTGTCTTTCTGATAACCAAAAACGGCAAAAGCAGCGGTGTAACTTTCTAAGTATGCTCCTTGATGATGAAAATCGTCAAAGAAAAAATCGGCAATTGGTGCTTGTGGGGAAGATGCTTTTAGCGCCGGGTGTGCATCTAACATACCAGCAGCAGTATAATGTCCGGGATACGAAATGCCGTACATACCAACACGACCATTATTCCCTTTAATTTTCTTAACCATCCAATCTATGGTGTCGTAAGTGTCAGAACTCTCGTCAATATCTTTCTTGTTTTTTCGGTTATTCCCAGGGATGTTGGGGCGCATGTTATCAAACTCACCATCGGACATATACCTTCCGCGTACATCTTGAAAAGCCAAAATATAACCGTCTTCAATCAGATATTTTGAAGGATAGCTGCTGTAGTTAAAGTTTGAATATTTACTTGCATTATAACAGGTACGGTTTAGCAGAATAGGATAGTCTTTAGACTTGTCCTTTGGAGTGTAAACGGCTGTAAAAAGTTCTGCGCCATCTCGCATAGGTATACGGTATTCCTTTAAGTCATAATGTTGTCTGAAGTAAAGGGAATCTGCATTTTGGGCTTGAAGGGACAGTGCTCCCATAGTAACAAGGAAGACCAGTATAAACCTGAATTTCATAGTAGTGTTTTTTGTGTGTGTTTAAAGATAGGAATTTACAAGGTTTTGAGCTAGTTCCTCAACTTTGAAAAAAGCCACTTATTTTTAAGTTCTTGCTGCTCTGGAAATGTCCAATGCCTAGTTTCTTGAAAAACGTGTAATTCTTTTTTGGCAGGAATTAAATTATAAGCGGAATATGTAGATGCTGGCGGGCAAACATTATCGTTGTAACCCCAGCTATACCAGCCTTCAGCTTTTACAAAGCGTGAAAAATTGGCTACGTCATAGTATTTTGAAACTTCAATTTTTTCGGGTTTGTTTGTAAAATCGTTAATGAAAATCTGAGGCCATCCGCCGGCACGGCCATGTAAAAAACCTGTAAGGTCACTCAACGCTGGGTAAAATGCCGCTAGATAATCTATGCGGTCATCCATACCTGCGGTTACAATAGATAGTGCTCCACCTTGGCTTCCTCCGGTAACAGCAATGTCTTCCCCATTAAAACTGGATACACTTTCCAGAAAATCTACCGCACGTATGCAACCTAAGTATACTCTGTGATAATACGTATTTTCTTTATCGTCTAAATTAATAGTATTATAACTGCTTAAAGGCCCTGCTTTTAAATCGTCATACACTTGTTGGTCAAGATTCACGGGAATACCGTGTATGCCCATAGTGAAAGTGACAAAACCTTGAGCGGCTTCGTCTACTTCTCCATAATATGGGCGAATGCCCGCTCCATAGACATGTAGAATAGCGGGGTATTTACCCTCTTTTTTAGGGGTACAAAGTATGCCATAGATTTTACCTTTTATATTGTCTAATCGTACATGATAAACATTTACCTTGTCCGTACATCGTTCGGGCATGAGGGTCAGTACTGCATTCATAGGTATTGCGGCAAGTTCTGCTTTGCCTTTATTCCAAAAAGCTTCAAAGTCTGATGGTAACGTGGTCGTGGCCTTTATTTTCTCAGGAGAGAAACCAGCCGTTGCGTATGAACTATATTCTTTACCATCTACCGTTACTTTGGCTGTACAGCGAAGAAATCCGGGTTCATTAAATTTGTTCGATTTAACTTTTACTACACCGTTTTTCAAAGTCAGTTCTCCTTCATCCCATATTTTCACGGAGCGATATCCTGGGTCGGTTTCAACGGTATAGTTTATGGTAATATTTTCAAGAGGCACATTGTTGCGTAACACTGTAATAGAAAATTCGGCACGTTCGCCAACACTGTACGTCCAATCTGTGTGGTTGGGCGTTACAATAACATTTATAAGTTCTTTACTGGGTTGAGCGCTAAGATTAAAGCATAAAAGGAGAGTGGCCGTTAGGCTAAAGCAGATTTTAAGTTTCATAGAAATATAGGTTGTTTGGTCAACAAAAGAATTATGGCCAAAACGCAATCTGTTTTAGCCATACCTAATATAGTTGATTAAAAACATTCTATGAAACTGCTACTACCGTTTCTTTAAAAGGAGTCATAGCTTTTAATGCTTTCTCTACCGAGGTTATTCGTTCAAATACTAAGATTAATCGAAGCCCATTTCTAGTTTGCTTTTCTTTGACCTTACAAAGCTGTGGATGGTTTTGCACAAATTGAAGGACCTTAGTGAAAATTGGACTTTGATAAAAACGTGATTCCTGATCTGAAATAAAATAACCGATCAACTTGCCTTTTTTCATAACCACCTTTTCAATACCAATACTGTTCGCAATCCATTTTACACGAACAGAATTAAGTAAATCTTCTGCCTCAATAGGAATCTCTCCAAAGCGGTCTATTAATTGCGCTTCAAATTTTAGCAGGCTTTCTTCATCGGCAACATCATTCAAGTCGGTGTAGAGAGTAAGTCTTTCAGTAATGTTGTTGATGTAATCATCAGGAAAGAGCAGTTGAAAGTCGGAATCTAGCTGCGTTTCTTTTACAAAAGGTTTTTCTTGATGTCCTTCTACTTCTTCGTAAAGGTCTTTGAATTCGTTTTCTTTCAGCTCGTCAATAGCTTCCGCTAATATTTTCTGATAGGTTTCAAAACCAATTTCATTTATAAAACCACTTTGTTCTCCTCCTAATAAATCTCCCGCACCGCGAATCTCTAAATCTTTCATGGCAATGTTAAACCCGCTACCCAGTTCTGTAAATTGAGATAATGCCTCAATACGTTTTCTGGCTTCAGGAGTCATTGATTCATAAGGTGGAGTTATAAAATAACAGAAAGCTTTTTTATTGCTTCGCCCAACACGGCCACGCATTTGGTGCAAATCGCTCAGACCAAAATTGTTCGCGTTGTTAATGAAGATAGTATTAGCGTTGGTAACGTCTAGCCCACTTTCAATAATGGTTGTGGAAACCAGAACATCAAATTCACCGTTCATAAAGGACAGCATAAGGTTTTCCAGCTTTTTACCATCCATTTGGCCATGTCCAATACCTACTTTGGCATCTGGTACCAAGCGTTGAATCATACCAGCAACCTCTTTAATATTTTCAATTCGGTTATGAATAAAAAACACTTGTCCGCCACGTTGTATTTCATAGCTAATAGAATCACGGATAACTTCTTCTCCAAAACGAATTACTCTACTTTCAATAGGGTATCGGTTAGGTGGTGGCGTTTTAATGACTGAAAGATCCCGTGCTGCCATTAAACTAAATTGCAATGTTCTAGGGATAGGCGTGGCAGTTAATGTTAGGACATCAACATTTTCTTTTATAGATTTTAATTTATCTTTTACCGCAACCCCAAATTTTTGCTCTTCATCAACAATGAGGAGCCCTAGGTCTTTGAACTTTACGTTTTTATTCACCAATTGGTGTGTGCCAATAATAATATCTACTTGGCCAGCTTCAAGTTTTGCTAAAGTTTCTTTACGCTCTTTTGCCGTTCTAAAACGGTTTAGGTAATCTACGTTTACCGGCATTTCTTTTAATCGCTCTGTAAAAGTACGATGGTGCTGAAAGGCGAGGATTGTAGTAGGTACAAGCACGGCAACCTGTTTGCCATTATCAACAGCTTTAAAAGCAGCACGAATAGCAACCTCGGTTTTACCAAAACCTACATCACCACAAATAAGGCGATCCATAGGGCGCTCACTTTCCATATCCTTTTTAAAGTCCTCGGTAGCAGTGCTTTGGTCTGGAGTGTCTTCGTAAATAAAGGAAGCTTCTAGTTCAGTTTGCAAGTAGCTATCAGGGTCATATTGAAAACCTTTTTCCAACCTTCGCTTGGCATAAACCTTTATTAGGTCAAAAGCAATTTTCTTGACTCTGGTCTTGGTTTTTTGCTTAAGTTTTTTCCAAGCAGCAGAACCTAGTTTGTAAATTTTTGGTGCAGCACCGTCTTTACCGTTAAACTTAGATATTTTGTGAAGCGAATGAATGCTAACATATAGAATGTCTCGTTCGCCGTAAACTAATTTAATGGCCTCTTGCTTTTTGCCCTCTACATCAATCTTTTGAAGTCCGCCAAATTTGCCAATACCGTGATCAATATGGGTGACGTAATCTCCTATTTCAAGCTTGTTGAGTTCTTTTAGTGTAATTGCCTGCTTTTTGGCGTATCCATTCTTAAGGTTGAATTTGTGGTAACGCTCAAATACTTGGTGGTCCGTATAACAAACCAATTTTTGGTCATCATCAATAAAACCTTGGTAAAGCGGTGTAACTATGGTCTTGTAATCTACATGCTCGTTTACTTCTTCAAAAATAGCATGGAAGCGTTTTGCCTGTTGATCACTAGCGCAAAAAATGTAATTGGTATACCCTCTAGCTTTGTAAGCATTCAGGTTTTCAATTAATAAATCGAATTTTTTATTGAACGAAGGTTGAGGATGTGTATTGAATTGAACGGTTACAGCCTTACCAATCAGTTCTGATGACGTAGAAGTCTCTGTAGTTAAAAGAGCAAAAGCCTTTAGTTGCTTTTTAAAGCTCTTAGAATTCATAAAAAGAGCTTCGGGCTCTACGTGCTTAATATCTTCGGATAATTTTGAGAACGCCTCAATAGCCTTTGCGAAGAAATCATCTAAGCGGTCAAATATATAATCTGTGTTTTTAGCAAAAATTATAGTGTCAGAAGAGACATACTCTAGAAAGTTCTGCCTGTTTTCTTCCAAGAATTTACTTGCTACGTTAGGTATAACGTTTATTTTGTTCACTTTACTCGTAGAGAGTTGTGTGTCTACATCAAACGTACGAATACTGTCTACTTCATCACCAAAAAACTCTATACGGTAAGGCTCATCATTAGAGAATGAGAATACATCTACTATACCTCCGCGAACGGAGAATTCCTATAGCTCGGTAACAAAATCTACTCTTTTAAACTTGTACTCAAAAAGCACCTCATTTAAAAAGTCCAGTGAGAGGGTGTCATTCAATTTAACCTTTAGCGTGTTCTTTTCAAGTTCACGGCGGGTAACCACTTTTTCAAAAAGAGCATCTGGGTAAGTAACTATTACAGCCGGCTTTTTACGTGAGTTGATACGGTTAAGAACCTCGGCACGTAAAAGAACATTGGCATTGTCCGTCTCCTCAATCTGGTAAGGCCTACGGTAACTTCCGGGATAGAAAAGCACATCTTTCTCTCCTATAATTTGTTCTAAATCATTCAGATAATAAGCAGCTTCTTCCTTATCGTTGAAAATTAAAAGAAATGGCCTATCTGAATGTTGAAAAATATCAGAAAACACAAAAGACAAAGAAGAACCCGTGAGTCCTTTTAAAATAATTGCGTGATCGGTATTTTGATTTTTTTCTGCGTTTGCCGGGAATTTTTGGGCAATAGTATCCTGCAGTTTTCGCGTTTGCGAAGACTGAGAAAACAGTTGTTGAATAGAAGATTGCGTCAACCGTTAGTTTTTTAAGAACTCAAACAAAGTCAGCTTTACTGGCTCGTCCAAGATGATAATATCTAGACCTGAGAATAAAACAGGTCTCTAAATTTTGAAAAGCAAAGGTAGCGAACTCCCTTTAAGTTTTTATGCCCTATGAATTGCTTTTTGTGCGTTATTAAATATTGACAGATTAAAGTTAGTCATGTTTGTTTTGTTGCGTCAATAATTAGACGGGAAGGATTCATTTAATTCGTGTTAAATGAGGAGATTCAATTATCTGGAAAAGAGGGTTCCAGATTAAAATAATATCCAAAAGATGAAAGAACAAAAATATGATGTCTTTGTTATAGGAAGTGGAGTTGCGGGACAAACGGTTGCAAAAGCCAGTGTGGAGACAGGACTAAAAGTTGGTATTTCTGATAAAAGAGAATATGGCGGTACTTGCGCCAATAGAGGTTGTGACCCCAAAAAAGTATTGTTGGGAGCAACAGAAGTTATAGAAGCAAGTAAAAATCTTCAAGGGAAAGGCATCAAGGATGTTCCTGAACTCAATTGGAAAAAGTTGATGAGTTTTAAAGAGGATTTTTCGCAAACTGTTCCGAAATCTACGGAGAAAAAAATGAGGGACTTGGGAATTGACATGTACCATCAATCTCCAAAATTTATAGATGAGAATACGCTTTCGGTAGAGGGAAAGATTATTCAGGCAGATAAAATTGTAATTGCTACAGGCTATGAGCCACGCGAATTGAATTTTAAGGGAAGCAAACATTTAAAAACTAGCGATGATTTTTTAAGTCAGAAAAAGTTACCCAAAAGAATCACTTTCATTGGAGCTGGATATGTGGGAATGGAATTTGCACATATTGCAGCTAGGGCTGGGGCAGATGTAACTGTAATAGATTCTGGTAAGAAGCCATTGAAAGCCTTTGATGCAGATTTGGTTAAAGAGCTGACAGCCTATTCTAAGGAGTTGGGAATCGAATTTATTTTTAACGCGAAAATTATTAGTTTAAAGAAAGGAGCAAAAAATCTAAAAGTATCTTTTGAGAAAAAAGGCAAGACAGAGGTGTTAAAAACAAAGGCAGTTTTTAATACCGCAGGAAGGGTTCCCGCAATTTCAAAACTACAACTAGAGAAAGGAAATATAACTTTTAATGAGAACGGAATTGAGACAAATGATTATTTGCAAAGCACGAGTAATGCAAATGTATATGCCTGTGGCGATGTTTCTGATAAAGGATTGCCGTTAACACCGCTTTCTAGTAAAGAGGGAAATGTGGTGGGCATCAATATCATTAAAGGAAATAAGAAAAAATTAGAGATTCCGGTTACTCCATCAGTGGTGTTCACGTTGCCAAACTTAGCGTCAGTAGGATATTCGGAAGAAGAAGCAAAAAGTCGATATAAAAATGTAGTGGTCAATTATAGATCGATTTCCGATGGGTTCAATGCAAAGCGTATCAACGCACCAGTGTATGCCTATAAACTTTTATTAAACGCACGTACAAATGTAATTGTGGGAGCCCACTTGATAGGTCCTGCCGCAGGTGAAACTATTAATTTATTTGCACTTGCTATAAACCATAGTATGACCGCTAAACAAATAAAACAGACCATTTTTACTTACCCATCGTGGTCTAATGATATTAAATCTATGGTGTAAAGTAATCTTGAATACTTAATGATTTTGTAATCGTTCTTTTAGCTTTTTACCGGGACTGGTCTCTTTGTTTTTCATAGCATGAGCCATAGAAGAAATAAATAGGATAATAGCTGCTGTAAGTGCGGAGTACGCAACAATTTCATAGGTGTCTTTATGCCGAACGAAAATAGCAACAAAGGCCCATACGGCAACTAGTGCAAATTCGCGCATATTACGTTTCCAAGTCATAGCAAGGTTAATTATTGTGGCAATACCAATTAGAATAATAGTCCATGATACTTTAGAAAGAGGTGCGCCTTCCCAACCTAATTTTGTGAGGTATGCAGAAATGTTGGCAATGGTTGCCACTGCAATCCATCCGCTATACAAACAGATAGGCCACCAAACAAAGGCAATAACTTCAACGGGAGCATCCCATCTTTCCATATTGGTATTTAATATAATTTTGATGAGCGAAAAAAGAATCCCCAGCATAATCAACACAGAAATTCCGGTGTAGTCAAATGCAAAAGCTAAAACCCAAGAAGCATTTAGAATGTTGGCGATAAAAAACCAATATCCGGTTTCAGTAATAAAGTCGCTTTCTTTTTTACTGAAAAAGGCTCGTTTTACTTGGAATATAGCATATGCTAGAAGGCTTAAGAAAATGATGCCCCAAATAGAAAAAGCATACGGGGCAGGAGTAAATAGGTTATCATATCTACGGCTTATTTCACCAATAGTAGTATCGTTTAACCGGTACATCTGGGAGATGTAATTAACGGCAATAACGAATAAAACAGAAAACAAGTTGAGTAAGGCCAGACTCTTTTTCATAAAAGTAATTTTTGTAAATGTACGTTAACGGCTAAAAGGCAATTGATTCAAACTGAAATAAAACGGACTTATTCAATACCGTTTTTTTCGACGAGATTCCTTGAACTGAACCTGAAAGACCTCTTCATCGGTTAAAGCAAATATTTCGTTGTTGGCTTCCGGTTCTAAAACATGAGTTCCTGTAAAGGTTCCGAAAGCGGGCAAAATCATCTGATTGTCTGATTTAAAAAAGCAAGATAATCGTACGGATTGGCGACCCAAGCCTTGCAAACGAACTGCAGGGTGAATATGTCCAGAGAAATTAAAAAAACCTTCTCGTTCTTCTGGGTGATGCGTCAACAAAAAACCGTCTAGTTGTATTTCCGAAACAACTCGTATTCCCAAATCTTCATATTTAAGTGGGGAAATGATATCGTGGTTGCCGGCAACTAAGATGATTTCAGAAATAACAGTGCTAACCCACTTTTCAAATAATTGCCATTCTTTGTTTAATGAAGAGTGAAAAAGGTCTCCCATAAAGACGATAATCTCTGGTTGAAAGAAATTGATGGCCCTATCCATCGTTTCAAAATTTTTCAACACTGCAGCTTGGGGTACGGCCGCTCCAAATTTTCTAAAGTGTGAAATCTTTCCTAGATGCACGTCACTAATCAGTAGCATTGATTTTTCCTTCCAAAAAAGAACTCCGGACGGATGCATAATAAAATGTTGAGAACGTATTTCTAAATCTTGCACCATGATGGATAAAGATAATAAATCGAGAAGTGAACCGTTTTGTAAAAAATCATAATTAAAAACCCAAATTTTTTACCTTATGAAAAAAGTATTTATTTTATTTAGTGCGCTGACGCTTGGTTTCTTTACCTCTTGTAGTGATGATGATAGTGAAGATAGCCCGGAAAACTCTCTAATGGGCTCTTGGCAACTTACGGCAGAATTTGAAAACGGTGAAACTTACGAGCTTGATAATTGCGATTTAGAAGAAACAATTATTTTTAAATCTGATGGAATCTATGATTTGATAGATTACAATCCAGTTGATGGAAATGAGAATGAATGTGCTATAGATGAAGATGGTTTAGAGTCAGGCGAATGGTCACTACCTTCTTCTGGTAAAATATTAATTGTTACTGATAGTGATGAGAACGTTCTTGAATATTCAATTTCAGGAAATGAACTTACTATTACAGCTGTAGATGAATACGAAGGAGAAACAGATGTTAACAAATATGTTTACGTTAGGAAATAGTCTGTAAAATTGAGCTTAGCTCAATCACTTAGATATTTTAAACCTGTTAGAACTTATATGTTTTAGCAGGTTTTTTTTTATTTCTTCATCAATATGGCAGACATACGTTTAATACGGTCAGCTAGTTTTTCACTAGATAATTTCTCCCTACTCATACGGTCGGTAATTAATGGAAAGGCAAAAGGAGTAGCTTTTTCACATGGTTTCCAAACAATCTCCTGTTCAGCAATACGTTCTAGGGAAAGCCGCAAACGCCCTTCTTCCAGCTGGTGCTGAAAGGTTTCCGTAAAAGCTTGTTGAAAGAGTAGGTTTTCTGGTTCGTAATCTCGGAAAACTTCAAAAAGTAATTGTGAGTTACTTTGCAAATGTTTCATTTTAACGCCCTTGTTTGGATAGCCAGTAAATACCATACCACTTATAATTGCGATGTCCCGAAATTTACGACGGGCCATTTCTGTGGCGTTCAGGCTTTTTTGTAAATCGTCCAGTAAATATTCAGCTGTAAATAAATCATTATCTAGGACTTGTTGTATGTCTATCTGTTGGTCAGAAAGCAACTCAAAACCATAGTCGTTAAATGCTAGTGAAAAGGTAATAGGAGATAATAAGCTGATGCGATAGCCCAAAAGACTGCCCATGGCCTCGTGAACAAAACGTCCTTCAAAAGGATAGAAAACATGGTGGTATCCTTCTCGGGTTTTAAAGGTTTCGATTAGGAATTCATTGGGTTTGGGAACAATACTTTCACGACGTTGACGCTCGAATATATGGGCTAATGAACGTATTTCAACCGATTGGTATTTTTTATCTTCACTGGAAGTATACAGTTCTTCTCGTAGTAATTTAGACATCTGGGCGGATAGGGTCATACGACTTCCGGACCAACTAGAAATTTTATTGGTCTTTTTGGTCGAGTTACGTACGTGTACCTGCATATCCTTTATTCTGATAAATTCTAGGTTTCTTCCCGCAAACGTAAAAACATCGCCTCTATTTAATTTCGAAATAAAGAACTCTTCTATGGAGCCAATATATCCTCCCTTTTGATAACGAACGGTAAGGTTGACATCGCCCACAATAGTACCAATCTGAAAACGGTGCCGCATGGCAACGCCACGGTTATTTACTTTAAATTTTCCGTCTTCTTCAACTTCCACTTTCTTGTATTCGTCATAGGACTGCAAACTCTGACTGCCCATAACCAAAAAGTTGAGCAACCATTGCCATTGGTCTAAGGTCAAAGTTTGATAACAGAAAGTCTGACGGACTTCTTCATAAATTTCATCAGGATAGAATCCGTCAGAAATAGCCAGCGTAGTCAAATATTGCAGCAGTACATCGTAGCAGTTGAGGTAGGGCATGCGGTCTTCTACTGCATTTTTCTTTACAGCTTGCTGCAGGGCTGAAGCTTCAATAAGCTCAATGGCGTGGGTGGGTAAAAAGTAAATCACACTTTCCTTCCCAGGGCGATGTCCGCTACGGCCGGCCCGTTGTAGAAAACGAGCTACCCCTTTGGGGCCGCCTATTTGTACAACAGTTTCTACGGGTGCAAAATCAACCCCTAAATCCAAACTAGAAGTGCAGACAACAGCTTTAAGCTCTTCGTTTCTGATGGCATTCTCTACCCAATTGCGGGTATCTTTATTAATGCTGCCGTGATGCATGGCTATATCACCTGCATATTCAGGATGTTTTTCCAGAATTTTCTGGAACCATATTTCACATTGGCTACGCGTATTTGTAAAAAGCAGGGTAGTTCTGCTGTTGTTGATTATAGGAACAACATCTTCAAGCAAATGCAATCCTAAATGCCCGCGCCACGGAAAGGTTTCCATTTTTTTTGGGATGATGCTCTTAACGGTGATTTTCTTTTTAATATTCGCCCTAATCATCACCGAGTTTTCTAAGGCTTCCGTTTCGGGGCCGAGCAATACATCTCGTGCCTGTTCCAGATTACCTATGGTTGCGGAAATTCCCCAAATACGAAGGTCTTTTGAAATGGTTTTCAGTCGGGATAGGGCCAGTTCCATCTGAACTCCACGTTTGGTGCCCAACAGCTCGTGCCACTCGTCAACTACAATAGCAGAACAGTCCTTGAAAATTTTATCGTAGCCTTTTGTGGCCAGTAAGAGTTGTAGGCTTTCGGGCGTGGTAATCAGCAAATCGGGCATTTGCTTTTTTTGACTTGCCCGTTCTTTGGTGGTCGTATCCCCAGTGCGGATGCCAACGGTCATTTGCGTTTCCAAATCGGCAGTGACCCGTTCTGCGGATTGTCTAATTTCTTGGGAAAGGGCCCGTAATGGGGTAATCCATATCGCTTTTAATCCTTTTTTGTGCTTGGTCTTGTACTGCGGATTGTTTTTGATGTAGTTCAGAACAATTGGAAACCAAAGAGCATAAGTTTTACCACTCCCTGTTGGAGCGTTCAATAATCCGTTTTTACCCTGAAGGAAGGCTTTCCAAGTATCTTTTTGAAACTTGAAGGGCTTCCAGTTCTGTTGGTCGAACCAATTTTGGGCAATATGGTAAAGTTCTTCTCTATTCATGTATAGGCTAGGGAATCATCAACTTTAAATCTTCTAAGGAATTGGCTTCGTGAATGCTTTTATCTTTTCTCCATCTCAATATTCTTGGAAATCTAGTGGCAACGCCACTTTTATGGCGCTTTGATAAGGCAATGCCTTCAAAGGCAATTTCAAAAACATGGTGGGGCGTAACCGAGCGTACCGGTCCAAAACGTTCCAGCGTATTTTTCTTGATCCAGGCATCTACCTTTCTGAACTCAGCATCGGTTAAACCTGAATAGGCCTTTGCAAAGGTTACCAGTTCTTTTTCACCTTCGTCATTCTCGTTCCAGAGGGCAAAGGTGTAATCCGTAAATAAATTGCTACGCCTACCATGTCCTCGCATGGCATAGGTAAGCACGGCATCAATAGTCAAAGGGTCTACTTTCCATTTCCACCAATCGCCTTTTTTTCGACCGACTAAATAAGGGGAATCCTTATGTTTTAGCATAAGCCCTTCACTGAACATTTCACGGGAACGTTCCCTTTCCTTGGCGGCCTCTTCCCATGAATTAAAATGTATGGTTTCCGAGAGGTGAAAAGGTAAGTCAGTATGGTTTATTTCCTTGAATAATTTTTCCAAGATAGCCCTACGTTCGGTAAAAGGTTTGTTTCTAATATCCTTTCCTTCCCATTCTAAAATATCATAGGCCTTTAAAATAACGGGGACTTTCTTTAGTAAAGCCTTCGAAACCGTTTTGCGACCTATGCGTGTCTGTAAATCATTAAAGGTGCCTATTTGCCCATCTATATAGGGCAATATTTCTCCGTCAATGACAGTACCGTTTGGTATTTTTTGAATGAATAGGTTGAATTCCGGGTACTTATCGGTTACTAATTCTTCACCACGGCTCCAGACAAACAGCTCATCATTTCTAAGGATTACCTGTGAACGGATACCATCCCACTTATGCTCGGCGGACCAATGGGTAACATCGCCTAAATCCTCTGGTTCATTTTCAATGGCGTAGGCCAGATAAAAGGGGTAGGGTTTGGATAGATAATCGCTTTCATTCTCTTCCAGAATAAGCTCTTGGAAAGTGATTGTATTCGGGTCCCAATTCCCCATGAGTTTATAGGCCAAGATATCCTCATCTATTTCAGTTGCCTTGGCCAAGGCTCGGGTCATTAATTTTTGACTGACACCAATACGAAATCCTCCGGTAATCAGCTTGGTAAAAACAAAACGTTCGTAGTAATCAAGGACTTTCCAGTTCTCAAAGAGGTAGGTTTTTTTGTCGACGTCTGATTTCTTCTTCAACGAAATCATCTCCTCTAGAAATTGGGTCAGTGTTTTTTCTGTGGATGTTTTGCTCGAAGGAACAATCAGGGCAATGGTTTCTGCCAAATCGCCCACAATATGATAGCTCTCCTCAAACAGCCAAAGGGGAATATTCGCCAATTCAGAAGCCCATTCGCGCAATAAGGTTGTATTTACAGGGCGTGGAGGACGACGATGTGATAAGATGGCTATAGTCCAAACTTTGTCCTTATCGCTTGCTACCAAAAAATAATCCGTTAAGGCCTGAACCTTTACATTGGTTTTATTGGTGCTGTCCAGTGTTTTAATGAGCGAGGCAAAACCTCTCATGCCAAGTTCATTTGAAGCAATGGTTGCTGGGCCGTCAATCTCCGAAGTATGTTGTGATTGCTTCATGATGCTTGCTTTTCTAAAGTTGCTGTTTCATCAGTAGTCGCATTATCCTCTTCGTCTCCATATTGGGTCTCTTCGGTACGCGCGTCATAACCCTGTTCGCGGAGGTATCTAGAAAATATTTCTGTATACCCGTGAGTGCAGATAATTTTTTCTGCTCCGGTGGCTTCAATGCTGGATAAAAGTCCTTGCCAATCGCAATGGTCGCTCAAAACGAAACCTTTATCAATGGCCCGACGACGGCGTGCTCCGCGAAAGGTCATCCAGCCACTTGCGGAAGCCGTAACGTATGGCACCATTTTACGGATCCACGTACTTCCATGGGCACTTGGTGGAGCCAAAACAATGTTTCCCAATAGTTCTTCTTTCTTGGTATCCTTGGTAATCAGGGTCGTTTCAGGGAAATCTACTAAAGGGCGCAATACTTGGGTCATGTTTTCAATGGCACCATGCGTGTATATTTTTCCAATATCGGTGTCAAGATATTTTAGAAGGCGTTGTGCCTTGCCTAAACTGTACCCGAATAAAATTGAAGTTTTACCTTCAGATTTGTTCTCTGCCCACCATTGATTGATATTCTCGAAAACCTCTTGCTGAGGTGTCCATTTAAAAGCAGGTAGGCCAAAAGTACATTCGGTTATGAAAGTATCACATTTAATAGATTCATAGGGAGTTGATATACCGTCGTGTTCTGTTTTGTAATCGCCGGTAAACACCCATATTTCACCTTTGTGTTCTACTCTAATTTGGGAAGATCCAATAATATGTCCCGCCGGATATAAGGTAAATTTCACATTATTGACTAGGAAAGTTTCTCCCCATTCTTTTCCCGTCACATTAATTTCGCCCAAACGATGGCTAATTATAGGAACATTTCTATGATGCGTAATATATTGTTTATGTCCCCATCTACTATGATCTGCATGACCGTGAGATATTATGGCCTTATCTACAGGTTTCCATGGGTCTAAATAAACCTTGGCAGCACTGCAATAGATACCTTTATCGGTGAATTCAAGAAGGGGATTTTTCATAGTTTTTGAAAGTTACGGAATATTCTAAAATGACGCATATCCTTATCTGTATGCACATCGTACCTAATTTAGGCACCAAAATAATCATTCAGTAAGAGGTGAATGACCTCTAAAAAAATTATATTTGCTGCCAATAAAATTGATATTTATGGCAATCGCAGATTTATATAGTAGTGGTGAGCACAGGAGAAACCTAGCTCATTTTGCAGCTATTGCAACTTTGGCTAGTGTAGATGGTGAAATAAGCTCAGAAGAAAAAAGTATGTTGGACCGCTTTGCGGCTAAGTTAGATATTACTGAAGCTGAGTATATGGAGGTGTTGAAAAAGGATAATAAATATCCTATTGACCCACCACATACATCAGAAAATAGACTTGAGCGTGTTTATGATCTTTTTCGAATTATTTTTTCGGACCATCATATAGACAATGAGGAAATGGTACTATTGAAGAAGTATGCTATTGGTTTGGGCTTTTCAGGAGATCAAGCTGATAAGGTAATTGAGAAATCCGTAGCTATTTTTAGTGGCCGAATAGATTTTGAAGATTATGTATATCTTTTGAAACACTAAGGAAATTATATAAAAAGCCCCGTAAAAATTTTAAATTTTTACGGGGCTTTTTTGTTTCAAACCGCCATGAATTCTTAGGCTTTCTTAGCCACTGGGCGTCTGCTATGTAGAAAGATAGTATATACCCTCTAAGTCACTTATTAATGGTATTTCTCTAAGAATTCTTGAAGTTTATTTACCATATTTTTGCTCCCACAAAAGAAAGGAACACGTTGGTGTAACTCTGTTGGTTTAATATCCATAATACGCGTTTTACCACCTGTAGCTATCCCGTTTGCCTGTTCAGCTATAAAAGCCATAGGATTACATTCGTATAACAGACGTAGTTTACCTTCTTGGGTTACACTACTTTTAGGATACATATAGATACCACCTTTAATCATGTTTCTATGGAAATCAGATACTAAAGAGCCAATATATCTAGAAGTATAAGGTCTGTCACCTTCTTCTTCTTGGCAATATTTGATATAATCTTTTACCCCTTGATGAAAATGCATGTATTTTCCTTCGTTTACGGAATAAATGCTTCCGTCCTCAGGAAATTGCATGTTAGGGTGTGATAGATAAAAAGTGCCAATAGCAGGGTTTAATGTGAATCCGTTTACACCATCTCCTGTTGTGTAAACAAGCATGGTAGATGTTCCATAAACAACATATCCTGCTGCAACTTGTTGGTTTCCGGGTTGTAGAAAATCTTCTAAGGTAACAGGTGTGCCTACAGGAGTAACTCTTCGGTAAATTGAAAAAATGGTACCCACAGAAACATTTACGTCTACGTTAGACGAGCCGTCTAATGGGTCAATTAGCACCACATATTTATTCTGGTTACGCTCATCGTTACTGTTTATAGATATAAAATCGTCTTCCTCTTCAGAGGCTATTCCACAAACAATCTCTCGGTTGGCTAATGTATTTATAAATTTTTCATTGGCGAATACATCTAATTTCTGTTGGTCTTCGCCTTGAATATTAGTCTCTCCAGCCTTGCCAAGTATATCTACTAGGCCTGCTTTGTTAACCTCGTGGTTGACCACTTTTGCCGCCAAACGAATGGCATTGATCAATTTAGAAAGCTCACCGGAGGAATATTGAAACGAATCTTGGTTTTCAATAATAAATTCCCCGAGAGTTTGGTTTTTTTTAGTGTGCATGTATAGACTGTTTATTTGACCACAAATATCGGCAATTTTGTGAAACTATGACTCTTTGGTTTATATTTGAACTTTTAAATTTATAACTTTGTGTTTTATTTGTAACAATTATGAACTATTCAATTCGAGAAGCACGGGAGGGTGATATGTCACAAGTACTGACCCTTATTAAGGAACTGGCTATTTTTGAAAAAGAATCTAATGCGGTAGAAGTAACCGTAGACGATTTGAAAAAAGACGGTTTTGGTGAGAAAAAACTTTTCCATTGTTTCGTTGGTGAAATTAATGGTGAAATAGTAGGTATGGCATTGGTCTATCCAAGGTACTCTACATGGAAAGGACCAATCATTCACTTAGAAGATCTTATCGTAACGGAAAAAATGCGTGGTAGCGGATTAGGAAGTGCGCTTTTGAAGGAAGTAGTGAAATATGGGAATAACCTTGGGGTAAGGAGAATTTGTTGGGAGGTATTGGACTGGAATGAACCTGCTATTGCTTTCTACGAAAAAAATGGTGCACGAGTTATGCGTGATTGGGACGTAGTTCAATTAGATGAAAACGGAATTAAAGCATTTTTGAACCTTTAACAAGAGCGGTTTTTTATGAATTACGATGGTAAGAAGTTTAGACCCTTACAGAATTCCAATAATGGGGAAACTACCCAAGACACTATTTTTCATTACCAACAGACCGGAAATATTCTTACTTCTGAATACGCTGGAGGAAAAATAGTAAAGGGGCACCTTATTGGGTTGGTAGGTGACGATGGAAATATAGATATGCGTTATCATCAAGTTAATAGTGATGGTGAGCTAATGACCGGTTTTTGTTCGTCAAAACCAGAGATTGCCAAAGACGGAAAAATAAGATTGCACGAAAGCTGGCAGTGGACTTCTGGAGACAGGTCTAAAGGCAACTCTATACTAGAAGAGCTTTAGCCATTTTTCAACATAAAGAAATAAGAAAAAAATACTTTTTCCATTAAGCGGAAATAAGAATAAAGATTCAAGAATATGCGAGTATTTAAGTTTGGTGGTGCATCCGTAAAAGATGCTGATGGAGTAAAAAACGTAGTTAGTGTTTTAGAGCAAACAGGTCATGACAATACTATCGTAATCGTATCTGCAATGGGTAAGACCACGAATGCTATGGAAGCTACGGTTAACGCTTATTTTAGTGATAAGTCTGCTTTGAAAGCTGCTTTTCAGGAAACTATAGCATATCATGATGCAATACTTAAAGATCTTTTTCCAAATGCCAATCATGAAGTTTATGCTCAGGTAAAAGGCTTGTTTGATGAGGTTCAGGGGTTTCTAGCGTGGAACAAATCGCCTAATTATAACTTTGTTTATGATCAGGTTGTGGGTTATGGAGAGTTGGTGTCTACAACCATACTTAATGCTTATTTGAACGAAGTAGGGATCAAGAGCAATTGGATAGATATTCGCGACTTTATAAAAACCAACGATATTTACCGTGATGTTTCCGTGAATTGGGAAAAGACCCAAGAAACGATATCTAAAGGTATTGATAAATCTAAATTGAATATAACCCAGGGTTTTTTGGGGAGTGACGATAATAATTTTACAACTACTTTAGGTAGGGAAGGGTCCGATTATACGGCGGCTATTTTGGCTTATTGCTTAAATGCGGATTCGGTTACTATATGGAAAGATGTCTTAAGTTTTAAATGCCGATCCACGTTATTTTACGGAAACGCAACTACTTAATAATATATCATATCGTGAGGCAATTGAACTTGCTTTCTACGGAGCTTCGGTAATTCACCCAAAAACATTACAGCCGTTACAGCAAAAGGAAATTCCGCTTCACGTAAAATCATTTATCAATCCAAAGGACCCAGGTACTACCGTAGGTAAAGGAGTAGGTATAGAACCAAAAGTACCTTGTTTTATAGTTAAGAAAGATCAAGTCCTGATGAAGTTGTCATCCTTAGATTTTTCGTTTATCGTAGAAGACAGTATCAGTGAACTTTTTAAATTGTTCCACGACCATAAGATGAAAGTTGGCCTAATTCAGAATTCGGCAATTAGTTTTTCAGTCTGTGTTGATAATCGTTTTGGTAGGCTGGAAGACCTTTTGAACCTTCTAAAAAGTAGATTCAAAGTTGCACATCATGAAGGTGTATCTCTTTATACTATTAGACATTTTGACGAAAAAGCAATTGAGTCTTTGCAAAACGGACATGAAGTTTTATTGGAACAAAGAGGTAAAGAGACTTTACAGTTAGTCGTAAAGTAATCTTATCGTTGTAGGTCTAAATTTGTTAAAAAGGGATTCTCCTCTTACGTTTTTCCTATCTTAGCGGTCTCCTAATTGATAATGAACTATGGGTTTAGTGACCGCGAAAGAAGTGGCCAAAGTTACCAAACTTGATAAATACGGAGTTTTTGGTACCTTTTCGGCTTGGGTATTGCTTAGGGTCACGAAGATTTCTAACATGAACAGGCGTTACGATAAAATGAGTCATTTAAATGGCCCTGATTTTTTGGATGCAGTTCTTGAGGAGTATGAGATTGATTATGAAATTCCCGAAGAAGACCTAAAACGCTTACCCAAAGAAGGTCCTTATATTACCGTTAGTAATCACCCTTTAGGAGGTATGGACGGTATTGTTCTGTTAAAATTAATGCTTCGCCACAGACCCGATTACAAGGTTATGGCCAATTTTCTTTTACAACGTTTTAAACCGTTAGCTCAATATATATTGCCGGTAAATCCGTTTGAAGACCGGAAGGAGGCCAAGAGTAGTATAGCAGGTTTCAAAAATGCTATGTTGCATTTAAGTGAAGGCCACCCAATTGGTATTTTTCCTGCTGGAGAAGTGTCTACAAAAAAAGAAGGTAAAATTGCTGTAGACAAACCTTGGGAAGAAACTGCCATTAAACTTATTAGAAAAGCAGAAGTTCCTGTTGTTCCCATATATTTTCATGCTAAAAACAGTAAGTTGTTTTATCGCCTTGCGAAAATCAGCGGAGTTTTTAGAACGGCAAAGTTGCCATCTGAAGTGTATTCTCAGAGAAATAGGCCTATTAAGGTACGGATTGGCCAACCCATTTCTGTAGCAACGCAGAATGAGCAAAAAACTTTGGAAGAGTATACGGAACTGCTGCGTAAAAAAACGTATATACTTGCCAATGCCTATGAAAAAGAGAGGTTGATAGACCAAATACCTACTTCTTTAAAATTACCAAAACAACCGCGAAAAATAGTTCAGCCAGTAGCTTCTGAGGTTATTGAATCTGAAATAGAAAGGCTTGTTGAAAATGACAGGCGATTATTGCAGAGCAAAAATTACGAGGTGTTCTTGGCACCGGCCAATGAAATACCATTTACCCTTCAAGAAATTGGACGTCAGAGGGAGATTACCTTTCGTGAAATTGGAGAAGGCACCAATAACTCCATAGATATTGATAAGTTTGATTCTTATTATCACCATATGTTTTTATGGGACAATGAAGCAAAGGTAATTGCAGGAGCCTACCGTATGGGTCTTGGGTCAGAGATTTTTGCCAAACACGGGATTAATGGTTTCTACTTGCAGGACCTCTTTCGTTTTGAACCCGAGCTTTTTGATATGATGAGCCATTCTATTGAAATGGGTAGGGCTTATATCGTAAAAGAGTATCAGTTAAAACCAATGCCTTTATTTTTATTATGGAAGGGAATTGTGCACACAACATTAAGACATCCTGAGCATAAGTATTTAATTGGTGGAGTGAGTATTAGTAATCAGTTTTCTAATTTCTCTAAATCTTTAATGATTGAGTTCATGAAAAGTAACTATTGGGATCCCTACGTAGCCCAATATGTGCGCCCTAAAAAGGAATTTAAGGTAAAACTTAAGGATGCCGATAAAGAGTTTGTTTTTGATGAAACTCAAGCTGATTTAAATAAATTTGATAAGCTGATTGATGAAGTGGAGCCATAAGTCTTAGGTTGCCAGTATTGATTAAGAAGTACATCAAACAAAATGCGAAAGTAGTAGCCTTCAACGTAGATCCATTGTTCAACAACGCAATAGATGGGTTAATGTACATTAAGATTGCAGATTTACCACAAAGTACTGTAAAACCTGTTATGGAAGAGTTTCAGGCAGAATTGGAGCGTAAATTTATGGAGTCTCAAGAAAACGTAGAAGGGCAGGATTAAGTTAATTAGTCCCAACTATTTTACTTCTTCTTTCAAATAATAAGTTGTCTTTCCAAATACCATCTCTTTGGGCAATTCGTTCGCGTTTTCCTATATATCTAAAACCCATTTTTTCGTGAAGTTTAATGCTGCCATTATTTTCAGGAAATATCCCTGACTGCAATGTCCAAAGGCCACTTTCTTCACTTTGCATAATTAGAGCTTGCATTAATTTAGAACCTACGCCTTTTCCTTGGGCATGTGTTGATATGTATATGCTTACTTCTGCAACGCCACTATACACCGCTCTTTTAGATACAGGAGAAAGTGCTGCCCACCCCATACATTTGTCACCTAAAAAAGCAACTAGTCTACACTTTTTAAGATGATTAGTAGACCAAGGCTTCATAAGATGGTGTTTGCTGTTCAAAAGTAGCATAGCCCGTGGACATCCCTTCAGAGTATATTTTAGAAACGGATGGCCAATCTTCAGCTAACATGGCTCTTAGTTCTATTACAATCATTTTCTGAGGGTACAAGGTTTGTTTTATAGACTTTTAAACCAATCCTGAAAATATTCACCTACAACAACTGTTGGGTCCATTTTGTAACTGGCTGCATTTATTAAGCTCATAATAATCAATACAATTCCTATTACAGCTGCAAAACAACCCACAATAGGTATGATACCCAAAACAATGGTCAGCAGCCAAATTCCGAGTGTTTGGCGAATGTAGAAGCTCCCAAACTCAGTTCTGTTCTGAGAGTTCATTATAAGTGCTATAACCCAACCTATAATAGTTAGGTGAGCTATAATGGCCACAACTTTTCCGTTGTCCGGACTATTGGGGTCAAAAGTTTTCTTTACTTCTTCTTTAAAATCATCTGCCGCTTTCTTGGCATCATCAGCAAAGTCTTTTCCAAAATCTTTATTCTCGTCTGCCATCCTATTGGTTTTGTTGATTATAATATTTTAAATGTAATTAGTTTTTTTGGATTACAAAAAGGCCTTGTCTATTGGTTCCCAAAGTTCTAGCTTATTTCCTTCTGGGTCTAAAATCCATCCAACTTTACCGTAATCATATTCTTCTATTTCTCCAACTATGGTAACACCCTCTTTTTTCAACACTTCAAGCAATTCAACAAGGTTCTCAACCCTGAAATTCATCATAAATTGTTTTTTACTGGGTTTAAAATATGTAGTGTCCTCATTCATGGGGCTCCATTGTGTAGAGCAATCGTTGCCTTCTTTATCCTTCCACCAAAAAGTACATCCATACTGATCGGTATTAAGGCCAAGATGCTCTTTGTACCACGTTTTTATTTGATCAGGATTTTTGCTTTTGAAAAAGAAGCCTCCCAAGCCTGTAACTCTGTTTTTCATATTGTTATTTAAAGTTTTTATAAAAAATGATTGGGAATTATGGTTGAATTTGAATGTTGTTATTTCTTGGGTTTGGTATTTTTCTCATACAAGGTAATCCAATCTTTAACACTCACCTTTTTAGTAAGTGTGGCAATGAGTTCATATGGAATATCATCCATTGATTTAAATCGAATACAACTTTTGCCCATGTCAAGTTTACGCTTGCAATGTTTTGGGTATTCGGTAACAAACCAGTCATACAATTTTTGATCCGCATAAATGCCAGAATGATATAGTGCTATAAAGTTTTTTTGCGAGGCCAAATTTATAAATGGAAGAGGAAGTTTTGGGTCGCAATGGTAGCCATTTGGATAAATAGAATGTGGAACAACATAACCCAACATACCATAGCTCATTTGTTCTTTGAAGCCTATTGGTAAACTCTTTAAAATTGTCTTTCGTAATTTTGAAATAACTTCTTTACGTTCTGTGGGAAGTTGATTAATATATGCCTCGGGTGAATCAGCTTCGTATTTCATAGCTAAACGTGTTGGTCTATCAGAATAGAGTTGCCGTCTGGGTCTTTCAACATAATATTTGCAGGTCCACTAGATTTTTCATCTGCTTCTAGGTCTAGCTCAATACCTTTATTCTTGAGTTGTTTTTGTACTTCCCTAATATCCATAAACGAATGGAGAGCTTCAGCATTTGAATTCCAACCTGGATTAAAAGTTAAGATATTTTGATCGAACATTCCTTGAAAAAGACCAACAGTAGCATTGCCATTTTTCATAATCAACCAGTTTTGAGAAATATCTCCTCCAAAAATAGAGAAACCAATAGTTTCGTAAAATTGTTTGGAAGCCTGAATGTTCTTGACATTCAGGCTTACTGAAAAGTTTCCTAATTGCATCGTTTTTTGATTTTAGATGAATAAACTATACGCCTCATAATCCGATGGGGGAGATATATGCAATTTGGACTATGGTCTTCTAAGTTAGCAAAATTTTGCCTTTACCTTATCTACTACGGTTTGAGCCAGTTTTTCAAGACTTTCTATAGTCCATCCAGCTACATGTGGTGTAAGTAAAACGTTTTCTGATTGAATAAGGTATTGAAAAGCTTCGGGCATTTTACTTAAGTCTGGAGTACCGCTAGCACTGGTGCCAAACATATTTTCAAAAGAGGCTTTTTCATATTCAAGTACATCCAGACCGGCCCCTAAAACTTTACCGGATTTTAGTCCTGATACTAGATCTTCAGTGATAACTGCCTTGCCTCTTGCGGTATTCAATAACCAAAACGGATTATGAAATTTCTCTATAAACTCAGCGTTTACCATGCCAATAGTAAGTTCAGTTTGGGGTATGTGTAGGCTTAGAACATCCGTACGTTGGTGCAGTTCCATAATGCCTACTTGGCGTGCATTTTCATCGCCTACACCACCTTGAATGTCATAACAGATAACTTCTACATCAAAACCACGGAGTTTTTTGGCAAAGGCTTTACCCATATTGCCATAACCAACAATGCCAACGGTTTTCCCATCTAATTCAATGCCACGGTTACCTTCGCGGTCCCATTTCCCCGTGCGAACTTCTCTATCGGCTTTTTGTAGTTTATTAAAAAGTGAGAGTAACATGCCCAGAGTATGTTCTCCAACGGCGTTTCTATTTCCTTCGGGAGCGGCCGCCAAGAAAATATCATTGGCTTCGGCATGAAGAACATCAATATTTTCTAATCCAGCACCTAGTCTTCCTATAAATTTGAGTTTAGAAGCCTTATTTAAAAATTCACTATCAATGCTAAAACGGCTGCGGATGATAAGTCCGTCGTATTCATGAATTTTAGCTTCAATTTCTGCTTTTGAAGAAACATAGTCTTCATCGTTCTGAAAACCTAATTCATTAAACTGTTCTATTAGTAGGGGATGGTTAACATCCACATGTAAAATTTTCATAATATAAATTTAGATTTTCGGGTAATTGTTCTGTGTGATCTCATGTTCTATATTTCCGGTATGAGCTGTATTCAGTTTTTCGAAAAGTAAAACAAGGACTTCTTCTCCTTCTTTTGTTGAAGGGCAGTGCTCAACTCCCTTTGGAACAACAATAATTTCACCTTCATTAACAACTTCTGTACGGTCTCGAAATTTCATATACAGCACGCCTTTTAGTACTTGAAAAAGCTCGTCTTCATTTTCGTGTGCATGCCATATAAATTCGCCCTCAATTTTAGCTAGAAGAACCTGCATGTCATCAACAACTGCAATCTGATGTGGATGCCATTGTTTACTAAAAAGAGCGTGCTTCTGTGCTAGATTGATAGCTTTCATCAGTTCAAAATTTATGAGCTGAAAGATATTAATTTTTAGATGCCCAATACCATTTTGGCGATAGAGAAATAAATAAGAATACCGAATATGTCATTGCTGGTTGTAATAAACGGTCCGGTTGCTATTGCAGGATCAATACCGCGTTTATGTAGAAATAAGGGAATAAAGGTTCCTATGAAACCAGCGACTAAAATAACTGCGATTAAAGACAAGCAAATAGATAAAGATGTAAGAAAGTCACCTTTCCAGAGCCAAGTAAAAAGTAATAGGATAGTAGCCAAGATGGTACCGTTAAGAAGTGCTAACAGTAATTCTTTCATTAAACGGTTGGTAACACTTCCTTTTAAATCGTCGTTAGCGAGACCTTGCACAACAATGGCGCTAGATTGTACGCCTACGTTACCTGCCATAGCCGCAATTAATGGGGTAAAGAAGAACAATACGGCGTGTTGCTTTATCATTTCTTCAAAACCGCCCATAATACCCGCTGCTCCAATACCACCTACTAGGCCTAAAAATAGCCATGGAAGGCGTGCTCGGGTAAGGTCCCAGATGCTATCATCGGCTTCCACATCTTGTGAGATACCAGCTGCCATTTGATAATCTTTCTCCGCTTCCTCACGAATAACATCTACAATATCATCAATAGTAATACGGCCAACCAAACGGCCAATTTCATCAACAACAGGAATAGCCTCTAAATCATACTTTGACATGATTTTAGCAACTTCCTCAGGTTTTTCGTTTACGTTTACGTAATCAACCTTTGGTATGTAAACTTCGCTAATATGGGTGCGCGTAGAGGTTGTCAATAAATCTTTTAGAGATAGACGGCCTTTTAATTTATCGTTATCGTCTACTACGTAAATGGAGTGTACTCTAGTAACATTTTCTGCCTGGAGCGCATTTCTTTTACGCATTTAAGTACATCCCAGTTTTCTCTAACCTTTACTAATTCTTTTGCCATAAGACCACCGGCAGAATTCTCATCATACCTTAAAAGGTCTACAATATGTTTGGCGTGATCACGATCTTCAAGCTCAGAAATAACCTCTTGGATAATTTCATTAGGAAGTTCGCCAATAATATCTGCAGCATCATCCGTATCTAGCTCATCTAGTTCTTCCGCAATCTCTTTGGCCGAAAGATTGTTTAAAATAGATTCACGCACATCTTCATCAAGTTCCGTAAGAACGTCAGAAGTTTTGTCGCTTTCAAGAAGTTTAATAAGGTAGGTGGCTTCATCTATGTTTAGCTCATCAATGATATCGGCAATATCAGCGTAATGAATATCATCCATAAGGTTTACCAAATTGGTATCTCCTCGGGATTCAATAAGCTGCTCTATTTCAGCTAGAAGTTCATCTGTGAGTTTAAACGGGGTCATTTTATGCTATCATATAAAACGGTTATGACGAAACTGCGGCAAAGCTAAAGAAAAACGCTTAAAGCTTTGTGCTCTTTACGATTTCTTAGCATGCTTTATCTATAAAATCTACTTTACTGGATGGTAAAGGCGATTTTTGCAGAAATATCTAGTCTAAATCTGATGCTATTTTTTTAGTCAATTCAATAAAATCAGCTACGCTAAGTTGTTCTGGACGTTTGTTAAAAATAATTTCTTCTCTAAGTTCCGGTGAAAGATCAAATGTTTTTAAGCTGTTGCGGATGGTCTTTCTACGTTGGTTGAAAGCAGCTTTTACTACTCTAAAGAATAATTTTTCATCGCAGTCTAGGGTAAACTCTTTTTTACGAACCAAGCGTAGTACGCCAGATTGTACTTTTGGTGGCGGGTCAAAAACTTCGGGAGACACAGTAAATAAGTATTCTGCGTCATAATAGGCTTGAACTAATACTGATAAAATACCGTACGTTTTATTTCCTTCTCCTTCACAGATACGTTTGGCTACCTCCATTTGGAACATACCTGAAAACTCGGGTACCTGTTCCTTTATTTCCAACATTTTGAAAACAATTTGGGTAGATATATTGTATGGGAAGTTCCCAGTTATAGCAAATTGCTCATCACCAAAAAGAGTGGAGATGTCATATTTTAAAAAATCTCCTTCTATTACTTGAAGGGTACTTTTGCCCGACATTACTTCTGCGTGTTCTAACGGGAAATTGTTGTTTAGGTAAACTATGGAGTCCGTATCAAGATCCATAGCTACGAGTTTCATGTCTTGTTTAAGCAGGTGTTTTGTAAGCACACCGGTACCAGGCCTATTTCTACAACATTTCTGTAACCATCTAAAGAAAGGGTATTTGCAATTTTTTCAGCAATTTCCTCATCTTTTAAAAAGTGCTGTCCTAGATGCTTTTTTGCTTTTACAGGACTATTTTCTTTCCAAGGTCTTGCAAATTTATTATCGTAGCTTTTCTTTTTTTCTTGACCATATATTTCTTTTAAGCCCTTATATAAACCCAAGCGCTTTTGCCTGATTTTAAAACGACTTTTATTTTCTTGTAAGCTTCACCTTCGTACAAATCTACTTTTAATAACTCACTATCTTGCAGTTCGAAGACAATGCCTTCAATTTTACTTTCTTTATTAGTGGCTTTTTCAATAACGAGGTATTTACCCATTATTTTTTCTAGGGAAATACGATATCCATATAGAACATCTTGAATTCCAGCCAACGTGCGTCCAAAAACTTGTTTTTGGATAGAAAGGTCTTGAAGGGTGCCGTACGTAAAAAGATAGTGCATCTTGTTTAATGCTCGCTTACAATTTCCATTTCTGTTCTGAAGGATACAAATTTATTCGGGAACCGTTTGTGGGCATCTTCCCGTAATCTTTGTGCGTCTTCCGTATAATAGCTTTCCAAGACCTCTTTGCTTAATGTTGTGAATTGCACTGAATAACTTACGCCGCCCATATCTTCTTCTACTAAGATTTTGCTCATTTTGGCATTCAAAAATTTTCCAGTTGCAAGTACGTCTGGAATATGAACTTCACGCATCCATACCAGCCATTCATCATGAGCTGATTCTTCAATATTTGTTGTTACGTTGTATATGTACATGTAAGTTGTTTTATGGTTCAATCTAATTAATTCAAGGCATCACCTCGTAAAATCCTAAAATTCTTTCGGGCCTGAGGAAAATAATAACTGTCTTGATAATTATAAATTATTTTCTCGTAGTGAGACTTGGCTTTTTCGGGCTGGTTTAATTTGTTTCTATAGAGCTCGGCAAGTGCAAAATGAGCATCATCGGCCAATATTCCATTGGCATAAAACTCGGTTATTTTTTGATAGTTGTATTCTGCAGCTTCGTAATCATTGGAGAGTTCTAAAAGCTGACCTTGTTTTAAGAGTGCCTCGTCTTCTATTTTTTCGCCTTTATGATTTTGAAGAATATCATCAAGTTCCGTTATGGCCTCTTTTGTTTTATTTTGATAGGCAAGAAGGTCTGCTCTCGCATACTTTTTTAGTGCAGTCTGGGTAGAATCTTCTAATGAATTGTCTGATATCAACAAACTTAATTGCATGGCGTCATTGGCAATAAGCTGGGAGGTGGAGCTGCGTAAAACTTTTAATTGGGTGAGCGCCCAATCAAAATCGCCTTTGTAAAAACTGGTCTGCGCTACTTTATACCGTGCATTTTGCCCTAAGACATCATTTTTTAGGTTTTGCTGTATTTGGGAGAAATAGATGAGTGCTTCATTAAACCGTTTGTCATAGACTAAAATGTCTCCTAATGCCAATTTTACAAAAGCTTTGCCGCGTTCATTCAACGGAAGCTCTAAGCTTTGCTTTAAAATTTGAATGGCTTTTTCAGGATTTTCTTTTTTAAACGTTAAAAAATTGGAATAGGCCACTTGCAGTTGCAATGTTTGTGACTTGAATCCATGAATATCAATGAGCTCTTCAAATTGCTTTTGTACCTCCTCCAAGTCTTTTTCCGTAGGTTCCAAAAGCTGAATATCTATTAAGTTCAGTTGAGCATTTAGTTTGGTCACGGCATCGCCACTATTGTCTGCTATGTACTGATAAATATCTTGAGCAGTTTCTGTCTCTTTTTCAACAAAAGCTAAATTCCCAAGTGTGTTCAGCCGTTGTGTATTGGCTCCGTCCACACGCTTGTAGATAGCTTTTTCTTGTCTAAAAGCACTGCCGTATTGCTTCTGTTGTACAAAGAGCCAACTTAAAAGTTCGTTCCAAAGAATTTCGGGATTCTTTTGTGCATTCTGTAATAGTATTTTTTTTAGTTTGATGTTGTTTTCGTTCTCAGGATCGGCAGTAATGAACTCATCAATATTCCTGAGTACTTTAGATTTTGATGTTTTGCCTTCGCTAATAAGAGTCAAATACGAAACATACATCTTCTCAATATCACCTTGCTCTCCATAAATACGAGCCATTTGGTAATTAAAATCCAGTTGAGGATTCAGTTCCATTGCTTTAGTGTAAGCTGTTAAAGCTTCGTCTAATAAGGCATAGTTCTGAAAACGAGAGCCAATACCATATCCGTAATTAGGATTTTTTTCAATTTTAGAAATCGCTTTTTGATAATATTCTTGTGCTTTTTCTAGTTGATTTTGTAACCTGTAATTATATCCCATTTCTATGAGAAGCGTAGGATAAACATTGGTGTCCTTGATTTTTTCTAACAGTAAGTTTTCTGCATCCGTATAACGTTCCAATTGCTGATAAGTAGCTGTGAGGGCTTCTGTATAATCTGTTCTACGTGGATTTTTTTCAACTAATTTTTCATAGTAAACTACGGCTTTTTCAAAATCGCCGTCGTTGAAGTACTGTTTTGCCAAGAAGTCGTCCTGGGCCACAGTGGAAAATGTAATTAGAAGAATGGCGATATTAAGGAGAACCTTCATACTTGAAATTTAACAAATTTACGTCAGCCCCGGAAAAGAATCTGTTAAGGGGACTATAATTTGGGGATAAATGGACTTCAGAACACATTTGTTTCATTTTATACAGAATTGTAAACCGTTCGTACAATATCATATTTAGTCTTGATTTACGTGTAATACATTTATAATCAGATTTTTAATTGTTTAATTTAAATATATATAAAGATGGCAACGTTTATAAAAAACTGTGAGCGCTATGCGGCGTTTCTTTATCCGAATGGAGACAATTCAGGTAGAATTAATTTGTATTGTGCAGATGGATATAGGTTATATCTGATTTTTAGGGATGGAACCCTTGCTGAGAACACTTATAATGAAGGTATAAAAACAGGAGTGGGTAATCAGCCTATAGATAGGTATAGTGATTATTTAGATTTGGTTAGAAATGAAAAACCAATTCGCGTAACATTCAATACTACCAATAAAAGCTATGTGGTATATGCTTCAGGAGAAGAAGTAGGTGAAGGAGAGATGTAAATTGTAAATCGGCCAGAATACATGTGTAGCTGGCCGATTTTATTTTATTAAGCTTGTGTTTAATCTATGCGGTCAAATCCACAATAGGGTACCAATACCTCAGGTATCTGAATACCATCGGCAGTTTGGTAATTCTCCAAAATTCCTGCTAAAACTCGCGGTAAAGCCAAAGAGCTTCCGTTTAGCGTGTGTGCCAATTGACTTTTTCCGTTTTCATCTTTGTAGCGGAGTTTTAATCTGTTGGCTTGGTATGTTTCAAAATTTGATACAGAACTTATTTCCAACCAACGGTCTTGTGCCGTAGAAAACACTTCAAAATCAAAAGTAATTGCTGCGGTAAAACCTAAGTCGCCTCCACAAAGCCTAAGAATACGGTAAGGCAATTTTAGCTCTCTAAGTATGTTTTTTACGTGTTCTACCATCCCGTCTAAAGCTTTGTATGAATTAGCAGGGTTTTCCACACGTACTATTTCAACTTTATCAAACTGGTGCAAGCGGTTTAAGCCACGTACATGTGCTCCATAGCTACCAGCTTCCCTTCTAAAACAAGGTGTGTAGGCGGTGTAGCGAATTGGGAAATCACTTTCGGCAACTATTACGTCACGAAAAATATTGGTTACAGGTACTTCTGCCGTAGGAATAAGATATAAATCGTCTTCGCCTACGTGGTACATTTGCCCTTCTTTATCAGGCAATTGTCCTGTTCCAAAACCAGATGCTTCGTTTACTAAATGCGGAACTTGCATTTCCGTATAACCGGCTTCTGTATTTTTATCTAAAAAATAAGAAATTAGGGCACGTTGCAAACGCGCGCCTTTTCCTTTGTAAACAGGAAAACCGGCACCGGCAATTTTTACGCCTAATTCAAAATCTATGATATCATATTTTTTTGCCAACTCCCAGTGGGGAAGGGCGTCTGTAATTAAAGTAGGGATTTCACCTTCTTTAAATATCTCCTCATTATCCTCATCAGTGTTACCTGCAGGTACCGATTCGTGCGGTACGTTAGGTATCTGGTAAAGGATTTTTTGAAGGTCTTCCGAAATAGTGTTGAGCTCTTCACCCAGTTTTTTGGAATCTTCTTTTAAGGCTCCGGTTTTCTCTTTAAGTACATTGGCTTCTTGAGCTTTTCCACTTTTATAGAGCATTCCTATTTCTTTGGAAAGCTTATTGCTTTCTGCTAAGATTTCGTCCAAGGAAGTTTGGGTTGAACGCCTTTTTTCATCCAATTCCAATACTTCATTAATTAAGGGTGCGGCATCTATATTTCGCTTTTTTAGTGCGTTTATGATGTCGTCTTTTTTGTCTCGAACGACCTGTAGCTGTAACATTACTCTTAAATTTAGTCTGCAAATTTAAACTAATGATTAAAAACCAATACATTTACCGCCGTTATAATCTTATTATTTTATGGTTTTTGAACATTTTGCACTGAACGTTACGGATATAAAGAATAGAGTGGACTGGTTTGTTACTCATTTGGGTCTAAAAGTAGTAGTTGCCAAAGAAAAGGCGCCTTTCATGACTTTTTTGGCAGATTCTACGGGTAGGGTAATAATGGAGTTATACCAAAAAGAGGAAGAGCCTTTAAATAATTTTAAAGAACGCCAGCCTTCAACTTTTCACGTTGCTTTTGTTTCTGATGATGCTGAGGCCGATAAACAAAGACTTATGGCTAAAGGGGCTACTTTTGTGGAAGAGGTGAAACGAGAAGGAGGCACACATTTAGTAATGCTTCGCGACCCATGGGGAATGCCACTGCAACTTTGCGAACGACCAATAAAATTCTAAGGATTTTTTTCTTCGGTAGGAGAAGGAAAAATCCATTCATTGTGCCAAAAATAATTCCATTTTGCACTGGCTAAATCTACTTTAGGGTTTATAAATGGGCGATATGGTTTACCATTTATACTCACTTTAGAGTTTAGGGCATATACTTCTATATGTTCACCTTTTTCAGCATATTCCTTTTTTAACCTTTGTGCAAATTGCCAAATAAAATCTGGGTAACCTGCTATTCTCCTTCGTTGTTTTCCAGAAAGGTAGTCTTCGGTTTTAATTGTAGTAGTTTCCCCATTTTCTGTATTCACTACCTGAAATTTTAGCTTTCCGGTACGGCTACGTAACATCATACGCCAACTAAGTCTGTGGCCTTCTTCCGTCCATAAAACATCATCTTTAATAAAATGATGCCTAATGGGTAAACTAAGTTGTATTAGAAAATAGATGCCTCCTAAAACGTAAAAAAGATTTTTGTATGATGGAAGTTCCACCTTTTGTAAAACGAAGGGCTTCTTCTTTTTGAAAAAGATATTACGGATAGTTTCGGGTTCAAAAAAGAATACGGTGAATGCCAATGATAAATAAGGAAATATCCCAATTTGAAAAACAATGGAGTTGAACAGGTGAAAGAATATCGATGCAAAAAAAGCAATTTTCCGAGTGGGTTTCCAGAGTAGGGCAGGTACAATCAATAGGTCAAACAGGATACCGGATATACTTATAATTTTATGAATAAATGGCTCTTGTAAAAGATCTCCAATAATAGGGTAACCAGCTTTGCTGAGCATGAGAATACGAATAATACCTAAGTCAAACCAATCTCCATAGAGCTTTGCAATGGATGCGTAGGTATAAACAATAAGAAGCTGAAAAATTATAATCCATTTTACATAAGCGAACATATTGTCGCTTTTTAAACTTGGATTGCTCTTAACATCTAAAGAGTGGCTTCTTTGTGCGGGTAAAAAGCACATGATAAGTGAAATAAGTACTAGAAGGTAGTAGTGATTGTTGTATGATGTTTTTTGCATTAGGTACACACCTGTCCACATTAAAGTGAATGAAATTATAGCAAAGCGGTATTTGTACCCAAGAGCTATAAGTAAACCTAGCGTACCCATTACAAAGAAATAATAATACATACCAAAACCTGGTAATGGTTGCAGCCAATCAAAACCAATGAAATTGAAAGTAAACTTGGGTTCAACGAGTGTTCTTCTGACCCATCCGGTCAAAATGGCGCCATAGCATTCTAGGGAAACAAGGATGCCAAAAAAAATACGGAAAATAATCAGTTGTGAATTATCGATTTTCGAAAAGAGAAAACGATTTAGCATTTATTCGGAGATTAGAGCGAGCGAGGTTTGCTTGTCTTTTTCTAACTGTTTTTTTAATGCCTCTACAGAGTCAAATTTATGCTCGTCGCGTATGCGGTGCAGGATGTCTATCTGTAGTTCTTGACCATAAAGGTCTTGGTCAAAATCAAAAAAGTTGATTTCAATGGTTTTTTCTTTTCCGGCAACGGTAGGGTTATAGCCAATATTCATCATGCCGTAAACAGTTTTTCCTGACAACTCACTTTCAACAACGTAAACACCGTTTTTAGGTATCAACTTATAGGACTCCGCAATATGTAAGTTTGCTGTAGGAAAGCCAATTTGTCTGCCTAGACCTTTTCCTTTTTGAATAGTGCCTGTAAGCATGTAATTGTAACCGAGGTAAGCATTTGCTGTGGTAATATCACCTTCTTGAAGTGCTTTACGGATTTTGGTGGAACTGACTGATACTTCGTTTATTTCTTGAGCAGATATTTCTTCGACTTCAAAATTGAATGTGCTGCCAAAGGTCCTTAGGTCTGTAATGTTGGCATTCCGGTTTCTACCAAAACGATGGTCATAGCCAATGATTATTTTTTTTGTATGCAACTGGTTCACTAAGTTGTCCCTAACGAATTCAGTGGCTGAAAGTCGAGAAAATTCTTGCGTAAAAGGGTGAATGATTAATTGGTCTAATCCTAAACCTTCTAGAATTTTTGTCTTTTCTTCAATGGTATTGAGCATTTTTATGTCCGCATCTTTTTGTAAAACCATACGCGGATGTGGAAAAAAGGTCAATACGGTAGATTTGAGATTTAGAGAAGTAGCATTATTAATTAAATGCTCCAATATTTTACGATGACCTATGTGAACACCATCAAAAGTGCCTATGGTAATGGCAGTCGGATGCTGTTTGTCGTATTTGGAAATGCTTTGGACTGTTACCACCTGTTAAAAATAATAAAAAGACTTATATTTGATTTTGTTTCTAAACCCCCTTGATGGTTACAAAATTACGTCTTGTTTTTTCAATTACCATAGCATTTCTTTCCTTTTACGCCTCGGCACAGAGTGAATACTGGGAAAGTTCTTCGATGAATAAATCTTCCTACAAGAGAGTTTCGCAGGAATTGAACACACAAGACGGAAAAGTTTTTGCCTTACAGGAAAAACTTTTTAAGGAAGATTTAAAATCCTCTTCTACTTCTAAAAGTACTTCAAAAATCGTCTATTTTCCAAATTCAAGTGGAAAAATGGTCGCATATAGCGTGAAAGAAACTCCTGTTTTGTCTGAGGCTCTTTCAAAAAAATACCCTGAAATAAAATCTTTCTCTGGTCAAGCTGTAAATAATAAACAAAATCGTATAAGGTTCAGTATTTCTCAGAAAGATGTGCAGGCCATGATTGTGTCTGCTGAAAAAAATGAAAGTAGTTTTATAGAAAAGGTAGATAACGATAAGTATATCGTGTACTCCAGAAGCGCTAAAACTGCAGATGAGCTTGATTTTATTTGTAGCACCCAAGAGAAGGTATTATCTGCGGGAGCTAATTTAACCGCAAAACCTTCAGATGGCCGCGTGCTTAGAAAATATAGGTTAGCTGTTTCTGCAACTGCTGAATATACTGCTTATCATGGTGGTACCGTAGCGGATGCGTTAGCGGGAATCAATGCTACAATAACTAGGGTAAATGAAGTTTTTGAAACTGATTTAGCTGTTCGGTTGGAACTAGTGGCCGGTACCGACAAAATTATTTATACCAATGCGGCTACAGATCCATATAAGTCTTCAGGTTCATCTACAAGTACAGTAAGTTTAAGTACGTTGGGCGAGCAGGCTCAAGCAGCAATGACAAGCGAAATAGGAGAAGCCAATTATGATATTGGCCATGTTTTTCATGAAGGAGAGAATGGCGGTAACGCGGGTTTTATAGGTGCTATTTGTGTAACCAATAGAAAGGGGAGCGCTTATTCTTCCAGTAAAGTTCCAAAAGGAGATAAGTTCGATTTAGATTTTGTGGCACATGAGATGGGGCATCAGTTAGGTGCAAATCATACTTGGTCTCACGAATTCGAGGGCACTTTAGTTCAGGTAGAACCCGGTAGCGGGTCTACTATTATGGGTTACGCGGGTATTACAGATGTAAATGATGTGGCTGCTAGGGGAGATGATTATTTTCACTATATCAGTATAAAACAAATTATAGAAAATTTAGAGACAAAGACTTGTGGAGAGGTAATAAGTATTGCTAATAATCCACCGGTTGTTACTGATTTAGAAGACTATGTCATTCCAAAATCTACTGCCTTTGTATTGGATGGTTCTGCTACGGACCCTGATGTGGGAGATGTTTTAACCTACACTTGGGAGCAGATAGATAATGGTGTCGTTACTCAGGCCTCTTTTGGTCCTAATAATGCTAGTGGAGCAAATTTCAGGTCTAGACTACCAAGCTTAGCTCCAATTAGATATTTCCCAATGCTTTCGCAAGTGGTTAAAGGTAATTTAACTCAGACCTATCCTACCAGAGGTTCTGCATGGGAAACGGTATCAGATGTTGAAAGAGAAATGAATTTTGCTTTTTCCGTGCGGGACAATGCACCAGGAGGAGGGCAAGTAGTGTCGGAACTAATGAATATTGCTGTTGTAAATAGTGCAGGTCCTTTTCAGGTTACTTCACAAGCAGCTGCTGAAACTTATGTTGCCGGAGAAGTGTTGCAAGTAGATTGGGATGTTGCAGGTACGGATATATTACCTATTGCAACTAAAAGTGTAGATATTATGCTTTCCATTGATGGAGGGGTTACGTTTACAGTTCCTTTAGCTATGGGAGTAGTGAATGATGGGTCTCATAAAGTTGTGGTTGAGGCGTTTCTGCCGAGAGAGCGCGCATTATGGTTAAGGCATCGGATAATATCTATTATGCGGTAAATTCAACAGATTTTAGTATTGAAGCTTCACAATTTGTAATGAATTTTTCAGAGCTAGAATTTGAAGCATGTCACTTTGATGACCTTATTATTCCTTTTATGTACGAAACCTATTTAGGTTTTGATGAAGAGGTTGTTTTTACCGTGACAGATGCACCAGAAAATTTGGGAGTTACTTTTACACCAGATACCGTGTCTGTGGATGGAACGAGGGTAGATATGTTGTTGGAGAATACAGAAAATGTTCTAGAAGGTGCTTATTCATTAACGGTTATGGCCGTTTCGGCAAGCGTGTCAAAGGAGATTGCCATAGATATAAAAATATATGATACCGATTTCCCAGCGGTTGAGTTGATAGCGCCGGCGGATAATTTAATTGATGCCGCGACAACAGAGCTCTTACAGTGGGAAGACGATGTTTCTTATACTTCGTATGAAGTACATATTGCTACTGATGATGCATTTGCCAACTTGGTAGAATTAGCTACGGTTACTACAAATAGTTATGTGCCTACTGAACTGGGTAACCAGTCTGATTATTACTGGCGCGTGAAACCGTTGAATGTATGTGGAGAAGGCGAATTTAGTGTTGTCCGGAAGTTTTCTACAATCCAAGTAGATTGTACTAATAAGCGTGCGCGAGATCTTCCTTTGGAAATTAGTGCAATAGAAAGAGTCACGGTAATTTCAAAAATAACCTTCTTTGAAGATTTGAAGGTAGACGATATTAATGTGAAATTAAATATTGATCATGAGTATCTAGAAGATTTGGTAATTACTCTTACATCCCCTAATAACACGGTTGTTCCGTTAATTTCCAGTTCATGTGGAAACCTTAAGAATATTGATGCAACTTTTGACGATGATGCCGCCAATTTTACGTGTGGTGCCACAGCTACCACAGCAATAAATGGAACTGTAAAGCCACTTGGTTCACTTAGCTCGTTTAATGGAGAGTCTGTACTGGGTGAATGGACTTTAACAGTTATTGATAATGCAGCTAGGGATGGTGGTATTATAAACGGGTTCTCATTGGATATTTGTGTAGAAGGTGAATTTAGACCAGATGTTGATAATGATGGTGTTTTTGATGATGGTGATGACCAATGTCTTAACACCCCTGAGGGTGCCGAGGTAGATTCATCCGGTTGTGAAGTGTACCGCTTTGCTCCTGATAATTTTGAGATTACCGTACAGAGTGAATCTTGTAGGAACAATGATGATGGTGTCATAACTATAAGTACTTTGTTGCCTTTGGATTATTCAATCTCTATATCTGGGAATAATACTAATGTTACCAATACATTTACGAATGTTTTCTCTCTTTCAAGTTTAACCTCGGGAGTATATACTTTGTGTGTAAATGCTTCTGGCGCCGATGCTGATTATGAAGAATTCTGTGCGCAAGTAATCGTATCTCAGCCTGATCCATTGGGCGTTACTTCGTCTATTTCTCCAGATGGAAAACAAATTGTTCTTTCTATGGAGGGCGCAGATGCCTATACAATAGAACTAAATGGGAAAACCGTACTTACAGATAAGTCAGAGATAACGTTAGACCTTCAATCGGGAGGTAATACGCTACGTGTGTCTACCGGACTTTCATGCCAAGGTATTCATGAAGATAGTTTCTTTGTAGGTAGTGATCCAATAGTTTTTCCAAATCCATTTGATTCTAATACAAGACTTGTATTAGGGGCATCTACCGGAAAAGTGAAAATAGATATCTTTAGTATAGGTGGAGCTTTGGTAAAAACTGAAGAAGGAACACCTAGAAACGGAGGAATAGATTTAGATTTTACGTCATTACAATCTGGTATTTATATTGTGAAAGTTAAAGGAGAAACCATTGAGGGAACGGTTAAAGTGATAAAACGATGAGAATACTAACTATTATTGTATTGGGTTTGGTGCTCTTTTCGGGTTGTAAAAAAGACTCGTCAAATACGCCTTAAAAGTAAGTTTGGTGGCTCCTGCTAAAAATTCCGAATGTACGCCGGTTCAAAGTGATGGAGATAATAGTAGCATTGTTCGGTTTAATTGGAATGCTGCAGACCATACCGAAGTTTATGAGTTACAGGTTACCAATTTAAATACGGGAACGGTCCAGTATAGAAATACGTCTAGTACGGTAGAAACTTTGTCATTAGCTAAAGGCACGCCATTTTCATGGGTAGTAGTATCTGAAAATTCAGAAACAACAGCCTCTGTTAGTAGCGATTCTTGGTTGTTCTATAATCCGGGATCCGAAATTACTCATGTGCCTTTTCCAGCAGAATTAACTTTCCCGGTACAGGGTTCTACGGCTTTTAGAGACGTAAATAACGAAATAAGTTTAAAGTGGGTTGGTAAGGATTTAGATAATGATATAGAAAGTTATGGGATATATCTTTCTAATGAAAATCCGCCTACAACATTATTGAAAACCACAGACGCAGGAGTAAGCGAGTTAATAGTGGAAGTAGCTGATGATGCAGTTTACTTTTGGAAAGTAGTAACTACAGATGAGGAAGGAAATGTTTCTACTAGTACAGTTTCGGAATTTAAGACCCGTTAAATTGATTCATGGTTCGTACAACACCCGCAAGAACAAAAGATTGAACCAGTTCAGTGGTTTTTTCGAAACGCTCTTTTAGCGCATCTTTTTCTGTTTCACTCCATTCGCCCAATACATATTCAACCTGTCTCCCTTTACCAAAGTCAGCTCCTACGCCAAATCTAAGTCGGTTGTAATTTGTGGTCTGTAGAACGTTCTGAATGTCTTTAAGACCATTATGGCCTCCATTGCTTCCTTTTGTTTTTAAACGTAGTGATCCAAATTCCAAATTAATGTCGTCTGTAATTACTAGAACGTTTTCTAAAGGAATATTCTCTTTATCCATCCAATACTTTAATGCCTTGCCACTAAGGTTCATGTAGGTAGACGGTTTTAGACAAAGTATACTTCGGCCTTTTATTTTAAATGTACCTACATCACCTAATTTCACAGTCTCAAAAGAAAAATCTAATGCTTTCGCTAGGGCATCCAAAACTTTGAATCCAATATTATGGCGAGTCTCTGAATACTCACTACCTATGTTTCCTAGACCAATTATTAGGTATTTTTTCATATTATCTGTTTCTTCTAGAACACTTTTGCTCTTGTTGAAAATTGATTTTAGAAATTGTAACATAATGCGTCGTTTTTAGAATGTTTGTGTTCTTGTGCACGATTATGTTTTAAAGTAAATGCAAGCCTCAATTTAAAGTTGTAAAAATACAAAAGCGCCCTAATTTAGGGCGCTTTTTATAAAACTTCAACTGAAATTTATTCTTGGCTTCCTTCGCCTTCCGCAACTGCTGCTTCTGCACCTTCAGCTCCTTCTTCTCCTTCGCCTTCATCGTCTTCATCAACGGCCACTGCTGTACGCTGAGTTTTAACTTGAACAACAACGGTTGTGTCAGGGTGTAAGATTGTGAATTCATCTTTCAATAAAGATTCAACAGTAATGTTGTCACCAATTTTTAGTTTTGATATATCAACATCAAAATAATCTGGCAAATTGTCTGGAAGTGCTTTAATGGCAAGTTTTCTCTTTCTGAAAAGTAAACGACCACCGGCTCTAACACCAGGAGCATTACCTACTAAACGAACTGGAATGTTCATTGTAACCTCTTTGTCATCAAAAAGTTGGTAAAAATCGATATGCAAAATTTTATCAGTCACTGGGTGAAACTGAATGTCTTGCATAATTGCTCTTACTTTACCATGACCTAAGTCAACCTCTACGGTGTGTGCGGCTGGGGTGTAAACTAAATCTCTGAACGCTAACTCTTCTGCTGAAAAGTGTAATGGTTTCTCCCCTCCGTATACAACGCAAGGAACCTGTCCAGCATTACGTAGGGCTTTAGTTGCCTTTTTGCCCACGCTTTCTCTTTCTGATCCTTTAATTTTAATTGACTTCATTATATGATTTAAAAAATTAATACTCTTAACTGGTGTAGCTTATTTAAACGGCTACATTAAAAATTTTGACGCAATAGAAGTGTTATGGTGTACTCTGTGCATTACGTCTGCAAAAAGCTCTGCACAGCTCAATACCTTTACTTTGTTTGAATCTCTCTTGGAAGGAATAGAATCTGTAACGATCAGTTCCGACAATTGCGATTTTTCTATTTTCTCGTAAGCATCACCGGATAAAAGGGCGTGTGTTGTAATAGCCCTTACGCTCAATGCGCCTCTCTCCATCATTAAATCGGCAGCTTTTGTCAACGTTCCAGCGGTATCTACCATGTCATCTACTAAGACCACATTTTTACCCTTTACATCGCCAATTAGCTCCATGTGCGATATTATGTTTGCTTTTGCCCGCTGCTTGTAGCAGATAACGACATCACATCCTAATGCTTTTGAATAGGCATAGGCTCTTTTAGAACCACCCATATCAGGTGATGCAATGGTAAGATTATCTAAATTTAATTTCTTTAGATAAGGCAAAAACATGGTAGATGCGAACAAATGATCTACAGGTTTTTCGAAAAAACCTTGAATCTGATCTGCATGCAAATCCATTGTAATGATTCTAGTTGCACCAGCGGCCTCAAGCATTTTTGCAATTAGCTTTGCTGCAATTGGTACTCTAGGTTTATCTTTTCTATCTTGTCTAGCCCAGCCAAAATAAGGCATCACGGCTGTTATGTGTCTTGCAGATGCGCGTTTGGCTGCATCTAGCATTAACAACATTTCCATTAAATGTTCAGAACTTGGGTTCGTAGAACCTATGATGAAAATACGAGCTCCACGTACCGATTCTTCAAACGATGGTTGGAATTCACCATCACTGTATCTAGAGAAGAGTACATTGCCTAATTCGGCGCCGTAAAACTTGGCAATCTTTTTTGCCAACTCAGTACTCTGGGTACAGGCGAAAATTTTAGGTTCGGGAACTTGGTAAGCCATGGGTAACGTATTGTTAATTAGTTTATTGACAAGTCGTTTTGTTAGCGAGGTGCAAATTTAGAAATTTATTTGTGTTGCTAAAGGATAAATGTTGTTATTTTTTGTGTTTGGAACAAAAAAAAATTTACTTTTGCAGTCGAAATTAATGCTCGAGTGGCGGAACTGGTAGACGCGCTGGATTCAAAATCCAGTTCCTTTGGAGTGCGGGTTCGATTCCCGCCTCGAGTACAGAGTTAAAAATAAAAAAGCTGAGATGTATTCTCAGCTTTTTTTATGCCCAAAAATCTCGGAATACAATAGTGAAGGGTGCTTACAAGGATGCATTAAAATAGGATATAGCTGTAGTTAATAGAATAATTAAATTTTACCGAACGTTTGGTAATTAAAAATAATAGTTTAGATTTGTCTTATGAGACCACAGAAAGTATTGGATAAAGATATTGTAGCAAACCTAGTTGACGTTTTTAGGTCTAAGGGTTATGATGGCGCAAGTCTTTCTGATTTGGCAGAAAAAACAGGTTTAAAGAAGGCTAGTCTGTATCATCGTTTTCCAGATGGGAAGCAAGGTATGGCAGTGGCTGTTATGAATCACCTTGGTGAAAGGGCAGAAGAAAAGGTTTTTAGTGCTTTGCGGGACGAAAGTGTTTCTGCTGTTCAAAGATTAGCTAACGGATTGGATAACATTAAGTCTATATATACAGGAGGGAAAGACGCATGTATTCTGAGGGCGTTTTCATTAGGCTCTGGTTTGGAATTGTTCGGTGAACAAATTGAGAGTGGAATGAAAGAATGGGTAAAGGCTTTCAAAAGTTTAGGTCTGGCTTTTGGATTGTCGGATACACTGGCTCAGCAATATGCTATACAAACTTTATTGGAAATTCAAGGTAGTCTTGTGGTCACTAAAGGGTTGAATGATTTGAACATATTTGAACAAACATTAAAGGATATTGAGCTAAGATATTTAAACAAATAAAAAATTTAGTAATTTATTTTACCGAACATTCGGTAACAAACAACTTTGAACTATGAAAAATTTAATTCTTTACGCTTTGGCTATTGTGCCCCTATTGATGTCCGGAGTAACATCACCGGATATAGAAATATCAAATAAAAATTTTAAAAACAAAGATAATATGACCACTATTAAATATCGGACTCTTGAAGTTAGCGGAGTAAACATAGCATACAGGGAAGCTGGTAATCCTGAAAATCAGACAATAGTTTTGCTTCATGGTTTTCCAACTTCTTCACATCAATATAGAAAGGTTTTAAATCAATTATCGGATGAATTTCATTTAATAGCACCAGATTATCCGGGATTTGGTAATAGTGATTTTCCGGATTCCAGTGCCTTTGAGTATACTTTTGATAACCTTGCGGCAACAATAGATGCTTTTCTAGAGAAGAAGAAAATTACGTCTTATGCGTTAATGATTCAGGATTATGGGGCTCCTATAGGCTTTAGAATAGCTACGGCCCACCCAGAAAGGATTACCGCCATTATTAATCAAAATGGTAATACTTACGAAGAAGGATTGGGAGCTGCATGGAAAGATACTAAGGCGTTTTGGGCAAATAGAAACAAAAAGAGTGAGGAAGCTTTACTGCATTCTTTTTCATTAGAAGGACTTAAATGGCAATATATGCATGGTACAAGAAATCCAGAAAGCATTAATCCTGATACTTGGCATCTGGATTATTTAAGAATGTCACGACCTAATGCCCATGCGGTTCAATTAGATTTATTTTATGACTATCAGAATAATGTAAAACTGTATCCCAAATGGCAACAATATTTAAGGGACAATCAACCGCCTTTACTAATTGTTTGGGGGAAAAACGATGCCTTCTTTCCTGAGAGCGGTGCGGTGGCCTTTAAGAAAGACGTAAAAAATATTGACTATAATATTTATGATACCGGCCATTTTGCCTTAGAAGAAGATGCGGATATAATCATTCCTAAAATGCGAAGTTTTATGAGGAAGGTTGGCCAATAATTAAACATTCAATTTGAATTGCAAGAGCCTCTGAAAAGAGGCTCTTGCTTTTTGTATGATTACCAGATAAATTTATCTAGAATAGCACTTGATAGTAAAATACAACTTTCACTATCTTAGCAATCATGAATGCAATTGAAATTCGAACGGTAGACGTGGTTCAGTATATCAAACCTTTGCGCGAAGGAGGTTCGCTTCCGGGTCTTGTAAAGGCAGATGATGAATTTTTGTACGTTATAAAGTTTAGAGGGGCAGGGCAAGGTAAAAAAGCTTTGATTGCAGAACTTATGGGCGCAGAGCTTGCCCGTGCAATAGGTCTTAATGTGCCCGAAATCGTTTTTATGAATTTAGACGATAGCTTTAGTAAGACGGAACCTGACGAAGAAATTCAAGATTTACTGAAATTTAGTGTTGGTCTTAACCTTGGGTTGCATTTTCTGTCAGAATCTATTATTTATGATCCGTTGGTTTCTATCGCAGACCCTTTATCAGCTTCAAAAGTGGTTCTTTTAGATAGTATGATTAGTAATATAGACCGCACAGCAAAGAATACCAATCTACTTAATTGGCATAAAGAACTTTGGCTAATTGATCATGGGTCTAGTTTTTATTTTCATCATAATTGGGAAACTTGGCAAACTCATTTAGAAAGAACTTTTCCGGCTATTAAAGACCATGTCCTTTTGGAACGTGCTACTGAGTTGCCTAAGGCTGCAGAAGAAATTAGAGCTCAAATAGATAAAAATACCATTGCAGAAATCGTATCTAAAATACCTGAAGATTGGCTCTTAAGTGAATCTGACCCGTTATCGCCAGAGGAGATGCGTGCAGCCTATGATAAATTTTTGAATACCCGGTTGAAAAAATTAGAGGTATTGGTTAAAGAGGCGCAGGATGCAAGATAGAGTTACTTATGAATTTGCCATAATTAGGCTTGTACCAAAGGTTGAGCGCGAAGAGTTTATAAACGTAGGAGCTATCGTATTTTCTAAAAGGAAAAAATTTCTGGGTATGAAATTCACAATAGACCGTACACGTATTAAGGCATTTGCATCTGAAATAGATGCAGAAGCTATTGAAGCTTATTTAAAAGCTTGGGAACTGGTTTGTGAGGGTGAAACCAAAGGAGGAGCTATTGGAAAACTAGATTTACCGTCAAGATTTAGATGGCTTACAGCATCTAGAAGCACTATCATACAAAGCTCAAAACCGCATCCAGGTCTTTGTTTTGACCCTCAGAAAGAATTGGATATCCTTTTTGAAAAACATGTGCTTTAGAGCAGGTCGTTTTTTAATTTTTCTTCTTAAACACCAAAAAAATAAGTAGTCCTTTACTTCTAATTTAGTAAATTGTATTGTTAAAATTTAAGGGCTCTATAGTTTAAAAATGTAAGCCTTTACATCTTTTATCCAAAATAAAGACTAACTTTATGGAGTGCTATATATTGATTTGTAGATTTCTATTCCCCCATAGAAATAAATAATATAGCCTTAGAGCTGTTTTTGAAGTAGTGTATAATGGCCTTGTTCCGTTTCTGATTTTTATACCCATAAACCCTAAAATGAGCCTACAAACTAGCCCGAATAATCATTTAGATAAAGATAATTTTTACACCCAAATTGTTCTTAATAACATGGGTGATTCTGTGTTTGTAAAAGATGCAGAAAGCAAAATGGTATTGGTTAACGATGCTTTTTGTAAAATGATGGGGCTTCCTCGTGAAGAGATGATAGGTAAAACCCTCGCTGAAGAGGTTACACCAGAAGAACGGGAGTCTTTTCTTAGGATTGATTGGCAAGTCTTAGCAGATGGTGTTGAAAACATCAATGAGGAAGAGATGACAGTAAGGGGAGGCGAAACACGAATTTTATCGACTCGAAAATCACGCTTTATTGATGAAAACGGAAATAAGTTTCTTATTTGCGTGGTACGTGATATTACGGATAAGAAAAAATCCGAAGCAGCTTTACAGCAAAGTGAGACTCAATTAAAACAAGTGCTTGCTACTAAAGATAGATTACTGTCTATAATAGCTCATGACTTAAGAAGTCCGTTTAATAATGTCACTTTGTTGTCAGATTTGTTAAGCGATTCTATTAAAAGAAATGATGTTGGGCAATCTGAGGAGTATTTAGAGTTGATTAATAGAACAACCCAAAACACTCTTACTTTATTAGACAATCTTCTAAACTGGTCAAAATCTCAAACAGGGCAACTAGATTTTAAGTCGGAAATTGTGGATATTAACAAGGTAGTGAGCCAGACGTTAGAACTGTCAAAAGCAATTGCGAGCACTAAAAACATAGAGCTGAACTATGTAGAAAGCGATACTATTCAAGTACGTTCTGATCAAAAAATAATTAAAACGATAATCCGTAATCTTGTCTCAAATTCCATCAAGTTTACTAAACCGGGAGGAAGTATTAATGTTTTAACAACGCAGAATGAAACCCATTTAGAAGTAACTGTTTCCGATAACGGTGTGGGTATGAGTCCGGATATCTGCGACAAATTATTTTGCGTAAACACCAATATGGCCCGTGTTGGTACAGCAAGTGAAAAGGGTTCTGGTTTTGGGTTGGTGCTCTGCAAAGAGTTTGTAGAGAAACTAGGAGGAGACATTTGGGCAGAAAGTACTTTGGATAAGGGTAGTGATTTTAAGTTTACTATCCCTCTGGGAAATCCCCGAAAAGCTAATCTTAGCTTGGCGTAAAATTTAATTTGAAAAACCACATAGCCATAATCTGTTTATATTCCTTTAGCTTTAAAGATTAGAAGTAAATAAACAGGATGAACAGTACTACCTTAAAAAGTTTTTTGACAACAAATCTTAATGTTAATGAGAACGAAGTTGTTGCAATACTGGATAATTGCACGACTAAAACGGTCAAAAAAGACGCATTTCTGTTACGTAAAGACGAACGTTGTAAGCATACTTTTTTTGTAGAGAAAGGTTTGCTCAGGCAATATTCAATAGATACTAAAGGAAAAGAGCACGTAATTGCTTTTGCTCCGGAAAACTGGTTTGTAACAGACCGTGAAAGCAGCTATTTCAATGAACCTTCGGTATATTATATACAAGCTTTGGAAGACAGTGAGGTGGTTTTAATGGATGAAAATTTTATTCAACTGCTGTCCAAGAAAGTACCCTCGTTTACGGATTTTAATACTCGGCTGCTTCATAATCATATTAGACATTTACAGAAAAGGGTCAATGCATTACTTAGTGCATCGGCAGAAAAAAGGTATTTACAGTTTGTAGAGATGTACCCAGATATTCTTTTGCGTGTGCCACAAACTATGGTAGCATCTTATTTGGGTATTACTCCTGAGAGTTTGAGTAGGGTCAGGAAAGTTCTTGCACAGAAAAATTTCAAGAAATAGGTTCTTATCATACATCAATGCACAGGTTGGATCATCACAATATATTTGTGGTATAAAATCTTAAAGACATGAAAACAAGAACAGTAGAATTAGTGGCAAGACCTAGAGAACCACATTTTGTTGGTGATGGTTTTAGAGTACATAATTTTATCCCTAGCGGTTTCCGATTAGATATGGAGCGCATGAATCCATTTATTATGATGGATTATAATTCAAAATTTCACTTCTCGGCAACGGATAATCCCAGAGGGGTAGATGTACATCCACATAGAGGTTTCGAAACCGTTACTATAGCGTACAAGGGTAAAGTAGCGCATCATGATAGTAGTGGTGGTGGAGGTATAATTGGCGAAGGCGATGTCCAATGGATGACGGCCGCAAGTGGGGTGTTACATAAAGAATATCACGAGGAAGAATGGGCAAAAAATGGAGGTGATTTTCAAATGGTGCAGCTTTGGGTAAACTTGCCTAAAAAAGACAAAATGAGCACGCCTAAATACCAAGGCAATCAAAAAAGAAGATTTACGCCGTTACGAGCTTTCTGATAACAGTGGAGAGGTTGAAGTTATAGCCGGTGAATACAACGGAATGAAAGGATCAGCAACTACTTTTACTCCAATAAATATGCTGAATACCAGATTGAAAAAAGGAGGTAAAGCAGATTTTTCATTTCCTGAAAATTACAATACTGTGGTATTGGTGATTGAAGGCAGTATTACGGTAAACGGAAATGACAATGCACCTACGGATCATTTGGTTTTGATGGCGAATGATGGTGAAAACTTTACCGTAGAAGCTTCGGAAGATGCTTTGGTGCTGGTTTTAAGTGGTGAACCTCTAAATGAGCCTATTGCTGCTCACGGTCCATTTGTTATGAATACTAAAGAAGAGTTGATGCAAGCTTTTCAAGATTTTAATAATGGCAAATTCGGATATTTAGAGAACTAATAATTTGCACTATGTGTAATTTAAAAAAGAGAAGACTCGTTAGAGTCTTCTCTTTTTTGCTTCTATCTAGGATATTTCTTTTATGATGATCTAGTTAGAGGTTTTTAATCTTGTTCAAGAGTTTAAAGCACCGTATTTTTAGAGTTCATTTTATAGGGAGATAATTTCGTTAGAAAGGATTTTTAAATAGTGCAGGGTAATAAATTAAAGCAAAATGGCAGGAGAGAAGAACTTAACGGAAATGATAAAGGGTATGACTCCAAAATTGAATGAAGGTGAATATGTATTTATAACCTTAACGGATGCAAACCAAATTTCTAGAGCTGATACGCTATGTGAGTTTAAAGAACAAGAGGGAACAACTGTTATAATAGCAAAACAAAAAGCTGATGCTTTACGTCTTCCGTATGAATATATTGCTTCTTGGATAACTTTAGAAATCCATTCTTCTTTAGAAGGAGTAGGACTCACGGCCCTATTTTCTTCAGAACTGGCAAAGAACAATATTAGTTGTAATGTAGTTGCTGCCTATTATCATGATCATATTTTTGTTGATCATAAAGATGCTGAAAAAGCGGTAACTGTTTTAAGACAGTTGTCTGAAAATTATTCAGAAAAATAGTTAATGCATCATTTTAAAAATGACTTTTTTGAAGGTGTCTTCATAACTTTTAATTATCATCAATTTTAGTATCTTAGAAGTCTCAACACCAACCTAGCCCATGCCACTTGCCATTGTTATTGCCGGAATTTTTATTCTTTTTATTTTAATAGCTCGTTTTAAACTTAATGCTTTCATCGCTTTTATCATTGTCTCCCTATTGGTAGGCGTTGCAGAAGGAATGGATTTTGAAACCGTTACAAAGTCCATACAATCAGGAATAGGTAATACTTTAGGTTATCTTATTTTAATTCTTGGTCTTGGAGCAATGCTGGGTAAGCTTGTAGCAGATAGTGGAGCAGCACAGCGTATTACTACGCAAATGATTGAAAAATTCGGGAAGAAATATATTCAATGGGCCGTAGTTCTTACGGGTTTTATTGTGGGTATACCTATGTTCTATACCGTTGGTTTTGTTATTTTAATTCCATTGGTATTTACGGTTGCTGCAGCTACCAGACTTCCTTTAATTTATGTAGGTCTACCTATGCTCGCGTCCCTTTCGGTAACACATGGTTATCTTCCTCCGCATCCGGCCCCTACCGGTATCGCTGTTATTTTTAATGCTGATATTGGAAAAACATTATTATACGGTATTCTTGTTGCTATACCCGCCATTATTGTTGCGGGTCCTCTTTTGGCACGTTCTATTAAAAACGTAGAAGCAACACCGTTAAAGGAGTTTTTGAACCCAAAAATTTTAACAGATGATGAAATGCCAAGTACGGCTACTAGTATTCTTACGGCCTTACTTCCGGTTATTCTTATCGCTCTTGCGTCTGTAATTGCACTAGTGCTTCCTGAAGAAAATCCGATTAGAAAAGCAACCGATATTTTAGGAAATCCTGTGATGGCTATGCTTATATCGGTTTTAGTGGCTATTTATACACTAGGGCTGGCAAGGGGTAAAAAAATGAAAGATGTAATGGACTCCGTGGCGAGTGCCGTTTCAGGTATTACTATGGTACTTCTTATTATAGCAGGAGCGGGCGCTTTAAAACAAGTGCTTATAGATAGCGGTGTAAGTGACTATATTGGTGATATGCTTAAAGGCTCTACAGTTTCACCCTTAATATTGGCTTGGCTTATTGCCACGGTTATTAGGGTGTGTGTAGGTTCTGCAACGGTTGCCGGTCTTACGGCCGCCGGTATAGTGTTGCCTTTAATTGCTAATACAGATGTTAGCCCGGAGCTAATGGTTTTAGCTATTGGTTCTGGAAGTTTAATGCTGTCCCATGTTAACGATAGCGGGTTCTGGCTTTATAAAGAATATTTTAATCTATCGGTAAAGGATACTTTAAAAACATGGACCGTAATGGAAACAACCGTTGGTGTTATGGGACTTATTGGAGTTCTTGTTTTAGATATTTTCATATAAATTATTGATTGTTGCACGATGATGAAGAGAAGACAATTCATAAACCGAACGGCTCTTGCCGCAGTAGGTACTAGTTTAATAGGGTGTTTTGACCACTCTAAATTCGAACTAAAGAAAAATCAAGTAGTAGGTTGTTTTGGAGATAGCATCACTTTTGCTGGTGGTAATGGTGGCTATGTTGAAATGCTACAAGAGATATTCAACAAAGAAAAACCAGAGCTCAATATTAAGTTTATCAATTTTGGGAAAAGTAGTGAAACCGTAAGTGGGCTCTCAGAAGAAGACCATCCTGGTCCAAGGCCTTACCTTTTTGAACGCTTAGATGAAATTTTAGATAAAAACCCAATAGACGTGGCGCTTTTTTGCTACGGGATTAATGACGGAATTTATGGAAAACCTTCAGAAGAACTTTTTAGAAGCTTTAAAATAGGGGTTTATTCATTTCTTGAAAAAATGCGCCAGAGAGATATTCAGACCATTTTATTAACTCCTCCACCATTGGCTGAGAGACACTCGGATGACCAAAACATTACTTCGTATAGCTATAAACATCCCTACCCTAAATATGATAAGGAGGTACTGGAAAAATTTACGGATATCATTTTAGAGATGCAGCATCCTTATGCGAATGCCGAGATAAACATACGGAAACCTCTTTTTGCAAGTCAAAAGGATTGCTATGATAAGGATCCTATTCACCCGAATAAGAAAGGTCATAGACTGATTGCCGATACGATTTTTAGTAATTTATCGTTTTAACATTGCCTTAAGTCCACGTGGCAGGGTATTTGTTATCTTTATCCTGATTTTTTATTCGATGACCAAAAACTATTCGGTACTGTTGTTCGCTGTAATGCTGTTTCCCTTTTCGGGGATGATGGCCCAGACCGATATTCCTCAAAAGAAAGAGTTGAAAATAGAAACGGCTAATAAGATTGATGATAATGCCGAGCCTAATCAAGGTACTTCTTTAAACATTCCATCCGTAGTAGAAGATCAACCTCAGGTAGATTTTGATATTGCCAAGCGTAATCCTGTAAAAATGATTGACGACCGCGAACTTGTTCAGGCGGGTGCTGGTATGAAAATTGACCCAAAAGTAGGACCAAGACAACCTGAAGAAGGTTCCAAACAACACTTTGCCGATATGTACTTGGGCGACGTTAAAAACAACGGGAAGTTCGTTGGTATTATGTGTCGTGACCACGAAAATGTAGATGGCGACCGTGTAAAAATTTATGTAAACGGAGATGTGGTTGATACTAATATCCTTCTAACAAGTTCTTTTAAAGGGGTAAATGTTGATTTGAAAAAAGGATTCAACCGTATTGATTTTGAAGCTCTTAATGTTGGTGCTTATGCGCCTAATACCGCTCAGGTAAATGTCTATGATGACAAGGGCGAAGTTATTTATGCCACGAAATGGCTACTTTCGGAAGGTTCAAAAGCAACCTTAATTATTACAAAAGAAGATGACTAAGCTTCTTCTTTATGCTTACCTGAAATTTTAATAAACCCTTCTCCAACAATCTATCTATTTAGACAACTTAGCTATAAAGCAAAGTACCCGTTTTTACCGTAACTTTGCCATCTTCAAAACTTCATCCATGGCCGAGAAAAAAGTTAGTATGCTTACCGCGTTTAAGACCATTATATGGCCAAGACGAAACCTTGTATTTATTGGACTTCTCCTTATAGTAATTAGTAAAGCAGCAAGTTTTGTGGCTCCTTTATCCCTTAAATATTTGATGGATGACATTATACCAAATAAGGATATAGATTTTTTAAAATTACTTGTAGGTGCAGTAGCACTCGCTATATTGGTGCAATCTGTCACCTCGTTTTTATTGACAAAAATACTTAGTGTTCAGGCACAATTTCTTATTTCTGAACTTAGAGCTCAAGTACAGAAAAAAGTACTATCGTTACCTATTAGCTTCTTTGATAATGCCAAGTCTGGAGCTTTGGTGTCTCGTATAATGAGTGATGTTGAAGGGGTACGTAACCTCATCGGCACAGGTCTGGTACAGCTAGTGGGAGGTACTATTACGGCTGTAGTATCGCTTATATTGCTTTTGCGTATTAGTTGGACAATGACGATTTTTACATTAGTGCCTCTGGCCGTTTTTGCATTGATTGCGCTCAAGGCATTTAAAATTATACGACCTATTTTTAGAAACCGTGGTAAAATAAATGCTGAGGTTACGGGTAGGCTTACCGAGACTTTAGGAGGTGTACGCGTAATTAAAGGCTTTAATGCCGAAGAGCAGGAAAATAAGATTTTTGAAAAAGGAGTTGATCGCCTGTTTCAAAATGTGAAAAAGAGTTTGACCGCTACTGCTTTTATGACCAGTTCATCTACTTTTCTTCTAGGGATTGCCACAACGGGAATCATGGGTATTGGTGGATACAAAATAATGATGGATGAGCTTACGATAGGTGAATTCTTAACCTTTACCTTTTTATTAGGTTTGATGGTCGCACCTATTGTTCAGATGAGCAATATAGGTAGTCAATTGACCGAAGCTTTGGCTGGATTAGATCGTACAGAGGAGCTTATGAACATGATACCGGAGTCTGATGAAGAAAACCGGACCATAGTTCTAGACGATATTAAAGGTGATATTGTTTTTGATGATGTTTCCTTTGCTTATGAGGAAGATAAAGAAGTATTGCATAATATCAGCTTTGAGGTGAAATCAGGTAACGTGGTTGCGCTGGTGGGGAGTTCCGGTTCTGGGAAATCTACCATAGCTGGTTTAGCAGCGACTTTCTTAAATCCACAATCAGGTAAGATTACCATAGATGGTAAGGATGTAGCAAAAGTTAATTTGAATAGTTTCAGACAGCACCTAGGGGTTGTTTTACAAGACGATTTTCTTTTTGAGGGCACTATACGTGAGAATATTTTGTTTCCACGGCCTAATGCTTCGGAAGAGCAATTGCAACAAGCAGTACTAGCTGCTTATGTAAATGAGTTTACAGATAGATTTGAAGAAGGATTGGATACTTTAATAGGAGAGCGGGGCGTTAAACTTTCTGGCGGTCAACGCCAACGTATTGCTATTGCAAGAGCTGTTTTGGCTGATCCTAAAATCCTAATACTAGATGAGGCTACATCTAATTTGGATACAGAAAGCGAAGCTTTGATTCAAAAGAGTTTGGCAGCCTTAACAGAAGGTCGTACTACATTTGTAATAGCACACCGATTGAGCACTATCAGAAAAGCCAATCAGATTTTGGTCATTGAAAACGGTAAAATTGCTGAAGAAGGTACCCACGATGAGCTAATTGCTAAAGAAGGTAGGTACTTTAATCTATTTACCTATCAGGCAAGAATCTAGCTCTCAGGGGCTAATTCTACTTCTAGTCCGTCTAAATCTGGAGTCATATGAATTTGACAGCCCAAACGGCTGTTGTCCTTAACATCAAAGGCTTCGGCCAACATAGCATCTTCGTCATCAGACTTCTCTGGAAGACTGTGGTCTGAAATAACATAGCATTGGCAAGAAGCACACATGGCCATACCGCCACAAATACCAATAGTACCCTCTGGAGCTAATTCGTACGAACGAACTACTTCCATAAGATTCATGTTCATATCAGTCGGAGCATCTACCTCATGGGCAACACCATCTCGGTCGGTAATTTTTATTTTAATGTCGGTCATTAGGATACTTAATTATAATTTGGCCTTTAGTCACAATTAATCAATGGACTTTACAACTGCCTTTGGTGCTTCTTTCTTGCTACCGTCAAAACCGGTTACACCACCTACGGTCGTATATTTCATTACATATTTCTTATCAGGATAAATACGCTGATAAGCACTTTGGCACATTAACGTTGCTTCATGAAAACCACAAAGAATCAACTTTAATTTTCCATATAGGTATTTACATCACCAATAGCATAAATTATGGCACATTGGTTTGATAATCGAACGTGTCTACTTTAATAGCATTTTTCTCAATATCAAGACCCCAATCTGCAATGGGTCCTAATTTGGGAGAAAGCCCAAAAAGCGGCACAAAATTATCAACTTCTAGGATAACATCCTCATCAGGATTTGTTGTTTTTCTTATGATAACAGATTCAAGGGTGTCTTTACCTTGAAGGCCAATAATTTCACCTTATAGGGTAATTAGATTAATTTTTCCTTCATTCTTAAGGTGTTGTACTTTCTCTACGGAGTCTAGTGCACCTCTAAATTCACTTCTACGGTGAACCAAAGTAACCTGTGAAGCTACATCTGCTAAAAATATACTCCAATCCAAAGCAGAATCGCCACCACCAGCTATAACCACTCTTTTATCACGGTATACCTCAGGGTCTTTTATGATATAGGCAACGCCATTGTCTTCGTATTTCTGTAGATTCTCAAGTAACGGTTTACGAGGTTCAAAACTACCTAACCCACCGGCAATGGCCACAATAGGGGCATGGTGCTTGGTTCCTTTGTTAGTCGTTACAATAAATGTGCCGTCTTCTAATTTTTCTATGGTCTGCGCTCTTTCGCCTAAGGTAAATCCAGGTTCAAAAGGTTTTATTTGTTCCATTAGATTATTCACCAAATCGCCAGCCAATACTTCGGGGAAACCCGGTATATCGTAAATCGGTTTTTTAGGATAAATTTCGGAACATTGCCCACCAGATTGTGGTAGCGCGTCTATTAGATGACATTTGAGCTGTAGAAGGCCTGCCTCAAAAACGGCAAAAAGCCCTGTTGGGCCAGCTCCAATAATCAATATATCTGTTTTGATCATCGGGTTTACATTAAAATTCGGACAAAATTAGGATTAAAAAATTGATGAGAACATGATGAAAATCAGTGTATTAAACACCAATATTAATCACCTCTTCAATTTGTGGAGCGTATTTTTTTATAGTCATTTCAACTCCACTTTTTAGAGTCATTTGATTAACGCTACATCCAACACATGCTCCTTCTAACTTCACCTTTACGGACTTCTCGTTATCTATGGAAATCAAAGAAATATCTCCTCCATCACTCTGTAAAAACGGGCGAATTTCTTCTAGCGCTTTTTCTACATTCTGTTTTAATTCTTCAGATGTCATATTATTTTTTTTAACGACAGAACAACCCGCCATAGTGGTTATCTTAATTGCTTCGGTAGGGGGAAGGTTTTTATTTCTACCCACAACTTCTTGCACTACATTTTTTGTAATTTCTTCAAATGCTAATTCTACAGGAGTAGCCGTTTGCATAGCAGCAGGTCTTCCAATATCACCAGCTTCTCGTATACTTTGTACTAAAGGAACCTCACCTAAGAAAGGTACTTTTAAATCTTCGGAAAGATTTTTTGCGCCTTCTTTACCAAAAATATAATACTTATTGTCTGGAAGCTCATCAGGAGTAAAATAAGCCATATTTTCCACGATTCCCAATACAGGGACATTTATAGATTCTTGTTGGAACATGGCAACACCTTTTCTAGCATCTGCCAAAGCAACATTCTGTGGAGTACTCACCACTACGGCGCCCGTAATTGGCATAGCTTGCATGATACTTAAATGTATATCCCCAGTTCCAGGAGGAAGGTCAAGCAACATAAAATCTAATTCTCCCCAGTGTGCATCAAAAATCATCTGGTTAAGTGCTTTTGCAGCCATAGGCCCACGCCAGATAACCGCTTGATCCGGTTGGGTAAAGAACCCGATGGACAATAGCTTTACACCATAGTTTTCTACCGGTTTCATTTTAGATTTTCCATCAACGTTAACGGCCAATGGCTTTTCCATGGGAACATCAAACATAATAGGAATAGAAGGTCCGTAGATATCTGCATCTAAAATTCCTACTTTAAAGCCCATTTTGGCTAGGGTTACAGCTAAATTTGCAGTAACCGTAGATTTCCCTACACCACCTTTACCTGAAGCAACGGCAATAATGTTTTGAATACCCGGTAGGGGTTTTCCTTTTATTTCGTTGGTTTTTGGCTTAGTTGGAGCATCAACTTTAATGTTGATTTTTATTTTGGCCTTTTCATATACCTCTCTGTGGATGATTTTCAGAATTTCGACCTCGGTCTTTTTTCTGGCCTGTAGGCTTGGGTTGCTGATGGTAATATCTACCTCAACCTCATCACCAAAAATCTGTATGTTCTTAACGGCACCACTTTCTACCATATTCTGTCCTTCGCCAAGGTACAGTAATATTCTCTAGTGCTCTTAAAACTTCTTTTTTATCAATCTTCATTATATAAAATCATTCTAAAGAACAAAGATACGCCATAGCGTCGAGAGGGTAAAGAGATGACATTGAAAAATGGTATGTCTTAATAGGTATTGTTGATGAATATGAGAAAAATAGTATCCGAAAGAAGTGTTTTGTAGACGAAAATTATATTTTTTGGAATAAAAAGGACTATCCTAGTTCTTTAAAAGGATCCCAAAAGTGCTTTTCTAAATCGATAATCTGATTTTCTTTTACCGTAATCCCTTCATTTTCCAATAATTGCTGCATGAGATTAGTACCATCAAAATGATGTTTTCCGGTAAGTAGTCCAATTTTGTTAACTACTCTGTGAGCAGGTACATCTGGCATACTTCCTGCTCCGTTCATTGCCCAGCCTACCATACGAGCGCTTCGGGCGGCACCTAGATATTTGGCTATGGCACCATAAGAGGTTACTCTGCCTTCAGGTATGAGCCTTACCACTTCGTATACTTTTTGAAAGAAATTTTTGTTCTCAGGATTCATTAGCGATAGGCTATTCTAAAAACGGTTATAGTTAGTAAAACTAGCATTAGTCCGCTAAGAATATAGTTACTATTCTTAGAAAACCGATTGGATTTATTCTCTAATTTATTAAAATATACCGTGTACATATAAAGCACGGTAAAAGTTCCTGAGCCGGCAGCGAATATAAAGACAAGAATATCCCAGACCTCAAACTTGATCCAACCAGAGGCGTTCCACATAATATTAAGCCCGCTATAATAGGGTATGGTCAAAAGGTTTAATGCCGCCAGAAGTATTCCTTTAAAGAAACTATTCTTCTTACTTACCTTGACAATTTTTGTTTTCTTCTTTTTATTTCGCCCTGCAGCTACAAAAAAATATACCATGAAAAAAGCAAAAACGACAACTGCAATTTTGAGCAGCACATCAACTACTTCAGGGTTTTTATGAAGAAATTTTGAGATGTATACAGCAATTGTAGCCTGAAGAATAACCATAACAGCCACTCCTAAGCTAAAAATAATACCGTTTAACTTGCCTTTTTCTACACTAACCTTTGCGGCGTTCATGTTTAGAAGCCCCGGAGGTACCGTTGCCATGAAAGCAGCCGAAAACGTAGCAAAAAAAAGAATCAAAAGATGCTGCATGGACTAGTGTACCTTGAATTGGATATAGGTAATGGGCTTACCTCTTTCAAGATACTGTTTTTCATAGAAAGTCTGGAGTTCTAATACCTCTTTTGGGCTGCCTTCGTTTTTGTAGACATCGTGGTTGGCGTAATTTATTTCCAGACCCAGCCCCTGTAAAAGCCCTAAAGTATAGCCGTGCATGAACTCGCTATCTGTTTTTAGGTGCATAAGTCCATCAGGACGTAATATTTCTTTGTATTTGGCCAAGAAATTTTCGTTGGTCATCCGGTGTTTGGTGCGCTTGTATTTTATTTGTGGATCAGGAAAGGTAATCCATATTTCAGATACCTCGCCTTTATAAAAAAGTTCGTCTACCAGTTCTATCTGGGTTCTTAGAAAGGCTACATTTTTAAGGTTGTCTTCTAAAGCGGTTTTTGCACCTCTCCATAGACGGGCTCCCTTAATATCGATACCAATAAAATTTTTGTTGGGATCTTGCTTGGCTAAACCAACGGTATATTCTCCTTTTCCACACCCTAACTCAAGTACAATAGGGTTGTCGTTGCCAAAGAAGTCTTTCCACTTACCTTTCTGCTCAAACCCCTGTTTTACGTCTTCCCGATTTGGTTGGATGACATTTGAAAAAGTTTCGTTTTCTTTAAACCGTTTAAGTTTGTTTTTGCTTCCCAATGGTATAAAATTAAATTTTTCAGTTAGTTTTTAATCGATTTTTTGCTCTCTGATTTTTCCAAAGTAAATGAAAATTCCGAACCTACGCCTATTTCACTTTCAACATATATCTTTTCGCCATGGGCTTCAACAATATGTTTTACAATAGCAAGGCCTAGACCAGAACCACCTTCGCTACGGCTACCACTTTTATCTACTCTATAAAAACGTTCAAACAAGCGGGGTATATGCTGTTTGGGAATACCTTCGCCATTATCAGTTACCCTCACAATAACCTTGTTCTTAATCAGGTTTTCTACGCTTACCTCTGTAGTACCGTTAGATTGTCCATATTTTATGGAATTCACGAGAAAGTTGGTCAATACCTGTTCTATCTTTTCCTTATCGGCATATACCATAACAGGTTTATCGTACTCCATATCAAAAGTGAGTATGATTCTCTTTTTTGCCGATTTCATTTCTAGAAGATCAAATACATTTTGAATAAGCTCAATAATGTCAAAAGACTCTCTTTTTAGGTTGAGGTCTCCAACTTCTAGTTTGGTGATCATATCAAGGTCCTTAACAATATAGATAAGGCGGTCTACCCCTTTGCTAGCCCTTTGTAGGTACTTACGGCGTACGTTTTTATCCTCTAGAGCTCCGTCTAATAACGTCTCTATATAGCCTTGTACGGTAAAAAGCGGTGTTTTAAGTTCGTGAGATACATTACCTAGAAAGTCTTTTCGGTACTCTTCCCTAATCTTTAGGGTATCTATCTCTACGCGTTTATCTTTTGCAAATTTCTCTATTTCTTCGGTAAGGGTTTTCATGTCCGTAGTAATCGGACCCGTGGTAATGGACGATGTTTCTAACATGGCAACATCATCGTAAATTTTCTTGATACGACGGTAAATGAATCTTTCTATACGTATTTGCATTACTATAAATGCAATAGGGAAAAGCAACAGAGCGGATATAAGAATCATCGTCCATTCTAATTTTCCAAAGAGATATAGGAACAATGCCAAAAGCGAAATAAACACTGCGGTAACCATTAAGGAAGACCTTAACGCAAAGCGATATGACTTTCTAAGTTGAGCAGCAGCCATAAGAAACTTGTTTTATTTTCGCCAAAGAGCAGTTATACATCATTGTTGGGGCAATTACATACCAAAATTACTATAAAAATGATGTATAACTGAATTATTGTGGAGACTTAATTAAAGAACGAACTTATAACCTACCCCTTTTACGGTTTTAAAATGGTCTTCGCCAATTTTTTCTCGTAGTTTTCTAATGTGAACATCAATGGTACGACCACCAACAACTACCTCATTACCCCAAACTCTATCAAGAATAACTTCTCTCTTGAAAACTTTACTTGGTTTTGAAGTTAGTAGAGATAAAAGTTCAAACTCCTTTCTAGGTAGAACAATTTCTTCACCATTGTTTACAATTTTGTACTCTTCTCTATTGATAATGATATTACCAACTTGTACAATATCTTCTTGTTGGGCATTGTCTTCTTTTAACCTTCTTAATAATGCCTTTACCTTACTGACCAAAACTTTTGGTCTAATAGGTTTTGTAATATAATCATCTGCACCCGCATCAAAACCGGCTACTTGGGAATAATCTTCGCCACGAGCGGTAAGAAAGGTAATGATAGAATTTTCAAGACCGGCTGTACTACGAATAGTTTCGCAGGCTTCAATGCCATCCATTTCAGGCATCATTACATCCAAGATAATTAAATGTGGTTGCTTTTTCTTAGCCATGGCAACGCCTTCTACTCCGTTTTTGGCAGTAAAGACTTGGTAGCCCTCATTAGTAAGATTGTATCCTACTATTTCTAGTATATCTGGCTCATCGTCAACAAGTAATATCTTAATGTCTTTCTTTTTCATAGGTCTTTAAAGATGGTTAATTCTGTCAAAAGTAAATATAATACCGACATACCAACGTCTCTTAACGTTGATTTAATATAGTAACATTAAGCTAACCTTATTGCAATAAAGGTTTAACATACACGTAACTCGACTTTTACTTCACGTGGCGTTATTTGCGGCGTTATAAAACTAGATAATGAGACTAATATATTCTATTGCACTATTACTTTTTTCTTTTCAACTCAGCGCCCAAGATACGGGAAGCATAGTAGGTACACTTACTGATAAAGAACTTAATGATGATCCCCTCCCATTTGCCAACGTAGTTATTAAAGGTACAACAATTGGTACTACTTCTGACTTTGATGGACTTTATGAAATTTCAGGACTTGAGCCTGGTACCTATATAGTATCCTATAGTTATTTAGGATATGAGACAGTAGATATTGCAGATGTAATAATTGAAGCAGGGAAAGTGACAACAGTTAATGTGCCTATGAGCGCCTCGGAAGGTGTTTCGTTGGATGAGGTTGTTGTAATGACTACAGCACGTAAAGATTCTGAAACAGCACTTTTGCTTGATCAGAAAAAAGCGACTGAGATAAAAGAAAGTATTGGAGCTGTAGAGCTAGCTAAGATTGGGGTGTCCGATGCTGCAACAGCTACTACCAAAATTTCTGGTGTTACCAGTAGTGAGGCTTCTGGAGATGTATTTGTGAGAGGGTTGGGAGATAGATATCTTTCTACTACCTTAAATGGTCTGCCAATTCCTTCTGATGATATAGATAAGAAGAACATTAACCTTGGGCTTTTTCCAACGCGTGTTCTACAAAATGTAAGTATTAGCAAGACTTTTGCTGTTGATGGTTCTGCGGATGAAGCTTCCGGAGCGGTTAATATTACCTCTAGAGAACTTTCTGGTTCAAGTGAACTCTCAGTTGGTGTTTCAGGAGGGGTTAACTCAAATGTAACCAAAAAGGGAGTCTACGATAACTTTAAAGTTTCACCCAATTCAAAAAATACGGATTTCGGTTTTTATGATCAAAACCTGAATACGCAGCAATTGATAACCAACCAAGGTTGGAATACACTTCAACAGGATAACCCAATGGATTATTCTATGTCTATAGCAGCTGGTAAAAAGTTTGCCGATAAACTTTCGGTTTTTCTTAGTGCATCTCATTCACGTTCTTTTGAACATAGAGAAGGTTTGTTTAGACAATATCGTTCAAATTTTATTGATGATACCATTACAGATGCAACCACATTTCGCAAGAAAATTGTAAACACAGGTCTTTTGGATATTACCTACTTGGCCAATGAAAAGAACAAAATTAAGTCAAGCACATTCTTCGTAAATAAATTAGATGAATATGTTTTTGAAGGAGGCCGTAATGGTGAGGCTACTATTTTTGAAGAGACTGCAGCATCTGAAGGTTTGTTTCAATTCATAAGAGACCAGAACACTAAACAAACAAGATTGTTAGTTACCCAATTAATAGGTAGACACCAACTTGGAGAAAAGAATACATTGCATTGGGCAGGTGGTTATAACTTTTTAAAGGCAGATGAACCAAACCGTATTCGTAACGAGGTAAACTTTGATCCAGACGGTAATTTTGTGCAACTGGGTAGAAACGGTGGTTTTCAACAGCGTAAATCTAGCCAGAATATTGAGGATATAGAGTATAGTGGTTATATCAAAGATGAGCTAAAAATTATAGATGAGGAGACTAGAACCTTTAAGATGAATTTTGGGGTTTCTTATAGAAATAAAGAAAGAGACTTTAGTTCAGAGTTTGTTGGTGTGGAAGAGCAAAGTACCAACGCTATAAACCCACCTTCTATTGATAACTTAGGTAGTATTTTCCGTCAATCTAATTTTGATGCAGGTCTTCTAGAGATTAACCTTTTGGGGTCTAATGCCAATGGAGAGCGAAAAGATTTATACTTAGGTACTTTGGATTCTAAGGCTGCATTTTTTGCCTTTAACGTTGGACTTGATAAATGGAATTTTGATGCTGGTATCCGATACCAAAGTGATGAGATAAAAGTAACTTACGATATTGGTAACCTTTCACCAAGAACAGGCGAGAGCAATCAAGACTACAGTAATTTCTATCCTAGTTTAAATATTAAGTACACGGTAAACGAACTTCACGCATTACGTTTGGCTGTTAGTAGAACCATAACATTACCGGAATTTAAAGAAATTGCTCCCTTTAGTTATGTATCTCCAACAGGGCAGATTAGCCGTGGTAATCCAGATTTAATAGCTTCTAAAGATATTAACCTTGATCTTAAATGGGAATATTTCCCTTCTGCTGGTCAATTGGTTTCTGTTGCCGCTTTCTACAAAGATATTTCAGATCCAATAAACCGAGTAAGAGAAACAGGTTCTGCAGGTATTTTCTCTTATTTCAACTCTGGAGAAAAAGCTGAAATTTTTGGTCTTGAGGCAGAAACCAAATTAGACTTGGTAAAACCAATACTTAATGATGATGATGGCTCGGAATCTGGATATGACCTTAATATGGTTCTTAACGTTACACGTATGTGGCACCAACAAGATCTTAAGGAAATATATAACGAAAACGGTACACTGGTAAGAAGTTTTCAATACAAGGGAATTACAGAGTCTGACCTTCAAGGTGCATCGGATTGGATTTTTAATACAAGCTTAAATTTTGAAGCTGCTACGGAAAACCCTTTTGCAGCATCACTTTCTGCGAACTATGCTTCAGATAAAATTTACTCTTTAGGAGTGCCTACAGACCAGACAAACAGAGATATTTTTTATGACGATGCAGTTGTAGAAAAAGGATTTGTTGTCCTAAATGCACTTATCAGTAAAGAAATAGGTGAACACATAAAAATAAGCCTAACAGGTTCAAATCTTTTGAACCCAGAAATAAAGCAAACACAGTTAGTTCGTAACCCGATAACTGAAATTGAAACAGAACAGACTGTGCTTTCATACACAACAGGTATGGACATTAGTTTAGGTCTGAGCTACAAATTTTAATCATTTATCTAATCAACAATAAATAATCTTAAATTTTTAAAGTCTTTATTATGAAATTGAAAACAACAAATTTTGTAAAAGTTTTGGCAATGGTTGCTGCCATTACCCTTGCGAGCTGTAGTAGTGATGACAATGCTCCGGATCCTGGTCCTGATGGAGAAGCGCCTACCTGTACCGATGGAATTAAAAATGGTGATGAAACTGGTGTAGATTGCGGTGGGTCTTGTACAGCTTGTGATGCAACTGCAGAAGGTACAACCCTAACGGGAACCTTAACAGAAGAAAGAACTTTAGATGCTACAAAAACATATAGTTTAGAAAAAAGTTATAGTATAGAAGCTGGTGGTAAATTAATAATTCCTGCAGGTACAGTTATCAACGCAACAGTTGAGTCTGGTGACGAGACCGAAACTTTTATTGTTGTTCAAAAAGGTGGTGAAATTGATATTCAAGGTACTGAAGCTGCACCGGTAACTATGCAATCTACTGGTGGTGAGCCAAGAGAATGGGGTGGTTTGGTTATTTTAGGAGATGCTACTACAACCGCTGGTGTAGACGCTACTGCTGAGGTAAGTAACTTTAAATATGGTGGTACTGCTGATGATGACAACTCAGGTTCTATTAAGTATTTGATAATTAAGCATGCTGGTGCTCAGATTAATGCAGAGTCTCAGTATAACGGTCTTACACTTTATGCTGTAGGTTCTGGAACTACTATTGACAACGTTGCTATGATCGATGGTGAGGATGATGGTGTTGAGTTCTTTGGTGGAACAGTTTCTGCTTCTAACCTTTACTTTGAGAACAACCAAGATGATTCTATTGACTGGACAGAAGGTTGGAACGGTACGGTTACAAATGCATACGTATTACATACAGAAGAAGGTTTCTCTACTGCTGTTGAAGCAGATAAAGATAATGGTAATCCTAAGTTGATCAACTTTACAGCTGTTTCAACTGTTGGTGGTACTGCTTTACAGTTTAAAGCTACTTCTGGCGCTACTATCACTGGTCTTTCTTTAAGTGGTTATGATACTTCTATAGATATGAAAGATGATGGTCCTTTGGCTAACGTTATCATTGAAGGTGAAGCTGGAAATCCAGAAAGCACATACAATAACAATGCAAGTGTAGATATTGCAATTTTTGACTGGGTGAATACAGATACTTCTGCAGGTGAAAGCAGTATTTTAACAGGAACTGTTACTAGCGATCGTACATTAGATGCTTCTATAAGCTACCTTTTGTCTACTAGCTTAAGTGTTGAAGCTGGAGCTACTTTAACTATTCCTGCTGGAACTAAAATCAGTGCTCAAGTGGAGTCTGGTGATGAAACTGAAACTTTCATCGTTGTTCAAAAAGGAGGTATGATTATGGTAGAAGGTACTGAGGCAAATCCAGTAGTTATGACTTCTACCAACGGTAACGCTGGTGATTGGGGTGGTTTAGTTATTTTAGGAGATGCTACTACAACCGCAGGTGTAGACGCTACTGCTGAGGTAAGTAACTTTAAATATGGTGGTACTGCAGATGATGATAATTCTGGTTCTATCAAATATTTAATTATTGAAAATGCAGGAGCACAGATAAATGCAGAGTCTCAATATAACGGTCTTACTTTATATGCTGTAGGTTCTGAAACTGTTATTGATAATGTTGCTATGATAGATGGTGATGATGACGGTGTTGAGTTCTTTGGTGGAACTGTTTCTGCTTCTAACCTTTACTTTGAGAACAACCAAGATGATTCTATTGACTGGACAGAAGGTTGGAACGGTACGGTAACTACTTCTTATGTTGTTCATAGCAAAGAAGGATTTTCTACTGCTGTTGAAGCTGATAAGGCAAATGGCAACCCAAAATTGATTGACTTTACAGCTGTTTCAACTGTTGGTGGTACGGCACTTCAATTTAAAGCGACCTCTGGTGCAACTTTAACTAACGTTAGCCTTACAGGTTACGATACTAACGTTGATATGAAGGATGCAGGACCTCTTGCAAATGTAATTGTTGATGAAACAGCTCTAACTACTGCTGAAGATGATGTTTTCAACGGAACTGCTGTTGATGTTGCCATCTTTGCTTGGGCAACTAAATAAGCTATCAAAATAGCAATCATAAAATTTTCAAAGCCCGCAATAGCGGGCTTTGTTGTTTTCCTATTTGAAATACAAGGTCAATTAGAACCACATATAAATGGGGTCTATTTAAGTGTGTCTAGCACCTTACACCTTTATATAAATCTTCTTCTTATCCAACCATAAGCCAAGGCTCCAGCAAAACAGCATAAAAACTATGGCAAAGGCAAAGGAGCCAAAGTAAGGGCCTATCCAGCTAAACCCTTTTTGGTATACATAGTTGAACAGACTTTGCTCACCATCAACTCGAATGAAATGCATGCCAATAGCCACATATTCCGATAACAGATAGATGAAAAGCGGATTCTTTCCGAACACTTCAAAGAAATTGTAATTGACGGGTTTCTTTACAAAATCAATGGTGTAGATAAGTATTGACAATACCACAATATCAAGACCTACGGTAAGTACCACGAAAGAGCTTGTCCATAATTTTTTATTTACAGGAAAACCAAGGTCCCACAGATAAGCTATAACTAATAAGCCGGCGCCCATCAGCAGCATTTTTGCCAGCTTTTCGTAGTTCATGCCCCCGTCAATAATATACTTACCTATAAGATAACCCACCAATACATTACAAATGGAGGGCAGTGTGCTTAAAAGTCCTTCTGGATCAAACGGAATGCCGTTACCCATATACAGGTGGCTGTCGCCTAAAATTAATTGGTCAACTGTTCTCGCAAAGTTCCGTTCTAAAGTGTAATCGCCAAACGCCGCTAATAGTCCCCAATAGCTTAATAGTAATAACACAGAGGCTATAATCAGTTGCCTGTTGGTTAGAAAGTATATCATTATGGCGCCAATGAAGTAACAAAGGGCTATGCGTTGTAGAACTCCAAGTATCCTTGTCTCACTAAAAGGAACTGCTGCTAGATCTCCTGTATCTGTCCAAGAAACAAAGGGAATCCAATACATGGTATATCCTAGGAGAAATATAATTAAAGTCCGCTTGGCTATTTTCTTGAAAACTTGGGATAAGGGTTTGTCCGCCCATTTGGTCTTTACAAAGGCAAAGGCATTACCGACCGCGAACAGAAAAGAAGGGAAAACCAAATCGGTAGGGGTAAAGCCATGCCAGTTGGCATGTAGCAAGGGTGAAAAGGTCATGTTCCAATCTCCAGGCGTATTTACGATGATCATTAGGCAAATGGTCAATCCCCGAAATACATCGAGTGCTTTGAATCTTTTCATGGTCGGTTACATTTTAGTTGCCCTCTAAGTTAAGCGCTCTTTTGATCTTTTCAAATAAATCGCTGTTTTCATAAACTCCTTGGAAAGACTGCGACTGTGGACCATAAGCAAATATGGGAACCATAGTGGCGGTGTGGTCGAAGGTAGTAAAAGTTCCTTCAATTATACTTTCTTTTAGATTGCCCTGTGGAATGCTAAAACCAGAGGTTTCGTGGTCTGCGGTAATAACTACCAAAGTGTTGCCTGTTGCGTCTGCAAATTTCACTGCTTCTGTAATGGCCCTATCAAAGTCAATTCCTTCGGTAACAATACCGCCTACGTTATTGTAATGTCCATTACTATCAATTTGGGCTGCCTCAACCATTAAGAAAAAGGGTTTGTTCTTGGAATTCAAAAAGTCGATACCATTTTTTGTTGCAATGGCAAGCGCGTTTTCACGACCTTCAAGTACACTAGGTACACCACCTTCGGAAAGAAAATGACCTACTTTGTCAGATTGATTTTCACCTATTTCGCTAATATTGTTCAGCAGCGTGAAATCGGTTTTTTTCCAATCGAATGTAAAATCTTCAGCTCCTCCTCCTATAAAAAGTGAAATGTTACTTTTTAAAAGGTCTTTAGCAATAAGCTCCGTATCGGAACGGTCTTTTTGATGGGCGAAGAAAGATGCGGGGGTCGCTCCCGTAACATGATCGGTAGTTATGATGCCGGATACAAAATTATGTTTTGAAAAAAACTCTGGCATGTTCTCAATAGGTTGCCTTTCTGGATTGAGTCCAATAGCTCTGTTGTAGGTTTTAGTGCCTGTAGCCAATGCTGTACCAGCCGCGGCCGAATCCGTAGTAAAATCATCTGAAGATTGAGTTTTTAGAAAACCGATACTCTTTAATTGCGAAAGGGTAAGTTCACCTCCGTTGGCCAAAACAGCCGATGAAATCTGGTTTAGACCATTACCGTCACCAATAAGCAGAATGACATTTTTTATAAGCGTGTCTTTTTGGTCCGTGGCATAAGTAGGACAGTACACTTCTGAGTTTACTGTATTTTTATAGGTACGTTTTTCAAGGGAGTTTAAGTAAGTGGCAGTCTTATGGGGCATATCTGTATTGATAATGTCAACACCTAAATCTGAAAAGGCCTTCCAAGCAGTATTGGAATCCGGTGTGCCCCAAAAACGAAAAGGCTTATTAAGGTCGTGAGCTTTTTTTATAGCTGTGGATACATTCTTATAATCCTCTTGGGTGAGTCTGCCCTTGCCGTTCCATTCCGAATAGTTTTTAAAATTAACGCTTATAAAAGCTACCTTTTTCCAATCATCAGGTTCTAGGTTGCTTTCTAGTTTTTGATGGTCAAAATAAATATAGTCAGGGTAGGAATCATAGGTTTCAGGGTTGGGTCTATGCCCAGAAATGACGATTTTTACATCAGGTCTTGAGGTGATTTCAGGATATTTTTTGAGTACGGAAAGTATTTTTTTTAAAGTAGGCCCGGCATCGGACTTTATATCCAACATTATCATAAGGCCGGTTGGGTCTCCTATATGGTTTTCAATGGCATATTTTAAAGGTTCTAGGTAAAGCACTTGTAATGTGTTGCCCTCAATAATTTCGGCCTCTGTATGAGTGATGTTCAGTTTGCCATTTTTAAGAAAAACATCGGCTTCCATAATATCAAGTCCATTTGAATAGGCTTTCCAAAACGGTACATTTTGAAGATAATCGTTATGCGAATGAATTAATGTTTTTCTGTTTTGCTGTGCTTTAAGCATGGTGACGCAAAAAAGGAATAATAAGAAAGAGAACTTTGTTTTAAATCTGTACATATCATAAAATTAAGAAAAGAGTGCCTCATCAAGAGACACTCTTTCGTAAAAAACTAAACTAACGAACTAACTTCTACCATCCTTTATTTTGGGGGATTCCAGATGATTCAATAACTGTACTGGGTATGGGCCAAACATTCATGTAGGAAGCATCAAAATTTCTTGTGGGCCAAACAATTTCTGATGTGTAAGGCGAATCAGGATTGGAGCGATCTGCATATATACGGCCATAAATAGGTTGTGAATATGTTGCTGCGGCATCGCCCCAGCGGACTAAATCAAAATGTCTGTTGGCAAATTCACCGGCAAGCTCAACGCGTCGTTCATGTTTTAAATCTACCATGGTTGCATTGGTAATAGTAGGAAGCCCAGCTCTTTCGCGAACCATATTTAATGGAGCATCTCCATTTTTACCATCCATGATAAGGGCTTCAGCCTTCATGAGCAACACTTCCGCGTAGCGCATTAAAGGAACATTGTAAATAGTAGAAGGGTCATCGCCATTACTATTGAGATAAGTGCCAATAGGGTTTTCGAACTGAAACTCGTACATGTATTTGTTGAACTGAAAACCAGATAAAGAGTTTTCTGATTGGTATCTTCTAGCCTCACCAAAAAATGTGAAATCATCACCAAAATTCAAAATGGTTACCGCTTTTCTAGCATCACCATCTTCAAATTCATTGTACAGGCCTTCGGAAGGAGTGTAATAGCCCCAACCATTGTATTTACCCCAGCCTTTGTTTTCGAGCATAACCCCTGTAAGGATACTGCCTTTGTCCACTCCGGAATTTACGGACCAAATGTACTCGCTGGTCCAATTGTTCAGGTTGCTGTGCAGTTCACGGTAATCTTGAGATGGATTGCCCGTATTGATCAATGCCCTTCCCGAACCACTATTGGTAACCGCATCTGCATATTTTACAACTTCGGCATATCTAGCGGCGTCATATTGTGCCCAATAAAGATTGGTTTTGGCCATATATGCCAATGCGGCATCTTTATGCGGACGCCCATAATTCTCGGATGAATAGTCTGTGAACAATGGTAACAGTTCTGCAGCTTTCATTAAATCTGCTTCTATCTGTTTGTAGTTTTCAACTACACTGGCAGGTCTGGAGTAGCTACCATAAGTCATCGTTCATATTAGCTTCGGTGACAATAGGAACGCCTCCGTTGTTTCCGTCATCACCGTAGGTATGAGCTACCCAGAAATAACTGAAAGCACGCATAAAGTAAGCCTCGCCCAAATATTGATTTTTTAGTGTTTCGTTGATGTCCATATTTGGGATGTTCAAAATAACATCATTGGCCCTACGAATAACTTTGTAGCTATTGGGGTAGCATGTTGAGGTATAGCCACCTTCGCCACCTGTTATGTTGAAATCTTTGATATTATCCGCGGAAGCTTTAATACGGCCCGTAATCATGTCATCGGAAGCATTAATGTACCAAAAGAATCCTCTGGAGAACATTTCCTGATCCGTCATATAGGCATACATACTGTTCACCGCTTCCGAAGCGTCTTGTTCAGAAGCCCAAAAGTTGGCGTATGAGGTGCTGCCTAAAGGGGTAACCTCTGTAAAATCGTCCGAGCATGTAATTAGGTTAAGGCCGGCGAAACCTATTAGCAAACTCATTGTTTTTATTCTATTGAATTTCATTTTTTTAGATGTTTTTTAGTTAAAGAGATAAAGACAATCCTGCTGTAATTGTTCGAGAAAGAGGGTACCGGGCGATATCTAATCCTTTACCGCCAACCTCTGGGTCAATACCAGTATAATCTGTTACGGTAAATAGGTTTTCCGCAGAAATGTAAAAACGTAATGACGAACCATAGGTAATACAGAGCGCATGATGCGGTCATCTATAGTATAGCCCAACGTAACGTTCTTCATTCTCAAATAAGAAGCATCTTCTAGGTACCAGCTAGATGCCAACCCAAAGTTTTGATTATCATCTTTGGTAGATAATCTAGGAGTTGTAGCTCCAGTGTTAGAAGAAGACCAAGCATCCAACGCTCTATTATCCAAGTTATAGCCGGTAAGGGATGCGTTATAGGTAGAAAATTTATACCCGTTAAATACTTCAACTCCGGAAACACCTTGGAACAACATGCCTAAATCAAAGTTCTTGTAGTTCAGATTCAAACCAAAGTTGTACGTGAAATCTGGTTGGTAGCTATCGTAGAAAACCTTGTCATTGTCATCTATTTTACCATCATCATTACTATCGGTAAATTTGAAATCTCCAGGTTGAGCATTGGGCTGTATTAAGTTTCCATCTTTAGCATAAGCATCAATCTCTGCTTATGGTTTTGGAAAATACCTACTTGAGGTACTACGTATACCGAGTATAGGGCTCTGTTGACTTCTGAACGGTAGGGTCTTAATACGCCTCTAACATTGTCACTATGTGCAATAAAATCTATACCACTTTTGTTGTACCCGTCAAGGTTTACCAATTCATTGTCAAGAACACTTGTGTTGGCATTAACGGTAAAATCTAAATCCCCTATTTTGTTAGAATAGCTGGCAGAGATTTCAAAACCATTGTTTTTAACTTCTCCACCATTTACATCGGCAGCACTGGTGCCTTGGTTAAGATCTTCAAGACCGGGAAGAATCATTCCTTTGGTACTCTTTTCAAAGTAATCAAAAGTAAGGCTTAAGCTATTGTTGAAAAGAGCTGCATCCAGACCAAAGTTGATTGATTCAGATACTTCCCAATTTAAATCTGGGTTAGATTGTTTTCCAACAAAAGCACCCTTATCATCAAATGATGCATCCTCGCCAATTGTTACTACGGTAGTGTTCAACGGAACATCAAAAGAATAGTAGCCTACAGAATTGATGTTTCCAATCTGTCCCCAAGATGCTCTAAATTTTAAATCATTGATTACGCCAACATTAAAAAAAGATTCATCTGATAACCTCCAACCTACTGTAGCGGAAGGGAAGTTGTCCGCTTGGTTGTTTGCGGCCAAGCGAGAAGTCATATCTCTTCTAATACTGCCAGAAATAAAATAACGATTTTTGTAATTATACATTACCCTTCCTATAGCTGATGTCAATGCATCTTCATACACCTCTGTGTTAGGGTTCCGTATAACGGAAGCATTAGATAAATACTGATTAAAAGCTTGTTCGTTACTAAAACCTTCTCCTTTACTGGTTAGTTTTTCAAAATCAGTATGCTGAGAGGAATAGATGGCGGTAACGTCAAGATTGTGGTCGCCAAATGATCTTTTATAGCTTAGCTGATTGTCCCATACCCATCGGTTGGTGGTTGCGTTGCTTTGTTCAAGGTAGTTGTTGGGGTTAGAACGCCCAAGTTCAGGTACTCTGGGTTGAAACCTTTTGTATTCTGAATTCGTGTAACTATAGGAATAAGTTGTTTTAAAAGACAGACCGTTCACAATATTATACTCTAAAAAGACATTGGCATTCAAAAAGTTGGTAGGCGCAGAGGTTGTTGGTCTCAATAGCAAGGCCAATGGGTTATAAACATCTCCGTATGCCCCGGCAAATTGCGAAAGGCTTTCGGGAGCAACACCTGCAAAACTTCCATCTGCATAACGTGTTGGAGAAGCAGAAGGCATATATATTGCATTTATAATAGTACCGGAATATGGGTTGTCTGTGTTGGTACCTACAGCTTCAGTTCGTGAGAAATAAACGTTTTCGCCTATTTTAATTTTATCGGAAAGGTCAAAATCTGATTTCACCCTGAAATTATAGCGCTCAGAACTTGTTCCCTCTAAAAGGCCATCTCTTTTAGTATATCCAAAAGAGGTTAGGTAATTCATGCTTTCTCCTGCGCCACTAATATTTACGTTGGCATTGTTGATGCCTGCAGGTCTAAAAATAGCATCTACCCAATTGGTACGGTTTACTTGTCCGTAAGGATTCTGTTCTGCATCATGAGCAGACTGTCTTGGGGTTCCCGCATTATCAGCCGCCGTATTGTAAACTTGAGACTGTTGTAGGGCTGTTAGCGGAGTAGGTAGGTTTGTTGCTTCTTGCATACCACCGTAGTAATCTACTGTTATACGAGGTTTGCCTGTCTTTCCTTTTTTGGTCTGTATAACGATAACGCCCGAAGCAGCTTGAGCTCCATATATTGCTGCAGATGCCGCATCTTTAAGAACAGAAACGGATGCTATGTCATTAGGGTTGATTGCAGGGCCGTAATAAGGTACACCATCTACTACAGTAAGTGGACTTTCATTAGCAAAAGTTCCGAGTCCACGAATAACTACGTTACCGCTAGCGGTAGGGTCTCCTCCTTGAGATAATACGGTTACACCGGCAACATTACCCTGTAAAAACTCGGTAACATTGGATACGGGCCTAGAGGCAATACTTTCTACATTGTTTACTGTGGCAATGGCCGTGGTTAAATCCCCTTTTCTAGATGAACCGTAGCCTATAAGTACTACTTCATCTAAGAAACTGGCCTCTTCGCTCATAGATATGTTTATAGTGTCATCTCCAGAATATGCTATTTCTTTGGTAGCAAAACCCAAAGAAGAAACTACGAGCATTCCGTTTTCTTCGGAAAGGTTCAATGAGAAATTACCATCAAAATCAGTAGAAGTACCTACTTGGGTATTTCCCTTTAAAATAATTGATGCAGATGGAATGGGCATTCCGTCCGTTTCGGAAACTACCGTTCCCTTTACTGTTACTTGCGAATAAGAAAAGGAAATACATCCTAATGCTATTAGCAGAACTAAGTATACTTTTTTCATTTAGGTAAAATTTTAAAATTGGTTATCAACCAAAAGTAGTTGGAGACAATGCTTTACCAGATGAAAAAAGAATCATAAAGGTGCACTTATGGCTCAAAAAAGGGGGTGGATCGTTTCTTTTTAGTGCACTTTAGTTACAATAATTATAGCGTAACATTGTAATAATATGTAGGTAACATTAAACCTTCATTATTCTTGCACGATATTCTTTTGGGCTGCACTCAAAATTTTTCTTAAAAAGGCGGCTAAAGTATTTGGGGTCGTTAAAACCACATTCCATACTAATTTCTGAAATGTTTAAGGTGTGGTTTTTAAGAAGATATTCCGCTTTTTGTAGACGTAGTTTTATAATCACGTCAGAAGGAGACTGTTGCAATACTTCTTTAAATGCTCGGTAGCATTTTATTTTTGATACGAACAGGGCTTCCTGTAGCTTTTGAACGTTAAATGAGGGATTGTTCAGGTTTTCGTTTATAAGGTTTAATGCTTTTTTTACTAGTTTTTCATTGACGGATAGTCTTTTGTCGTCATCAAATGGTGTTTCAAAAAATACCTGTTTAGATGTATTGCTCGCATATTCTTTCCTTACGGATAAGAGTTTTGTTGTTTTACTTTGAATAAAAGATTTACTAACAGGCAATTGAATAAAGGCATCTACGCCAAGCTCAGTAGTCTGTACGCGTAAGGAGTGATCAATATCTTCTGATATATAAATAATTGGTAAGGTAGTTTGTGCGGTACTGTTCTTTATAAGATGAAAGAGTTGTACCAGCTGTTCGTCAACAGGAATGTTGTATAGGACTAAACAATGTATGTTTACATGTTTTATAGCTGAAGAAATAGCAGAGGTGGTTCGTTCAAAAACCAAATTGTTTTCTTGGTCGTCAAACAGTTGAAATGCGGGTAGGTAGTCATTGTCATTACAGAAGAGGAGAATATTATTTTTGTCTGACGGTAGTTTTTGGTTAAGATCAAGATGCTTCCATAGTACTTCTTCAATTTTGTTATTTTGGGTGTCAACTACTTTAATTGGTAGATGTGCCAAAATTGTTAAGTTATTTTCGTTGTTGACAGTGAGCGTTCCGTCCATAGCTGTTAATAGAGTATTTGCTGCTTTGTAATACGGGCTATAATGCTGTATGCTGAAAAAATTATCAGCAAGAACTTTGCTGTTAGATTCTATAAGAAGTTCTAGGGAGTCATCTTTTGTTCTCACGACTACTTTTAAGTAACTGCTTTTAGAAATATACTTTAGAATATCATTAAAAAGATACTTGAAAAATAACTTAAAGCGGAGGGAGTCCAACTCAATCCATTGATCTTGTATATCTAGGGAATAATCTAGATTTACTTTAGATTTTTTAGCATGTATAGAGAGACCATCAATAAGTACTTTTATGGTTTGTTTTATTTTGGTGGCGGATTTTTTTAATTCTCCAATATCTTTTGAATTGGTAAGATAATCCCATTCAGAAAGTAATGTTATCAGCTTATTGGATTCGCTGTTTATATTTTGTTTTAGTCTTTCGTCTTCAATCAGTTCTTTGGAGCTATCAATAATTTTAGAAACCGGTTCTTTAAATTCAGATAAGACAAAGGTTTTGAATTTTTCAATTTCAAAATCTTCATTTTTAAGTTGATGATACGAGTTTAAGAGTTCTTCTCTTTGGCGGTTAATCTCTTTGTTTTTTTCATCTAATGTATGGTTAACCTTTATTAGCCGTTCTTTTTGGCGATTTATAGTATCAGTTCTTTCTTCTATTTTAAGTTCTAGTTTTTTTTGATTTTTTGCAATGTTTTGGTTTCTGACGAGTACCCAACTAGTAAAGGTTATAAAGGAAGTTGCCAATAATAAAATAAAGAACCAAGTGGTTTTGTAAAACGGTTTATTAATAATTATAGGTATACTTTTAAAGGCAATGTCTTTGGCTAAGGAATTTTTCACCTCAAAAATATATTTGCCATCGGGCAGATTTGTATAATGGATAGGAGAGTTGTTAAAAGTATGAAAGCTATCGTCATATCCCAATAGCTTGTATAGTATCTTGTTATTAGGGTCTTTGGTAAAAACAATGGGTTCTATTGTAATATCTATTGAATTGTCTTTGTAACTTTTTGTGATACCCTCCGAAAAATCGCGGGTATCATCAATATGTATTTTAAGTTTGGGTAGTTCTTTTGTTATGTTCAGGGTAGCGGGAGAGAAATGGTTTAAACCGTTGATTCCTGCAAAGAACAAAGTTCCTTTTCGATCTTGGTAATAGGCTCCTTCGGAGAATTCCCTAGCTTGCCATCCTTCATCCATATTTAAAGATGTTACCGAAAAATTGTTCCGGTCTATTGTGGCAATACCTTTAGTGGTACTTATCCATACTTTGTCACTATCTAAAAGTAGGCCATAAACCATATGGCTTGGTAGTCCTTCCTTTTCGGAAATGTGATGAACAAGACCTTTTTTTTTGTCATAAATACTGATGCCGCCCATGCTTGCAATCCAATAATAACCAGATTTTTTGTCCTTAATAGAGGAATAAATACTGTTGCCTGAAATACCGTTGTCTATGGTAATGTTTTTTAATGCTCCTGTAGGAATATCTAAAAGCAAAAGCCCTTCATTTTCAGTGCTAATCAAGAGTTCTCTATCTGCATATTCTATATTTCTGATATTGTATGAACCCAGTGCCTCTTGCCCTTTGAAATACTGAAATTTATTTGTTTTGAAATCAAACTTAGCCACTCCGCTCCAACAAGCTACCCATAGCTGACCTTCATTATCCTCTTTAAAAGAATAATTTCTATCATTTGGGAGTTCGGCAATGTTTTTTGATTCGTATAGTTGGTAACCGTTATTTTTTATTCTAACGATACCTGCATAGGTGCCAACCCAAATTTCTCCGGAAGAGGTTGTGTATAGTGAGCGAATACGGTCCCAGTCAGAATTGTCATGAGCTTCGCTTAGGTTATACTTTACGAAGCACTTCTTTTTTTGGTCAAAATGGAAAATGCCTTTTGTATAATAGCCAAGCCAAATACGACTGTTAAAATCCGTAGTTATTGCGCGGATGGTTTCGTTGGGTAAATGTGGATATTTATTAGGGTGCGGTACAATGGTCGTAATCTGTTCAGAACCACTATAGGCCATGCTTAGTCCGCCATCTTTATGTCCAAGCCATATGTTGTCAAAAGCATCTTCGTATATTTTTTCTACCTCGTCACTGTTGAAACTATGAGGGTCGTATAGGTCATGAAAATAATGATCTACCTGTTCATTATTACGGTTATCGGTATTATTGGGAATGATATAAACACCATTTCTTCTTGTGGCGTACCAGATATGTCCAGACTTATCTTTAAGGACATCATTAATAATAACCTCTGGGTATTTGTTCAGTAAAATACCCTTCAAGATGCTTTTATCTTCCTTTTTTTCTTCTACAAATTGAGTTATTTTAAACTCGTTATTTATAAACTCATAGCTGGTCTTATCGGTTTTGACTCCAATAGTACCACTTTGGGTAATCATTAAATTTTGTGGAGTAGCGTCAAAGACAAAATTTTGAAATTTATTGTTACCAAGGTATTTACTTATTTTTTTGTCTTTAGTGAATACCCAAATATTGCCTTTTCTATCTTTTTTTAATTTACTAATGTTGTTTCCCGCTATGGATTTTGCTGTTTTTAAGTCGTGTTTGTATACCGTAAAAGTGTTGCCGTTATAGCTATTGAGTCCATCCCAAGTAGCAATCCATAATACACCATCATTATCACTTACTAAATCAGTAATAGAGTTGTTTGAAAGCCCATCATTGGTGCTGAGGGTTTTAAATTTTATATTCTGTCCGGAAGCAGATTTGCTGAAGAATATTATGAAAAAAGCGAAGAAAAGAAAACGTAGCGGTCTCATAATGGTCGGGTGTGGTACAATAGTAGTGGATGAGCTAAAATAGCAAAATAAAGCCATAAGTTTGGGTTGAACACTTTGTGTTTAGGTTATGAAACTCTCGTTAGAGTTGTAGTATTAGACAGGGGTGGGTTTCTTACCTCAAAATTTAACACACTAGTTTTTGGATATAATCCAAATAACAGGAAATATTCCATAATTTAGCATTGTTGTTTCAACACAGTTATGGAAAAAACCATTTTACATCTAGATTTGGATACATTTTATGTGTCCGTAGAGCGGCTCATCAATAGTGATTTGGTGAATAAGCCTCTACTTGTTGGCGGACTTAGCGATAGGGGCGTAGTGGCTGCCTGTAGCTATGAAACCCGAGGGTATGGTGTGCATTCCGGTATGCCCATGAAAATGGCAAAAGAGCTTTGCCCAGAAGCTATTGCAATTAGAGGTAATGCAGGAACGTATAGCAAACATTCAGATGTTGTTACAGAGATTATACAAGAGCAGGTGCCGCTTTTTGAAAAATCTAGTATAGATGAATTTTATGCGGATCTCACCGGAATGGACCGTTTTTTTGGTTCTTATAAATATGCTTCAGAATTACGGCAGCGTATTATTAGAGAAACGGGCTTGCCTATTTCTTTTGGACTTTCTGCCAATAAAGTGGTGTCTAAGGTGGCTACGGGCGAAGCAAAACCCAGCAATCAACTAAAAATAGATTACGGATTTGAAAAACCCTTCTTAGCTCCCTTATCTATAAAAAAAATACCAATGGTGGGCGATAAAACCTATCAGACCCTTCGGAACTTGGGGCTTCGTAAAATACATACTGTTCAAGAAATGCCCATAGAGGTTATGCGGAATGTACTAGGGAAAAATGGAGCGGTTATTTGGAAACGCGCCAACGGACTAGATAATACTCCGGTAATACCTTTCTGTGAACGGAAATCTATTTCTACAGAGCGCACGTTCGATAAGGATACTATAGACGTAACCATGCTGCGGGGTATTCTCATTGCTATGACAGAAAATTTAGCCTACCAATTGCGGCGTGGTGAAAAACTTACGGCTTGCATTGCGGTAAAGATTAGATACTCAGATTTTAATACCTATTCAAAACAGTTGCGTATACCCTATACCAGTGGAGACCATATTCTGATTCCTAAAATACTGGACCTGTTTAAAACACTATATAACCGCAGGCTATTGGTGCGTTTAATCGGTATTCGCTTTAGCCATTTGGTAGGAGGTAATTACCAGATTAATCTTTTTGATGATACGGAAGAGGCGCTAAACTTATATGATGCCATGGATAGAATTAGGAATAGATATGGCGATAAAAGTGTCATTAGGGCTTCGGCTATGGGGGCACGTAGTATTGGCCGAATGCAGAATCCGTTTGATGGCCGTCCTCCGGTTGTACTGGCCCATAGGAAACAATAATTATCTATTAGAATTCTAATAGTTTTTCAGCTTAAAGTATCGAATACTATTTTTTTTAACCATTAACCACAAACCAATTTGTACTTAAACTGCCATACATATTACAGTCTGCGCTACGGTACTTTTTCAGAGACCGAACTTTTGCATTTGGCACAGGCCAATCATGTAACACAGGTGGTTTTGACTGATATTAATAATACTTCTGCTGCGCTTAATTTTGTTAGAAAGGCTCCGGAATATAATGTCAGGCCTATATTAGGTCTCGATTTTAGAAATGGGGTTAGCCAGTGCTTTGTTGGTATTGCTAAAAATAATGAAGGGTACCTAAACTTAATAATTTCTTATCCAGGCACTTGCATGAAAAAAAGGAAATACCCGTGGCGGCTCCCAAGTTTGAACATGCCTATGTGGTATATCCTTTTGAAAAGGTAGTTGAAAACAACATGTCCATTTTTACCGAAAATGAATTTATTGGAATATCAATTTCTGATTTGAGGCGATTACCTTTTTCAAAAATATTGAATTTAAAGGATAAGCTGGTGGTTCAACAGCCGGTTACGTTTCGTAATAAAGCCGATTTTAATGCGCATAGGTTATTGCGGGCCATTAATAATAATTGTTTGCTGAGCAAATTAGATAAGACTGAAGAAGGCAATGAGGAAGAAAAAATGTTCCCGATTCAAAACCTAGCTACGGTCTTTTCTGAATATCCTTTTATTCTTGAGAATACAGAACGTTTAATGAATGCCTGTTCTATTTCTTTTGATTTTTCAGAAAATAGACCTCCTCAAAATCAAGAAACTTATTTAGGCAGTAGTGAGGAAGATGAGGCCCTGTTGGAAAGGCTATGTGAAGAAGGTTTGCCCTACCGATATGAAACGGTTAATCAGGATATATTGGACCGTGTAAACAAAGAATTATCGCTTATCAAAAGCATGGGGTTTGTATCCTACTTTTTACTTAATTGGGACATTGTCTCTCATGCCCGTAAACAAGGTTTTTTCTATGTAGGCCGTGGTAGTGGTGCTAATAGTATTGTGGCTTATCTGCTTCGCATAACGGATGTGGATCCTATGGAACTCGATTTGTATTTTGAGAGATTCATCAACCTATATCGTGCCAATCCGCCAGATTTTGATATCGATTTCTCCCATCGTGACCGGCCAGAAATGACCAAATATATTTTTGAACGATTTAAAAATGTTGCTCTGTTAGGTACCTATGTAACTTTTAAAGAAAGAGGTGTTATTCGGGAATTGGGTAAAGTATTTGGTCTTCCAAAAAGTGAAATAGATTTGCTTTGTGAGGGCAGATTGGACCTTTCTAGGCTAGACGAGGTTTCGCGTTTGGTACTAAAGTATGGTCGTCTAATTAAGGATATGCCCAACTACCTGAGTATACATGCCGGAGGTATTTTAATCAGTGAAAAACCACTGCATTATTTCTCTGCTACGCATATGCCTCCCAAAGGATTTCCGACCGTACAGTTTGATATGGTTATAGCTGAAGACGTAGGATTGTTCAAATTTGATATTCTAGGGCAGCGCGGGCTAGCCAAAATACGGGAAGCGTTAGATATTATAGCGTATAACCAACCTGAAAAAGTAGATACGTTCGATATTCATAATATCAAAAAAATAAAGACTGATGAGTCGGTTAATACCTTGGTAAAGACTGCGCAGTGTATGGGGTGTTTTTATGTGGAATCTCCTGCCATGCGGATGCTTTTAAAGAAATTAGAGGTTGATAATTACTTAGGGTTGGTAGCTGCCAGTTCTATTATTAGACCTGGGGTAGCCAAAAGCGGAATGATGCGCGAGTATATTTTAAGACATCGAAATCCGGGTAGGACAGAAGAAAAAGCACATCCTGTTTTGCTAAGCATTATGCCGGAGACGTATGGGGTTATGGTTTATCAAGAAGACGTCATAAAGGTGGCTCATCATTTTGCAGATTTAGATTTGGGCGAAGCCGATGTATTACGTCGCGGAATGAGCGGAAAATTTAGGTCACGAGAAGAGTTTCAGAAAGTAAAAGATAAGTTTATAGACAACTGCAGGCGAAAAGGCGAAAGTGATGATGTTATTTTTGAGATATGGGAACAGATTGCAAGTTTTGCCGGGTATGCTTTTGCCAAAGGACATTCTGCTTCGTACGCTGTAGAAAGTTATCAGACGCTGTTTTTACGGGCATATTTCCCATTGGAATATATGGTGGCTGTACTTAACAATGGTGGCGGATTTTATCGTCCTGAATTTTATGTACACGAGGTACGTATGTTGGGTGGCACCGTACATCCACCGTGTGTTAATAGGAGCCATTATGCAAATGCTATCTATGGAACCGATGTTTTTATAGGTTTTGGTTTTTTACGGGAATTAGAAAGTAGAGTAGTGGAACGCATTTTAAAAGAGCGCGCTGGCAACGGTCCTTTTTTGTCTTTGGAAGATTTTTTAGATCGTGTCCTTATTTCGGTGGAACAGGTAGATGTACTTATTCGTATAAATGCTTTCAGGTTTACAAATATCAATAAGCATGAACTGCTATGGAAAGCTTATTTTTTTCTCAGTAAGGGAAAGAAAGTAGACCATCCCAAACTCTTCCCGCCCAAACATCAAGATTTTAAGATTCCAGAGTTGTATACCACTCATTTGGAAATGGCCTTTACACAATTGGAGCTGTTGGGTTTTTGTTTGTGCAGCCCTTTTGAATTGTTAACAGAGCCGCCTAAAAATAACAGGGGCAGTAAGGACCTTGAAAAGTATCTTGGTCATCATATAGATATTTATGGGTACTTGGTAACCGTTAAAAATACGAGAACGCATACAGGTAAATCAATGCATTTTGCCACTTTGGTAGATCAACACGGACAGGTTTTTGATACCGTTCTTTTTCCGCCGGTAGCCGCTAAATATAATTTTAGAGGCAAAGGTATTTATCGGTTTTACGGTAAAGTGGTAAGTGAGTTTGGTTTTTTAAGTATTGAGGTTATAAAAATGCAAAAGCAAGATTATGTCCAAGACCCAAGATATGCAGATATGAAAACCAGCACAAAGGTGTTCGAGAACAAAAAAGCAGAAGCTAAAGCAAACCGAATTTTATAAAGAGGGAGAATCAGATTACTTTTTATTCTGATACTTTTTGAACTTCACCCTTTATAGAGCAAGATAGTTTAACCGTATTATATATGGTTCCAAACTTTTCAATGTTCTTTTTTAATAAGTCAATATTTAGGCTTTCGTCTTGACTGTATACTTTTAGCACGTAATTGATATTGTCCATTCTGGGTGGTTTCTCTAAACGCGTGGCTTTTACCAAAATTTCAGCAGTGGTATATTCAAAATTCATCAAAATGGAAAAACGCTCCACGTTTTTAAGAATACAAGAAGAGAATGATCCTAAAAATAATTCGGCAGGGTTTGGTAGACTATCTGCTGTTTCTGGAGTGATTCCAAAACTAATTTCAGATTGTTTAATGTCTATTAAAGCACTAGCTTTTGAAGATGAACGTGATGCTATCGAATATTCCATAACTTGAATATTAATGTTATTTAACCCCTTTCTTCAACTTAACCCAAAGGTAATCATCTATTATTTTATCATTTTTGAATGCTGCGTTTCTTTTAATACTTTCTAAAGTAAAATCATTCTTTTCCAGAACACGCATAGAGGGTTTGTTGAACTCAAAAACGCCAGCTTCTATTCTTACGATATCAAAAGTACTGAAAGCATAATCGGTCATTAATGCTATGGCCTTGGTGGCAATTCCATTACCCCAGAAAGGCTCACCTATAAAATATCCCATTTCGGCACTTAATCTAAAAACATCTTTTTTAATGTCTATTCCTATTTCACCTACAAAAATGTCTTTCCAATAGATTAATTTTCTTTCCACAGGACTCTTTTTAAGTTGAATAGCTATAAACTCTTCGGCATCCTTTAAAGTAAACGGATTAGGAACTTTATCATAACCATTATCAAAAATAATGGGGTTGTTTCTGAATTCAGTAAACCGTTCGGTAATATCCGTTTGATAGTTTTTTAATTCTACCATAAACATTGAATGTTTAAACTGACTTGCATTTCAATTAATCTAGTTTTCCATTAGTAGGTGCCTTTTGCAAGTTAGGTGTTTTTCTGTGTTTTGTTCCTTGTTCGTAAGAATATGCTAAGCCTATTAATATGGGTTCATCATACATTCTGCCCAAAAATTGAAGTCCGGCAGGTAAGTTTTTAGCGGTGAAACCCATAGGAACAGTAAAGGCAGGTTGACCGGTGTGCGGACTAATAACCTGATTGTTGTCTCCTAAATATTCTTCTTGGAAGTGGTCAATTCTTGCAGGCGGATTATTCCAAGAAGGATAAACGATTGCGTCTAGTTCTAAAGAATCCATTACATTTTCTATGGCTTCGCGAAAAGCAATTCTACGGGTATCTGTGTAGGCATCTAAACAAGGAATTTCCGAATCTTCCCATCTGCCGGTATGCTCGGCATTTCTTAGTAATCTTTCTTTTGCAAATTCAGAAGTACTTCCTGCTTTAATAATATCTTCTATGGTTTTTATAGAATCATTTTTTACGTAGTTGGCCAAAAAGCCCTCAACATCTTCCCGAAATGGAGCGCACCACTGGTTTTCTTTCAAGCTAGCGAAATCTGGAATAACTACAGAATCCACAACAGTAGCGCCAAGAGAATCCAGTTCGGAAAGTGACTGTTCAAACAACGTTTTAATTTCGGGGTCAGGGTCATTGTCACTTAATTCTCTCAGGACACCAATTCTAGCGCCAACAAGCGCATCCTTTTTAAGGAACTGAGTGTAACTAGTAGGTATTTTGCCTTCTGAGTTTTTGGTAAGCGGGTCATCTGAATCATACCCAGCAATAATTTCCAATACTTTGGTGGCATCTTCAACGGTTCTGCACATAGGGCCAACCACATCATTTCTTAAATAAAGCGGAACAATGGCACTTCTACTGACTAGTCCCAATGTAGTTCGGAATCCTACTAATGAATTATGAGAAGAAGGTCCTCTTATAGAGTTCCCCGTATCTGTCCCTAAACCAATAGTTCCAAAATTAGAAGCAATGGATGCACCTGTTCCACCACTTGATCCTGCGGGAACGTAATCTGTATTATATGGGTTTCTTGTAGTTCCGGCTGTTGAGCTTTCTGTATGCATGGGACTAAAGGCCCATTCTGCCATGTTAGACTTGGCAATAATTATGGCACCGGCTTCAACAAGCTTTTTAATTATAAACGCATCTTCTTCAGGTATGAAATCTTTTAAAGCCAATGAGCCAGCTGTTGTTGGTAGACCAGCGGTATTAATATTGTCTTTTACAATTATTGGAATTCCGTGTAAGGGGCGTAAAGTGCCAGTCTCCTTGTATTCCTTGTCAAGGGCTTCAGCAACCTGAAGCGCTTGCGGATTTATTATGGTAATCGCATTTATGGTGCCGTCAAAATCCTTGATTCTTTCTACATATGCCTGAACCAATTGTTCACTATTAAAAGAACCTTCTTCATATGCATTGTGAATATCTGAAATGGTTAATTCAGATAGCTCTATGGCCTTATTATCTGTTTGTGCCGTCTTTTGTTCTTTACAACTATAAAAACCTAACGTTAATACTACCAGTAAACAGAAAACTTTAGTTTTTATCATATTCGGGTTTTGTATAAATAGTTTTGGATGCTATGCGCATAAAAAAAGGTCATCTCGTTACAGACTAACGAGATGACCCTAAGTTAAATAATAAACCAGAAGTTCCTTTATGAATTTTAGAATAGCATGCTAAAATTATTAGGTTGATTTATTTTTGGACAGATTTTTACTTAATACATACTATCATTTAAACCAATGCCCCATTTGCACCTATAACTTGGCCTGAAATCCACTTAGAATCATCGCTAGCCAGAAACAATGCAACGTTGGCAATATCTATCGGTTTTGCCAGTCTATTAAAGGCGTTCATAGAACTTAGTTTGTTTATGGTTTCTTGCGATTTTCCTTTCATGAACAAATCTGTTTCGGTAGGGCCTTATGGTGCTAGAGCGTTTACGGAAATACCTCTGCCTATTTCTTTTGAGAAAACACGGGTCATTTGTTCTACTGCTGCTTTTGATGCAGAGTACAAGGCATAGGTTGGAAACATTAATTTAACGGTACTGGATGATATATTAATAATATTACCATTGTATTTCTAATTTGGCGTCTGCTTCTTTTAGTGTATTGAAAACGCCTTTTACGTTAATATCAAATTGTCTACTAAAATCTTCTTGCGTATTGTCTTTTAATTTTTTTGAAATCATAACACCCGCATTATTAATCAACACGTCTACCTTACCATAGGTTTGAATGGCTTGGTCAAACAATGCGGTCACTTGATTTTCGTCACTAACATCAGCTTTTACTGCAATGGCCTTACCACCGTTGCTAAGTATAGTTTCTACTGTGTTTTTGGCTTCATCTTCACTGTTCGAGTGGTTTACAATTACTGAAGCTCCGTTTTTGGCCAACAAAATTGCAATTTCTTTTCCTATGCCTCGTGAGGCTCCCGTTACGATGATTACTTTGTTTTCTAGTTTCATAATATTCAGTATTTTGTTTATTTGAGGGCTATTAAATTTTGTGCTATTGGAGTTAGGTTTGACCCAGTAATTTCAGGATTAGGAGCTAATGGATACAATTGGGCACCATAGTCTACTGACAAATGCGCCTCTCCAATTTGCCCAAATTGCTCCAGCAATATCCCAGCCATGCGCAGCAACTAACATACATTCATGTGATTGAATTCCCATTTTTCTGGCAGCCCAATCATAAGCATCTGCATCTGGTTTAAATTTACCCATATCTTCAATACTTAAGCGTTCATCAAAATAATCAAGCAAACCAGCATTGGTAAATTGAGTCTCTACACCCTTGTTTGAAGAATTGGTAAAGGATACCAATTTAAACCCAGCATCTTTTAATTGTTGTAGTGCTGGTTTTACATCTGGGTGCGCGGGTAATGACCTAATAGGACCTAGAATAGCTTCTTTTGCTTCGTCTTCGGTTAATGTTATACCATTATTTGCAGCTACCATTTGTAAAGCTGCTGCGCCAATAATTCCAAAATCATTGTATTGTCTTCCCACGGTGGTAACTAAAGAGTATTGAAGCATAGTAGTAAACCATAAGGGTAAAAGGTCACTTCGGTTTCCCAGGACGGCTCCAACACTCTCTTTCATAGCTGTTAGGTCAAGTAGGGTTTCGTTTACATCAAAGAATAGCACTTTAGGTCTAATTTCGCTACCTGTTATAATTGGCTCTGCAGGCTTATTTGATGCATTACCGAACTGGGGTATTGTTGCTCCGGCTAAACCAAGTACGGTTGTTTTTTTGATAAAATCTCTTCTGTTGTTTTTCATGAATTAGTAGTGTTTAAAAACATTCTTATAGGTATGTTTTGGGATAAAAAAATTAAACTGCTATTTGTTTTAAGTATAAGGTGAGTCCTGATAAGTATTCGTCTAGGATAGAATCATCATTGTAAAGTTTTCTTATACCACGTATGCCTTCAAATGCACTAATTAAATACACTGCTACGGCTTGGCTAGAGATATTTTTGTTGATGGTATTTTCTTCTTGACCTCTTTTAATTAAAAGAATTAAGGCCGCTTTCCATTTTTCAACAATACTTTTTAAAGCTATTTGATAAGTTGCTTCAAAATCACCTATTTCATTGATGAAATTATTCATGGGGCAACCATGTTGCTTATCATAAATTGAAAATGATTTTAAGCGGTGTATGAAAGTTTTTTCTAAAATGTCAAGTGGATTCCCATCACCATACAGTGGTAGAATCATACTGTCACAAACCCGTTTTTCAACTTTTAGGGCAATAACGGCTAATCCTAATTCTTTCTTGTTTTTATAATGATGGTAGAATGCTCCTTTTGTAAGCTTGGTAGCTTTCATTACTTTATCAATACTGGTAGTCTTAAAACCATTCTCGTAAAAAATCTTAAATGCCTTATCAACAATGATTTGTTTTGTAAGTTCAGACTTTAGCTCTTGTTGCATTTAGTAAAGGTATTCAAAAAAAATACCACATTGAATGTTTTTAACTTAATGTCAACATCTTTTGCATTTAGGTTGCTCTCTGCAATTCTGTAATAGTTGTGCTGATTTGAGGTAACCCTTTTATTAACCACACAAATTTGTGTAGCATTTAGACCTTAATAAATTTGTTTCTCGCTATAGTTGAAATAGGGACTATTTTTTAACAGCTTTCACTCCAGCTTCAATTTTTATATCAAGGTTGTTTTCTTTTGGTGGAATGGGGCAGGAGCTATAATTGTTATAAGCGCAGTAGGGATTATATGCTTTGTTGAAATCAACTTCAATACTGTCCGAGTCAGGAATTCTTAAATCAATATATCTTCCGCCACCATAAGTTTCCTCTCCGTTGGTCAGGTCAGTAAAAGGAAGAAATAAATAATCTCTATACTTTTCGGTTTGACGTAGGCTATGACTTTGGTAAATAGTTAATTTGTGCTGTTGGCCTTCTATTTCAAATACAACTTCTCCATATTTTTCATAGGTAGGAGCTCTGTTGGTTGTTGTTTTCATTTTAAACGGCAGCGGGTCTAAAACTCTGGTGAATTTAGCTTTTACACGGTAGGCTTCATTAATTTCATAGAAGTCATGACCAGTAAATTTTTTCTGTTCTTTTTTACTTAAAGGCGACTTCTCCGGATTTTTGAACTCGGCATTCAGTTCCTCTTGAAATGCTTTAATATCTTCAATTTGGGATTGATCTTGCGCAAACAACGTGGTGTTTGCGAATATCAATACCACAGCTAAAATTGTTTTCATGCTATATAGATGTTCTGGAATGCTAAGCGATGTGTTTGAATGTTACTACTCTCCAAGCTCAGTAATCTTCTGTTCGTAAAGCTTCTTACTCTCTACGACGGCAACATTCAATTCTTGCATAATACCTTCAACACGACCTTCTATGCTTTTCATTTGGTCATTAATATTATCAAAAGAATTAAGGGCTGCAGCTACTTCTAGGGCCTTTACCACTTCTACGGCATCACCATGTAAAAGTTTTAATTTGTCTATAGCTTTTGATGTATTGGTCAATGTGCCATTATACTTCGTACGCGCTTTTTGAATGGCACTCAAAAGAGTTTTTTTGCTGGTTTCGTCGCTTAGGCTATTGGTCTGCTTTTCCATGGCAGTAAAAAGATTAGTAGCCTTCTCTTTTAAATCTTCGTATTCTTTGTTTAGATTATTTACACGGCGGTCTACTTTCTCCCAATCACCATATACCTTTGCAAATTCCTTGTCTTCATTTTTAGTGTCTTCTAAAGCAGCTTTTAGTGCACTTAGAGATTCTAAGCCTCTGTTTACATTTTTATTGGCAGTTTCTTTCTTGCTTTCAAATGTAGATACTTGACTTTTAAATTTGTCTTTTAAACGAATTAGGTCTTCAGGGCTTTTGTCTTTCCAACATGAAGTTAATACAAGCGCAGTTAGGGCAATAAATAGTGTTTTCTTAAACATGTAATGTAATTATTAGTTAATGGTGGGGTAAAGATACGTATTCTTCTAACTTTTCGTTTTTTGATAGTCCGTTAGCTTTTGAGGACCTTCCAGCAAAACACGTACTACACGAAGCGTGCCATCATCTGTGGTAGATATTTGCCATTTAATGAGTGAGATGCTGCCTTTCTCAATTTCAATACCCGTAATACTACGTGGATGAACACAACTACCGTCATTAAAAAACGGAATGTCTCCAGGTTCAGGAAAGCGTGGCCGGTGGGTATGACCAACAATTGTGATTAAAAGATTGTTCTTTAGTATCCACTTTTTAATACGCCGCTCTACTTTTATAAGTTCTTTGTAATTTTTTGCAGGACTCGTGGGGTCTGCAATACCCCATACCTGGAGTGGTTTCCATAATGCGCGTACCAAAAACCGACTCCAGCGCCAAAAGGTGTAGTTCCACCAGTCCGCCTGATGCCCGTGTGTTAAGAAAATTTCTTGTTCAGTGTCTTTATGCTGCAGTATAATGCCCTCATGATAGGTAATGCCTTCAAAAAGTTCTTTAGATTCCCCATCTATAGGTTCAAAATAGCTGCTTAGGTTCTTCTTGACATATTCTGGGTCTTTATAGACCATATCATGGTTTCCCCAGATCATATGAAGTCTACGGCCTAGATGAAATTTTCGCAAAAGTTCATAAACATTCTTGTGGGCCTGAAAAATAGATTCAAAAAATCGGTTTTCCCAAAGCTCATCACCATCGCCTATTTCACAATAATCAAACCCTTCTTTGAAATAGAAATTAAGGGCGTGAAAGTAGATATTCCGGTTGTTTGCGAAGTCATCTGCAAAGCTGTTGTCACCCCTGTGGCAGTCACTAAAGAGAATAAATTTCGATTCATCGTCAAAAGGTACCGTTGTGGCAGTTTGGTATGCATTGGATAACCTTGTATTGGACGACATATCGTAAATTTGCATAAATATCTAAAAAAAGCGGTGAAGGGCATAAAGATTGCCTTAACAATACAATATTTTATTTTGTAACTTTAAGAGGGTATTTACGACTGATGAGATGAGAATGGAGAAAAACTACGAAGCAGATTTACCAATTACCCAGCTAATAAGCTTTAACAGGCTTATGGAGCAATATGATGTCATGGCTAAAAGTGATAATATCACCGAGGCGAAAAAGGCACAGCGTATCTTAAAAGCTGCAGCACCGTACCCTGAGCTTCGTGATGGTTTTAATGATGTTTCCTTGCTTAAAAAACATAAAGACATTATTAATATTATTTTACAGGATATTTTTCCGAAAGTTGTTACTAACAATGAGATAAAGACTGCCTCTTTACCGTATAACGATGTAATCTTTAATTCTTCTAAGCGGTTCAAAAAAATATTGAAAGATGCAGGTGGAGATGATTTCATTCCACAAATGCGGAATCTACCAGAACACCAGATGTATATTGTGGCGTGTACGGTTATTCTTAATTTTCACTACGGCTTCAATTTTGATTTTAAAAGACCATTTTTCTACGATATTCCTGATAAAAATGGCGTAATGCGCCATTATAGAATTTTGTACAATGCAGATTTTATGGAAATTTTGCCTACGGATAAGGCAAAGAAACTTACTCAAAAAGATGTTGATGATCTGTTAGATAATTTTGATAATATAGAACTTTGGAAGGAAAAAATTCCGCCGCATAGTTTTATTTCGAAGGGTTTTGTCATTTCCAATATGTTTGACGTAACTGCAGAACATTCTATCTCCGAAATAAAATCTAGCCTGATTGCGAACGACAAGCGCAGCAGTGATAATTTCATGAGCGATTTACAGGAGACCTTTAGGTCTTTCTTTAATTCACCAGATATTAAGGTGGGTTTTGTGGAGTATAATGCTAAGGAGAATCGTTTTGAAAAAGTTTTTGCTAATGGCATGGAGAGTTTTCTTTTGGGAGATAAAGACGCGCTACATTGTACAAGTGCTTTATGTAAAAGTTCCTACAGTAGATTGTTAGAGCAGAACAGTTATTTTGCTATTTCAGATGTAGATCGTCATTATAAAATTTCTGGAGGCATGGCCCTCTATGAAGGCCTCAAAGAAAAAGGTATAAAAAGTGCTATTCTGGCACCTATTGCAGATGATGGTAATCTTTTGGGTGTATTGGAGCTTGTAGCTTACGAGCCAAATGTATTGAATAGTGTAAATGCCAATAAATTGGAAGATGTAATGCCTTTTATTGTATCGGCAGTACTTCGTTCTAAAGCAGAGGAAAGTAACCTTATTGATGCCGTTATTCAAAATGAATGTACATCGGTCCATGATTCTGTATACTGGCGTTTTGAAGAAGAAGCCAAACGTTTTGTAAAGGATAATTCAGAAGGTAGGAGTGCTACTTTTAAGGAAATTGTCTTTAAAAATGTATATCCATTATATGGTCAAATAGATATTAAAGATTCATCTCAGGCCCGAAATACCGCAATTCAGCGCGATTTGATGATTCAACTTTCTACTATAAATAAAGTGCTTGAAAATGCATGGCAGAATAGTAAGTTACCTATTTATGAGGAGTTGATGTTTAGGGTGAATAATCATATGGACAGTATTAAAGAAAGCCTGCACACCAACAGTGAGCAAGCTATTTTTAATTTTGTGATGGATGAAATAAATCCTGTGTTCTCTCATTTGAAAAAATCTGATAATGAGTTGAATAATTTGATTCTTTCCTATGAGTCTTCGGTTGATATGGGAACAGATTCCTATTATGATCACAGACGTAATTATGACGAAAGTGTTACGCGAATCAATATGAGATTGGCATCGTTGTTAGATAAGAAGCAAAAGAGTGCCCAAGCCATGTTCCCGCATTACTTTGAGCGGTATAAGACTGATGGTGTTGAGCACAACATGTACATTGGTAATGAGATTGTTGGCGATCAAGAATTTGATATGCTGTACTTAAACAATCTTAGATTATGGCAGTTGCAGGTTATGTGCGAGATGGAAAATGCGCATTATACTTTAAAGCCTAAACTTGCTGTGCCTTTAGACGTGGCTTCATTGGTTTTAGTTTATAGTACATCACTTTCAATCCGTTTTAGAATGGATGAGAAGCGCTTTGATGTAGATGGTACGTACAATGCCCGATACGAAATTATCAAGAAACGTATTGATAAATCTTACATTAAAGGAACCAATGAACGTTTGACCCAAGCGGGTAAAATGGTTATTGTCTATTCTCAGAAAAAGGATGAGCTAGAATACTTACGTTACATAAAATTCTTGCGCTCTAAAGGTTACTTTACCGGTAAGGTAGAGATTGTGGAATTAGAGGGGCTACAAGGCGTAAGCGGACTTAAAGCTATACGGGCAGATATTCTTTACAAGACCAAAGACAACGACTTGGAAAGAACGTATACGTACGAAGATCTTATGAATGAATTGAAGGCCTAGGTAGGTAATTCAATAATTCTTTCTGGACCGTAGAATTTTAGGGCTACAAAAAATGCAATTACAGATAATACCATTCCTACCATAAAGATGGTATACGTCCATCGTAATAGTTTGTATTTTCTATTTAACACAAGACCTAAGAAGTAAAGGTCTTTGGTTAAGGAGTCATATACATATTTCTGGTCTTTAATCAATTCTTGAATGGCCCACTCATAATCTTCAAGCTTCATCTTATGAAAGTTTCCAAAGAACAATAGGTTTACTTTCTTTTGATTTACGTCTTCCTTGTTAAACTCACCGCTAGTTACATTCGGTCGGGTTGCCAAAACAGACATAATCATAGATATAACACTAAACATGACAAAGATACCTGCAGGAATTACTAAGTAATCATTAGATGGATTATCTAGTTTAGGTATAAGGTTAGTAAGCATTAAAGAAATAATAATTGCATTTACAGATAGAAGAATGTTAGCCTTGGTATCTGCAATATCACTTAATTTTAAGTGGTTCCGCATGGTAACGCGGAACATGGTCTGTATCCCTCTTTCTGGACTTTTGTTTTTTAATTGAACTTTAAGTTCTTCCTTTTTTCGTGCTTTTTTCTGTTTTTTATCACGTTTCACCAACTTTTTAAGGTTCTCATCTTTACCTTCTTGCCAGTTTTTTATGGCATAGTCCGTGTAGAAACGATGCTCGGTCTGGAACATTTTAATATTGGTACGGCGCCATTCTTTAGTTGAGATTTCTGCAATGCCCAACAGCTGTAATTCTTCCCGCAACATCTCGCAAGTTTCAGTATAACTAGATTGTGCTAAATGAGAAGAATCGGCATCTCTCATAATCTCTTCCATCAAGTTTTGCGGCTCATGGCCTCGCTTGGTAGCCATAATTAGATTGCAGACCGTTTCTACAGTCAGTGGTTCGCAATTTTGCTCGGTCAGAAATTTCTTTGCTATTGCACAGCTATTTTCTTCATGGTTTTCTGAACCTTTTGTGTAACCTGTGTCATGAAGCCATGCAGCAAGCGTTATTGCGTCACTATCAGTAGCGTTTAAGTTATAATAATCAAGCAATTCTTTAGTACTTTTGACAACACGCTGGGTATGCCTAAGATTGTGATACAAATAGTTGGTATCTAATTCTTTGACTAACAGGTTAATTGCAAATTCTTCGGTTTTCGATAGTAAATCCGGAAAAAATTATTTATGGTTCCAAATTACAAAATATTGAGAGTGAATAGTGTTCTATTCGGTAAACATTTTGCGCTAATTGCATTGTTAGCTCTGTTTTCAGGTTGTGCAACCCTTAAAACAAAGTACGCAAATGAAGAGGGTAAAACAGATGTTCCTACTACAAAGGAGATTTCACATACGTTTTATCTTATTGGGGATGCAGGTCTATCTCCTATGGATGGAATGAACGACGCGCTTAAGATTTTTAAGGACAAATTAGACAAGGCAGATAAGAATAGTACGGCACTCTTTTTAGGCGATAATATTTATCCTGCAGGTCTACCTGACCCTATAGATTCTACCGCTGCCTATATTCTGGCAAAAAATGATTTGGATGCCCAATTAAAAACTCTGAAAGATTTTAAAGGGAAACCCATTTTTATACCTTAGAACCATGATTGGTATACGGAAGGTTTGGTAGGTTTAAAACGAGAACAGGATTACATTCAGGAAAATTTAGATAGTAAAGACGTTTTTTTTCCGGAAGACGGTTGCCCTATAGAAACTATAGAAGTAAATGATGAGGTAACTATTATAGCCATAGATACGGAGTGGTACTTGACCAATTGGAACAAGCGCCCAGACATTAATGATAAATGTGATATCAAAACCAGAGATTCTTTCTGGTTGGAGCTTGAGGATAAGATTAAAGATAATAGACAAAAGACTACGGTCATAGCTATGCACCACCCAATGTTCAGTTACGGAACGCATGGTGGGCAATACACGTTTCAGTCGCATTTCTACCCGAAGGGGAAAATAGGGCCGTTGCCCATTCTTGGAAGCTTTATAAATGTTTTAAGGAGAACAACTGGCGCTTCTATAGAAGATATGACCAACAAGAGATATACAGAGTTAAAAAAACGTTTGTTGACTTTGGCTCAGTATTCAGAAAAAGTGGTATTGGCTTCGGGACATGAGCATACGCTTCAATACATAGTAGAAGAGAATACACCGCAAATCGTAAGTGGGTCGGGTGCTAAGACAGGAGCAACAAATCTATTGAACGGCAGTAAATTTTCAACGGGAGAAAGAGGTTACGCCACTTTAGAGGTGTATACAGACGGATCATCACAAGTACGTTTCTTTGGAGTGGATGCTAATAAAGACGAAGAGTTTTTATTTACGTCTCAGGTTTTACCTCCAGACAGGACATTTTCTGAGGAAAAGTATTCTGATGAATTTCCGGCTACGGTAAAAGCTTCAATATATACGGAGGATGAAGTAGATAAAAGTGGATTTTTCAAATTCGTTTGGGGAGACCGTTATCGTAAATATTATGCAACAAAAGTAGAAGCTCCAACCGTAAATCTAGACACCCTTATGGGAGGTTTGGTTCCTGTTCATAAGGGTGGAGGACATCAGTCTAAATCATTACGATTAAGGGATAAGGATGGCAAAGAGTTCGTTATGCGAGCTCTTCGTAAAGATGCGGAACTGTATTTGCAGGCTATGGCTTTTCAAGATCAATATGTAATGGGCGATTTTGAAAACACCTATACTGAAAATCTTCTTCTTGATTTCTATACGGGCTCTAATCCTTATGGGCCTTTTACAACCGGAGAATTGTCAGATGCGGTGGGTCTATTCCACACTAATCCTGTTTTATATTATGTACCCAAACAGTCGGCATTAAAAGAGTACAATCAATCTTTTGGTGATGAACTTTATATGATAGAAGAGCATGCCGGAGATGGCCACGGAGACTTAGAGAGTTTTGGGTATTCTAATGAACTAAAGAGTACGGATAGCATGCTTGAAGATTTACGTGATGACGAGAAATACTCCGTAGATTCTGAATTATATTTAAGAGCAAGACTTTTTGATATGGTCATGGGAGATTGGGATCGTCATGTAGATCAATGGAGATGGGCAGAGTTTGAGGATAAAGAAAATGATAAGGTACTTTATAAACCCGTGCCAAGGGATCGTGATATGGTCTATTCAAAACATGGTGATGGCTTTTTTATGAGCTTGGCCACGAGAATTATACCCGGTTTACGTTTAATGGAGGGTTTTAATGAAGAAATACGAAACGTAAAAGGTTTTAACTCTTCGCCAAAAACCTATGTGTTGGATATGGCTCTTTTAACGCAGACCACTCCGGAAGAATGGCAAGAGCAAGCAAAATTTATACGAGAGAACCTTACTTCTGAAGTAATTGATAAAGCATTTATGCATTTTCCGAAAGAAGTCAGGGATGAGACGGTAGGTGAAATTAAAGGTATACTATTGGCTAGAGCAGCCAATATTGAAGAAACTGCCCGTATTTATTACGGAGTTTTAAACAAGTATGCGGTAGTTATAGGTACTGATAAAGACGATTGGTTTGAAGTAAATATCTTAAATGATATGGAAACCGAGGTTAAAGTTTATAGAAACATCAAAGGCAAAAGGAAGAAGCTGTTCTTTGAGAAGGTTTTCAATAAAAAAAGCACCAAAGAAGTATGGGTGTACGGCTTAGATGATGATGATATTTTTGAAGTAAACGGAGACGAAAGAAGTGCCATTAAGATGCGCTTGATAGGTGGGCAAAATAATGATATTTATAGGGTGAATGAAGGCGGTAATATTGCCATTTATGACTACAAAACTAAAAAGAATACTATAGAGGAACGTAGTGGTGCTAAGTTAAAACTGACGGACGATTATAATACCAATAACTACTTGCCTTTGCAAATACGGAATTCGGTGAATCAAATTATCCCAACTATTGGTTACAACCCAGATGATGGGGTTAAAATAGGTTTCAGTGATACGTATACGTTTAACGGTTTTAGACAAAACCCTTTTACGCAACAGCATAAGTTAGATGCTTCCTATTATTTTGCAACTAGTGGTTTTGAACTAGGGTATAGCGGCGAGTTTGCTCATATTTTTGAAAACTGGAACTTACATTTAGGAGCACGTTTTACGAGTCCGAATTTCGCTATTAACTTTTTCGATTTTGGGAACAATACAGATAATTTTGATGACGACTTAGGTTTAGACTATAACCGAGTGCGTTTACAGACGCTTAAGTTTGCACCGGCTTTGGTTTGGAGAGGTGATTTAGGAGCAAAATTGAAAGCAGGGGTTTCTTATGAATCTATTGAAGTAGAAGAAAGCGATGATAGATTTATTAATACCTATTACCAAGCCAACGGAGAAGAAACTGTAAATAGGTTTGTAGGTGTTGATGCGGAATATTCGTATACCAATACGGATAATGTTGCATTCCCAACAATGGGTATGTCTACTTCTATCTTAACAGGGTATAAACGAAGTACAGAAAATGGCAATGCTTTTGGGTACATCATACCAAGTTTAGGTTTTGATTATAAATTAATTCCTAGTGGTAGATTGGTTTTGGCAACAAAATGGAAAGCACATTTTAATATTGGTGATGACTATGAATTTTATCAGGCTGCCAGTATAGGTGGTTTAGATGGGTTAAGAGGTTTTAGAAACCAAAGGTTTACTGGTAAAAAATCTTTTTATCAGAATACGGACATCCGCTATAGTCTCAGGAAAATAAAAACGCAATTACTACCATTGTCTATGGGGCTTTATGGAGGTTTTGATTATGGTAGGGTTTGGTTACCTAAAGAAGATTCCAAAGACTGGCATACTTCTTACGGAGGTGGTTTTTTCCTAAATGGAGCGGATATTGTTACAGCACGTTTAGCACTGTTTAATAGTGATGACGGACTTCGCTTTTCTTTTGGACTAGGTTTTGGGTTTTAACGGCTAGGAAAAAGACCTATTTAAGGACATATTTGTAAAGGTCTCTACCTTCCCTTTTTGTTTCCTCATCAGAGAGTAGAAGGGTGGTGTTGTCTAAAAAACTTATGGATTCTAATTGAGTGCGTACCAATAAGTCAATCTCTGTTAGGTTGCTACTTGGTAAATTCTCCAAATCCACATCGGTAATAGTCCAAATTTTTCCAGTGCTCAATAGAACTACGGTTTTTCCATCAGGAGAAATGTCAGCGGAAGAAATTCTGCAGGTATCCCAATCGTCACACATAGTTAACTTGCCTAGGTACTCTGCATCGTAATCTCCTTTGGTATCAGGAACTCTATAAATAAGAGAAACACCAGTAAAAGGGTTTGCTCTGTTTTTGGTGAAAATATAGAGGTAATTATTGTAGTGAAAAAAGGCCTCAGCGTCGTAAAGTCGCTCGCTTTTTTTAGGAGGAAAATGTTTTTGCTCTGGGTATTTAAAAGTTATCTTTTCTGCAGTGATGTGGTCTCCGCTTTCTAATTCTGGGTTGGGAAGTTTATAAATAACAAGATTTTTTCGATCACTTTCATTATTGCCAAAATCACCAATATATAAGTTACCTTTCTTGTCTTCCGTAAGATCTTCCCAATCGTGGTTTTTGGCGTTTTTTACTTTTAGTTCCCTTAGTACATTTCCTTCATAATCTACTTGGGTAATGACATCATCATTACCACTGTCTTCTATAAACCAAGCGGAATCCTTAGTGAAAGTGGCTATGCCGGAATTCTCTTTAAGGCTTTTTGGTAGTACAGTCACATAAGTTAGTTGACCGTGATTTGCACAGCTGTAGAAAAGAAATAGGACTACAACTTTAAGCGAAATTTTTTTGCCATTGATTTCATTAGAATGCGTTTTAATGAATACAAAGGTAAGTTCTATTCCGATTTTTGTGCTTGTATCGGCATAAAAATTTCGGCTTCCCACTCTAATTCATTTCCGCCCATATTTGGGTTGGTGTGAAAGATTTCTAAGGGCTCTTTTGTAACTCTAATTCCGTTTTTATCGGCGTAATCAAGCAATGCGTACCACGCACGGTCAGAAGTTAAATAGTTACCATTATATACCGCTTTGATGGCTTTTCTTTCTTTAATTTCTTTGTAGACAAATCCTTCGGCTTTAGGAAGGCTATCTGTTTTAATTATAGGAAAACAAAAATTATAGGCAATACTATCATTTTGTGTGTTCCAATGTTCTACTTCTACTAAAGGACGTCCATCAAGTTCAATACTATTTTTAGCCATAAAACCACTTAATTGCGAGTAGTGATTCATCATTCCTTTTACCTTTTCTAATTGCGTATTCTTTAAAGGAACACATGCGCAGTACTTTTTAGGAATAATGGCTTCGCCAACAATTGTTGTTTTGAAATTAGAAAGATGGCTTTTTAGAAGCGTGTAAACCTCCTTTACCGTACTTTTTGAGCGTTTTTCAAAATCAGTGTCTGAAAAAGGGAGGAGAATTCTGTTCTTTAAGCTGTTCTCGCTATCTGTAACGTACACTTTTACTTGCGAAATAGAATCGTTCAATGGTGCAATCTTCCAATTAAAAGAAAGGGTCGTGTCGTTTAGAACAATTGTACTAGTAAAATCAGATAGGCTCTTTTGCTCTTGAAAATTAGCATGACCTTTTTGGCTCGACCAAAACTTGACAATTTGATTTACCGTACCTGATGATGCCTTAGTTCGGAACCGAACTATATAATCTTGAGGCATGATAAAAAGATACCATATAAGCCCCACTACTAAAAGAGCGGATGCGACTAGCGCAATTTTTTTGGACATGAAGCTTAGTTTTGAGCTGTTGCTTTATTTTTTTGCCATATTAAGGTTGTCAACTACAAACTTGCCGAGGTCCCTTCCTTGTTTTACACCTACTTCTATAGCAGATCGGTAGTGAATGCCTCCGTACATACGGCTAATTGCTGCCTCGTCTGCTGCTTGCTTAAACGAAGTAAAACTACGAATGGGTAATCCATAAGGTGTTTCCGTATCGTCATCAAAGGCAAAGTCATCACCAAACACATCTGTTAGCGCTACGGATGCAGCTCCTGAAACAACACTGTGTCCACTGGTATACTCTGGAAATGGTGGTGTTTGCAAAACAGGCTTCCAGCTATCATTTATATGTTGGTTGATTAATGTTTCTGGGCGAATAAGGTTACTTCTGTATTTCTCGTCCCAACAGCTGATAAAAGCGTCTGCCATAGCAACGGATGCTTTGGTATAAGCGTACAAAGCTTTGTGGAAATCACTATTGGTTTTACGTGCTGCAATTTTTGCTATTCCCATCCAGTGTGCACCTTATGGTGTAATTTTCTTGGTAGCGAACATCAAATGGCCGCGAGTAACCGAAACATAAGGATTGCAATCCCAAAATTGAGCGATTTGAATTTCTTCGGAAGTGTCACCTTCTTCGGTAATTCTATTACTGATGTCGTAAACTTCTTTAAGTTCTTTAAAGAAAGGCGAATCTTTCTCAAGTGAAAATGCTGGAGGTGGAATTGGTTTGAACTGAGCAGCAGAATCAATAACAAAAGTCCTTATTTTATTCCAATGGGGTTCAATACCATCCATATATGCGGGTGGTGTAGGCTGCCATCTTGTTTCATCATCTGCATCTACCGTAAATTTTGGCATCGTACGCGTTTGCGCATAGTTGTCCTCTTTCATCCAAGCAGCTATATGATCCGCCACTTGCAGGCCATATTCTTTTGAACTGGTAAATAAAACAGGGTTCTTGCCTTCCCAAATAGTATAAAGGCTATCGCGCAGCATCTCCATGCGGTCTTCTGAAAATATTAATCTCTTGCTAAGCTCCATATGGGCAACCATGGCGGCAAGGTCATAGTTTACGGTATCAATGGTGCTTGGTGAAGGAATGGCTGTAAGACCGTTAAGTTGTCCGGCCAAAGAAGTATAGTTCTCGTCTGCCATAGCAACTATTTCATAAGCAGCAATATTTGGATAAGCAAAAATTCTACTGGCTACAGGAGGAGAAAATATATCATGAATCATAATATCCGTTACCTGGTTTATAGAAGCATCAAGGTCTTCTGGGGTAATGGTTATAGGCTCTTCTTTTTGTGGGGCTTTACAGGAAATCGCAAAAATAAGCGATAGTAATGCGGTAATAATCTTGTTCATTTGTTCTTTATTTTCTATTCAGTCTGTAGACTTGTGTACTGGCATTATTTAAAGTTACCAAGAGGTGCTTTTCTCCTTTTAGATCCAAAATGTTTAAATGTCTAACTGACTTTTGGCTTAGGTCTAGACCTATTTGAGCGCTTAAAATTACATTATTTTCACCTTTAATCAAGGCCCCTCCAAAAGAATCGAACCTGCCGTGATAAGGTTTAACACCAAAATAGTTTCCGGCTGCCAAAACTTCTTCTTTTCCATCGCTATCAAAATCGTATGAGAGCATGGTCATAATAGGCGAAACCTGTAGTTTGTTGTGAAAAGGTACAAAACTGTAACTCCCATTTTCATTTTTTAAATACCCTGAACGTAGTTCCTGAACTTTTAGGATTTCAGCTTTTTCTAAGACATCCTTATCAAGAATTTGTTCTATTGAAGAACCAGCGAAGGAAGCGTATGTGTTGAATTTCTTTTTAAGAAAAACCAGTTGAGATGTAAGTCCGTCTAAGCCTTCTATTGGATAGTATTTGCCTTCTTTCTCAATAGTAGTTATAGTTTCTGTCTGTCTGTTTTCATCAAAATCGCCGTAGTACATTTTCATAGGATGCTCCGCAGATGCTTTAAACTTGGTGTTGGTGCCCCAATTACCAAGCAGGTAATCTGTATCTCCATCATGATCTATATCAAATGGAACGATGCTTTGCCAGAGTCCATTTAGGTCTTTCTGAACAACATCAACTTTGCTAAGTTGGCCTTTAGTATTCTTAAAAAAAGTAGGTGACATCCATTCACCAATAACAATTAGGTCTTTTGTGCCGTCGCTATCAAAATCGGTCCAAATGGCATCGGTAACCATACCAAGGTCACTAAGTGCATCTTCGTTTTTATTTGAAAAGGTGCCATTGTTATTTGTAAGTAATACAGACTGCGGCATTTTTCCGAAATCATTTGAAATAGACTGACCACCAATGAACAGATCTAGGTCTCCATCTTCATCAAAATCAAAGGGAGCTATAACGGAAGTGTTTTGAAAGCTCTCTGGTAAATTAGCAGGATCAAATTCGCTATTTTTTTGAATATAATAGGAGTCTAGTAAGGCTGTCATTTTGTTGTAAAAGTCACCTCCGCCTGCGCCAATTATTAAGTCGTTCTTTCCATCCGAATTAAAATCTGAAATTACTGCTGCCACATCTTCTTTGATAGAATCTTTAGCTATTTGAGGGATATGAAAAGGTGCGAATGCAGAATCATTTTGCACATAGATTTGTGAAGGAATGTATTTTGAACCTCCAAAGAAAACGTCATCCTTGCCGTCATGATTTAAATCGCCAATGGCCGTGGCAGGTCCGCGGTCCGATATCTGATAAGGAATAAGTTTTTGACGATTGAAATCTGTGTAATTGTCTTCAATATGATTAAAGTTGATTCCTAAATTATTTTCAGTCTTTTCAAATATTGGTTTTTGATGGGGCAGCAAACTAGTATAGTCAAACTTTGCTGTATTCTCTGGATTTACAATTACTGTTTGGTTAGTAGCGACATCTCTAAGTGTCTGATAAGAGCCATCGGGCCAAACCACTTTTATGGAGTCTACTTGAGTTATTTCTCCATATCCAAAATGAATTATGGGTTCCGAAGAAGCCTGAAAACCTCTAACCGTATACAGTTCTTTATATTGTAATTTACCTTTTGCATAGGAGAAGGCCTTGGTTCCTAGGCCAAATGTGTTTTTGTCTTTGTATTGAATTTTTAATTTGAGATAGTTTGATTTATTATTTGTTTTGTTGATGTATAGCGCTGCCGTACCATTAAGGTTGTTAGTAACTAGGTCCAAGTCGCCATCATTATCAAGGTCGCCCATGGCCGTAGCTCCAGAAACCAAGGTATCTTTTGATATCCATTTGCCAGATTCGTCTTTGAACATCAAATCTTCCGAACCTTTAAAAACATAATTATGGATATTTCCGGTAGGCATTTTGTCCAAAGCTTGCTGATCCATAAGCTTGGTGTTGTTCATCTTATTCTGAATCTGCTCACTACTCACAAAATTGATAAAATCAAGGTCGTTCGGCCTTTTAGGTATGCCGTTAGAGATAAATAGGTCTTGCTCACCATCTTGGTCATAATCGCCAAAAAGAGCGCTCCAGCTCCAATCTGTAGCAGCTACACCACTCATAAGTGCCGTTTCTAGATAAGTGCTGTTTTGCTGATTAATGTTCAACATGTTTCTAGTAAACTGATATCCGTAGCCATACCGTTCTGTACGTAATCTTTGGGTTTGCACATTATCATCCCCTTCAGACGATTTTAGTACGTTTTCATCCTGCGGTAGCATATCTAAAGAAATCAAATCTGGCCAACCGTCATGGTTAATGTCCGCAACATCATTACCCATGGAAAAGCGGGAAGTATGACCAAAAAACTGCTTTGAGCTCTCGGTGAAAGTACCGTCGCCATTGTTTAGATAATAATAATCATCTTCATGAAAATCATTACCTACGTAAATATCAGGATAACCATCTTGGTTAAAATCGGAAACTGCCAATCCTAATCCGTATCCGTTTACGCCACCATATATGCCAGCAGCTTCACTTACATCAGTAAACTTGTCTCCATCGTTACGAAATAGTTTGTCTCCTGTTTGATAGTTACGTTTCAGGCGTAAATCTGCTTTACCAAAAGATTCTTGGGTATGTACGGCATGATTCAGAAGATACATGTCTAAATCGCCATCCATATCAAAATCAAGGAAGGCGGCATTAGAACTGTACGAGTCAAAATCCAGGCCGTATTTGGCTGCACTTTCGGTAAATGAGCCATCTCCATTATTTAAAAACAGTTCGTTATAACCGTTAAAGCCATTAATGCCCACCACGGCACAAACATAGATATCCAAAAGCCCGTCTCCGTTTATGTCACCCATTACTGAGCCGGTGTTCCATGTGCTGTTACCTTCAATACCCGCAGTTTTACTAATATCTTCAAATTGAAGGTTGCCTTTGTTGCGGTACAGTTTGTTCTTCACTTGATTACCAGAAAAGAAAATATCAGGTAGCCCGTCGTTATCTATATCTCCAATAGCCACGCCACCGCCATTATAGAAATAGAGGTAGTCTAAAATATTTAGGTCATTGGTTTCAGTAAGGGTATTCTTAAACGTGATACCTGTTTCTGAAGCAGGAGGATTGCTAAAAAGTGAGCCTTGTTGATCACCGCAAGCGGTAACGATTAGGAGCGCAAGGCATAAACAAATATTAGTGTAATTAAAATGCACAGGTAGTATATTTTTTCTTTGAAGTTGTTGCTTTTGAAATGGTATTTAGTCTAGTGCATAAATTTTTGGTATGCTATTATTTATGGCTGCAATAAGATAGATTTTGCCATTCTTGTCTTTAAATTGTTTCAGGTGTTTAACCTCATTTTTAATAAAAAATCCACTAGTATTATAATCTTGCCATTTAAAGTTGAGGTTTCCGTCACCTAAAAGAACATTTCCATAGCTACCATCCAAACGTGAGTATTGAGGCTTAAATTCAAAATTGTTCCCAGCCATAATTAAATCTAGGTTACCATCTTTATTGACGTCTGCGCAACTAATACCACAAACGCACGAAAGTTGAACGCGAGTAGGTAATTTTTTAATAGTGAATTTCCCGCCGCCTTCATTTATGGCAATTACGGATGACATTGTATTGGCTACCTTAACTATACTACGATCAAATATTTCTTTAGGGAAGAGTTCGTTTATTGTCTTTTTAGCGTACTCGGAAGCTTTTAAACTTTGCTTCTTTAACGATACAATTTGCCCGGTCAATTCTTTTTTCTGATGTATGGGATAATCCTTTCCGTCAAACCCACGCGTAGTGATTTGTTCCAAGGTGCCATTGTTATCATAATCATTGATCCATAATTTCATAGGATGTTCTTCATCGGCTTCATAAGGAACATTTGTGCCTTGGTTACCCAATACCAAATCCATATCGCCATCATTATCTAAATCCACAGCTTCTACCGTATTCCACCAGCCATATAGGCTGTCAAGAGTCGTTGGTAGTCTGCCTAATCGTTTACCAGAATTTTTATAGATATTAGGTCGTCCCCATTCAGATACCGTTAGTAAGTCCTTTTTGTCATCACCATCTATATCGGCCCAAACGGCATCAGTAATCATGCCTGCATCTTTCAGGTCGTATGCTAGTCTTTCGGTTGCATCTATAAATTTACCGTTTCCTTGGTTTTCTAAAAACAAGTGGTCAGGGTCAACACCGTAAGTACCCACAACACTTCTAGAACCTACAAATAAATCAATATCTCCATCCTGATCAAAATCGTAAGGTGAAATAACTGAAATGTTTTTAAAGGCGGAAGGCAGCTCTTCTTCAGATTTACTGAAATTACCTTTACCATCATTAAGATACAATCGCGGTTTATAAGTGTTTTCTTGGTTGATTCGATTACCGCCAGTACCAACAACTAAATCTTGGTCGCCATCACCATCTGCATCAAAAAATGCCGCTGCGGTATCTTCAAAGTCGATATCAAAGTTTAGTGGTTTTTTCGTCAGTTTCCCGTTTCCTGAATGAGTATATAATATGCCGGCTTGGCCGTCTGCTCCTCCAAGGAAGATATCTTCATTGCCATCACCATTTATATCACCCACTGCTAAGGCTGGGCCTTCTTGTGATATGAGTTTAGAAATTAACCCCTCGTAATCAAAATCTTGATAGGTGTCTTCTTTATGCGAAGCCAATTTTTGACTAGTAATTTCGGTTAGTAATGTCTTCTTATTCGATTGCTTTTGTGGAACGTATTTTTCTGTGGCGTCTGATCTTTTTAAAGTTAAAAGCTGATCAGCGGAAACGTTCTCTAGTTTCTGTGTATAATCATCAGGCCAAATAACCCGAAGAGAATCTACAGTTGTGGTCTCGCCCAAACCAATATCCATCACATAATCTACGGAAGATTGAAAGCCTCGTGAGGGAATCAGTTCTTGCAAAACGATTTGGTCTTTGTAGTACATTTTAATACTGGCTCCCACCGCAAATGGGTTCTGACCTTGACCTTCAAATTTTAATTTTATATAATGATTGTCGGTCAATTCATTAGTCTTGTTTTTATAGATGAATGACTGCATGTTTACATTATTAACTACTAAATCTAAATCACCGTCATTATCAAGGTCACCATAAGCCGCACCGTTAGATAGGCTGGGTATTTCAAAACCCCAGTCTGCTGCCGCATTATCAAAAGTGATGTCACCGTTGTTACGATAGGCATAATTGGGTTGAGGAGCAATAGGCATTTTATTGATAATAGAATCTATCGATTCTTTCTTGCCGGTTAAAGCCATTTTCTGAATAATCTCATTTGCAAAGAAATCAACAAAATCTAAATCGGTAAGGTCGTGATTTACACCATTAGTGATATATATATCGCGAAGCCCGTCATTATCCATATCAAAAAGAAGTCCTGCCCAACTCCAGTCCGTTTTTGCAACACCACTATGAAATGCTATTTCGGAAAAAGAACCATTGCCATTATTGAGTTGCAAGGTGTTTTGAATGTATTGCTGATAAAAATCTTTGCTCTGTTTTAACCTGAAAACATTGTAGCCTTCAAACTCCATTACAGATTTTACCCGTTGGTCTCCCTCTGGTAGCATATCAGTAATAAAGATATCTGCATTACCATCATTGTTAATGTCTGCCATATCTATCCCCATTGCAGAGAGTGATAGGTGAGAGGTCCACTCTTTTATCTCTTCTTTAAAAGTGCCATCCTTTTGATTGATGTAGAGGTAATCCCGCTCATAAAAATCGTTGGAAACGTAGATATCCGGCCAAAGATCTCCGTTAATGTCACTTACCATAACGCCAAGCCCAAATCCTATTAGGCTACCATAAATACCTGCCTTTTCGCTTACGTCAGTAAATTTACCGTTGTCATTACGTAAAAGCATATCGCCTACTCCTCTAAAGATATGAGGTACACCTTCCCAGTCTTGAGCACGAACGCTACGTTGTTCCGCATATCCCAAACTACTTACTGGTATGTTACTGTTATTTAAAATATAGGCATCCATAATCACCATCTTTGTCATAATCAAAAAAGGATGCGTGTGTTGAAAAACCCGTTTCCGCAAGATTGAATTCCTTTGCTTTTTCAGTAAAAGTTAGGTCTCCGTTATTTATATAAAGGTCGTTGTCATGGTTGTTGCCTTCCATATTTCCGGCATTACTGACGTAGATATCTAAAAATCCGTCAGCATTAATATCGGCCATTACTACTCCTGTAGACCACGGCTTGTTACCTACAACACCGGCTTTTTCCGATATATCTTCAAATTTAAAATCACCTTTATTGAGATAAAGTTTGTTTGGGCCCATATTGGCCGAAAGGTAAATGTCTGCCAAGCCATCATTATTAATATCTCCAATGGCTACGCCACCACCGTTGTAAAAGTTACGGTATTTAAAAATGTTGAAATTCTTTTCATTCTTAACAGAATTGATAAAATCAATACCCGTTTCATCTGCAGAAAGCATGCTGAAAAGAGTTTCTTTTTTTTGGGGCTACAGGAGTCTCTTCCTTGGTTTCAGAATTGCATGAAACCATAAGGGCCATCATAAAAACAAATGCCCAAACGGAGCCATTAAAAACCTTTTTGGTTATTGATTGCATACTATTCGTTACTTTTTTTTGATAAGAAAATGGGGACATCATTGTTCATTCCAATGACATAGAAATCTTTGTCTTTTATTTTGATTTTGGCAATGTTTCTTGCTGAACCTAAACATCAAATTTTTGGTTGCTTAACCACTCAAAACCACCCTCTTTGGTATTGCGTAAAATTAGACCATGTGAAGCATCTAATCTTCCCAATTGTGTGCTGATTTCAGTTGTATTACCTACGATTAAAAGGTCTTTAAATCCATCATTGTCAAAGTCTTCTACTGCAATATCATGAATTGTAGAAGCTTGTGCAATAGTTGGGAGAGGTTTTATAGTAAAATTACCAACTCCATCGTTTTCGTAAAATGAACTTCGCAATTCATAGATCTTTTTTGGCTAGATTTTGTCAATTTTTCTTTTGAGAACAGTTGAAAAATCGACGCTTGAGCAAAGTCTTTGTACGATAAGAATTGCTTATTTAAATAGGGTAGTTGCTTAACTAATTCGTCTTTTGAAGCAAACGGAGTTTCTTTATGTTGTTGAAAATGGGTGACAATAGGATCTATGTCTCCGTTGTTGTCAAAATCAGTACTATAAAGTGTAATGGGTTCAGATATTGATGCGTTGAACTTGCTGTTCAGGCCCCAGTTTCCGACAACAAAATCAATATCGCCATCATTGTCAAAATCATCGGCAACAATTGTATTCCACCATCCATTTGTATTTTCCAATGTGGGGTTATCTTGAAGTTGTAATGATTTACCATCATTGTAAAATATAGTTATAGGCATCCAATGGCCTACTACAATAAGGTCTTGAAAACCATTACTATTCAAATCTTTCCAGATAAAGTCTTTTACATTTCCTATTTCTCGGAATGCTTTTCCAAAAGTTTCGGATACATCTTTAAAATTTCCGGTACCATCATTTTTAAATATGTATTGCAGAGGGGTGGTTCCGAATTGATGTGGAATTTGATCAGAAGAAATCAGGATATCTTCATCACCATCATTATCAAAATCTATAGTGCCAACTTTTGAAGCATTTACATTAATTGTAGCAAACTGCTCTTTCTCTTTTTGTAAAGTACCAGTTTCATTTCGGTAAAAACGAGGTTGCAATGCTTTGCCTGATTTGAATTCATTTCCGCCACTAACAATAATTAAATCTTGATCACCGTCTCCATCCGCATCAAAAAAGACTTGAGAAACATCTTCATTAATTTTATCTTCTTCAAAAAGAGCCGTCTGTGTTGGTATAAAATTTCCTTCTTTTTGCTGAACGAATAAAGCGGAAGCTTGGCCTTTTGCTCCTCCAATTAAAATATCCTCTAAACCATCTGCATTAATATCGGTAATCAAAAGGTCAGGCCCTTCATTAGTATTCGCAAAAGGAACCAAAGGACTTCGGTTAAATTCAAGAGTCGGGCTATCTTTATGGAAAAAACCAAGAATATCTGGAGAGTTATTTAATATTGAAGGAGTAAATTCTTCTGAGTTTTGATAGAAATTACCACTCGCTTTAGAGATATTACAAGTTAGTTTTTGATTGGTATGAACGGTCCGTAAAGTTTGAAATCTTCCATAAGGCCAGATAATTTTTAAGGAATCCAGAACTGAGTCTCTACCAATACCTAAATGTAGTTGTGGAGGTACGGCTGATAAGTAACCTGGTTACAAAGTTTTCTGCACTTACATGTGTATTTTTGCCATAGGCGATGACTTTAGCCCCTATTCCAAAAGGATTGTTTTTACCTCCTTTAAAATCGATTTTGAGGAAATGGTTTTTAGTGGTAGAATTACTAGTGTTTTCTAGAACAAAAGCCTCTTGGTCAACGTTATTTACTACAATATCTAAGTCGCCATCGTTGTCAAGGTCCGCATAAATACTGCCGTTGCTATAACTGTTCTGTTCGTCAGACCATTTTTCCGAAACGTTTTCAAAAGTCAAATCACCCTTATTCTTAAAAAAATAATTGGGAACTTTTTTGTTGGGCATCTCATCTATAAATGTCATGTCTTCTTTGGTCATGCCTTGTTCAATACGTTTTTGAATATTGTCGTTAGCAATGAAATTTATGAAGTCCATGTCATTGGTAGCGCCTTTAATTCCGTTTGAAACAAAAAGGTCTTTCAATCCATCATTATCATAATCTGCCAGAAGTGCTCCCAGGACCATTCCGTAGCCGAAATACCTGCTAGATGTGCTATTTCCCCAAAGTTGTTGTTGCCCAAGTTTAGGTGGAGCGTATTCTGCATGTATTGTGGTGCGTAGCCGTTACGCAAATAGTTTTGATACGTGGGATAAGGGAATTCTAGGCCAGATGTTTTGTACGTTTCAAGATTTTCTGGAAGCATATCTAGGGAAACAATATCAGTCAGACCATCGTTATTGATATCTGCCAAATCGTTGCCCATTGAGAAATGGGAAGTATGCCCTAATTTATTTTGATTGGTTGAAATGATATCTTTAAAAGTTCCGTTTTTTTGATTGATGTAGAGGTAGTCATTTTCAAAAAAGTCATTGCCCACATAAATATCTGGGTAGCCATCATTATTAACGTCACTTACTCCTAGTCCAAGGCCATATCCAATCTCCCCTTGAAAAATATTGGCTTCAGTAGAAACGTCAATAAATTTCCCGTTTTCATTTTTGTAAAGTCGGTCACCCGATAAGGTATTTACTATCTTTCTTTTATTTCCCTTACCATAGGTTCGGTTAGGGTAGACTGAATGATTAAGAAGAAATAGGTCCAAATCACCATCCAAGTCATAATCAAAAAATGCAGCCTGTGTAGAAAACCCTGAAAAGTCAAGACCGTATTTTTTTGATTCTTCCTTAAAAATGGGGTTTTCATCTTTGTCGTTCCCTTGGTTTACATAAAGTAAATTTGAACCTTTCAGATGCTTATAATTACTTACTTTGCAAATGTATAAATCTAGAAGGCCGTCATTGTTTATGTCTACGTGGGTTACGCCGGTAGTCCAACCTTCAGTATTATTCAAGCCTGATTTTAAACTTGTTTCCTTGAACTTTAAGTCGCCCTTATTTACATAAAAATGGTCTGCACCTTCATTGGCCGTAAAATAAAGGTCTACTAGTCCGTCGTTGTTAAAATCTGCTGCGGCAACCCCAGCTCCGTTATAGTAGTAGAGGTAGTTAAGAATGTTAAGTTCAGGAGTATTTTTAAGAGAGTTTTTAAAGGATATTCCCGTGTCTGAGGCTTCAATTTTTTGAAATAGGGTAGGGGTTTCCTGCTTTTCTTCTGAGCAGGAATTCATTAAAAAGGACAGCGCCCAAACCCAAATAAAACCCAGTACTTTTTTCATGGTCAAAATCACTTGCAAGATAACCAAAGCTCAGAGGTATAGAAAATTACAAGGCTGTGAAATTTCACCTTATTTTGTTGTCATATGTGATATCGAATATATTGTCAGTAAATCCTTAAGTTTTTCGCAAATAATCCAATATATTTAGCCGAAATATCAAACCAACACATAATGATAGGAATTTTGTCTTTTGTAGGCTTTACCGCTCTGGTGGCCATAATATCTTATTTTGCAACGCGATCAACAGATGAAAGTTCTTCTGATGGATATTTTTTAGGAGGAAGAAGCCTTACTGCAGGGGTAATTGCGGGATCTTTATTATTGACAAACCTCTCTACGGAACAGATTGTTGGTCTTAACGGACAATCATATACAGAAGGTATTGTGGTGATGGCCTGGAAACACTTGCTGCTATCGCTATGGTAGTTACCGCTATTTTCTTGCTGCCTAGGTATTTAAAAGGAGGTATCACAACGGTCCCCCAATTTCTTAAGGATAGGTATGATGTTACAACAAAAACCCTTACCTCTGTCTTGTTCCTAACAGGTTATGTAGTGGTGTTGTTACCAACTATTCTTTATTCTGGAGCGCTTGCAATCAGTACCATGTTTGATTTGCCCACTATGTTAGGTGTTTCTGATAGTACGGCCTTAAACATGAGTATTTGGGGTATTGGAATCATTGGTTCTATATATGCCGTATTCGGTGGATTGAAGGCTGTTGCTGTTTCTGATACTATAAATGCTGTTGGGCTTCTGATAGGTGGACTTCTGATACCTATTTTTGGACTTATGGCCATTGGTGATGGAAGTGTTTTTGGAGGACTAGATGTTCTTTATCAAGCTAACCCTGATAAGTTCGATTCTACTGGTGAGATTACCAACAGTGTCCCATTTTCTACCCTGTTTACAGGTATGATGTTAATTAATTTGTTTTACTGGGGTACCAACCAACAAATTATACAAAGAGCATTGGGAGCTAAGAACTTGGCAGAAGGTCAGAAAGGATTGTTACTAGCTTCTTTTATTAAGATTTTAGGGCCGTTAATTGTGGTTCTGCCTGGTATTATTGCTTTTCATTATTTTCAAGGAGGATTAGAAATGCCTGATCAGGCGTATCCTGCTTTGGTAAATGCCGTATTGCCTAAATATTTGGTCGGCTTTTTTGTAGCCGTACTTTTTGGAGCAATTTTAAGTTCTTTTAATAGTGTATTGAACAGTTCTGTTACATTGTTTGGCTTGGATGTTTACAAGCAGCATATAAACCCAGAAGCTACAGAGCAAACGGTAGTAAAGTATGGTAAGATTTTTGGTATTGTTTTAGCAGTTGGGGCTATGCTTATTGCTCCATTAATATCTAATGCAGGTAGCCTTTTTGCTTATTTGCAGGAGTTAAACGGTATTTATACCATTCCTATATTTACCATAATTGTAGTAGGATATCTTACTAAGCGTGTTCCTGCAATTGCCGCTAAAATCGGGATTATAGCCGGTGTTGTACTGTACTGTTTCAGTCAGTTTTACTTACAGCCTTTGTTTGTTAATGGTGCTCTGGAAGAAGCTGCCGCGGCAGGTTTAACTGATCCTGAAGCATTGGCGTTAGTGAAGGCAGAAGCATATCCACACTTCATACATGTAATGGCAATTCTATTCGTGGTTAACGCATCTATTATGCTTATCATAGGTAAAATAAGACCGAACGAAGAACCATTTGAACTTGAGTATACAAAACAAGTATCTATAGAACCTTACAAGTACGTGAAGCAAGTAGGTATTGTTATCTGTTTTATAGTTATTGCACTGTATGTATACTTTGCTAAGTAGACTTAAACTCACTAGTA